>MPND01000016.1 GCA_002238855.1 SAR202 cluster bacterium bin90
GCGTCTTACTACCAGGAGACGGAGGAAATGGTTGCCCGACTGACGCAGGACCTGGGAATTTCGCGTATCGGGGTCCTGTATCAGGACGACTCCTACGGACGCGCGGGATATCGCGGCGTCCGGATGGCTCTTGACCGGCGGGAGATGGAACCCGTATCCATTGGACTGTATCCTCGCAATACGACGGCGGTGAAGACAGCCCTGCTTGACTTGAACTTGGGCTCTCCTGAAGCCGTGATTATGATCGGCGCCTACGAACCTGTTGCCGCCCTGATCGAGCTGGCGAGGTATACCGGCGCAGACCCTATATTTCTCACAGTTTCCTTCGTAGGCAGCAATGCCCTCGCCAACGAGCTTGGTGCGGGTGGCGAAGGCGTTTACGTTACACAGGTGGTTCCGTTCCCAACGGATGGTTCGACACCTGTTGTGTCCTCGTATCTGAACGCCCTGTCAGCCTATGACCGCTTCGCCGACCCTGGGTTCGTTTCGTTCGAGGGGTACTTAGCGGGAAGGCTGGCGATTGAAGGGTTAGAAAGATGTGGTCCTTCGGTTGACCGCGCCTGTTTCCTGGACATACTGAATAGTTCCAACGAGATCGACATAGACGGTTTCAAGTTGCGGTTTGGTGACGACAACCAGGGTTCGGATGAAGTCTTCATTACTGTGATTGGTAAAGACGGCGAATATCATCCTGTAAGTACACTGAGCCGCGATAACTGAGCCCGGGAGACCAATCATTACCACAATGTCTGCAAGACGGAGACTCCGGCGACTCCTCGAGAGTCGTTATCGAATCTCGACACAGCTTTACCTGGCTATCGGCGGAGCGGTAGCCCTCACGGTCGCCGCAAGTTTGGTGGGTTGGTTTTCGTTCAACAGAGTTGGCGCGGCCCAGAGCCTGGTTAATGAAAACAGCCTCCCTGAAGTTGTCGCGGCATTCGGTATAGCGCAGCACAGCGGTACGCTTGTGAATGCTGGCCCACGCCTTACGGCTGCGGCGACTCCTGAAGAGCTAGCCGCCGAGTCGGCGGGCATAGCTGCGGCAAGAAACTCCTTGGAGGGTCATCTATCCGTGCTGCTCGGCGTGGAGGGCCAGACTACTACCGGAGCGGCTGACGGAATAGACATCGATGACCTTCTTGAGGACGGACGCGCCGGGAATGCCGCGGCAATGCACCTGAGCGAAGGAGAGTTTGAGCGTTCACAGCATATCCGTGCGCTTGTGCAGACTTTGACGGTCGGGATAGAAGCCATCGAAGACGGTATGTCCGAGATCTTCGAGCTGAATGTTGAGAAGGAAGAGGTTAGAGTCGAGCTTGCGATCCTGCGGGGTCAGATAGACGACATCATGGTTCCCGCAGTTGATAATCAATTGTTTTACACAATGACGGGGTATCATAATCTCTACGATGCCCCTGCAGCCCGCGCCGAGCACTTTTCTGAAGCCGAACTCGCCCGGTATCGCAGCCTCGCCGGTCTGCACGCCGATGCCATCACTGCCAACCAGATTCTGGAAAGCGCCTTTTCCATCTCCTCAGCGCCGCTTATTGAGCCGCTACGCGAGCGGTTTGAGTCAGCAACAGGAAGTATGGAACGAAACCTGGCCGCTCTGGATGACTGGCCTCTTCGACCACAGATATTGCCCCTGTCGAATCGTCTGGCCGAACTTGGAACCGGCGATAACAACGGGTTTGACATACTCGAGAGGCAGCTACAGATTAAGCAGAACCAGCAGGACCTCCTCACCCTGAATCAAGGTGTGGCACTCGCGCTGGTTGGCGAAGTAGACTCGCTCGTGGACACGGCCCGCTCGAGCGCAGATGGAGCAACTCTCGCATCTACGCAGGCAATCCTGACTGGCCGTACCCTCCTGCTGGCGATTAGCGCTGTAAGCATCGTTGGCGCTTTTCTGATTGCATGGCTCTTCGCGGGTCGGATGCTGCTCAATCGCCTTCGGATGCTTTCCGATTGGATGCTTCAAATGGCAGGTGGAGACCTCGAATCCAGAGTCGAAATGAAGGGTCGAGACGAATTGTCGGAGATGGCTGCTGCCCTTGAAGTATTCAGACGCAACTCCCTTGAAGCACAGCGCCTGAATCTCGTGGAGCAGCTTGCCGAGGAGCTGCAGGGTAAGAACGAGCAGCTCGAAAGCGTGCTGGCGGAACTGGAGCGCGCCCAAGACCAGATAGTCATGCGAGAAAAGCTAGCCGCTCTCGGTGAGTTGACCGCCGGGGTCGCTCACGAGATAAGGAACCCCTTGAACTTCGTAAAGAACTTTTCTGAGGCTTCGGAAGAACTGCTCAGCGAACTTGAAGAAGTGATTGCCGATGTAGCAGATGACATAGGCGAAGAAGACAAGGATTATATTCAGGAAATATCGAATGACCTCAACGGCAATCTGGAGCGGATACGCACACATGGCGACCGCGCCAATCGCATCGTCAACGATATGCTCATGATGGGCAGGGATACCGGTGAACAGAGGCCGACCGACATCAATGCCTTGCTCGAAGAGCACGCTAGACTCGCCTACCATAGTGCGAGGGCGCTCGACTCGAACTTCCAACTGGACCTTCAACATGACCTGGATCCGAATATGGGCGAGATAAATGTGGTGCCGCGAGACCTGGGGCGCGTATTCTTGAATATGGTCGGCAACGCCTGCGACGCTACGGACGAGAAGCGGCGCAGGCTAGGGTCGAAGTCCATGGATACCGACTCGTACATGCCAACCCTGTGGATTTCTACCCACAAGGGCGAGGAGAATGTCGAAATTCGCATCAGGGACAACGGCAGCGGCATGCCCCCGGAAGTCATCGAAAAGATATTCAACCCGTTTTTCACGACCAAACCTACGGATAAGGGAACGGGACTGGGACTGGCAATCTCCAATGACATCGTGCGCCAGCACGGAGGCTCCATAAGTGTCGAATCGAAGCCGGACGAGTACACCGAGATGCACATCGAATTGCCTCTCGTCGCTCCGGTCATAGAGGCTGACAGCGGGAGCGAAGTGAATGTCCCCTACCTCTAGGGACTCGCGTCCTGAGTTGCGCTGCCCGATGTGACTATACCCTTCGTTTGGGCGAATCTAGGCAGTGCTGTGCTAACCCACATGGCAGTAGATTACAGAACTGCGGCAAGACTGGTAGAATGACGCCGAGGTTACAAGAAATATCCAGAGAGGCGCAGTATGAGTTCATCGGATCACGAGAGCTACATGAGAGTTGCGCTTGAAGAAGCGCAGCGAGCGGCGGACGAAGGCAATGTTGGAGTTGGCTCTGTGATTGTGCGAGATGGGGAGTTGATCGCTCGCGGGCGCAACCTTGTGCCCACGACGCATGACCCTACCGCGCACGCCGAGACCGTAGCAATGCGGGAAGCATCATCGGTCTTAGGCACGGATGACATGTCCGGGGCGACACTCTACACGACCTTCGAGCCGTGCCCTATGTGCTGCGGCGCTCTGACGAACGCAAATATAGCTACTCTGGTAATGGGTGGCAGACCGTCCGTTGAGCAGACGCGATGGGGTGACTACACCGTCGAGCGGCTTTTGGACATGTGCAAATGGAATGATCGGCTTGAGGTCGTTACCGGCGTTCTCGTTGATGAGTGCCTGAGCATCAGGCTGCCGTGATCGCAATCGCATTCGCCGCAAACGAGAAACCGGCGAGCCTTCAAGCGCACTTTTGAGAGGATTTAGGTAACTGATTTGAGATTCGGAGCGTTCTGGCAAGTTCCCGGCTACATCGGCTCTTCGGTGCCACGCCGGCACTGGGAGACTATCGAGCAGATTACGCTGGCGGATAAACTGGGATTCGAGACCGCCTGGCTCGCAGAATCGACATTCTTTCCGGGCCGTCCAATGTCCAACCCCCTTATGGTTGCGTGTGCGGCGGCACAGGCAGCGCCACGTATCCGCTTTGGAACGCTGGCGGCGCAGTTTCCACTTCATCACCCCATACATATGGCGACACAGGCAGCGACCTGCGACATACTGACCAATGGCAGGCTGGACCTCTGCCTGGGAGGGCGCTGGGGGTCGCCGTCAGGACAGGCATTCGGGCAGGCTGGAGATATTAGCGGAGAGGAAAGCCGTGATCGCGTCTCTGAGGGCATTCGTCTGCTGAAGGCGGCGTGGACGCAGGAGAAGGCGAATTTCAGCGGGGAATACTGGGACATGAAGGACCTGCTGGTGATGCCGAAGCCCGAGCAGGCGCCGCATCCGCCATTGCTGCTCGCGGCGAACAGCGATGAGACTTTCCCGTATGCCGCACGCATGGGGCTAGGCGTGATTGGGACTACTCTGAGCCAGCCAATGCCGAGAATGATCGACAGACTTCGCAACTTCCAGGAGACGAAGCGCGCTGAAGCCGCTTCGCATTCGCAGCCGTTCCATGTGAACATCTCATTCTTCGTGGCTGAAACAAGGGAGAAGGCGCACAAACTGATGGCGCGGAACTGGCGGGACGAAGATGTAGTCAACACAATTCCGGACGCTACTGCGTCCTCCATTGGCACGTCGCGGCACAGTTTCACAAGCGGCGTCGGAGGCTGGGCCACCTGGAACTTCCAGGATGCGCTGAAATACTCCATCTATGACGATCCTGACGGGTGCATCGAGCAGCTGAAGAAGCTGAGCGACGATCTTCCAGGAATGGCGCAGTGCATCCTGGAATTCAATCGCAGGGGCCGCCTGACTAACGAAGAGATCAAAGAGTCGATGCAGCTCTTCGGCGACGCCGTGATACCAGAGTTGACCTGAGCTATCACCCTCTTCAAGTAAATTCACACTCTGCCGGGTCGTGCCATAGATTGACGGACCGGAGTCGTGAGCGCCTTAACGCCGCTCTTGCCGCTGTTCTGCCCTCCTTATTTCCCTCAGTACAACGGGTCGTGGTGCGTCTGTCCAATCTGCATAACTTCAATCTGCGAAGTCCCAGGGGCCCTCACCGTCAGGCCTGAACAGTGAGGATCCGCACTTCGAGTCCTGTTGGTAATCCTTTAGCTATTTCGTTGTCTTTGGCGAGCTTAGCGACGCGTATTGCTAATAATTAAGAATAAGACTAATATATGCCAACAACTTATTATAAAGTGCTTGAGCATAATCTGATTGGGTGCATTAGTCCGGTCAAACATCGCCTGGATATTGGTGCCGCTGACTCTGATGATGACGCACATCCTCGTCGGAGATCGAATGGCACACAGTCTGACGCCGACATTGGATGTCAGATTGAAAACTCAGCCAGTATCAGCCGGAGATGTCCAGTCTGTCAGATTCGAAGCGAGGCTCCTGTTCGAGAGTCGAGAAAGAGCGTCAATCAGGGATGTTTCGCTACGGGTTAGCGGGCCACAGAGTTTCGGACTCAGTTTGCCGGTGACGGATGGCGAATTCGATATTTCAGGTATGCCCTCCGCCGTCGGCACAATCGTGGGGAGTGTCAAGTCTGACAGAGTTGAAGCCCCGTTGCCATTTGTGTACAAGAGTGCTGCACGCGGCGGAGCGATACTCATCGATGTGCTGTGGACACCTGATCAGGATATGGCTGCGGATGGAGACTATTCCGCTCAACTTACGGTTGCGTCCGAAAACGTATCTGAACCCCTGAGGAGCGGGAGGGTGTCCTTCACGATAAGGACTCCTGAACCAACCCCTACTGCCACATCCACACCGACCCTGACACCGACGGCGACACCGACAGAGACGATCACGCCGACAGCTACGCCTACGAAGACTCCAACTCCCACGTCAACGGCGACGAGGACGCCGACGCCAAGCAGGACTCCAACGCGTGTACCAACGGCGACAGAGCCCCCTTTGCCTACGGGGACGGCATCACCTACGCTGACGCCAACCCCTACCTACTCACCGACGCCTACGGCTACCCTGAGAGCGACGGATACACCCAGCCCGACAGTGACCGCCACCGTGACTGCTGTGCCAACGCACACGGGAACGGCGACGCGTGTTGTCCAGGCTACCACACCTAAACCTGCCGCCTCACCGACGCCGACATCCACCCTTCGACCGACTATGACATTAACGGTAACGCCTGAATCCGTCCCAGAAGTGCATACACCGCCGATATCCGGTTCGTCGCAGGCTGTTCCGCATAATCCGGAAGCTGTATCCGGGCAGCCCGCAGTGCCATTTGCTGTGCGAATTCTGCCGACTGATCCTTCCAAGCCAATGATGCTTATGGTGGATGCCAATTATGTTGCGCCTGTCAGACCGACACCGGCGCCGCTCCCGAGCTCGAACATTGCGTATGTGGAAGTGCGCCCTGCATCACGCGTGTTTCTATTCTCGAGTATCGCTATTGCAGGGTCTGCTGCCACATTGGGATTGGCGGCGACTTTGCTGCTAGCCGTGAGGCGGCGACAAGAACCTGGCTAGGCCATGCATCCATCCGACTCAAGATTTGCATATTTCATGCAGGCGATCGAAGTAGTCTGGGAATGTCTTTGACACCGTGTCGGGGTCGTTGATGGTGATGCTGGAGTCGCCTAGCGCGGCGAGCGAGAAGCACATCGCCATGCGGTGGTCATCGTAAGTGTCGATGACGGCGGGCTGTATCTGCTGTGGTGGCGTGATTTCGATGTAGTCTTCGCCCTCAACCACGCCTGCGCCTACCTTGCGGAGCTCGGTCGCCATTGCTGCGAGGCGGTCGGTCTCCTTGACGCGCCAGTTATGCACATTGCGGATTGTCGTCTTTCCCCTGGCGAAAAGCGCGGTAACAGCGACTGTCATGGCGGCGTCAGGGATGTGGTTCAGGTCTGCGTCAATGCCTGTGAGTTCGCCGCGCGAAATCTCGATCCAATCGGGCCCGCTGGACACCTTTGCGCCCATCTGCTCAAGCACCTGAGCGTGCGCGATATCGCCCTGTATGCTGTCGTCGCCAACGCCGTTGACTCGCACGGGCCCACCGCCGATTGCGCCTGCCGACAGGAAGTACGACGCTGATGAAGCGTCTCCCTCCACGAGGATGCTGCCGGGGGATGTGTAGCTCTGGTTGCCGGGCAGGCGGAACCACTCGTAGCCGTTGCGCTCGACCTCGATGCCGAAGCGCCGCATCACATCGAGCGTCATCTCGATGTAAGGCTTGGAGACGAGATCGCCATCAACCTCGATGGTCAGCGGGGAGAGTGCCATTGGCGCAGCCATCAGCATGCCCGTGAGATACTGGCTTGATATGTTGCCGCGTATGCGCACGGTGCCGCCTTCAAGCCCGCGAGCATCGATGTCGAGGGGCGGGCAGCCATCTGCGCCGGTGTACGCAATCTGTGCGCCGACCTGCCGGAGAGCGTCAACGAGATCGCCAATGGGTCGCTCCAGCATGCGCGGCTCGCCGGTCAGCGTGTAGCGTCCCCTACCCGCGCAGATTGCGGCGCATAGCGAGCGCATGGTTGTGCCGGAGTTGCCGAGAAACAGCGTTGCCTCACCTTCGGGGAACGCGCCGCCCAAGCCGTCAACCTCGGAGTATGCGCCGTCATCGGAGTGGCGTACTGTGACACCCAGCAAGCCCAAGGCGTTGAGCATATGTGTCGTATCGTCGCTTTCCAGCAGGTTGCGCACCTGCGTTGTGCCTTCAGCCAGTGCGGCAAGCAGGAGGACGCGGTTGGACATGCTCTTGGAGCCGGGCAGGCGTATCTCGCCCTGAACGCTGCGGATGGGCTGGAGTGTGAGTTGCTTCATTTTCATTCCACCTTGCTGTGCCAATGCGTTCGATTCCGTATTCTCTCGGCAATCTGAGGACGAGCGGGAAACTGGCATTAGGGACCACCTAATTGGGCCGCCGCTTAATCTCTTTGAAATTATAGCCGACTGTCCGTATTTCTGCCTCGCCTGAGAACGTAGATGTGCGGCTTGATGTAGCCACGGCTATGGGAGATGCTGAGCGGAACTTCATTCGCCAGATCCCAGTTCGAGTTATCGTCGAGGGTTGATAGCATTGTGCGCCTTCGTGTCGTGATGAGGACCAGCAAGCCGTTTGGCGTCGCGACTCTTGCGGATTCTGCAAGCATCGATCTGTACAGCGCTTCTATGTCGCTACTGCCGTCCTGCAGCATGCCAAAGGGAAGGTCGGCGGTTATGGTGTCTATGGAGGCGTCCGGAAGCGGTAGGTTGGCGCAGTCTTCCTGCAGAAGAGCCACGGGAGTGCGATGTCCGGCGGCGCGAAGGTTGGTATCGGCGCATTCCAGGGCGTCTGCGCTGTTGTCCACGCCGGTTACGCTTGCGGCGGCGCCTAAGCCAAGCCGCTCGATCATCAGCGTGCCTGAGCCGCAGCACAGGTTCAGCACACGCTCATTCTGGCGTGGCCGCGCGAGGGAGGCCATCACGCTCGCGACTGTGGCGTTGAGCGCGCCGGGCATGTCGCAGACGCGCCACCTGCGGGCGGACAGTGGCATGGCGCTTGTGCGTATGAGCACCTGCCAGCCTGCGTCGTCCCTTGCGGCGCGGCGCACCGCAATGTGGAGATTTGCGGCGCCATCGGTGGAGTCGAGTCCGGTTGCGGAGGCGATCTCCTGCCGCAGGCGCAAATAGACGCCGGAACCCGCGCCCGCCGCAGTGATGCGGAATGTGCGGAATGCGCCGTCGGCGCGGGTAGCGATTATGAAATGAATGATTCCTAGTAGTCGGGTCAAGTGCTGGTGTCCGAGCAGCGCGCGGGGACGCGGTACGGCGAAGTTTTCGACTCTGTGGACTGCGGTAATCGTCCTGAGTTCGTCGAACCGGCGGATATTGCCGTCGTATCGCAGGGTGAACCGCCCTTCGGATGCGTCGCGCTCAACCTGCACCGCCTTGCCAAGCAGCCGTCGCACCTCGCGCCGCGCGTATTCTTCCAGGCCGATGATGGTCTCGACCTCGTACTCCTGCGCTTGTCCGGGGTCAGGCCTGGCAGTGCGGACATCCGGGGCAGCGCGCCTCCCCCTATTTGTCCTTGGGCTGCGGGTCTGCGTTCTGCGTCTCATCTCGCATCCAGCCTTGTGATGAGCTGCGTGAGCGCATCCTCATTGCCTACATTGCCTGGGAAGATGATGCAAGGCATGCCGGGATGAAGGGTCTCATCCCCGAGAATCCATGCTGGCACGCCCGGCGCAGCCTGTCCCGGCGACCAAGCCCGCTGCACATTGAGCGCCTTCGTTGCGACCGAATAGGATGTCGCACCGCCCTTTACGATGATGCAGCCCGGTCGAACGCGAATGCCCGCGACTATCTCCGACATCGCCTGCGAGACCTGATGACCAATGGCGAGGCTGTGATCGGCGCTCCGCCCCTCTACGAGATCGCGGCTAGTGTACAGGACGGCGTTGCGCCCTGACTTAAGGGCATTTCCGGCAGCGCAGGCGGCGTGTTCAATCTCCGTCAGGCGCGTGGCTTCAGCGAGTAGCCGTTCTACATTTGCCTCCACGCCCACGGCATCGGAGTTGGCAAGCAGGTGCTCAAGTTGCCGTGTTGTGCGAGGTACATGCGACCCGACTACTACGAGTGCGCCGCCATTGCCGTCTATACCCAGTTCGGTGGGTGTGAGTAAAGGACGGTCCGATTGCCCCAGCAGCGCCTTGATGAAGGACGCAGCGGCGCGAAACAGGAACTTACGCCCGGTCGCCTCCACATTCAGTAGTCCCTGCACAAAAACTTCCATGTCGCGGTTGATCGCGCCGTTCACCACACAAACCCCGCCGCTCGGAAGAGCGGACAGAACCGCGGCGACTCGCTCAGGACCGCCGAGCCGCAAGTCGTCAATGGACACGCTTGCCACTGAATCGGCAGACACTTGTCCTTCGGTCTTCTCTTGCACCCATCCCCGCACATCGGAGGATGCGAATGCGAAGGCTGGGTCGCGCGCGAATTCGGTGTCACCAACAGCTGTGAGCCATTCGCCATCTGAGACATACTGTGTATTGCTGATGGTGTACCGACCACCCTCCAGGAACAGGGGCGCGATTATCCAGCCATCCGGCTTGCTGTCGAGCTTACTGGAAAGGGCGGACTCGATGGCTTGCATCTCGGCGGGGAAGTGGCCGCGCAGAGTGGAGTCGAGGCGGCTGACTACGGAGAAGTCAATGCCTGCCTGTCGCGCCGCCTCACACAGGTTGCGCGTGATGAATGAGTTGACTGCCCGCGCCTGCGTTTCAGGCATGGTGCGGGCGTTGGTGACGACGAAGAAGGCGCGACTGTCTGCTTCGAGCTCCGCGCGTAAGGACTCGATCGACCAGTCCATCAAAACGGCGATGTCGTGTACGCTCTGCGTTCCCATCACATCGTCGTCGAGAATGACGATCTTCCTGCCGGACGCATTCAGCGCGGCGTCAATGTGCGGCAGGGGATCTTCGCCCCACTGCGGCGGCAGGCTGTCGAGGGCTTTGCTGAGGCTTACGCTTGTCTGCTGCATTGTGATGCGCTTCCGTGCTACCGGCCTGCTGAGCGACCCGGCAGCGCGCCGGTGTGCTCGCCGCCGTCGATGACCACCGTACCGTTGACGATGACATACTCGATGCCGATGGGGAACTGCTTGGGTTCCGTACGCGTGGCGGGCGTCTGCACATTTCCCGGATGGAATACGGTTATGTCGGCTTTCATGCCGTCCCGCAGGATGCCACGGTCGGTCAATCCGATGCGCTGCGCCGGGAAGGATGTCATCTTGCGAATCGCTTCCGGCAGGGACATCTGGTTCTCTTCGCGCACATACTCGGCGAGAATGACTGGGAAGCAGCCGTAAGTTCGTGGACTGGGGAAGTCTCCAAGCAACACGGCGTCGCTGCCGACCATGGACAGCGGGTGACTGACGAATGCGGGCAGAGTGTTGCCATTCGCGCCGTCCGACACATAGCAGGTCTGCAGATCTTCTTCGAGCAGCAGGTCGCAAATCGCATCGACCGGATGCTGGTTGCGCATTGCCGCAATTGCCTCCACAGACATGCCCTCATAGACATGGTTGTGCGGCTGCTTGAAGTAAGTGAGCCACACATTGTCCCACGAGGGACCGCGAGGCTCCATCTCGCGGCGCAGGCGCACACGGGCATCCTCGGATGCCAGCGCCTCTTTCAGTGGGCCAACGCCGCCGTCATGCGTCCAGTCCGGCACCATAATCAGCAGGCGCGTGCTGCCGAAGACATAGGGGTAGCTATCGAATGTTACATCCTGCCCGCCGTCCGCGGCGTCTTCGACGAGGCTAATCAGGCCCTGCCCGCCGCCCGTGCTCGGCGCGCGCTGGTAAAAGTGCGTGATGTGTACCGGGATGCTGCCGCGCACGCCAATCTCCAGTGCCTCGCGGAACGGGTCCAGGTAGCGATCGCCAAGCCGGTAGCGCACATGGGTGTGATAGAAGCCGCCCATGTCGGAGACAAGCTCGCTCAGTTCGACAAGCTCATCAGTGGAGGCATAGCCGCCGGGGGGATAGTCCAGTCCGGTGGACAAGCCGACCGCGCCTTCCTCCATCGCCTCGCGGATGATTGCCTTCATGTCCGCCATTTCAGCCTCGGTCGCGGGCCTGTCGTCCCAGCCGACAGTGGCGATGCGCGGCGGGGAGTTGCCGAGGATGTAGGCGATGTTCACCGCCGTCTTGCGGTCGAACATATCGAGGTATTGTTCCACGGTTGACCACCTGCCGGGCAGCGGCGGGTTGCCGTCAAGCCCTGAGTTGAGCGCGACAAAGTCCAGAAAATCGTCATGGTCGTGGAATGGCGCATACGAGTTGCCGTCAACGCCAATCAGCTCGGTCGTGATGCCCTGCCGTACTTTCGGATGATGCTCAGGTTCGGACAGGATGACGAGTCCGGCGTGGGAGTGCATGTCGATGAAGCCGGGCGATATGACATGATCTGCGGCGTCTATGGTGCGCGTTGCTTCGATGCCGCTCAGATCGCCGCGGAATATACGCACCGTATCGCCCTCGACACCCACCGCGCCGTAGAAGCCCGGGTTGCCGGTGCCGTCTATGATCAGTCCATTAGTGATTAGCAGGTCCAGCATCGCAATACCTCGCTGCGGGCCGATGGCAAGAAGATCATTCAGCTCGCTTTTCGGCAACTTTCATTTGGTAGGACAGGATTGTACACCGTATGCAATGTTGCGCCAATAATAGGCGTCTTTAGATCGCTCGCTTTAGCAATAGCCGGATGCGGTATCATCTGCCAGCGCTTTCTTGTATCAAGAAAAGTTTATAACTAAGCGGTTTCACTGATATAATCATCCACAGTGCCGTTCAGGGACGGGCAGTGCGGATTGCGCTTCGTCCCGGTGCTTGCACAGGTGAATTCCCATAGTTACGACATCAATGCATGCTAACCCTTCAAAGGGGCAGCGCGTTTCATTTATCGTAAGCCAAGTGGCTTATAGCAACTCGCGAGGAAGCTAAGGAATGCAGGATATAAAAAGTCAGATTGCGGATATGAGAAGCAGAATTGCAGAACTTCTGGTGCGTCTTTGACCTCCCCAATGATGAACTGGAGATAGTCGCGCTGGAAGAAGAGGCGACTGCTCTCGGATTCTGGGATGTGCCGGGAACGGCGCAGCGAAAGATGCAGAGGCTGTCAGACCTCAAGGGAAAAGTGGAGGACTGGCGCTCCCTGGAGAATCAGGCGGAGTCGCTCGAAGAACTGCTCCTGCTTTCTATCGAGGAGGGAGACAACTCACTGTTGGACACCTTCGTCCAGGAACTTGCGCAGATGCAAGACAGGCTCGGCGGGCTGGAATTCCACCTGACTCTGTCGGGACCATACGACGAGCGCAACGCGATTGTGGCGCTGCATGCAGGAGCAGGCGGCGTGGAGTCACAGGACTGGGCGAGCATGCTCATGCGGATGTATCTGCGATGGGCGGAGCAGCGCAGTTTCAGCCGCGATGTGCTTGATGTGTCCGTCGGTGATGAGGCTGGCATCAAGAGCGCGGTCTTCCAGGTGACAGGTCAGTTTGCTTACGGCTACCTTCAGGCGGAGCGGGGAGTGCATCGGTTGGTGCGGCTTTCCCCATTCGACTCCGACCATGCCCGGCACACATCCTTCGCGCTGATGGAAGTGCTGCCGGAGGTGGAAGAGGGAGTCGATGTATCGATTAACTCGGATGATTTGAGGATAGATGTTTTTCGCGCGGGCGGTCATGGCGGCCAGAATGTTCAGAAGAACTCGACTGCTGTGCGGATCACGCACCTGCCCACGGGCATTCGCGTGAGCTGCCAGAACGAGCGATCACAGCACCAGAACCGCGAGATTGCGATGCGCATTCTCATGGCGAGGCTGGTGGAACGCGAGATGGCCGAGAAGGCCCGCAAGATGTCGAAACTAAAGGGAGACCATATATCCCCGGAGTGGGGCAACCAGATCCGCAGCTACGTGCTGCACCCGTACAAGATGGTGAAGGATCACCGCACCGGATACGACACATCGGACGCGGATGCTGTGCTTGATGGCGAACTCGATGATTTCATCAAGGCATGGCTGACGACTAAAATCGGAAACGACGAAAGTACATCTTAATACTTGAGTGGGGCAACAAGCCCAACCATATAGCCCCCAATCATGAAATGAGAAAATCTACGCCCAGAGGTGTGAGATGAGAAAACTGTTACTGATCCCAATACTGCTGATAGTCATGTCTGTTATAGCTGTCGGCGCGCTGGCTTGCGGCGCGAGTCAGCCCGAAGTCGAGGAGCCTGAAGCTGCTGCTGCGGCGCAAACTGAAGAGGTCGAGGCGACACCAACTGCGGAAGCGCCTGCAGCCGCTGCCACGAGCACGACGACTGAGAGCGCCGCGCCCACGAGCATCCCCGTTCAGACCTCTCCGCCAACGGCCGTGCCTCAGGTAGCCAAGGCGGAAACGGCTATGGAACGGGACAAGCCTGAGGGCGGAGTGATGCGGAGGCTGTTCAGCGACCCTCCTACGCTTGATCCGCACAAGACATCTGACACCACATCGGCGTTCATCATCGGAGAGGTGTTCAGCGGTCTAGTTACACTGAACACTGATCTGCAGATTGTGCCGGACATCGCGGACAGGTGGGAGATCAGCCAGGACGGTTTGGTCTATACCTTCCATCTGCTGCCTGACGCCAAGTTTGCGGACGGCAAGCCCGTCACGGCGCAGGACTTCGTGTACTCGCTCAACCGCGCCGCCGACCCCGAGCTGGCGTCGCCCGTTGCGCGAACTTACCTCAGCGACATTGTTGGCGTGACTGAGGTGCTGGACGGCGAGGCGACCGAAATAAGTGGCCTCAAAGCCATAGACGAGCGCACGCTCGAAATCACGATTGACGCGCCCAAGGCGTACTTCCTTGCCAAGTTGACATATCCGACCGCGTTTGTGGTGGATAAGGACAATGTCGAGTCCGGCGGCGATAACTGGACCGATACTCCCA
This sequence comes from SAR202 cluster bacterium bin90, assembly GCA_002238855.1. Lineage (GTDB taxonomy): Bacteria > Chloroflexota > Dehalococcoidia > Lucifugimonadales > JADFKI01 > Bin90. The sequence continues at coordinate 14,361 of MPND01000016.1, forward strand.
ACTCGACCGGCCCGTTCATGCTGAAAGAGTACAAAATTGGCGAGCATATCATCCTGGAACGCAACGACAACTTCTACCGCGAACCCGCCTACATTGACCGAGCCGTGTTCAACCTCGCGGGCGGACAGGCGATGGCGCTGTACGAAAACGATGAGATAGACATTACGGGCGTCAGCATATTCGATCTTGAGCGCCTGAAGGACCCGACGGAGCCGCTGTCCAGCGAGCTGAAGATCGCCCCGCCGGGATTCAGCGTTTCCTACATCGGGTTCAATGTCAACGAGCCTCCATTCGACGATGTGCATTTCAGGCGCGCGCTGAACCTCGCTATCGACAAGGAACTCATCGCAAATGAGGTGCTTGCAGGCCTGACGGTTCCGGCATACGGCATCCTGCCTCCGGGCTTTCCCGGATATACCGACGGGCTAGAGGGACTGAAGTATGACGAAGAGGCGGCGAAGGCCGAGCTGGAGATGTCCAAGTACGCCGATCCCGCCGACCGACCGCGCATTATCCTGTCGGTAACGGGCACGGGTGGTGATATCGGTATTGACATGCAGGTAATCCTGGAGATGTGGAAGAATACGCTCGGCGTCGAGGTCGAGATACAGCAGGTCGAGTGGGCGACATACTTGCAGGACCTGAACCGCCGCAAGTTCCAGATATACGCGCTCGGCTGGCAGGCTGACTACCCGGACCCGCAGGACTTCCTCGACATCCTGTTCCACACGGAGAGCGAGACCAACCACGGCGCATACTCTAACCCCGAAGTTGACGCAATGCTCGAGGAGGCTCGCGTAGAGCGTGATGCCGGCAGACGAGTGGAGCTGTACAACAAGGTCGAGCAGATGATCATAGACGATGCCGCTTGGGTACCGCTGTGGTACGATAGCGAGCGCAATCTCCTGCTCAAGCCGCACATCAAGGACTACAGGCTTGTGCCTATGACCATCCCCAAGCTGCGGTATGTCTATTTCGACTACGACAGCTAAGGACTTACATCAGTACATAGATTAAACAGGATGGGGGATGTTCATCATCCCCCGCCTGATGAATAAGAGCTTTAGCTTGCGGAGGACTTTGGAATGCGACTCATCATAGCGGGATGCGAGTACACGGGGACGAGCACACTGGCGTTCGCCATTGACGACTGGATGGAGGAGAACATCGGGAATCGGTTCCCGCTGATCCATGACCACTGGAAGCTGCCGCACACGTCCGGGCATCCGCAGCCTGACATGACCGAGGAAGAGCGACAGCAGGTACTCGCTCTGAGTCCCGTGCTCAAGGAAATGACGCAGCGCCACAGCCTCTACTACCATGTTCAGGCGAATTCGTGGACCGCGCCGGACTGGATGTCTATCGGACTGCACATAGACGACTCAGTGTACAGCCCCAAGTATTTCGGCTATGGTGCCGACCACCAGGAACACGACCGCAAGACGGTTTCGCGGCAGGTGGAAGACGCGATCATGCGATTTGCGCCCGACATAGTGCTGGTGCATGTGAAGGCGTCGGCTGAGGTCATCGCGCAGCGAATGGAAGCGGAGCCTCGCGAGCACAGCCCGCTCACGGTTGAGGACATACCCGATGTGCTGGCGCGATACGAGGAAGCAATCGCCAACTCCACGCTGCGACACAAGATTTCGCTGGACACGAGCAACGCCACCGTCGGAGAGACAATCGCGGAGTTCACGCGCAAAATAGAGCCGCACCTGAGCGAAACTGACCGCTCGCGCATAATGCTGCATCGCAACTGGTAGCACAGAACCCGCCCATCACTCGGTCGGCGAATGGGCTGGGCCGAGTGGCTGAATTGAATAACAGCCACTTACGGGCTATGCTTGTGCCGACAGACCGGTAACCGATAACTAGCCACTGAAAACTGGAAGCTCATCATGTGGGTGTACATTGCGCGGCGACTACTTTGGCTCCCCGTGCTGCTGATTGCAACCAGCCTCTTTACCTTCACGCTACTGCGCTTCGGGCCGGGTGATCCCGTAGAGGTCATCCTGGGCAGTCGTTACGACGAAGCCGCTGCGGAGCAGATACGGAGCCAGCTGGGGCTGGACAAGCCATTCGGCGTGCAGTACGCGGTATATATGTGGGGTGTGGTGCGAGGGGACTTCGGTGAAAGCTATCGTTTCCGTGGCCGGGCCGTATCGGAGTTGCTGTTCCCGAAGATGTGGGTATCCTTCCAGGTAAACGCCGCCGCATTGATTGTCAGCCTTGCGATTGGGCTTCCCTTAGGTTTTTACATCGCGCACAAACAAGGCACCTGGCAAGACCCGACGGTAGTCACTATCGCGCTGATCCTGATGTCCATCCCAATCATGATCAGCATTCCGTTCACGCTGTGGGGTCTCTGTCTGAAACTCCAACTTGTGCCATGCTCCGGGTGGGGCGGGTTCTTCGATCTACGAATCATCACGCCTGCGATTACTCTGGGCATTCCCGGTGTGGCGGGTCTGGCGCGTTACATGCGGGCGAGCACGCTCGATGTTCTAGGGCAGGACTTCATCCGCACTGCGAATGCGAAAGGTCTGACGGCAGTTTCGGTCGATATTCGGCATGTGCTGAAGAACGCCATGATACCCATTGTTACGCTGTTGTCCTTCACGCTTGCCGGCATGTTTGTTACCAGCTTTATCGTGGAGCGAATACTCGGAATCCCAGGCGTCGGGCACTTCACGATTGACTCGCTTTTCGATCGCGACTACCCCATCATAATGGCTGTGGGAATACTCGGATCAGCGGCATTTGTAATTGCCAACCTGCTGGCAGACATAACATATGCCTTCATAGACCCGCGAATAAGATACCAGTAGAGACGAACCTGCCGACTGTCACCCAGTAACCGAAAGACTTGAAAATGGCGTTGACGGAAGTCGCTGAAGCGGCGGAAGCGCAAGAAAGAGGCAGAGGCCACCTCAGGCGGGCAATGGATCGCCTGGTGCGCAAGAAGATTGCCGTTGTCTGCATGGTCGTGCTCGCGATCATCTATTTTGCGGGCATCTTCGCGCCATTCATTGCTCCCTACGACTATACCGAGCCGCATTTCACCGAGATTCGTAAACCGCCAAGCCTGCAGTTCTGGGCTGGCACGGACTTCGCGGGGCGCGATGTATTCTCCCGTGTACTCTGGGGCATTCAGAATACCGTGATCATTACGCTTGTCTCGATGGCGACAGGCGGGCTGCTCATAGGCATCACGATGGGCCTGATGTCAGGTTATTTCGGGGCGTGGATTGATGGACTGATCATGCGTGTCGGAGAGTTGTTCGCGTCCTTTCCCGACATTTTGCTCGTCATTATCCTGGCGGCCGCGCTAAGACCGCGCTTTCTTGAATGGGCACGCTGGGCGGAAGACAACCTCGGCATAGAGGGAGTGGTGCGTTCCGGCGTTGTGGACTATGTGGCTGTGTCGCTGGCGCTGGTCGCTTTCGGCTGGGTTGGCATGGCGCGGCTGGTTAGAGGGCAGGTGCTTTCGCTGAAGCAGACGCCATTTGTGGAGGCGGCGCAGGCTGCCGGCGCGGGAACTCCTCGTATATTGTTCGTCCATCTCCTGCCGAATGTCATAAGTCCTGTCGTGGTCAGCGTTTCGGCGGGCATGGGCGCTATGATTGGCGCTGAGATAATTCTGAGCTGGCTCGGACTTGGCATTCAACCGCCGCGCCCCAGCCTGGGCCAGATGCTGCTACAAGCGGGTAGCCTGAGTGCGCTCCGTGAGGTGCCATGGATGCTGATTGCTCCAAGCACTGTGGCGTTTTCGATGTTGCTCACCTGGAGCCTGCTCGGCGACTCACTCAACGATGTGCTCAACCCGCGCACGCGGTAGCGGCAGGTGGCTGGACTTGGAGGTGGAATGCGTCGTATCGCAGCGGGGATAGCACCCTACTTCGTCGTGTTCTCGGCGAGCGCGTGCGGTCTGATTATCGAGATTGTCGCATCCCGACTGCTTGCGCCAACAGTGGGCGTGTCGCTGTTCACATGGACGAGCATCATCGGCGTGGTGCTGGCTGGCATCAGTATAGGCAACTATGTGGGCGGGCTGACTGCGGACAGGTTTCCCACGCCGAAAACGCTTGGTCTGATACTGCTCGGTGCGGGGCTGACAAGTCTCGCCGTACTACCGATGCTCGCGTTCGTCTCCAGTCTCTACGACTCGCTGCATATCCTGCCGCGTATCGTGCTCATAACTTCAACGCTGTTCCTCGTGCCGAGCGTCATTCTGGGGATGGTCACGCCGGTCGTCATCAAGCTGAGGCTGCGCGACCTGGCGCAGACCGGCAATGTGGTCGGCAAGATATACGCGGTGTCCACTGCCGGAAGCATCTTCGGCGTGTTCGTAACCGGCTTCGTGCTCATCCAGTGGATCGGCACGCGTCCCATATTGCTTGGTGTCGCCGTATTCCTCGTGGTGATGGCAGTGGTATTCGGCAATGTGTGGAGGATGCGTGTTGTGGGCGCGGTAGCACTCGTCCTGTTTGCAGGCATAGCGGGCATGGGGTTTGCGACCAACTCGCTAGAAACAGAGTGCCAGGTGGAGAGCAACTACTTCTGCATCAAGGTTCGAGCGAGAGAGATAGAGGGACGGGAGGTTCGGACGCTCACTCTCGACAGGCTGATACATAGCTATGTAGATCTGGACGACCCGACATTCTTCGTGTACGGCTACGAGAAGATATTCGCGGACATCGCCACGATGGTCGGGCACAAGAAACCGCAGTTCAGCGCGCTGTACATTGGCGGCGGCGGCTATACGATGCCGCGCTTCCTCGAGGTTTCGTATCCGGAGAGTCGCCAGGAAGTCATCGAGATCGATCCGGCGGTTACGCGCGTAACGCACGAGTATCTTGGCATGCCGCGAGATACAGCGATAATTACGCACAATCGAGACGCGCGCCTGAAGATTCCCGAGCTTGAGCACGGCAGCTACGACATCGTGATAGGCGATGCGTTCAACGATGTGTCCGTGCCGTACCACCTGACGACGATGGAGTTCAACGAGCAGGTCAAGCAGCTTCTAACGGACGACGGCATCTATGTGGTGAATGTGGTGGACAAGTTCCACAGCGGAGGCTTCCTGCGGGCGGTTATCACGACCCTTCAAGCCAGTTTCCCGCATGTGTACCTGCTCGCGGACAGCGATCACTTCAAAGAGGACAACCGCTTCACATTCGTCGTTGCGGGCGCGCTGCAGCCTCTCACCTACGCGGATGTGTATTTCGCCAGTCACGGTCAGGGGAGAGGCGATCCCGAACTGACGCTTATGCCGCAGGACGAACTCGACGAGTGGCTCGGAAGGAAGCGCAATATACTGCTTACGGACGACTTTGTGCCGGTGGACAATCTGCTTGCCCCCGTATTCCTGGAAATTCCATAGAGAACACTTGCTCGCCGCGCATCATAGCTCCTGCAGCGCGGCGCAGAATGAATCACTCCAGTTCTGCGACGAATGCCGCTCGACGACTGACAGCAGGCTGCGGTTACGCCGTCTCCGCTCGGTCGCGGGCATTCGCAGCGCCCGGTATGTAGCTTCTGCCGTGCCTTCGATGTCGTATGGGTTCACGATGACTGCGTCCTTCATCGTGCTTGCGGCTCCCGTGAAGCTCGACAGCACCAGCACGCCGGGCGAGTCTGTGTCCTGCGCCGCTACGAACTCCTTGGCGACGAGGTTCATTCCGTCTCGCAATGGGGTCACAAGGCAGACATCGGCATCGTGGTAGAAGCCCGCCAGTTCGCTCTGAGCATATGAGCGATAGAGGTATCGGATGGGCACCCAACCAGCCTCGGAGAAGCGCCCGTTTATCTGTCCGACGAGGCGCTCTACCTGATCCTTCTCTTGTACATACTCGGGTACGCGGGTGCGGGACGGAGACGAGATCTGGACGTATAACAGCTTGCTGCCGAGGGTTGGGTGGCGTTCCAGCAGCCGCTCGAAGATGCGAAGGCGGTGCGGGATGCCCTTCGTGTAGTCGAGGCGGTCCACTCCGAGTATGAGCTTGCGATCCGGATTGTCTGCAAGCCCAAGCTCATTCTCGAGAGTGTGTGCGTGTCCTTCCTCGCGAGGCTTGAACGAATTCGGGTCTATTCCAATTGGGAATGCGCCCAGGCGGGCAGTGTCGTCGCGGTACCTGTAATTTTCGCCGTCGAATTCGCCGCCAAGCTTGAAGTTCAAGGTATCTACCAGGTTATGGACGTACCGGTCATCGTGAAGGCCGACGAGGTCATATTGCAGGAGGGAGCTCAGTGTATCGCTCGCCCACGGCAATATGCTGAAAATCTCTGCAGGCGGGAACGGTACATGCAGAAAGAAGCCCAGCTTGCCCTGCCATCCCAGGCGACGCAGCTCGTAGCCAAGATGGAATAGATGGAAGTCCTGCACCCAGACGATGTCATCGGGCCTCAGAAACGGCATCAGCGCCTGTGCGAATCTCTGGTTGATGCGGCGGTATGCGCGGTATGTGTCGTGACGAATCACCACGCGCGTCGGAAAGCTGTGGAGCAACGGCCAGAGCGTGCGGTTGGAGAAGCCGAGGTAGAACAAGCTGACTTCATCGTCCGACAGGTCCATCGTGGCGAGCTGGATGCGCCCATAGAGTCTGACAGTGGGGCCGGTTGTTACCCTGCGCCGGGTGCTTCTGCCGCTCCAGCCGAACCAGAGGCCGCCACTCTGTTCCATTGCGGCGCGTACTGCGGTTACGAGGCCGCCGACGGACGCCTCGCCGCGTCCCTGGCTCTCGAAGCTGGAGCCGGGCGGCACACGGTTAGACACAACAATCAGCCTGCGGTTCAGCGCCATTGAATCGCCTGCCCTCTCAGCGGGATTGCCGCCAGCATGGAAACGAAAATAGGGACTGGCGATTTCACCAGTCCCTATTGACTATACAGCAACTAAACTTGGGTTGTCTTGCGAGCTATTAGGTGCCGTTTACAGAGGTTCCCGCTTGAAGACGACCTTGTCGAGGGCGTACTTGCCGCCGCCGATAACGCCGATGACGCCAGCGACAATGAACCAGAGTATGGTCACTTCTCCGCCATGCGCAACGAATGCGTTGCCTCCATCCGGTGGATTAGGATACAGGTGCGGCCAGGGCCAGACGGGGCTGAGCGCCATATGAACTCCAAAGTAGGCGATGAGCATCGTTACGCATAACGCACCTGCTCCAAGCCTTGTCAGCAAGCCGAAACCGATAAGCAACGCCGAGATAAGCTCGACCCACCCAGCGATGTCCACCAGTGCGCCGAGTCCGTTCGGGTTCGCTCCAGCGGGAAAGTCCCACAGCAGAAATGCCTTCTGTATTCCGTGCAAAAATACCAGTATCGCGAATACGACACGGAACACGAGCCAGAACTCATCCGCATACTTCTCTAATATGCCACCAAAGATTCCGGGTTGCGCTTCCTGTTCCTGCATAAACACCTCCTCCCCAACGGGGTACTATATAAACCAGCTCAAATGAAATCGAGCGTACCCATTTGTTCGGGGTTAGTATCTTACGCTTCTTGGCAAGTGTCAATACTATTGTGAGAATTCGTATACAAATCTGTAACATTGCCTGTTTTCAATCTGGAATCGAGTCAAGCCACGCCGCCGGCGTGCAGAGATCATAGGAACGAATGAAGGAGTGCGTATTGTCCGAGATGGGCGGAATGCGTTGCAATATTGACACTCCGAGAGTGTGGTGATAAATTTCGCATGGCTTTGAACGCACCTTAATATGAGCTGAATATCTAACGCGCAGTTTCGCAGGGAAGGGGGTGGAAGTCCCCCACGGCCGCGCCACTGTGAGCGGTTAGCGTTGCGGCAGTTGCCACTGGTTTCTTATGCAGGAGACCGGGAAGGCGCCGTAAGCGCGATGAGCCGCGAGTCAGGATACCTGCCTTGCGCGTTGGAAGTGGGCTTCTCGCCGGTGGGAGCGCTTCCATGCCCTTGTTCGCACTGCGCGAAGACGGGCTTGTTACGCTCCGACTGTGATTGTGTCGGGGCGTTTTCTTTTTCGGAATTAGCAGAGACCTTCCGGTTTACGGAGCGGGCAATTTAGAAGCGAATGATCCTTTTTCTGACCACATCTGACACGGACATACTGACCCTCGAACGGGCGAAGTCGGCGCTGCCCGAAGGGTTGGCTGACACCCTCGCGGTGAACCCCTTCGCGCTAGTGCAGGAGGAAGGGGCATTCGATGCATTCGCTCGCGATTCCCTTCCAAATTCGAGTTTGGTGCTGGCACGCCTCCTCGGCGGCGACAAAGCGATGGGCGAGCATTTCGGCACGCTGGAAGCTGAATGCCGTCGGCTGGGCATCCCTCTGGTCGCATGCTCCGGAGAACCTGTGCGTGATGCGGTGTTCGAGCGGCGCTCAACCACTCCGCCGGTCGTAGCGCAGACGGCGTTCGAGTACCTGAACCACGGCGGTGTCGCCAATATCGTCAACCTGCTGCAATTCCTGAGCGACGAGGCACTGGGCAGCGAGCACGGCTACGATCCGCCGGTTCCGCTGCCTCAGGACGGTGTGTACAGCGTGGGCAGTCTTGATGCCGTGCCTCTCGACGAGTATCGTCGAAAGTCCTGTGATGACGACAAACCCACAGCGGCGCTGCTCTTTTACCGCGCTCATTGGGTCAGCCAGAACCTGGAGTTTGTGGACACGATGGTGGACGCCCTGGAACGCCAGGGATGCAACGCGCTGCCTGTCTTCTGTTCCAGCCTGCGAGAGGACGATGGAGCGGTATTCCGAAAGTACCTGATGAATCCTGACGGCGAAGCATCGGTGGATGTGGTCGTATGCACGCAGAGCTTCGCCATGAGTCACCATCCTGGACTGCAATCCAGCGACAATACGGATGCCAACTGGGACATCCGCGTGCTGGAGCAGCTTGATGTGCCAATCCTGCAGGCGATCGTCTCGACTGAACCGCAGGCGATGTGGGACGAACGCGACATCGGCCTCAGCCCGCTGGACATCGCAATGAATGTCGCGCTGCCGGAACTGGACGGGCGCATCATCACGGTACCTGTTTCCTTTAAGGAAGCAGTTTCGCAGAACGGCGTGGGCGGTGGCGAGCTACGGCGATACGTGCCGAACACGGAGCAAACGGAGGCCGTTGCGTCTCTTGCGGCACGCTACGCGCGGATGGCCCACACACCCGCATCCGAGCGCAAGATCGCGATAGTCCTGAGCAACTACCCGACTAAGGCTTCACGCCTCGGCAATGCCGTAGGACTGGACACGCCGGCATCCGCAATCAACCTTCTGAACGCAATGCGCGACGCGGGATACACGGTCGAGGACATTCCGGCGGACGGCGACGAGCTGATGCGGCGGCTCATCGAGCGCTGCACTTACGACGCTGACTTCCTCACGCCTGAGCAGATGCGTAACGCCGAGGGGCGCGTGTCGGCGGACGAGTACGCGGCGCAGTTCAACGGCATTCCGCAGGATGTGCGGGATTCTATGGTCGCCGACTGGGGCGAACCACCGGGCACGGTCTATACGGACGATGGACACCTGTTCATGGCCGGATTGCGGCTGGGCAATGTGTTCGTTGGGATTCAGCCCCCGCGCGGGTTCGGCGAGAATCCTATTGCCATATACCACAGCCCTGAGCTTATGCCCACACACCACTACATCGCGTTTTATCGCTGGCTGCGTGACGGATTCGGCGCGGATGCGGTTGTGCACCTCGGCAAGCACGGCACGCTGGAATGGACGCCGGGCAAGGGCGTGGGCCTTTCTCGCTCCTGCATACCGGAGGTCTGCCTTCCGGACATACCGCACTTCTACCCGTTCATAATCAACAATCCGGGCGAGGGCACGCAGGCGAAGCGGCGCAGCCACGCGGTCATCATTGACCACCTTGTGCCCGCGATGACCACAGCCGACAGCTACGGCGACATTACGCGCTGCGAGCAGCTTATGGACGAGTACGCCCGAGCGCAGGGGATGGACCCGCAGAAACTGCCGATGCTCCGGCAGCAGATATGGGAGGTCGTGCAGAAGGCTCGGCTGAACGAAGACCTCAATGTGCATGAGATTCCGGACGACTTCGACGACTTCATCCTGCACATCGATGGCTATATCTGCGAGCTGAAGGACGCGCAGATACGTGACGGCCTGCACACGCTTGGTGAGGCGCCGGAGTCCGAAATGCTAATCGGGCTGCTGCTCGCGCTGACGCGGCTGAACAACGGCGACATACCCGGATTGCGCCAAGCGATAGGCGACGCGCTGGGCATCGACTATGCCGCGATGATGCGGGATAGGAGTGCAGCGGTTATTGCAGATGGGCTGCCTGCCGCGCTCGTGAGCGCGAACGGGAGTGAGCCAATACGCAGCGCGGGTGATGTAATCGAGCGATTGGAGACGATCGCACACACTATGTACGAGCAACTCGCGGATACGGCGTTTGACAGCGAGAATGTTGAACGCATCGCCCTGGATATGCTCGGTGAAAGCGGCGATGTGCCGCGCGTGCTGCGCTATGTATGCGAGAGTATCTATCCCGCGCTCACTAAGACAACCGACGAGATCGATGCGCTGCTGCGAGGCTTCGATGGGCGGTTCATATCGCCGGGGCCTGCGGGCGCGCCGACGCGCGGGATGGCGGGAGTGCTTCCAACCGGCCGCAACTTCTACTCGATGGACCCTCGCAGCATTCCGTCGGAGACTTCGTGGCAGATCGGCAAGGAACTTGCCGACTCACTGGTGGAACGCTATCTGACGGACGAGGGAGAATACCCGGAGTCGGTGGGCATTAGCGTATGGGGCACATCCGCGATGCGCACGCACGGCGACGACATATCGCAGATACTCGCCCTCATAGGAGTGCGCCCGACGTGGCAAGAGGAGAGCAGGCGTGTAAGCGGTCTGGAAGTGATACCCCTCGATGAACTGGGGCGGCCGCGCATTGATGTCACGGTGCGCATCAGCGGTTTCTTCCGGGACGCCTTCCAGAATCTCATCGTAATGATGGACGACGCATTCCACAAGGTGGCAGGGCTGGACGAGCCCGAGGGACAGAACTTCGTAATGAAGCATTACGCCGCCGAGGTGGCTCAGAAGCAGGCAAGCGGCGTCAGCGCAACCGAGGCGGAATCAGAGTCGCTGTTCAGGATATTCGGGAGCAAGCCGGGCAGTTACGGCGCAGGCATCCTGCAGGCGATAGACGACGGCAGTTGGCAGTCCGACGAGGACCTGGCGAATGTCTATACGGCGTGGGGTTCTTACGCCTATGGCAGACGGCAGCACGGCGTGAGCGCGGTGCGGGAGTTCCGGCGCAGGTTCTCCGCGATTGACGTTGCTACGAAAAACCAGGACAACCGCGAGCACGACATCTTCGATTCGGACGACTACATGCAGTTCCACGGCGGGATGATCGCCACTGTGCGGGCACTGGCAGGCGAGAACCCGCGCCAGTTCTTCGGCGACTCCTCCGACCCCTCGCTGCTGCGGACGCGCGACCTGAAGGAAGAGGCGCGGCGCGTATTCCGCTCGCGCGTGGTCAACCCCAAGTGGATGGACTCAATGAAGCGGCACGGCTACAAGGGCGCGTTCGAGCTTGCGGCAACGGTTGACTACATCTTCGGCTACGACGCCACGGCCCAGATCATCGACGACTGGATGTACCAGGAAGTTACCGAGCGGTACGCGCTCGATCCTGAGATGCAGCAGTTCTTCGAGCAGAGCAACCCCTGGGCGCTGCGCTCAATCGCCGAGCGGCTCATGGAGGCTGCGGATAGGCAGATGTGGGAGGAGCCGCCGGAGGAGATGCTCAACGAACTGCGGCGCGTCTATCTGCGAACCGAGGCGCTGCTGGAAGAACGGCAGGAAGCTACGCCCTGATGGGATGTGCAAGAAACAGGTGAATACAGATGCCTTACTTTGACAACAACGGCGTCCGCATACATTACCAGGTGGATGGCAGGGGAGATCCCCTCGTCCTGATGCACGGCACGTCCGGTTCGGTAGGGGACTGGTACGAGAACGGATGGGTATCTGGCCTTAAGGACGACTACCAGCTTATCCTGATCGACCATCGCGGGCATGGTTACAGCGACAAGCCCCACGACCCGGACAGCTACGGGCTGGAAATCTCCGTGTCCGACGTGGTTGGCGTGCTGGATGAGCTGGGGATAGATAGGGCAAGCTACCTAGGCTACTCCATGGGCGGCTATATCGGCTTCGGTCTTGCGAAGTACGCGCCGGAGCGGTTGAACGCGCTGGTCATAGGCGCGGCGCATCCCTACGAGCGCAGCATGGCGGCAACGCGCAAGCCCTTCACAAGGAGCATGGCGGTATACCTGAAGCTCTCCATGGCCGGGACGTCCGATTCTTCGGAATCCGACTGGTACAGGGTTCGCAAGCAGGCGAACGACCTGAAGGCTCTGCATGCGCTGACCAAAGACCGACCGGACAACTCCGACATCATCCCGACCATGAACATGCCTTGCTTTGTGTATGTGGGCGAGGACGACACCATGTACGAGGACATCAAGCATTGCGTGCAGCAAATGCCCGATGCCGAGTTCCTTTCGGTTCCGGGCCTTGACCACGGCCAGATGAATCGTGAGAGCCAGCAGGTCCTGCCCCGGCTAAAGAAGTTCCTGGCACGAGTCGATCAGAGAGTGGGAGTGTAGATTACGCCATGCCTTACGCAGATAACAACGGAGTTCGCATACACTACCACGTCGTGGGCGAGGGAGCGCCGCTCGTGCTCCAGCACGGGCTAACAAGCAGCATCCTGCGCTGGTACGAGTTCGGCTTTGTCGATGCTCTGAAGAGCGACTACAAGCTCCTGCTTATTGACGCACGCGGCCATGGCGACAGCGACAAGATTCCCGACGCCGAAGCCTACGATCAGAAGCTTATGGCGTCCGATGTCATCGCCGTGCTGGACGCTGAGGACATCGACAAAGCGCATTACATGGGCTACTCCATGGGCGGCAGTATCGGGTTCGCTCTTGCGGAATCATTCGCAGGCCGTTTTCATTCACTGATCATCGGCGGGATGCACCCGTATCCGCTGGATGCCGTGGGCTTGGAGGATAGAGTGCGGCGGATCAGGAGCGGTGGCATGGAAGGATATGTCGCTGACCTGGAGAGCGGCGGCGATGTCCTATCGTCTGAGCGGAGGGCACAACTGCTCGCAAACGATCCAGAATCCATCGTGGGCGCGTCTTTGGGACTCGTGAACCGCCCCGACCTGTCGCCTGTGTTGCCGACAATGACGATGCCCAGCCTGGTGTACGCGGGCGACGCCGATGGCTTGCATGTTGGCGCCGAGAAGTGCGTGAAGCACATGCCCAATGTGACTTGGGTTTCGCTGCCCGCATTAGATCACACATTGGCAATGGAACGCAGCGATCTCGTGCTGCCCCCAGTGCAGAAGTTCCTAAAGGATGTTGGCTGAAGCCTGCGAATAGGTAGGTCAGTTAAAGGAAATCTATGACTCAACCGAGTATTAGCAGTCAGGACACCATCTTCCCGTTCAGCGCGATCGTCGGGCAGGAAAGGATGAAACTCGCGCTGATTCTGAACGCCATCAACCCGGCAATTGGCGGTGTGCTGATTCGCGGTGAGAAGGGCACGGCAAAATCGACAGCCGCGCGGTCGCTTGCGGCGCTCTTGCCTGAGATTGAGGTCGTTACCGGATGTCCGTATAGCTGCGAGCCCGATTCCCCATTCGCGGGCTGCGACTTCTGCGCGGGCGAACAGCGGCGCACGGTTGAGCGGCAGGTACGACTGGTGGAGTTGCCTGTCAGCGCGACCGAGGAGGCAGTGGTGGGGACGCTGGACATCGAAGCCGCAATACGCGAGGGAAGCCGCCGCTTTGAGCCGGGCCTGCTGGCGTCGGCGCACCGGGGCATCCTGTACATCGACGAGGTCAACCTGTTAAACGACCATGTCGTGGATGTGCTACTGGACTCTGCGGCAATGGGCCGCAACTTCGTGGAGCGCGAAGGCATATCGTTCTCGCATCCGGCGCAGTTCCTTCTGATAGGCACGATGAACCCGGAGGAAGGCGACCTGCGCCCGCAGTTCATCGACCGCTTCGGACTTGCGGTGGAGATAGACCATATTCGGGACGCAGAACGCCGTGCGGACGTGGTTCGCAGGCGCATCGCTTATGAGAGCGATCCTCGAAAGTTTCAATCAGGATGGATGGATACAGAATCGCTGGAGAGGCAGCGCATCGCAGACGCCATGGAACTTCTGCCCTCGGTGACTGTGGAAGATGGCATCCTGACATTCATTGCGCGGCTATGCGCCGAGCACGAGGTGGACGGTCTTCGTGCCGACATCGTCATCTACAAGGCAGCCCAGACGCTCGCTGCCTACGAAGGCAGGACGAGCGTCATACCCGACGATGTGCTGCGAGTGGCGGAGATGGCGCTCTTGCACCGCATGCGCCGGCAGCCGTTCGACGACCCCGACATGAACACCGAACGCCTGCAGGAGATGGCACAGGACATCCTGAACTCGACACCGCCGGAAACGACGCCGCCAGATATGGGCGACGTCACACCGCCTGAAGCGCCGCCGAACGAAGATCAGCAGCAGGACGGTGCGGACGAGGATGTGTTCGGCATCGGCGAATCGTTCCAGGTGAAGCCGCTCAACCTTGACGCGCTGGACAGGCGAGCACGGGCGAGCCATGGAAGGCGCACAGTCAGCCGCGTGCGTGACCATCGCGGTCGCTACGTGGGCGCAACATTGCCGGAAGGCAAGGTTACGGACCTCGCCGTGGATGCTACGGTACGCGCCGCATCGCCTTTCCAGGTGCGGCGTAGCGCATACACTGACGGCAACCTTGCTCTCAACGTGGAACCCTGGGACCTGCGACAGAAGGTGCGTGAGTCGCGCGTCGGCAATCTCGTCGTATTTCTCGTTGATTCAAGCGGCTCGATGGGTGCGCAGCAGCGCATGGTCGCTGCTAAGGGCGCTGTCATTTCGCTGCTGATGGACGCATACCAGCGGCGCGACCGCGTGGCGATGATAGCATTCCGAGGAACACAGTCCGAAGTTGTGCTGCCGCCAACCGGCAGCCCGAAACTGGCACAGCAGCGTCTCGACAACCTGCCGACCGGTGGCAGGACGCCTCTGGCACAGGCGCTCGCGGACGCCCAGCGCCTCATCAAACTGCAGAAACTGCGCAGTCCGGACACGCCGCCACTGCTGACTATTGTTTCCGACTGCCGTGCGAATGTGGGCATGTCCGGCAGCGGCGACCCTTATGACGATGCCTTGCGGATATGCGAGGAACTGAGACAGGAAAAGGTGCATTCCATAGTGCTCGACCCCGCGCCGCGCTCGAATCGGTTCGGGCTCGTGGAGCGCATTGCCGATGCCCTTGGCGGCGAGTACATCCCGCTCAATGAGCTGCGTGCGGAGGCCATTAGAGCGGCAGTGCGCAGGGCGCAGGATGCGGAAGTATGATAGTATGGCTTCGCTCACAAGATGAGACAAAGCGGTATTAAGCGTTGAGGCTGCCCAACTCTCAAAACGCAAGAGTTCAACGGGAAAAGATTACGGGCTACCTGTTATCAACGAGAAGCATTCGGGGACAGAGCAAAGCTGCATACTTCACGAGGTTTGGCTTCAGAATTGAACGCTGGCAGAATTTCGCAAGTGCATTGCTGGCTCACGGAACTACCTACAATGTTACAAGAGTGGTAGAAGAATCTCACGGCACTCGATACGTTGTGGAGGGAGAATTACCGACACCTGACGGTCGTAACCCCTATGTGCGAACGGTGTGGCAAATAGATCGACGAAGTGAGTATCCAAGGTTAATCACGGCATACCGAATATCGAGAAGGGAGTGAATGACTATGTTCGAAGAACATGACGTTGTTGTACTTACGGACGATATTTCGGGTGATGAATGTGAATTGAAGACGGGGGATGTTGGCACCATAATCCACGTCCACCCGGGTGATGAAGCATTTGTCGTAGAGTTCACGAATGTAAGAGGGGATACCCTCGACATTGCCACGGTTATGGGGTTTCAGATGCGCCCAATATCCCGCGGTGACGTCGCACACGCTAGAACGGCTGAAGTTCCAACCGGATAAAGCAATTAGGTAAATCCTGAAGAGACAATTGAGTCAAGGCAACCAATCTGCAAACGATATTCAGGGAGGGTGAATTATGACCACACTGGCGAGAGAAAGCGGAATCCTGTCGCGCAAAGCGATGGGGTTGGCTCCGTGGGTCGGTGGCGCAGCACTGCTGCTATACGCGATGGGCTATGTTGACGGCGGCGTTCACGCTGCTGCGTTCGTGGGCGACAAGGGCCTTGTGATGAACTATGTGCATGAGTTCTTCCACCATGCGCGCCACGTCGCGCTGATGTGCCACTAAGATAGTCTTCAGTAGTCAATTCACGGTTATCAGTCGCTTCCGGCTTATGCTTGATGCACTGATAACTGCATATTGACAAAGAGGCTTGCTATGCAAAGGACGATTATTCGCGCCGTGCTGGTGGGAATTGTGGCAGGCCTGATTGTGGGTGTGTACCACAACATCTTCACCGTGCCAATCATTGAGCGCGCGATTGTTCTCGAAGAAGAGCGTGCCGCCGCCGCATTACCCGCAGGAGCGCAAGCCGAGGAAGAAGCGCCGCTCGTCTCTCTTGGCGCACAACGCGTCGGAATGGCGATCGGCATGGGCATACTCGGAGCGGTGTTCGGGCTAGTGTTCGCAGGCACTTACGGACTGCTCCGCTGGGCGCTTCCCAACCTCAACACTGTTGCGATGGCGCTTGTAGCCGGCCTGCTCGGCTTCTGGGCGCTGTCATTCCTGGTCTCGGTGAAGTTTCCGTTCATGCCTCCGGGCGTCGGAAGCGAGAGTTCGCTGGTATTTCGACAGGGCTTCCAGCTACTCTTCTACATCATGTCGGCACTCGGCGTCGCCGGTGTTATACTGGCTCTCAACGAAATCAACAACAGCGTACAATCTCCGGCAGCGCGCCAGCGATTGTACGGGTTGGCAGTATTGGTATATGGTGCCTTCCTGCTGTTCATATTCTGGCTCGTTCCGGGCAACCCTGATTCGGTGCCCGTTCCCGCGGACCTGTTCCTGCAATTCAATAATGTGTCACTAATTGGTCACCTATTGACTTGGGGCTTAATGGCAGCAGGTTTCGCTTATCTCTTGAAGAGAGACCAACTTGCCTCGCAAGGATGACAGACCAACACTCGGAGGCGACTATGACTACTGATTCCGCCGCCACGAACGAAACCGAGGCGACCAGGGAACACCAGCCCGTCAAGGGTCCACGCATTAAAAAGGGACTCGTTGTAGTCAACACCGGCAACGGCAAGGGCAAGACGACCGCGGCTCTGGGCGTCCTGTTCCGCGCGTGGGGCAGAGACATGCGTGTGCAGATGTTCCAGTTCCTGAAGCATACGGGATCGCGTTTCGGTGAGAGCCGCGCCGCCGATAAGCTGGGCATACCTATGAGCGCGATGGGTGACGGCTTCACATGGCGCACCAAGAATATGGAGACGACTCAGGACCTTGGCCGCGCTCAGTGGGAGAACTGCAAGGAAGCAATCCTCTCCGGCGAGCACGATGTCATCATCCTTGACGAGTTCACTTACCCGCTGCATTATGGCTGGATTCCTGTTGAGGACGTCATCGAGACGCTGAAGCAGAAGCCACACATGCTGCATGTGATCATCACAGGCAGATACGCGCCGGATGAGCTTATCGAGTTCGCGGATCTCGTCACCGAAATGCGCGAGATAAAGCATCCATACAGGGAGCAGGGCATCAAGGCGCAGCCGGGGTTAGAGTTCTAATCGGTCAGTTGTAAGGTACGGGCTTTCATCAGTAGTAAGCGCAGGTTGAGCAATGGTAGAACGGTACGAGTACTACGACGAGGACTTTGACAACGCCCTGGTGCGCATGCTTGACGAGGCACGCGAGAGTGGCGCTGACAGCAGGCGCATTACCGCTAAGGAGCTGCATTCGAGCGTGGTTACTTCGCGCAAGATGTACATGCGCATGGCTTGCGATGCAATGTGGAAGCTGTGGAGGAAGCAGGGCGCATACGAGAGCCGTGTTGTGTTCACCCCTGCGAGCAATCTCGGTTCCAAGCTGGAGATTGATTACGAGACTGACAACGACTGATGGGCTCACGACGGGGACGAATACGATGGCGCTGACACTTGCGGAAGTAATAGCCTCCATTCAGCCTGCCGACGCCGGCGCAATGCGACGCGCCCTGAGCCGTCAGCGCAACCTGACCAAGCCGCCGGGCAGCCTTGGACGCCTTGAAGATGTATCCGTGCAGCTTGCAGGCATATTCGGCACCGAACGGCCCACTATAGGCGGCAAGGCCGTCATAGTCGCTGCGGCCGATCATGGCGTCGTGGCACAGGGCGTAACCGGCTACCCGCAGGAAGTTACGGCGCAGATGGTGCTGAATTTCCTGTCAGGTGGTGCCGCGGTCAGCGTGATGGCAGGACGCGTGGGCGCGCGACAGATCATCGTTGACGCCGGTGTCGCCGCAGACCTACCCGAGCATCCCGGCCTGCGCTCGGTCCGCATCGGCAGAGGGACAGCGGACATTAGCGTAGGTCCAGCGATGTCGCGCGAACAGGCGGAACAAAGCGTCCTCGCAGGCGTAGAGATTGCAATCGAAGCAGCCGAATCTGGAGCTGACCTCATTGCGGCAGGCGAGATGGGCATCGGCAACACTACTGCGTCAAGCGCCATCACGGCCGCATTCACGGGTGCATCTCCTGAGGAAACTACGGGTGCAGGCACGGGCCGAAACGCCGAAGAACTGGCGCACAAGGCAGCAGTCGTGCGGCGCGCGCTTGAAGTCAACTCGCCAGACGCCTCGGATGGTATGGATGTGCTGTCGAAGGTGGGCGGATACGAGATTGGCGTTCTTGCGGGTGTGGCGCTTGGCGCTGCCAGCATGCGGCGCGCCCTCATCGTGGACGGCTTCATATCGGGCGCTGCGATGCTGATCGCACAGGCGCTCTGTCCCACAGTGCGCGATTACCTGATCGCCTCGCACCGCTCTGCCGAAAAGGGACACAGCATCGTCCTGTCGCACCTGAAGCTGCTTCCGTTGCTTGAACTCGATATGCGGCTTGGCGAGGGAAGCGGCGCGGTGCTCGCGATGCCTGTCATCGAAGCGGCGGCGGCATGCCTGAGCGATATGGCGACCTTCGGCGAGGCGGGCGTATCCGACAGGGACGGCAACGAGGTTGAAGCGCCAATAGGTCCCTGATGAACGGGTTGCGATCTGCCATCGGCTTCCTGACAATCCTGCCGCTTGCGCCATCCCGTGCCAACGGCTCTATGGCATCGGCAAGGGGCTGGTTTCCTTTCGTCGGATTGCTGCTGGGATTGATCCTTGCCTGCGCTGAAATCCTTACTGTATTCCTGTTTGCGACTGATTCAGGCTATGCGCCGATTGGTGTAGTCACTTACTCTGATCGTCCTACCCCTTCTGCGCTACTCTGGTCGATCATACTGGTCGTATTGCTGGTAGCAATTACGCGCGCACTGCACCTAGACGGGTTCATTGACAGCTGCGACGCATTGCTCGGTGGCTTCACCCGTGAAAGGCGGCTTGCGATACTGCGGGACCCGCATGTTGGGGCGTTCGCGGTAACTGGTGTGGTGTGCCTCTTACTGGTCAAGGTGGTGGCAGTGGCAGGGCTTTCCAATTATGCTATTGGAAGGGTAGCCGTGCTGCTGCTGTTTCCGTGTCTGTCCCGTTGGGCGATGCTACTCACGATGGAACTCTTTCCCTATGTGAGAAGCGATGGGCTTGGCACCGCATTCTTCAATGCTGGCAGTCGAGGATTCAGATGGCAGCTCATCCTCGGATTTGTCTTCACGCTGGTCGCAAGTGTTGCGCTGGCAGGTGCAGTGGGGCTGATACTGTTCGCGGCGGCCTGCGCGGTGGCCTGGGGCATCGGCGCGTGGGCGACGCGGCTGCTCGGAGGCGTTACCGGTGACATTTACGGCGCGGTCAATGAGGTAACGGAAGTAGCTGTTTTGTTGCTGGCGGTGATGCTTACTGTGTCGTCGCCCTTCGCCATTTACTCACCGCTGCTTGAAATGCTATGGTCGAGCCTGCGATGACCTGGTGGCTCCCTTGGCATCCCGAATGGTACATCAACGTGGGTGTGCTGCTCATTGCCTTTGTCCTGGACCTCCTGCTGCCGGAGCCGCCGAATGCGGTTCATCCAGTAGTTCTTATGGGCAAACTGATTTCCGTCTCTGAGCGTTTTGCGACGGGAATGAGCAATACCTTAGCGTTTCTGCTCGGCGTGGTTTTGGCGGTTGCGGTGCCCTTGCTGTTCGCCGCCATCGTTTGGCTGGCTGCAATCGTCCTCTACGCACTGGGGGACATTCCGTTTCTGATAGGCGCGGCAGCCCTGCTGAAGACGACCTTCGCCGTGCGCGGATTGGCGGCAGCAGCACGCGAGACGCAGCGAAGCATTGAGGGCGCCGACATTTATATGGCGCGACACAACCTGCGTGGCCTAGTCAGCCGAGATGCGACGGAACTATCTGAGCCGCTCGTTGCCGCCGCCGCGATTGAGTCAGTTGCGGAAAACACGACCGACAGCTTCATCGCCCCATGGCTCGCGTTCGGCTTGCTTGGCTTGCCCGGAGCATTCGCCTACCGCGCCGTCAATACGCTGGACAGCATGATAGGCTATCGTGGCAGGTACGAGTATCTGGGCAAGGCGTCGGCACGCTTGGACGATCTGCTTAACTTGATTCCGGCACGCATATCGGCCGGGCTGCTCCTGTTAGCAGGCACAGTGTCGGGATGTCGGGTAGGGCAGGGCTGGCGTACCGCTCTGCGCGAGCATCGCCTCACCGCAAGTCCAAACGCCGGCTGGACCATCGCGGCTGCTGCCGGACTGCTCGGCGTCGCGCTGGAGAAGCCGGGACATTACCGCATCGGCGGGGAGTATGGTGAACCTGCGGCGGTGGACATCGGCAGGGCGGTGCGGCTGATGTATGTGGTGGCGGCACTGGGCGTCGTATTGACGGTGGGGGCGATTGCGGTGTTGGGTATGTGGGCATCCTGAAATAAATGCACTAACATAGAATTGCTGAGAGAACTCAGAGGAATCTATCTGCTCATAGAGAACTAAAGGATTGTTGTGGCACGTCCCGTACATGGCGGCACAAACATCGCCGAACTGCGCTCCTTGGGACTGCGCCCTGAGGATGTGCTTGACTTCAGCGCGAGCATCAATCCGCTGGGCGCACCGCACGGCGTCAATCAAGCGATGAACTGCGTCGATCTGACGGCTTATCCGGATACCGAATGCACCGCGCTTCGCGATGCTCTGGCAGAGCAGATCGGAGTTTCGACAGACAAGATTCTGGTTGGGAACGGGTCCACCGAACTTATACATCTCACGGCTCGCGCATTTCTTGGCAGCGGCGATAGGGCCGTCATATTTGCGCCGACTTTCGGAGAGTTCAAGGCCGCCTGCGATATGCAGGCCGCGCAGGTTGTCAGCATAGTCGCGGCCGAAGATGACGGTTTCAGGTGGAACATCGCAGACGCTACAAAGCTTATTGCAGAGCAGTCACCATCGCTGGTGTTCCTGTGCAACCCAAACAACCCCACGGGGCATTATCTGACCGAAGAAGATGTCCGGCAGATAGCGCGCGCCCTACCCAAGGACTCACTGTTGCTGCTAGATGAGGCGTACCTGCCATTCGTCGATGCGCCGTGGAACTCGCTGCCCTTGCTTGACTTGGGCAATGTCGCACTAATGCGTTCGATGACGAAGGACTACGCATTGACCGCGCTGCGGCTTGGCTATATGCTTGCGCCGCCCGGTGTGGTGGAACGCATAAGGGCGCAGCAGCATAGCTGGAGCGTGAACTCGCCCGCGCAATCTGCGGGAATCGCGGCGCTCGCCGATCCTGAACATGTG
This sequence comes from SAR202 cluster bacterium bin90, assembly GCA_002238855.1. Classification (GTDB taxonomy): domain Bacteria; phylum Chloroflexota; class Dehalococcoidia; order Lucifugimonadales; family JADFKI01; genus Bin90. The sequence goes on from MPND01000016.1 coordinate 36,304, forward strand.
GAGGACGGGCGCAAGGCTGTGGAGGCTGCAAAGCGTTATCTCATCGGCGAGTTGGATGCACTGGGCATTCGAGATACGCCCTCGGCTGCCAACTTCGTGCTGGTCAAGGTGGGCGACGCGAGGGCGTTGCGGCAAACGCTCTTGAAGCGGCATCACATTGGTGTGCGGGACTGCGCCTCGTTCGGGCTGCCCAAGCACATCAGGATTGGCATCAGAACAATAGACGATTGCAGGCGGCTTGTCGCCGCATTGCGCGAGATACTGGAGCATGGAAATGAATAGCAGGTGGTTTCTGGTAAGACACGGTGAAACGCCCTGGAACGACGAGGGAAGGGCACAGGGACAGTCGGACACGCCGCTGAATGCTAGGGGACGGGCTCAGGCAGCGCTCACCGGAACACGGCTGATGCCCCTGGAGTTCGAGGCGGCGTATTCGAGTGACTTGCAGCGCGTGGTAAGTACCGCTGAGGCGATAATGGCAGGCAGGGACCTGCCTCTGGTCAAGATGAAGTCGCTGCGTGAGAAGGCGTTCGGTGAGTGGGAAGGCATGACCTTTGAGGAGGTTGAGCGAAACCACCCGACCATGTTCAGGCGGCTATTCGATGAGGATGTGGATTTCGCGCCACCTGGCGGCGAGAGCGACAATGACCTCTATATCCGAATGCAGTCCGCAGCTAAGGAACTGCTCGCAACACACGCCGATAGCGAAGGCAACATTCTCGTCGTTGGACACGGCGGTTCGCTGCGAGGGCTTATCACCTCGCTGATGGATATGCCCGCTGAATACATGTGGCGCTTGCGGCTATCGAACTGCAGCGTCACCGTGATCAATACATTCCGTGACGACGACAGCGGAGCTAGTGGCGCCGCGCTCGAACTGCTGAACGACACGAGCCACCTAGGAGATGTCATCAATGAGTTCGCCGCAGGAGGGTAGGTCTCAAGGCAAGGTGCTGATGGTACAGGGGACCACCTCGCACGCAGGCAAGTCCCTGATGGCGACGGCGCTGTGCCGTATCTTCGCACAAGACGGACTGCGAGTTGCACCGTTTAAGGCGCAAAACATGTCCCTGAACTCGTTCGTTACGCCGGACGGCGGAGAATTCGGCAGGGCGCAGGCGGTTCAGGCAGAAGCAGCGAGAATTGCGCCCACAGTCGAGATGAATCCCATCCTGCTCAAGCCCGAAGGCAACCGCAAATCTCAGGTTGTAGTGATGGGCAAGCCGGTCGCCGTCGCATCCGCCCGTGAATACTACGAGATGAAGCTGAGCCTATGGCCGCTCGTAACGCGGGCGCTTGATGCGCTGCGGTCGCAGTACGACATCGTGGTCATTGAAGGCGCGGGCAGCCCCGCTGAGATCAATCTGAAAGAGCACGAGATAGTGAACATGCGGGTGGCGCGCTACGCAAACGCCCCTGTCATCATCGTAGGCGACATCGATCGCGGCGGCGTATTCGCCTCCCTGGTTGGTACGATGGTGTTGCTCGAACCCGAAGAGCAGGAGCTGGTAAAAACGTTCATCATCAACAAGTTTCGCGGAGACTCGTCGCTGCTCGACTCCGGCTTTGACATGCTGCTTGAGCGCACAGGCGTAGGCGTCGCGGGAGTCATTCCTTGGTTCGATGACATCCATATACCGGAGGAAGACTCGCTCGGACTGGAGCCGGCCATATTTCAGCAGCACCCCGAATCCGATGAGTATCTTGACATCGCGGTGGTCCGATTTCCGCGCATCGCCAACTTCGATGACTTCGACCCGCTAATGCGTGAGGCCCGAGTGAGGCTGAGATATGTCAGCAGTGCGATTGACCTGGGGGCACCCGATCTGGTAGTCCTGCCCGGCTCCAAAACGACGGTAGCAGACCTTCAGTGGATGCGCGATAGCGGCATTGCCGAAGCGGTGACCGCGCGGCGGCGCAAAGGTACGCCCATCATTGGCATATGCGGCGGATACCAGATGCTAGGCGAGCGCATCCTCGACCCCCACGGCGTGGAATCCGCCAGCCCGGAGTCACAAGGCTTGGGGCTGCTCCCGCTCACTACCACCTTTGCCGCGACCAAGACGACGCATCAGGTTCGAGGCAGGGTATCGTCGCGCAGGGGACTACTTGCGGGCAACAGCGACGGCATAATCACCGGATACGAGATACACATGGGACAGTCTGAGGGCGGGTCAGAAGCAGCGTTTCGCGTCACGGAACGTTCCGGCAGTGCCGTAGATTCGCCGGACGGGGCGATAGACGCGGACGGAATCACTTTGGGCACATATATGCACGGCCTGTTCCACAACCACAACCTGCGTCATGCCTTGCTAACCAACCTTGCCAAGCGTAAGGGTATTGGCCTGCCGCAAGGCGCAATACTCGATCTGGACGCCGAGTACGACAAGCTGGCAGACCTGGTGCGAGAGAGCGTGGATATGAATACAGTATATGCTATGGTAGGCATGTAAATTCATCAGCCGCTGGTCGGTTTTAAGGAAGGTGCGGGATGCTTCAGCCAGTGCAGGTAAGGGCTTTGCCGGGTTACCGAATATGGATCGAGTACAGCGACGGTGTGCGCGGCGAGGTTGACCTGTCAGATATGGCAGGGAAAGGGGGGGTCAAGGGGGGGGGCGGAACAGGGGTTTTCGAAAAGGGTCAATGAAGCGGCACATGAAACTGGGCGTGGGACGAAACAGGATTTTTCGAAAAGGTTCATATAAGCGCACATAGAACTGTAGCTTGGAACGATGAATTGGACATTTGCCCCGACGCGTTGTACATGGAACTCACAGGTAAGTCCGTTGAAGAAGTGTTCCCAAACTTGAAGTCATTCGCGCCGAGTAGTAATGCCTGAACTCTGTAGATTCTACGGCATTGTCATCTACATAAATTTCCGCGACCATAATCCGCCTCATTTCCACGCTCTGCACGGTGAATATGAAGCTGTCATTGATATTAATACTCTCGTAGTAGAAGGACGACTGCCGAGACGCGAGCATCGCCTTGTAATTCGATGGGCAAGGATTCATCAAGACGAACTTAGAGAGGCTTGGGAGCGTGCGCAGCGTCATGAGTCGCCGGGCAGAATTGCGCCTTTGGAGTGACTCTAAACATGAACCACGAACTCACCCTCATAACCGGCGGCGCGCGCTCAGGAAAGAGTTCATTCGCCGAGAATCTGGCGAAGCAGGGCAATCGAGTCCTATTCGTTGCCACGGCCGAGGCATTGGACGATGACATGGCGCGCCGGATCGCAGCGCACCAGAGCAGCCGTCCCGACGAATGGGACACACTTGAAGAGCCACGCAGTCTGGCAGATGCAATCCGTGACAAGATGATCCACGATGCTCCCATGTACGACACGGTTGTCGTTGACTGCTTGACGATGTGGGTCAGCAACCTGCTTCTGTTCCACGAAGGCAAACTCGACGCCGAAGCCAGAATCATTGGCGCGGCAACTGACCTGCTGGAAGTCTGCGATGTTTCGTCTGCCCGGTGGATCGTCGTTACCAATGAAGTCGGACTGGGCATCGTGCCGTCATCGTCGCTGGGTCGCGCATACCGCGATGCGCTGGGGCGCGTGAACTCGCTTATAGCATCCCGCGCCGACAAGGTGTATCTTATGGCAGCTGGGCTTGCACTGGAAGTGAAGGCGCTCGGCGCACACCACATCAGCGATCTGACAGCGGAATAGCGAATGGCACATCGTGCGGACATCATAGGCAAGGCAACGGCACGCGCTCCCGGAAGTTGCGGCGAACTTGTGCAGGGAATGTTGCACGGCGACTATTTCCTGGTGAGTTGTCCCATTGACTTGTACTCGTCAGCGACCGTTGCCGTAACGCCCGGCAGCGGTCGTGTGAACGCCCCCGTGGACGCTCCAAAGTCACGACAGGCGGTGTCACTGACGCTGTCTCTCTTCGGTAGGGACGATCTGGACGCGCAACTGAGCCTGTCAAGCCCTCTCCCGCGCGGCAAGGGCATGGCAAGCAGCACAGCCGATGTGTCTGCTGCAATCGCCGCCACCGCAGCCGCACTAGGGACGGATGTTGACAAATCGCCCACCGAAATTGCCCGGTTAGCCTTGCAGGTTGAGCCGAGCGACGGCATTATGCTGCCGGGCATCGCGATGCTCGACCACAAGCAAGGCAATATCGCAAAGACACTGGGGTCGCCTCCGCCAATGAGAGTCGTAGTGCTCGACTTTGGAGGCGATGTTGATACGCTCGCATTCAACGGAGTGAACAGGGACGGCGCGCTGAATCGTTTGCGGACCGACTTTGAAGAGGCGCTGCGCCTTGTGGAACAAGGAATACGAAGCGGTAGTGCGGAGGACATCGGCGCGGGTGCGACGCGCAGCGCGATTGCCAACCAGCAACTGCTGTATAAGCCTCAGCTTGAAACCGTGATGCGCCTCGCGGATGATGTCGGTGCGGTGGGTGTAAACGCGGCGCACAGCGGTACCGTGCTGGGCATGCTCTTCGAGGATGATAACGCGCTCGCCGAGAACGCGGTGTCGCGGGCGTGGGAGAGTCTGTTCGGCATAGAGAGAATATATAATCGGCGTATAGTGGGCGGCGGCGTAACTACAATCGAAACGTCCGGCAAACAGGAGGAGGCAACTCTGTGGCAGCGATAACCATAGTGGGTGTGGGGCCGGGAGACCCTGACCTTCTTACTCTGAAGGCTCGGGAGGTAATTCGCAGCGCGGACTATGTCGCCGGATTCGAGACGGTGCTTGGTCCCGTGCGACGCTGGATTGCGGGCGAGGCCATGCCGATGCGCTATCGCGATCAGGAGGATGTTCTTGAAGCACTCGCAGCGCACGCCGAATCTGGCAAGAAATGCGTGGTATGCGCGTGGGGCGACCTGAACTTTTCGTCCAAGGAACTGCTTGACCGGGTGCGGCGGCGCGCCGAAGTGGAACTCATACCTGGCATAAGCTCCGTGCAGCTAGCGTGCGCTCGCCTCGGCTTCACGATGGAGACCTCAATGTTCATCACGCTGCATGCTCGGGACGGCCACGAAGAAGGAATGCGTGAACTCACCGACGCGCTGAAGCGCCGAAAGCGCAACCTCATTGTCCTGCCTCGTCCATTCGACCTGATGCCCGCCGACATCGCGGCACGGCTTCTTGAGAGTTCCATCGCAGCCGATACGCCGCTGTGGGCGCTGCAACGCCTTTCCCTGCCGGATGAGAGTATCAGCGAGTACACGCTTGCGTCCCTGGCGGACGAGGGCAAGGAATTCAGCGACCTGACAATACTGGCCTTCCCCGCCGAGGCCTAAGAAGATATTCTGAAATCAAAACTGAGGAGCGATCTCGATGGCAAGTAAAAATCCCGCACGTCCTAACATCCTCTTCATCCTGAGCGACGATCAGGGAGCATGGGCGATGCGCTGCGCAGGCAACGAAGAGATGGTAACGCCAAACCTTGATAGGCTCTCCGCTTCGGGTATTCGCTTCGATAACTTCTTCTGCGCCTCACCCGTTTGCTCGCCTGCGCGCGCGTCAATTCTCACGGGCCGCATTCCGTCGCAGCACGGCGTTCAGGACTTCCTGCGTGCGGGAAATGCCGCCTTCCTGCCCGGTGACGGCTTGGAGATCGACTACCTCCAGGGACAGCCTACCTATGTCGAGCTTCTTGCCGAAGATGGCTACGAATGCGGTCTCAGCGGCAAGTGGCACATCGGGCATGCGGCACTGCAGCGCGCCGGATTCTCGTTCTGGAATGTGCATGCCGCCGGTGGAGGGCACTACTACGAAGCGCCGATGATACTGAACGGCGAGCGGTACCAGCCCGACGAATATGTCTCCGATGTCATAACAGACAACGCGCTGGGATTTCTGGACTCGCAACTCGGATCCGACACGCCATTCTCACTGAATGTGCATTACACCGCGCCGCATGCTCCCTGGGGCAGGGACGAGCATCCGGAAGCCGTGTTCGACGACTTCCACAACAACTGCGCCTTCGACTCGGTGCCTGATGAACCGATGCACCCCAACCAGCTCGCCAAGGAGCCAACTGCGGCAACGGTCGGTGATACTCCTGAAAATCGCAGGATCGCCCTGAGCGGCTACTTCGCCGCGGTCACCGAGATGGACCGCAACATCGGCAGGATGCTGGACTGGCTTGAGGCGAACGGGCTGCGCGAATCCACGCTCATCATGTTCATGGCGGACAATGGCATGAGCATGGGACATCACGGCATCTGGGGAAAGGGCAACGGAACTTATCCGCCGAATATGTACGATACTGCCGTCAAAATCCCTTCGCTTGCGTCCATGCCCGGCAGCGTGCCGCAGGACCTCGTGTGCGACCGCCTGCTGAGCCAGTACGATGTGATGCCCACGCTTCTCGGCTATACTGGCGTGGACAACCCGCACGCCGATGGATTGCCCGGCCGCGACTTTTCACCCGTGCTGCGCGGCGAATCGCTCGGCGACAGCACGCCGGTGTTCGTGTTCGACGAGTACGGCCCCACGCGCATGATTCGCACGCGAAGCTGGAAGTACGTGCATCGCTATCCCGACGGTCCTAATGAGTTGTACGATCTGGGAGGCGACCCGATGGAGACCGCCAACATAGTTGACGACCCGGCGTATGCAGGCAGAGTTGATGCGCTGCGCGAGGAACTGGAAAGCTGGTATGCCCGCTATGCCGACGAGGTGATGGACGGCGCAAAGCAAGCAGTGTACGGCAGGGGGCAAATCGGCCTTGTCGGCTCAGACGAATATTCCAAGCCTTTCGCTGACGACGTCGCACTGCAATCCGCCTCGGAATCATAGAAAGCTGATGTCTGCTTCGCACCCCTGACCAAGTCAGATGCGCATGATTAGCGCCTATCCCCATCGCTTTCGTCGTCACCCTCTGTGCCTTCGGTCGTGCTGTCTACCAGGCGCGCCTCAAGGCGGTGCAGGGCATCCTGCGTTGTTCTGAGTTCGCGCAGCAGTTCCTCTCTTGACACCGGTGGTTCTAATTCTCTCAGCCGTTCAGCCTTGGCTTCGTCCAGGTTGTTGATGATTATGGCGATAAACAGGTTAATGACCACGAAAGTTCCGACCACAACGTAGCTGACGAAATAGACCCACGCCCACGAGTGCAATTGCATGGCGTTGTCCATGACAATCGTCCAGCCTTCAAGCGTAATAATATTGAACAGCGTCAGCACCGATATACCCAGGCTTCGCCAGTGCATTGGGTCGTGCTCGTGGAAGAGCTGATAGCCGATAATCGCGTAGATATAGACGATAATGCTCATCAGCAGGATGACATGCCCCACGCTCGGTATGGAACGCATAAGAGCCGCCACGATAAGCCGCAATTCGCGGACGGCTGAGATCAGCCGGAGAACGCGGAGTAACCGGGCCAACCGGGCGATCATCGCGTAGTCGCCCGTCGCCGGAATGAGCGCGAGCGCAATCACAAGAAAATCGAAAACATTCCAGCCATCGCGGAAGTAATCGTCCACTCTCGGCGCCTTGGCGAGCATCTTCAACAACGCCTCGATCACGAATATGCCGAGTATGAACTGGTTCGCCCAGTGTATCTGATCGCCGAACTGGCGCTCCAGAACCGGAAATGTCCCGAGGCCTAACAGAACACCGGTCGCTATTATGAAACCGATGATGCTGTAATCGAATGCCGGCCTGTTGACCAGATTCTCAGCGAACTTTGAAGCATGCTGCATGGTCACTTTACTTAAAACCCTTTCAACAATCTGAATCTCTGGTACAGTCTCTCCAAGTTTCGCAGAACTCCAAGCGTGTATCAACTTTACAAGCAGGCTCCCCGCCAATTGCGCTATAATTGCGCTTGCGGAATCGGCTCGACCGTGCGCATCTGCGGAGGGGTGGCCGAGCGGCCGAAGGCACCTGTCTTGAAAACAGGAGTAGTGAAAGCTACCGCAGGTTCGAATCCTGTCCCCTCCGCCAGCTACGCATACGATTCCACCATACCACCTTCGACAATGACGGCAATACGGAGAAGCAGTAGATGAAGATTCACGAGTATCAGGCGAAGGAGATTCTGAGCAGGTACGGCGTACCCGTTCCCAAGGGTGGCGTCGCATCCACGCCGGATGAAGCCGCGAAACTGGTCGAATCTCTGGGAGGCAATGCTGTCGTCAAGGCGCAGGTGCATGCCGGTGGACGCGGCAAGGCGGGAGGGATTAAGCTCGTCTCTTCATCCGAAGACGCGGCAGAGTTCGCCGATTCTATCCTCGGCACCAACCTCGTTACATTTCAGACGGGTCCTGAAGGTGTGCCCATACGAAAGGTTCTGGTCGAGGAGGCGATAGATGTCGCCAATGAGCTGTATCTTGGCGTAGTCATTGATGGAGCCGCCGAGGGCATCGTTGTCCTTGCTAGTGAGGCCGGCGGAATGGAGATCGAAGAAGTAGCCGATGCCACCCCGGAGAAAATCCTTCGTGCCGTCGTTGACCCCGTTCTCGGCTTTCAGCCATTCCAGGGGAGGGGACTCGCCTACGGACTGAACCTTGACGGCTCGCTTATCCGTCCGGTGGCAACGCTTATCGAAAACCTGTGCCGCGCCTTCCAGGAGAATGACTGCTCGCTCGCGGAAATCAACCCGCTTGTCATCACCGGCGACGGGCGTGTCCTCGCAGTTGACGCCAAGCTCAATTTCGATGACGATGCAATGTTCCGCCACAAGGACCTCGATGAGTTCTACGACGCGGAACAGGAGGACGCAGGCGAGGTAGAGGCGCGCAAGTACGACATCAACTATGTGAAGCTAGACGGTAGCGTAGGATGCATCGTCAACGGCGCGGGCTTGGCGATGGCGACGATGGATGTCGTGCTGTCTGGCGGCGCGAAGCCTGCCAACTTCCTGGACATCGGCGGCGGCGCGGACGAGGACAAGGTCGCCGAGGCTCTCAACATTGTGCTGTCCGATAAGTCCGTCGAACTGGTTCTGGTGAACATATTCGGCGGCATCCTGCGCTGTGATGTGGCTGCGCGCGGATTCCTGATGGCAGCGGAGGGCGCCCCGCATGCCATCCGTCCGATGGTCGTGCGCATGCTCGGCACGAACGCCGACGAAGGACGCCGCATCCTCTCGGAATCAAGCCTCGATGTAACCCTCGTGGACGACCTGAGCGGCGCGGCTGAGGCGATACGGGCGGCAACTTCAGGCTAGAACTTGGCAATTTAAGGTGCTTCTTGCATAATTGCGAGAAGAAAGCACGGGACGGGAGCCGTTCCAACGCATGGCAAAGGAGGCTGAAATGCACCTGCTTGAAGTCCTAAACCCAATCGGCCAGCAGCGAGGCCTGATAAACTCGCTGACCATTAGTGAGCGTCCGCAATCGCTGGACAACAAGACTGTCGGGCTTCTCTGGTCTGGCACGCACGGGGGGGACCTTGCTCTGAACCGCGCCGGCGAAATGCTGCAGGAGCGCTTCAGCAATGTGAAGGTCAACTTCTACACCGGCGGCAACTACCCCGCGCCGCCACCCATAGTACAGCAGGCAGCAAAGGAGTGTGACGTCGTCATCGGCGCCACAGCTGATTGAGGGACGTGCGCGTCGTGGATGGTCCACGACATGATCGAGATTGAGAAGACGGGCAAGCCCGCCATTCCAATCGTATCCGGACGTTTTGAAGAGGACGCCATTGCAAGTTCGCGCGCCTTCGCGATGCCGGACCTGCAGTTCGTCATTGTGCCTCGCATATACCGCAACCTCGCGCCTGATCTGTGCGTCAGCCAGACTGAAGCAGTCATCGACGACATCGTAGAGGTGTTGACCGTTGACAAGGCTCACGGTCGTCGAGAGCGCGATGAAGCCACTGCCGTCGAGCGCTTCGAAGGAGAAGACCGCTGGGACGCCATCCTCAGGATGAACGAACAGTGGCTGATGCGCGACTGGGGCGACGCGATGGTTCTGCATCCTCCGACCGAAGAAGCAGTCGCCGAGCTCGTGGAAGGCACAGGGCTGGGTCGCTATGACCTGGTTTGCGATATGCCGCCCGGATTCGGGCTGGCGACCGTTGAGAAGATTGCCATCAACGCGGCGATGGCGGGCGCGAAGCCTGAGCAGATGCCGGTCATCATCGCCGCAGTCAAGGCACTGTCAGAAGTCGGTGAACACGGCGGCAAATCGCTGCTGATGTCCACCAGCCCGCATGCACCTATGCTGGTCGTCAATGGGCCCATAGCAAAGGAACTCGGCATCAACCCGCGCTCAGGCCTCGGGCCGGGCCGCGACAACGAGGTCAACATCACCATAGGGCGAGCGTTCTCGCTGTGCCTCCGCAATCTCGGCTACTGGTATCCCGGGCAGATGGACATGGACACCATCGGCACAACCCGCAAGTTCGTCCACTGCATCGCGGAGAACGAAGACATGAGCCCGTGGGAGCCATTCCATGTGAATCAGGGCTTCCGCGCGGACGAGAGCGCGGTCAGCGTATTCATAACCGACGGCGAACTCGATGTGCAGGACCAGGGCAACACCGCAGCCGACGACCTGCTCAAGACGATTGCCTACGGTAGCACATTCGGCACCCGTGGAATGGGAGCGCGCCATACTAACGAGCGCCTCATATTCATGCCGCCCGATGTTGCACGGCCTGTCGGTGGCGAAGGCTACTCAAAGCAGGAGGCGAAGCAGTTCATTCACCACCACGCCAACATGAGCCTGGGCAAACTGAGCCACTACATGCCTATTGATGACGCCCGCGTCGGACAGCAGTGGCAATGGCTGAAGGACAGGACCGAGGAAGAGCGGCTGAACATCGAGGTGCCTCTGCTTGAGAATGTCGACCGATGGTTCATAGTCGTAGTCGGCGCTGACCGTGCCAAGACTCTGGTGATGCCCACCGGTGAGGGCGCGTCCACAGTCGGCATCGACCAGTACCTGCCATAGGCGACAATCTCAAACGCCGGCATAACTGGGATTTAACTCCCGAACACAGCAGCCGCCCCTTGACAACCTGTCGGGGCGGCTGTGTAACCTTATCTAGTCAATAGCTGCAATTCAATCACTTAGGAGAATAGATGCTGAACCCTTACCTGAACTTTGATGGCAAGTGCCGCGAGGCATTCGATCACTATCGCTCCGTGTTCGGCGGAGACTTCGAAATTGTTCAGACTTTTCGTGACGGACCCCCTGGCATGGGTGTGAACGAAGAAGAGATGGACAACATCATGCACGTCTCTCTCCCGATAGGGGATAGCGTGCTGATGGGAAGTGATGTGCCGGCTGCCTTTGGAGCGGCACCCGTTACAGGCAGCAATGTGCAGGTAAGCGTCAGCCCGGAAAGCAAGGAAGATGCGGACAGGGTCTTCGCCGGTCTGTCAGATGGCGGTAAGGTCACGATGCCTATGATGGACATGTTCTGGGGAGACTACTTCGGAACCTGCACCGACAAGTACGGCATCAACTGGATGGTCGGCGTCGGACAAACTCAGGATTGATGTTGACGTCTGGCAGTCTGGCTAAGATCAGCCTACGAAATGCGATAAACCGAAAGGACCCTTCCAATTCATGGGAATTCTTGTTGACAAAAATACGCGACTGATGGTGCAGGGCATCACCGGCAGAGAAGGCAGCTTCCACGCCCTGCGCTGTCGCGAATACGGAGCCAACCTTGTCGCCGGCGTAACGCCCGGGCGCGGCGGACAGGTCTTCGACGACGATGTCCCCGTGTTCAACACGGTGAGGCAGGCGGTGGACGAGACCCAGGCGAACTGCGCGCTCATATTCGTACCGCCGCCCTTCGCCGCAGACGCCATCGTGGAGTCGGTTGACGCCGGCATCCCGACCATCGCCTGCATCACCGAGGGCATCCCGATTATGGACACCATCGCCGTCAAGCGCTACATCCGCGACAAGCCCGTAACGCTCATCGGCCCCAACTGCCCCGGAATGATAACGCCCGGCGCCAATGTCAAAGTAGGCATCATGCCCGGAAACATCCACGCACCTGGCAGGATAGGCGTCGTGTCCCGTAGCGGCACGCTAACCTACGAAGCCGTCAGCCAGCTCACCGATCTCGGCATAGGCCAGTCATCGTGCGTAGGCATCGGAGGAGATCCGGTGAACGGCTCCTCCTTCGTGGACATCCTGAAGATGTTCAACGAAGACGACGAGACAGACGGCGTCGTGATGATCGGCGAGATCGGCGGCACCAGGGAGCAGGAAGCCGCCGAGTACATCAGCAGCGAATTCAATAAGCCAATGGCCGCCTTCATAGCTGGACGCAGTGCGCCGCCAGGGAAACGCATGGGACATGCGGGCGCCGTCATAACCGGTATGGCCGCCCGCGCCGAAGAAAAGGAAAAGGCGCTCTCTGCAGCAGGCGTCGCCATCGTCCCCGGCCCCGGCGAAATCGGCAGCACCTTCCAGCAGGTCATAAACGCATAACGGCGGCTGAACAACAATCGCCCAGCCGCCGAACATTTACCAGTTCGCGTGCGTCGATTTTCCCACTACCGGGTTGACTGTGTTTACTGGGGTGTAAGACGGTCCTCTATATAGCATTCATCACTTGTCTTACCATCGGGGCATACGGTATCTTCCCAATCTACTGTCTGAATGTGCTGCGCCCTGTCCATATTTTGTGCCCCTTCTAAGTCGCAGTCGTCGAATTCGGCATCCTCCAGATCCGCGTCATTGAAATCGGCATCATTGAAGTCGACATCTATAAATTCAGCGTCGGTCAAATTCGCGTCAGTAAGGTCAACATTATCCCATTTCGCATCTTCAAATCTACCTTCTGAAAGGTCTGCCCCCGATAGATTCGCATCCTCAAAGTCCACGTTCGACAATTCCATTTCCGATAGATCAGCTTTGCTGAGGTCTGCCCCTTCAAAGTCAGTTCTAGAATTCACAATGGCCCAGTTCAGCTTAAGGCTCCTCAATCTTGCATCCCCGAGATTGGCACCGCTGAAGTCCGTCTTGAGGACAATCGCGTTCCTAAGGTCCGCGCTGTCGAGATCCACATCTATGAGCTTTGAATTTGACAGGTCTGCGTTAATGAATCCCATAGATATAAGCTTTACTGCGGGATCGAAGACGATGTTAGTCAATATGGTACCACGGAACATAGCGTTGTCATCGTTCCTGTTACCTGACCTGAACTGTGTGGCTGTCACCGTCGCTCCATCAAGTATGGCTTCCCTGAACTTCGCGTGGCGGGCATCAGCGTTGGTGAGGTCAGCTCCGCTTAGGTCCGCCAGTTCGAAGTTTGCGCCGGTTAAGTTCGCCCCTGAAAGGTTTACGTCTATCAGGATTGCTTCTACGAAAACTGCGCCGGCAAGGTTAGACCCAGAAAAGTCTGCACCAGTGAGATTGAGTTCTCTGAAATTCTTCCCTTCGAATTGGCATTTCCGCAGGTCTGCCCCCGGTGCGAGTACGGTGCATGGCGGGATCGGAGTATTCGTCGGCGTGGCCGTTGGCGGAACCGGCGTTGCCGTCGGTTCAGGCGTCGCAGTCGGCTCCGGAGTGGGAGTCGGCGGGATCGGGGTATTTGTCGGCACCGGCGTGTTCGTCGGTGGTACTGGTGTTTCTGTCGGCACGGGCGTATTCGTAGGTGGAACTGGCGTGCTTGTTGGTTCTGGGGTTGCCGTAGGTGGAACGGGTGTCGCCGTCGGCACCGGCGTATTCGTCGGCGGAACGGGAGTATTCGTCGGCGGAACAGGCGTTGCCGTCGGCGGAACAGGTGTATTAGTAGGCGGCACGGCTGTCGGTGCCGCGGGAGCCGCAGGCGTTACCTGGTTCTGTGCCGTCACCGGCAGTTCCGGCTCGCTACTGCTGTCGCCACAGGCCACAAGGAACGCCGCCAAGGATATCGTCAGGGCGAGGGCTGCAATTATTTTCAACTTCATTGTTGCTCCTTAGTCGGCAGCGGATTGCCGCCGACAGGGTCAAAGTGATGCTATCAGCAGTATCACCTAATTGAAGGATAGCATAATTTGGTAATTTACTTAGAAATGTCAAAGATATGTCCAATTATTGGGAATAATGGCGCATCGCGTCAACCGCTTTTTGGGTTTAATAAACGGCAGAATGGCTTCCAATTCGTGCTGGCAGGCGCGATCATTCCCCTCAGCCAATTGCACGGAGGGCAACTCCTCTCACTTATGCTATGTTGAATATAGAAGCGGGAAACTAAGGTGATATGGAGGTGAAATGATGGGTGACGCGAACATCACCGTATATGGCGCGCCGTGGTGCCCGGATTGCACGCGCGCGAAGCAATTTCTCGGCGAACAGCGCGTTCGATACGACTGGGTAGATATAGACCTGAACGAAGACGCGCGCGCCTATGTGCAGCGGGTCAACGACGGCAAGCAGATTATCCCTACCATCATCTTCGAGGACGGATCACTGCTCGTGGAGCCGTCAAACGCTGAGCTGGCAGCAAAGCTCGGCATCCAACCCAAGGCGCGCCGTGACTTCTACGATCTCATTGTCGTCGGGGGAGGTCCCGCCGGGCTCTCAACCGCGCTGTACGCTGCACGAGAGGGCATAGACACGCTTGTCATAGAGAGCAGCGCAATCGGCGGTCAGGCGGGCGTAACCGAGCGCATAGACAACTATCTCGGCTTTCCGGAGGGCGTGGAGGGCGCGCGCCTCGCTGACGACATGCGCGCCCACGCGGAGCGCTTCGGCGCCGAGACGCTGCCCGCTCAGACGGTCGCCGAAATACGTGCGGACGGAGGCTACCGCACCGTCGTCACCGAGTCAGGCGACGAGTATGGCGCTATGGCGCTGTTGCTTGCCGTCGGCACGCGCTATCGAAGATTGAATGTGCGCGGCGAGGAGGACTTCATAGGCGCGGGCATACACTTCTGCGCCACCTGTGACGGCCCCTTCTACAAAGGGGAAGAGATGGTCATCATCGGGGGCGGCAACAGCGCGCTCGAAGAGGGCCTGTTCCTGACGAAGTTCGCCAGCAAGGTCACACTTCTGGTCAGGGGCGACGCCCTCAGCGCGAGCCAGGTCCTGCAGGATAAAGCGGCAAATCACCCGGGGATGGAGATTCGCTTCAACACCTCAGTACAGGAGTTTCGCGGCGAAAGTAGGCTCTCCGGCGTACTCGCGAAAGACAGCACAACCGGCGAAGTCGAGGAACTTCATCCCGGCGCGGTCTTCGTATTCATTGGACTGGACCCGAACACCGGCTTTTTGTCCAATCTGGTTGAGCTTGACGACTATGGCTTCCTGCTTACCTTTGACAATATGCAGACGAGCGTAGAGGGCATTTTCGCCGCGGGTGACGCGCGCGCAGGCAGCACGAAACAGGTCGCCAGCGCGGTAGGCGAGGGCGCAGCCGCAGCCCTGATGATCAGGCAATACCTGGAGAAGCAGGGAGGGAGACGCGGTTACCGAGGCGACTAGGTTCCATTGACATTTTCTGTTTTGCCCGCGCATGCTGAAGTCCGGAAGGATGATGCCAGAGAGATTTAGTCGGCGTTCAGCAGTCCCTTTTCGATCTTGCGATCAACGATCCGACTCACAAAACTTGAATGTGACACAAATGTCGGGAGGCTTCCTCCGGCAAGTTGCAGGCCCCAGCGGTAGGTATTCTCCGCGCCTTTCCGCCCGCCTCCCAGAACGGGAGATTCGCCGCGAACAACGTCCAGAAGATCAATGACCTCGGAAGCGATGCGCTGCTGAATGAGGGAAGAGACTTCCTGAGGATCGCTGTCCTCTGACAACGCCTCCGCGTAACGCTGCATGGCATCTACATGCAAGACTTGCGTGCGCGGATAGAATGAGACCATGATGTTCCATGGATTCCCTTCCGGCTCTTGGTCGCCGCCGTGCCGGAAGTCCGTGCGCAATATCACTGCGGGAATATCCAGAGTCTTGGCGTACATGTACTCTGCGACGGTCCCCGAGTCCAGGTCCGTGCCGTCGAAGTTGAAGAGCGCGAGGTCACTCTCCATAAGCGCGCGCAGATTCTGGTCGCGTATCTCGATTGAAGACACGCCGAGTTGTGTCAGGTCCTGCGGCAGGACGCAGCGGTATCGCCCTTTAGCGGCGCTCTCGATATGCCATGCCAGCAGCGCGTTGCCCTGAAGTATTTTGTGGTCGAATAGCGGCCCGGCGAAGTAGATCGTACACGGTTCTGTCATATTTCCTTGCCTCTTCTCTAACTCCGGTAAGTAGATGCTACCACTAACCTAACAGTCCCTTTTCGAATTTCCGCGACACCATTCCCTCTACATAACTATCTAGACTGCCATCGCCTGCCACCAGCCCGGCAAGCCCGCCTCCCGCTAGCCGCAGCGCCCAGCGGTAGGCTCCCTCCACACCCGAGCGCCCTCCTTCCATGATGGACGCATCGCCACGCACTTCGTCAAGCAGTGCGATAACCTCTTCCGCAATACGCTTCTGAAAGCGGGCCGAGACCTGAGCTGCGTCTCCACCCTGCGCCAGCGATTCCTGGTACCACTGCATACCGTCAAGATGCAGGATACGAGTGCGCGGGTAGAACGACGCCATCAGGTTCCACGGGTCTCCGTCGCCGGCCTGATCGCCGCCGCCGCGAAAGTCACTGCGGAGTATCACCGAGGGAATGTCCAGCATCTTGGCGTACATGTACTCCACTACCGCTCCCGGTGGTATTTCCGAGCCGTCGAAATTGAACAGCGCAAGGTCGCACTCCGCCACCGCGCGCAGGTCCTGGTCTCGTATCCCCATCGGGCCTATGCCTCTCTGCTCAAGGTCCTGCGGCAGGATGCACTGGTAGCGACCATGCGAGTCGCTATCGATGTGCGATGCCAGCAGCGCGTTGCCCGCAAGATGCTTGTGGTCGAAAAGCTGACCCGCGAAATAGATCGTATATGGTTCTGTCACAGTCGCTCCAACCTCAATTCAATCCCGCCTATTCGCCTCTGCCATCACCCAAGGAGGCCCTTGTCCAGTTTATCGCTCACGAGCTGATGGACAGCGTTCTCCAGAGACCCGTCGCCCGCTATTCGTTCCGCAAGCCCGCTGCCCGGAAAGCGCAGCGCCCACCGATAGAGATGCTCGACGCCATCGGGCGCAGCGCCGAGGTGGGGCGATTCCGCTCTCACCGCGTCTAATGCCTCGATTATCACATTCGCCATCCTGTCGCAGTAGCGCGCTGTGGCGTCCGCAACCGTGTCGGACTCACTGGACGCCTCCTGGTACCAAGCCATGGCGTTCAGTGTGACATTGCGCGTGCGCGGGTAAAACGACGCCATCAGGTTCCAGGCGTCGCCCCCCGGTTTCTGTTCTCCGCCGCCGCGAAAGTCGGTGCGTAGAACCACCGCCGGGATGTCCAGCAACTTGGCGTACACGAACTCCACAACCGTGCCGGAGTCCAGGTCCGGCCCATCGAAGTTGAACAGCGCCAGATCGCATGTTGCCACCCCGATGAGGTCCTGGTTGCGAATGTCAACGGAGCGGTAGCCGGTCTGCTCAAGGTCCTGCGGCAGCACGCACTGATATCTTCCCTCAGAGAGATGTTCGATGTGCGATGCGAGGATCGCATTGCCGATAAGGTGCTTGTGGTCGAAAAGTTCGCCTGCGAAGTAGATTGTGTATGCCATGCTCATCCTATCCTCCCGCAAAGAGTATAAACCAGACGGCAACAATCCATCTATGCCTATAAGGTCATTTCGGGCCAAGTTGACTGCACAATAGGGCGGTGATACCGTTTGCCGTATCACTCCCGCTTATCAGAATGGAGGCGCTATGAGACTAGAAGGCAAGGTTGCGATCATAAGCGGCGGCTCGCGTGGCATGGGCGCTGCCGAGGCTCGCATGTTCGCGCGCGAGGGCGCAAGGGTCGTAATCGGCGACCTGCTTGAGGAAGAAGGCCTGAAGGTCGTTTCAGAGATTGGCGAATCAGGTGGAGAGGCTCTATTCGTAGCTCTCGATGTGACAGACGAATCCAGCTGGCAGAGCGCCGTCAGTGCCGCCGTGGAGCGCTTCGGCAAAGTGGACATCCTCGTCAACAACGCCGCGATCTTAAGAACGCAAGGTTTGCTCGAAACTACCGAAGAGATCTGGGACGAAGTGATGGACATCAACGTCAAGGGCACATTCCTCGGCGCAAAGACCGTCATCCCGGAGATGCGAAAGGCGGGTGGCGGCTCCATCATCAACATCTCGTCGGGAGCGGGCATCACCGGCAGCCGGCGCAACACCGCCTACCACGCCTCCAAGGGCGCGGTCAGGATATTCACCAAGTCGGCGGCAATCCAGTACGCAGGCGAAAATATCCGCGTGAACTCCGTGCATCCCGGCCCGGTTGATACCGATATGCTCGCGTCATCCCTGACGGCGGAAAACGCGCGCAGGCCCGAGGATGTGCCGCTTGGACGAGCGGGCAGGCCTGAAGAAATCGCTTACGGCGTGCTATACCTCGCATCCGACGAGTCCTCATTCGTCACCGGCAGCGAGGTTGTCATAGACGGCGGGCGCACGGCGGAGTAGGGGGCAGATGGTAATGCCTCTGTATTTCACTAGACACGCGCGGAATAGGATGAGGCAGTATAGGATTACATGTGAAGAAGTAGAATCTGTACTCGAAGCCCCTGACCTAGTCGAGCCAGATGAGGACGACCGCTTGAACGCTACGAAAGTGCTTCCGGACAAGGTCATTCGTGTAACATATGTAGAAGAGGCGACTCGAATCGTTGTAATCACTGTTACACCACGCCGCAGTATAGACGCTGGCCATAGAAACGGAGTCCAACAATGAAGATTTCATACGACAATGAAGCTGACGCCCTCTATATATTGCTTACAGATTCAACTCCAGTGGATGCGCGGGATGTTGAAAAGGGCGTCACCGTGGACTTCGATGAACAGGGCCACATAGTAGGACTTGAAGTCTTGAGTGCAGCCGACAAACTGGGCAAGGAATCAATTTTCAACGTAAGTATAGAAAACATGCCCGCTGAACAGTCAATTTAGACATCCGGCATGCAGCAAATAGGAGAACCAATATGGAACTACAAGACGCAGTGATCGTTAGCGGAGCAAGGACTCCGGTTGGCAGGTTCGGAGGAGCGTTCAAGGACGTTGCCGCACCCGACCTCGGCGCGGAGGCAATCAAGGCTGCGCTGGAACGCGCAGGCATCAGCCCTGAGCAGGTCGAGGAAGTCGTGATGGGCAATGCTCTGCAGGCGACCGAAGCAGGTTACGCCGCAAGGCTATCCACGCTCAAGGCAGGCATCCCGCAGGAAACGCCAACGATTGCCGTCAATCGCCAGTGTTCGTCCGGGCTTGAAGCCATCAACATGGCAGCGCAGCTCGTCCGCACGGGCGAAGTTGACATCGCCATCGCAGGCGGTATGGAGAATATGAGCCAGTCTCCGTTCCTGCTGGGATATGAGGCGCGCTTTGACGGTCTGCGAATGGGCGACGCCACCATGAGGGATGGCTTGACCGAAGGGCTTGGCTGCCCCGTCAACCGCTACCATATGGGCGTGACCGCGGAGAATGTCGCAGAGCGTTTCGAAGTCAGCCGCGAAGACCAGGATGAGCTTGCTCTTATCAGCCACCAGCGCGCCGTCGCGGCAATCTCGAACGGACGCTTCAGCGAGCAGATTATCGATGTCAGCGTCCCACAGCGCCGCGGCGACCCGGTGGTAGTCACGCAAGACGAAGGACCGCGCGCAGACACCACGCTCGAGCGTCTGTCGACCCTTCGCCCCGTCTTCAAGCCGGGCGGCAGCGTGACGGCGGGCAACGCCTCCAGCATCAACGACGGCGCGGCGGCAGTCGTCATAATGTCGGCCACCAAAGCCGCCGAGCTTGGAATCCAGCCCAAGCTTCGCTGGCACACACGCGGCGTCGCGGGCGTAGAGCCTGCCATTATGGGCACCGGCCCCGTCCCCGCCGTCCGCAAGGCGCTCAGCAAGTCCGGCATGGACATCGATGACATCGACCTTATCGAGCTGAACGAAGCATTCGCTGCTCAGGCAATATACTGCATGCGCGAACTCGACATGGACTTGGACAAGACCAACGTGAATGGCAGCGGCATCAGCCTCGGCCATCCCGTCGGCGCAACCGGCGCAATCATGACCGTCAAGCTCATGGAAGAGATAGGCTTGCGCGATCAGGAGCTTGGCCTAGTAACCATGTGCGTCGGCGGCGGACAGGGCGTCGCGACCATCTTCGAGCGAGTTGGGTAGCCGTCGCAACCGCATCTTTAATTGAATTAAATGGCGCAAATGACGGACTCACCAGAACCGCGCCGTCTATGGAAATCCGCGAAGGCGCACGGCATCAGCCGTCGCAGATTCCTTGCGTTGCTTTCCGCAGGAGGCGCGGCCGCAGTGCTCGCCGCCTGCGGGAACCTGTCGATGTCCGACAGTGCCCCTACGCAATCCGTGGATCAGGTACAACCGCTGGCTTTGGGGGAGCAGTCTTCCTGGTTCAAAGACCCGACCCCGTTTATCCGGCGCGATGACAAGGGCCTCGAAGCACGCCTTGAGAATATGCAGGGTCTGATTACGCCGCGCCACCTGTTCTTCGTCCGAAACAACTCCGTCAGCGTGAACTTAGACCCGTCCGATTGGCGACTTTCGGTTGAAGGCGATGCCATTACTCAGCCGCTTGGTCTGTCATATGACCAGATACGAAATCTTCCCAGCCGCACGCTCGTCTCCTATCTGGAGTGCGCTGGCAATCACCGTGCGATGTTCGACATCGTACAGGGACGCGCGGCGCAAGGCACGCAATGGATGACCGGCGCGATCGGCAACGGCGAATGGACAGGCGTCTCGCTCCGCGATGTCCTGACACTCGCGGGCATCACGGATGCCGCGGTCAGCGTGCTGCTGATTGGGCAGGACACCGATTCACCTGAAGGCGGCTTTCGCCGTGTCGTCCCGGTCGAGAAGGCGATGCACCCTGATACGCTCTTGGCATACGCGCTTAACGGCGACTTATTGCCCAAGGATCACGGCTATCCCCTTCGGGCACTGTTGCCCGGATGGGTGGGCAGTTCAAGCATCAAGTGGCTCAACCGCATCATCGTCTCGTCAGACCAACTATGGACCCGCAACAACACGACGTCTTATGTGTTAATCGGCGACGACTACCCGACGGATGGCGAGGCAGAGGGCGAAGTGGTGACAACTCAGAATATCAAGAGCGCCCTAGCGCTGCCGTGGCCCGCCGAATTGCCCGAAGGCTCGCACCGCATACATGGCTACGCCCACTCACCTGCTGGCAGCATCACTGCAGTGGAGTGGAGCGACAATTCGGGCAGCACATGGAATCCTGCCACGGTGCTTGAGCCGCAAGTCCAGTACTCGTGGGCGCGCTTCGAGTTCACATGGAACGCCAAATCAGGCGAGCACACCCTGATGACCCGCGCCACAGACGCACACGGCAACACCCAGCCCGACGACATCCCCTTCAACGAAAAAGGCTACCTGTTCAACCAGCCCTTACCGCACCCCGTGGCCATTTCGTGACCAGTGGGCTGGCGTGGGAACTGAAGTAGCATGCAGTCTGTGAGCCGCATCAGAACCACTTTTCCACCATGTCTATCCATCCCGGCCCGATGCCTTGAATGGGGACTCCGACGTTGAAGATATAGATCATGTCGATTACCCAGTTCAGGACGAAAAGCCCTGCGAACCACGCCCCCCAGTATATGAATGGCCTATTGGGCATGTTTGAAACCGAATAGTCAGAATCCTCGGTTACAAATCTGAATTTCACCGGAACCCTTGACAGCGAGTATAGGGCCGCACAGACTCCGAGCGTGGTGAGCACAATTTCGATGACGGTAACACCAAATGCTAACTCGGCGCTCCCTCCATAGATGTTCTTGGTTCTCCAATTCGCCGCAATTGAAAGCAGCGTAAGCAGGATTATAGAACCAATCCAAGCCAAGTATGTGGCCCACAACATCAACAGACGTCGCTCCTTCTTTTGCAGTCCCAAGGCAAGATTGATTGCGCCCAAAGGAATGAGGCCTATCGAAATGTATGCTAGGCCCATTGCAAACGGAGTGAGGAAGAACGCGACAATCGCGGCTACAAAACCGATCACTCCAATTATCGTTAGCCATTCCAATTACATTGCTCCAATTGTCCTTCTGTGGATCGCCCAACGCTGCAATAGCCCGTTGAACAAGGAAAGATTGAGTTCATCACCCCACCTGCGGCGCCGTCCCGCTCACACCCTCAGCATCCAGTGCTGCAATGGCGCTCGCATCCATCCCAAGCAACTCGCCGAAGACCTGCTCGTTGTGCTCGCCCAACGTCGGTGCGTGCCAGCGCACTCCCGGCGGTGTCTCCGACATCTTCCATGCGGCGCCCGGCATGAAGTAAGGCCCGCACGAGGGATGGTCAACGAACTCCAACAAGCCGCGCTCCTGGTACTGCGGGTCATTGAAAATAGCCTCACCCGTCATCACGGGGGCAGAAGACACGCCTGCACCCTGCAGCACTCGCATCACTTCGTATGCCGACTTGTCCTGCGTCCATCCCGAAATGACCGCATCCAGCGCATCGTGATTGCGATGCCGCGCTAGGATGTCGCTGTAATCAGGATCAGTCGCCAACTGCGGCATGCCCATCGCATCGCACATGCGCTGCCACTCGTTATCATCCGCGACAGCGATGGTAATCCACTCGTCCTCACCTCGGCACGGATAAGCTCCATGCGGCGCGTACACCGGATGCCGGTTTCCACGGTTCTCCGGTCGTTTCCCATTCATCTGAAAGCCCAGCAGGTGCTCCCCGATCGTCATGATTGCCGACTCAAGCTGTGACACATCTATGAAGCAGCCCTGCCCTGTGCGCCTTCGCCGCCACAGCGCGGACAGAATTGCTCCCGCTGCATGCGCGCCGCTGATCGGGTCGCCAAAGTTCACCCCCGACTTCACCGGAGCGTCCTCGCCACGATACCCGTTCATGGAGGAGATACCGCCAAGCTGCTCCTGCCCAATGCCGTACTGAATGAAGTCTTTCCAGGGCCCCACGCTGCCAAATGCCGGCATGGACAACATGATGACGTCCGGTCGTATCGCTCTCAGCACCTCGTACCCAAGCCCGCGCCGCTCCATCAACCCCGCGCGAAAGTTCTCGATGACCACATCGCTGATGCTCACCAGCTCCTCGATGATCGCCTTGCCCTTCGGATGCCGCATTTCGGCTGTGACGCCCAGCTTGCTCATGTGCAGCGTGTTGAACCAGCCGCTGCGGTTCCACGGATCGTCGCCACGCTCGCCGTCCGGTAGGTTGCCCGAACCGACGATCATGCGGTGCGGGTCCCACGCACGAATCGACTCCACCTTGATAACCTCAGCGCCCATGTCCGCAAGCAGCTTCGTTGCATGCGGTCCCGCCCATATCCGTGAGAAGTCCAGGACACGCACGCCTTCCAGCGCGCCGCCCGCAACCTGCGAGTCATTCATGTGTCGCTATCCCTTTCCTGCTGAATATCCACATGTTAGCCTACTTGGTGATAATCTCAATACCCGACAGCCAACGCTAGCACGCGCATCAAAACAGGAGCACCGAATTGCTGACCATATCCAGAGCTTTCGCCGATGACATGATCGCCCACTCCCAGCAGGAGGACCCCAACGAATGTTGCGGTATCCTCGCAGGCAAGAACGGCGTCGTCGCGAATCTGTACCGCATAGCAAACTCCACGCCCAGCCCATACCGCTACGTCATGGAACCGCAGGAAATGCTCAACGCGATGCGCGATGCCGACTCCAATGATTGGGACATCACGGCATTCTACCACTCCCACACCCACAGCCCCGCATATCCCTCGCCGACCGACGTCCGTATGGCGCAGCAGAGCGGCTGGCTCGGCGAAGATGTCTACTACATCCTCGTCTCTCTCGAAGACAAGGCAGCTCCGCAAATACGCGCCTTCCGCATCATGGAAAGCGGCGACATCGTAGAGCAGGAATTCACCATCTCCGACTGACCCACCCAGTTGAGCAAGCTGCTCCTTACCCTGCCTCCGACGCTAACCATTCTCTCCCTCGCTGCGTTTCAATTCGTGAGCGGCTCACAATTCCACGACCACACACGCAGCAAAAATGGGAGAGCAGTCATGAGAAAGAAACTGTTAGGAGGCTTACTTGTCGTCGCTATTCTTGCCACGGCAGGCACAGTAGCGACGCAGGTAAACACCACGGAAGCCAGCACCACATCGCACACGAATGCAGAACGCGCCTCTGCACAGGGCGGTATGGGCGCCGAGCAAAGCGAATCCACATCCAGACCATTCATCGGCATAGCCATCACCTCAGTCCCGGAGGGCAGCGACACCGACGGCGCGCTCATAGTCCGCGTCGTCGAAGGCAGCGCAGCAGACGGCAACCTGCAGGTGGACGACATCATCACCGCACTCGATGACGAATCCGTTGCCGGCCCGCGCGATGTCGTAAGCATAGTGCGCGATCATGCCCCCGGCGATGTGATTGTCTTCAGCGTTTTCCGAGACGGCACCGGTATGAACATCAGCATCACCGTCGGGGAGCGGGATGAATCAGCCCACGATGGCAGAAGTGGCAATCGCGGCGGCTATTACAAGTCCGGCATCTTCGGCAAGTCAAATGAACATCTCGTCCTGTCCGACACGCGCTACATGACCGATGACGGCGTGAAGACCGTGCGCAAGGCGGTAGGCACGGCTCAGAACATCGACACGGACGCGGGCACATTCGACCTGCTGCTGCGCGACGATTCCGAAACCCTGTCCTTCACCATCGACGACGACACCAGGATAGCGACAGACGCCGTTGAAGGCGAAGCAGGCCTCTCCGACCTGAGCGCGGACGCGACCACGATGGTCGTTCAGGTTACGAATCCGGACGGCACGAGCCAGGTTCAGAGTGTGGTACAAGGCGATTACTCGCTGACGGTCCATTCCATTCTCGGAAGGCATGGTTTCAATATGGTGCCCCGGCTTGAGAGGGACGGCTCCGGTGGCTTTTCGCCGCAGCGATTCTTCTTCAGGTGGCGCGGCGGCAATGACCAACAGCAGCAGGGCAACTACGATGGAAATCGTGGTCGCGGCGGACGCAATTAACCTTCTGCGCATAAACTTCTGCTAACCTCTGGTTGCCCGCGGCGTTATACAACGCGGGCAACCATTTTTTTCGACGCAACCGAGGGGCAGGAGTTTATCGTGATAAACAGAGTGTTAGAAGCGATCCGAAGCACGTCCCTGATTATCAAGCTGATAGGCGGGTTCGTCATAGTCGCGCTTGTAGTGATGGCAGGGCTATTCGTGGCGCGCCACACAGTCGAGGCAAGTTTCTGGCACGACGGCAAGGGCAAGCGTTATGCCCAGAGCCACGCCCAGAGCCACGAATATGACCGCTCCGGCAAGTTCGGACGCGACGCCTACGCTAAGAGTCTGGGTGACATGAAGGGCACACCGGGTCTGGTCATTTCCGACATCAGGATGATGCACAACGGCGGAACGCAGAATCTGCGCTACGCGGTGGGCAACGCGCAAAACGTTGATACCGCAGCAGGCACATTCGACCTGTTGCTGCTGGACGGTTCGGGCACGCTGCCTTTCGCGATCGACGACAATACGAAAGTGTTCATCAATGGGAAAGAGGGCATGTCCGGGCTGGGCGCCGACAGTCTGGTAACAGTGGTCGAGAAACGAGACCTGGATGGCTGGGCAACTCGACTGGGTCGCGGCTTCGGTATATTTTCCGACGATGGCACGGTAAGGTCCGAAGTCCGCTACCTATCTGATGGCGGCGTGAAGTCTGTTTCGCAAGTGGTAGGTACCCCGCAGAATATCAACTCTAGCGCTGGCACATTCGAGCTGCTCCTGCGCGATGGCTCCTCTGTGATGTCGTTCGAGCTTGGCAGCGACGCCGAAGCGCTTGCCCTCGGCTTGAACACTGAGAATACGATAACCGTCGTTCAGACGACGGGGGCGGACGGCTCAACCGACCTGCAGATTACTACAGGCGGCGAGCAATCGCGCGGCAGGGTAGGCATGTTCGGCTGGTTCGGCGACCGTGACGGCGACGGACGAGGACGCGGCAGAGGGCACAACTAACAACATAGACGGTCGGGCGGACACAGGGATATGTCTCGGTCATATTCCCCCTGAGAGGTAAGCACAAGACGAACGTGAAGGAAGTGTGGGCAGTTTAATCCGTCACAGTTTCTTGACACCAATACAACAGCGAGGAGTCATGATTGCTCTGACGGGTGTTACGGCGAAGGTAGTGAGCTCTGTCTATGTCATTTGGGTGCTGCTGGCTCTCCCTTCAGTTCCGATGCTGAGCGGCGTTGTTCAGGGTGGCTCCGGAGAGGAAGTAGTAGGTTCCTCCGGCATCCTGTCGTCTTTCCTGCTTATAGCTACTATGTCGTTCTCGCCCCTGATGGCAATTTTCCCCGGTTCACGGGTCGTAGCATGGCTCCTTCGCCACCGTCGCTATTTTGGTGTCGCTTCTTTCTCCTATGCTCTAGTCCACGTAGTGTTCTACTTTGTGGGTCTGGAAGGGTTGGCGGCGCTGGTGGACGACCTGCTGGCTCCTACTCTCCTCGTGGGTTGGGCAGCATTCTTCATCTTCCTTCCTATGGCGGCAACGTCAAACCGGGTGCTGACGAGAGCTATGGGCTGGAAGCGTTGGAAGATGCTGCAGCGGATGGTCTACCTATCAGCGGTGCTGGTTCTCGCCCATTGGGTCATGGTGGAGGGCTCCCCCGGGCCGTTCATCTTCTTTGGTATTCTGGGTGTCCTGGAGCTCGTGCGCGTGTGGCGTGTCCTTGCTAGGAGGAATACCGCTAAAACCCATGAGGCGTAGCCTCGGCCTGATAGGTTGATGGTTCAATAATCGACTTGTGGTATTCCCCCTCTCCCCGTTCTCTAATTCCTTGACAGCCTGCTTTAACAACCGCTAACCTGACTAATGAGAACATTCACAATCATAGCCAAAGGCTACGACGGAGACGAGTAAGAGGCCACATCCGGCACAGCGAGTCTGGCGCGGCGAAACGGATTCATCCGCAAGTTGCAAGGTGAGAGCAGACGCACAGGATAGCCTCCGAAAATCCCTCCCGAGCCGCGCACCGAAAATCCTCGTCCGGCAGGCATGGCTAGACGCTGGGATGAGAAAGTAGACTGCGACGGATTCGCCTAACGTTAGCAGGGCGGGGGTATGAACACGTACTCCAATGAGCGCATCGCGCGCGTCCGAGCGACGAGCCGGTGAAGCAGGGTGGTACCGCGAGCCATCAATTCCAACTCAGGATATTGAACGCCCGTCCCTACAATTTGGGGCGGGCGTTTTACTTTGCCCGATTATAGAGACTACGGACTGTCGGGCAACAGAAAAAGTTCTAAACAAACAGAGCGAGGAGCGCAAACGAAATGTCAACATTAACTCTCTACGACACCACTCTGCGGGATGGAACACAGGGCGAGGGCATATCGCTGTCCGTCGCCGACAAGCTCGCCATCTGCGAGCGCCTCGACGAGCTAGGCGTTCACTACATCGAGGGCGGCTGGCCCGGCTCCAATCCGCGCGACGCCGAGTTCTTCGAGCGCGCCAAGTCAATGACCCTCAACAGCGCAACGCTCACCGCATTCGGCAGCACCCGCCGCGCCAACATCAGCGCCGGTGAAGATGCAAACCTTGCCGCGCTGCTCGAAGCCGAAACTCCCGTGGTAACGCTTGTTGGAAAAAGCTGGGACCTGCATGTTACCCGCGTCCTCGAAACTTCTCTCGAAGAAAACCTCGCAATGATTTCCGATTCGGTGTCCTACCTCGTCGAACAGGGCAGGCGCGTCTTCTTCGACGCCGAGCACTTCTTCGACGGCTACAAGGCAAACGGCCACTACGCGATCCAGGCGGTGAACGCAGCAGCAGTCGCAGGCGCGGAATGCGTCGTTCTCTGCGACACGAACGGCGGCTTGATGCCGGACGAAATCGCCTCCATCGTGCATCAGGTCCGACAGCGCACCGATGTCGAGTTGGGCATCCACACGCATAATGACGCGGACATGGCGGTCGCAGGTGCGATAGCCGCCGTTCGAGCGGGCGTAACTCAGGTGCAGGGCACCATGAACGGCTACGGCGAGCGCTGCGGCAACGCCAACCTCGTATCGCTCATCGCCAACCTCAAGATCAAGCTCGGCATCGAGTGCGTGAGCGATGAGCAACTCGCCTCCCTCACGGACGCAAGCCGCTACGTCGCTGAGGTCGCCAACATGCCCACGCTGAGTTCGCAGCCTTATGTCGGCGGCAGCGCATTCGCACACAAGGGCGGACTTCACGCCTCCGCCGTCTCCAAGGTCGAACACAGCTACCAGCACATCCAGCCCCGCAGCATCGGCAACGACAAGCGTGTGATCGTCTCCGACCTGTCCGGTCGCGGCAATATCCTATGGAGAGCGCGCGAACTCTGCCCCGACGCCGAACTCACGCAGGCGCAGGCGCGCCAACTGCTGGAAGAAATAAAAGAGCGAGAGAACAGAGGCTTCTTGTACGAAGGCGCGGAGGCATCATTTGAAGTGCTGGTCCGTCGCATGCAGCCCGGCTACAAGCCGCCATTCGCGCTGGTCGATTTCGTCTCCATGGTGGAGAAGCGCTCCAACGGCAATGGCGTCGGCGACATAGCCTCTCAGGTCATGCTGAAAGTGCAGGTTGACGACGAGGTGATGCACACCGCCGCGGAAGGCAACGGCCCCGTCAACGCCCTCGACCACGCCCTGCGAAAGGCGCTGGAGCAGTTCTATCCGGACCTGCAATCCGTCCGCCTGCTCGACTACAAGGTGCGCGTCGTTGACCAGGGCAGCGGCACCGGCTCAGTCGTGCGCGTCCTGATCGAGTCCACCGACGGCCAGCGCACCTGGAGCACCGTCGGCTCGTCCGAGAACATCATCGAGGCGAGCTGGTTCGCCCTTTCCGACAGCTTCGAACACTGGCTCTCTCGTGAGCGTACTGCGGTAACCGTGTAGCCTGATATCTTAAGTCCCCGCTCGCCGTTGTGCGCTCGCGCTCGCTGTCTTATACTGCTTGCACAATCGCACACAGATCAGGGAGGTCACTCTCATGGAACTCGGCTACTTCACGATGCCCCTGCACCCACCCGATTCCAATATCGCGCAGACGCTGGAAGACGACCTTGAGCAGCTCGTAGTCCTTGACGAACTCGGGTACAGCGAGGCGTGGATAGGCGAGCACTTCACGTCGGTCTGGGAGAATATCCCCGCGCCGGACCTGTTCATCGCCAACGCTCTGGGCAAGACGAAGAACATCCGACTGGGCACAGGCGTAACATGCATGCCCAATCACAACCCGTTCATGATCGCACACCGCATCGCCCAGCTCGATCAGATGGCGCAGGGCCGATTCATGTGGGGTGTCGGCTCAGGCGGCTTCGTCGGCGATTTCACCGTGTTCGGCTTCGACCCGGAATCGGGCGAGCACCGAGGAATGGCGCGCGACTCCGTGGAGACCATCCTGAAGATATGGAACGACCCCAAGCCCGGCGTCTATGAGCACAAGTACTGGCGATTCACGATCCCAGAACCTGTGGAAGATGTCGGACTTGCATTCCATATGAAGCCCTACCAGATGCCACACCCGCCCATTGGTGTTGCGGGCGTATCGCCCAAGTCCGAGACGCTGTTTCTCGCCGGCGAGCGCGGCTGGATTCCGATGAGCATCAACCTCGTGCCCGTGCATCAACTCGCGACACACTGGGACAGCGTAAGTGAAGGTGCAGAGCGCACCGGGCGCACAGCCGACCGAGCAACATGGCGCATCGCCCGCGAAGTCTATGTCGCAGAAACCACCGAGCAGGCGCGCAAGGACATGCTGGAAGGCGTATTCGCGCGCGACTTCAACCACTACTTCAAGCCACTGCTCTCGCACATGGGACAGCTCGGCCTGATGAAGACCGACCCCGACATGCCCGACGAAGAAGTCACGGCAGAGTACCTGCTTGACAACATCTGGGTCGTCGGCAGCCCTGACGATGTCGCTGACAAGATTCGCGCCATCTACGAAGAAGTCGGCGGCTTCGGCGTTCTGCTCGCGATGGGACACGAGTGGCAGCCCAAGGACAAGTGGACACGCTCGATGACACTGCTGATGGATGAAGTGCTGCCCAAGCTAGGAGACCTTGACTAACCGTCATCCTGTCAGCTCTGTCGGCAAGCGAGATGAGAAAAGTAGTATACGCGCTGTTCTATATTGGGTTGGCGCTAATAGGTGTTGGCGTGATATTGGGTGGCGCGTCTTATCTCTGGGGATCTCTGTATGTGGACGGCCCTTCAACCGATGTTGCTTTCTCGACAATGGAATCTTTGTTAGTCCACACCGGGTTAGTCTTAGGCATTTTGATTTCCATGGTAGGCGTAGCGTCGATTCTCTTGAGCGCCATCGTATTGGCATTGCGAAAGATTGTAATCTTAATCAGAAAGTAAAATTATTATGAAGCCGGGAGAACTCGTAGCAGCGCGGATGAGCGGGGGCATCACCATCGCTAGGGTGGTCGATGTGGAGTCTTCGCGTGTGCGCGTTGCAGTCCGCCGAAAGAAGGAAGCCCGCCTGCCTGCAGAGCGCATCCTGCTATCCACGCAGGTCTTCGCAGAGGGTGACGAGCAGGTAGCCGAATTCCGCAAGCAGAGCGAGGACATCGCCTCCGAAGTGGACATCTCCGAACTCTGGGAGGTTGTCAGCGACGAGCAGATCGCCTATTCATTTGCCGACCTTGCCGACCTCTACTGGGGCGCGGACGTCACACCAACTCAGCAAGTAGCCCTGCTGCTATGCCTCGACAGGGACGCCCTCTACTTCGAAGACGGCAAGACGGGCTACACTCCCCGTGCGCCCGATGCCGTGGAGGAGACGCTGGCACGTCGCAACCGGCAGGCGCAGCAAGCCACCGAAGCAGACGACCTCGTAAAGGACCTCCAGAGTGGTGCGCTACCTACCACGCTCACACCGCACCAGCAGATGCTCATAGACAGCATGCGTGACTACGCTGCATTCGGCGACGACTACACGCGCAGTGCCCTCGTAAAAGCGCTGTTGAACAAGATGGAACGCAGCACCGGCAACCTGCAGCGCCTTGCATTCAATGTGCTGGTGAATTGCGGCGAATTCGCTCCAGACGAACCGATTGAACTTGTAAGAGACGATATTGCCACAGAGTTCTCCGACGACGCCTTGGCCGCCTCTGAAATCGTCAACGAGATTACGCTGCTTGCCGACCTTGACCGTACCGACCTCACCGCGCTGCCCACATTCACCATCGACGACGCGGACACGCAGGACAGGGATGACGCTTTGTCCCTTGAAAAACTACCTGACGAAGATGGAGATGCGGAGAATTATCGTCTCGGCATCCACATCACCGATGCGGGCGCGTTAATTCCGCGGGGCAGCGTCCTTGACGAAGAAGCGGACCGCCGGATGGCGAGCCTCTACACTCCCGACCGAAAGATACCGATGCTCCCGACGGCAGTTTCACATGACAAAGGCAGCCTCGAAGCGGGCAAACGCCGCGCCGCCCTGAGCCTGCTTGCCGACATCAACGCGGACGGCGAGATCATTGGCTTCGAGGTCAAGCCTTCTGTCATCGTCAGCGATGCGGCGCTCTCTTATGACGAAGCCAACAGCGCGATCTCTACCGGCGACCATTCCCACCACGACATGCTGGCAAGCCTACACACGCTCACAGAGGCGCTGAAGCGCAAGCGCGAAGCCGCCGGTGCTGTCGGCATCGACAGAGCAGAACTGCTAATCAAGGTCGTTTCGCCCGATGACGTGGATGTGAAGGTCGTGCAGCGCAACTCGCCTGCGCGGGAGATGGTCGCCGAGTGCATGGTGCTCTGCAACTCGCTGCTGGCGTCGTTCTGCGCGGAGCGGGATATTCCCGCCTCGTATCGTTCCCAGTCAGCACCTGACCTCAGCGACCTGGGCGCCGGACTGCCGCCGGGTGTCGAGATAGGCGAGGATGGCCCCCTGCGCCAGTACCTGATGATGCGCCGCTTTGCGCCCGCAGACACGCGCACCGCACCCGCACCGCACGGCGGTCTCGGAGTCCCTGCATACATACAGGCAACATCGCCCCTGCGCCGCTACCCGGACATGGTGATGCAGCGCCAGATTACCCACTACCTCAGCACAGGCGAACCGCTTTACAGCGTCGAAGACATAACCAGCGTCGCGGGCCGAGCCGATATGCAGTTGCGAGCAATGGGCAAGCTCGAAGACGAGCGCCGCCGCTACTGGCTGCTGAAGTTCTTCAAGCTGCGTATGGAAAAGGCGCCTGATGACGAAGAAATCGCATCGTTCCAAGCCATCGTCCTCGAAAACCAGCCCAGGCGCTCCGCAATGCTCGAACTGACGGACTACCCCTTCCGCGTCCGAGCCCGCCTGCCCGATGCTATACTACCCGGCGAATCCGTAGTCCTGCGCCTCCACAGCGTTGACCTATGGGAAAAGCGAGCGAACTTCATCCATGTGCTGGATGAATAGCTTGTGTGCCGCTTAGAGTCAGCTACAGCCCCGGAATCTCCCCCGGCATGTAGTGTTCCGCTCGAAATATGCCGTTTACCTCGCCAAAGAACGGGTTGGTGTCAAAGTGCGGGTTGATGTATTCCCACACGACCTCGCCCTCCGGCGTAACCTGGAATATCCGCCCGAAGAAACCTTCCGTTATGAGCGTATTGCCGTTGGGCAGCCGTCGCGCGCCGGAAATGATGTTGCTGTGGAAATTAAGCATGGGTTGGTCCCGGTATTCCCACACGATTTCGCTGGTGGCGGGGTCAACCTCGATGACACGCGAGAAGGCGAAAGCATCGTTGCGCCTCTGCGTTCCATTGTCGAATATGAGCACATTGCCGTTGTCCAGCATAGACGGGTCATGCTGCTGTGCAAGCACGTCGCCGCCCATCTTCCACTCGATGTTCCCCGTAGCCTTGTCGATGATGCAGACGGTTGAAATGCTCCTGAAACTCACAAGCACGCGGTCGTCAGGCAGGGGCGCGATGGTATTGCCGTGCGTCCAGTTCTCGCGCGGGTGGTTGAACGTAAGTACCTCAGTCTCCACATCCATGTGCTCATGCGCGAGCCACGACCACACGCGGTTCCCCTCGGCATCCACCTCCACAAGTTCGTCCGCCCACATATCGATGCCCTCTTCCACTGGGATGCCGCCCTTCACCGTCTCGGCGAACTCGTCAGGCACTCGATATAGTCCGAGATAAATAGCGCCGCCCGACTCCGTGCGCCGCCCATCGTGATGGTGCCAATTATCGTGGTGCTCCCAGAGGATGTTCCCATTCCAGTCCGTTTCGATCATCGCGCCACCCTTGAGGATTGCCCATGTCGGGAAGGGCACGGGGGAATCGTCTCTGACCTTGCAGTTGTAAAAGAGATTGCCGTTCGGCAGCACGTAGCCCCAGAAACCGGGCGGATGCGGCATCTGCCACCTGTGTATGATGTTGCCGTGCAGGTCGATGATGCGCGGCTCGCCAGGCCCGAAATTAGGAGTGAACATGACATAGCCGGGACAAGCCCTTTCCTCGTCGAATGCCGTAACTCCCAACCGTGTTGTCCGACGCCTGGTATTCTGGTCAATGGAAATCATGGACGGATCTCCTTGGGGGAATCGTGGAATGGGGAGGGTGGTGGTCGGGGTGGCCGGGATTGAACCGGCGACCTCCTGCTCCCAAAGCAGGCGCGCTCCCGCTGCGCTACACCCCGATTACTGCACGAAGGCAAGCCGAATTGCGGAGAACCTCGGCAAAGCCCACATAAAGATGATAAGCGGACTACGAGACGTTGACAAGGATTAACCGCTGACCAATCACACAGCCGGATGCCGCGTATGCCACTCCGTCGCCGATTCGTAAGCCTGCCCCACACGGAACAGCGTCGCCTCGTCGAACGCCCTGCCGATTATCTGCATGCCGATCGGCAGACCCGCATCCGAGAATCCGCACGGAATCGACAGCGCAGGAAGTCCCGCAAGTGCGGCTGGGCTCGTGTACCGCCGCCGTCCGATGTCCAGTTTGCCCTGGTAGTAACCGCCCGGCTTGCCTGTCGATGCTTCTATCGGCGGCGCGGCAACCGGTCCCGTCGGCAGAATTATGACATCGTACTTCTCCAACGCCGCCATCAGCTCGCGCCGGATCAGCTCCCGTGCCCTCTGCGCCCGCAGGTACGCCCACGCGGGTGTGAGCGTCGCCGTCTCCAGCCTCGTGCGTGTGCTCCAGTCGTAGTTGTCGGGCTGCGTTTTCAGCCATTCATAGTGGTACGCTGCGCAGTCCACATCCGCCACGCCAATGAACACGGCGCCGCTGTTCTCGCACATCGGCAGCGCCATCTCCTCAGACGACGCGCCGTGCTCTCCCAGGACACTCACCGCACGCAGCACAGAATCGCGCACATCTGCATCCAGTCCCTCGTAGTCGAACATCTCGTTCGGCAGCCCAATCTGCAGCCCGGAAACTCCGTCATTAAGTCCGGCAGTATAATCAGGCACTGAAGCATCGCTCGAAGTCGGATCACGCGGATCCCTGCCAGCGATAACATTCAGCATCAGCGCGCAGTCAGCCACCGTGCGCGTCATAGGTCCCACCGTATCCAGCGACCAGCTCATAGCGAGAACGCCTTGCCGCGTAACTCTACCGTATGTCGGACGCAACCCCACAATGCCGCAGAATCCGGCAGGCCCGCGCACGCTGCCTCCGGTGTCAGATCCCAGCGCGCCCGCGCACAGGCCACCCGCGGCCGCGATCCCTGAGCCGCTGCTCGATCCGCCTGCCGTGTGTTCCGTGTTCCACGGATTGCGCGGAGTGCCGAATGGATGGTCAATCGTCCCGCCTATCGCAAACTCGCTCAGGTTCAGCTTGCCCAGCAGCACCGCGCCCGCATCATCCAACCTGCGAACGATCGTCGAGTCCTCGTCCGGCACGAAGTCCGCCAGAACTTTCGATCCGCCCGAAGTTAGCACGCCCCTCGTGTAGATGATGTCCTTGATGCCGACCGGAATCCCGTGCAGCGCGCCCTTGTCCTCGCCCGCCTGCATCTCCGATTCCGCCTGCCGTGCCTGCGCCATCGCCTGCTCGCCCATCACAGTGATGTACGCCCCAAGCTCGTCGTTGAGAGCCGCAATGCGCTCCAGGTACGCCGATGTCAGTTCGACCGGCGAAAGATCGCCTGCACGCAGCAACGCCGCCTGCTCGGTAATCGGCTTGTAGTGAAGTTCTGCATTACTCATCGGCAGCCTCATAGGGCGCAAAGGTAATCGCAGGCTCGGCGGACGCCAGCGCATCCGACGGAATCTCGTCGATCGCCTCCAGCACCGACCCCAGCCGCGCCGCAATCGTGTCCGCTCGGTCTTCACCGATCTCTATGCCGGCGATCAGAGCCAGCGCATATATCTCTTCAGTCGTTATCTTGGGCATGGCAGTCCCTCGCGTATTGTCTGCTTCTCGTCATCCGTGCCGATTCTATCAGGGCGTTGACTATCCATCTACCCCAACATAAAATCACGCAGAATGCTAACCAACTATGATATCGGAGGTAACACATGGCAACCGTAGGTTCCGGCGACTATCAATACGAGCGAGTCCCTGTATGGCCGAACATGCCCAAGTACTGGGAGTTCGGCGCGGCATCGGACGGCGCGGTCAACTCACAGGATGAGGTGTACATCTTCAGCAGGGGCGCGCATCCTCTGACGATTTGGGACACAGACGGCAACTTCATTTCGTCGTGGGGCGAGGGCACATTCTCCGCAAACCCGCACGGCATCTATATCGCGCCCAACGACAATGTGTGGCTCGTTGACCGCGATTTCCACATCGCGACCGAGTACACGCCCGGCGGCGAGGAAATTCGCACGCTCGGCGAGAAGCTCGCTCCGTCCCCGTCGTTCCAGGGCATGCCCTTCAACATGCCGTCCGGACTCGCCATCGCACCGGACGGCAACATGTTCGTCTCCGACGGCTACGGCGGACACCGTGTCCACAAGTTCAGCGCGGATGGCGAGCTATTGCACTCGTGGGGCAAGCAGGGCACCGGCCCCGGAGAGTTCGCACTGCTGCATAACATCTGGGTCGATGAGCGCGGGCGCGTCATCATCTGCGACCGCGAGAACAACCGCATCCAATTCTTCGATGGCGAAGGCAACTTCCTCGAAGAGTGGACCGA
Source organism: SAR202 cluster bacterium bin90 (assembly GCA_002238855.1). Taxonomy (GTDB): domain Bacteria; phylum Chloroflexota; class Dehalococcoidia; order Lucifugimonadales; family JADFKI01; genus Bin90. Next base: position 72,443 of record MPND01000016.1, read on the forward strand.
TCTGGAATCGCCCGGCGACCTCTGGATCCTCGACAGCATCATCTACGTCGTAGAGCAGGGCGCTGGCACCGGCGTAAGCATCTGGACGCTTGACGGCGACCTGCTATCACGCTGGCGCGGCAGTGACGAGGGCGCAGCACATGGCAGCGTCATCGGCGGGCACGGCATCTGCGTCGACTCCAAGGGCAGCATCTATGTGACCGAGATCGGGCAGGGCGAGCGCGTCTCCAAGTTCGTCCGCGCGTAGCGCCAATAGTCCCTTCCCCTTGATGGCGGAAGGTTAGGATGAGGGCGCAATCTGCTATCCCATCTGAAACGAACATCCCTCGCGCTGCTTGACCTCGTACTCCCCGAGTACTGCGTGGTCTGCCGGCGCGAGGGAAGCTATCTCTGCACGGACTGCGAATCCGACCTGCCGCCGCTGCAAGGGCCCTATTGCATCCTCTGCGCCAGCCCGCGAGTTCCACAGCTCTGCGAGTCGTGCAGGCGTGTCGCACCCGCATTCGACAGCGTCCGCGCGCCCTACGAGTTCCTGGGTAGCGCCCGCCTGATCGTTCACGACCTCAAGTACCGCAATGTGCGAATCGCCGTGCCATACGTCGCGCGCCTGCTCGCCGCCTACCTGGAGCGCAACCTGTATCCCTTCGACGCCTACTGCCCCGTCCCGCTGCACCCGCGCCGTGAACGCAGTCGCGGCTTCAACCAGTCCGAGCTGATCGCAAACCAACTCAGCATTCTCACCGGGGTCCCCGTAGAGAATACCGCCCTGCGCCGCACGCGCAACACACCCCCACAGGTCAGCATGGATTCCGCTGACGACAGACAGAGCAACATCGAAGACGCCTTCGAATGCACATCTGACCTGCAAGGACGCCGCTACATGCTAATAGACGACGTGATCACCACCGGCAGCACAATGTCAGCCTGCGCCGACGCCCTGAAAGACGCCGGCGCAGCAAACGTCTGGGGCATCGCCTTCGCCCGGCAGGGGATACATGGGGATGATGACGAATTGGAGAGCGGCGTAAAGGGTGTCTGGGTGTGATAGCTTAGCAACTCTCCGAGCCATTGCTAGACATTTACAACCGTGACAAATACTGCCCCGGAATATCCACGCCCACCATGCCGCTGTACGCCTGCGTCAACCGCTGTGTTACCGGACCCGGTATCGCGGCGTCGCCTATCACGTTCCCGTTGAACGACGACACCGGCACGATGCAGAAGCTCGTCGACGTGATGAACGCCTCGTCCGCCGTGTATGCGTCGTACAGGTCGAGGTCGGCTTCCTTCACGCTGATGTCCAGCTCATGCGCCAGGTCAATCGCCGTCTCGCGGCTGATGCCGGCCAGCACATATTGCTCGCGAGGAGTCAGCACCGCGCCGTCCTTCACCAGGAAGATATTCGCTCCAGGTCCCTCGCACAGATTGCCGCTCATGTCGAGCAGAATAGGCCACGCGTCCGGGTTCTGTGCCTCCACTTCCTGTGTCGCAAGCACGAGATTTATGTAGTTGTGCATCTTCGCGCGCGGGCTCATCGCCTCAGGCGGCGTGCGCCGAATCGACGGCACGATGACCGGCATCCCGTCGCGGTAATGCTTCGCTCGCTGTGCGAACGGCAGCGGCACGCACTCCACCAGCACCGTCGGACTGCCCCCGGGCACGCCCCTTGTGATGCGCTGCGTAACCCAGTAGTCGCCGTTCTCCTCTAGCAGCGGCAGGTTCGCCTCAAGCACCTGCATCGTGATGTCCGCGAACTCCTGCTTGCTGAGGGGCGGCTCCATCCGCAGGTACCTCAGCGAGTTGAAGAAGCGGTCGAGATGGTCCTGCAGCTTGAATATCCTGCCGTTGAATGTTCGCGTCGTGTCGAATACCGCATCCCCGTACACAAACCCCCTGTCGCGCACCGAAATCTTCGCCTCGCTCTCCGGAATTATCTCGCCGTTCAGATATACCACGCGCTCCTGAGTCATTCTCTGTCCTCCCTCGATGCTTCTGTTTTGCCGCGAAAATAAACAGGATGGACCGGATATTATGGATGTCTAACCATCTATCCTTCCATCCTGTGCTTCGTTGTCAGAGATTGATCAATCCTGCTGACTGAAGTCCCGAAAGCGGTACCCCACATTCCATATAGTCTCGATGTAGGGATGATCCGCGTCCTCGATCTTGCTCCTCAGCCTTCGAATATGCACATCCACCGTGCGCGTGCCGCCGAAGTAGTCGTATCCCCAGATGCTGCTCAGCAACGCCTCCCGCGAGTACACCCGCCCCGGATTAGTCGCCAGCAGCCGCAGCAGCTCGTACTCCTTGAAGCGCAGGTTCACCCGCTTGCCACGCAGCGACACCTCGTAAGTGGACGGATTGATGACCAGGCTTCCCGCGCGTATCACATCGTCGGCATCCTCATGACGGTTGCGGTGAAGCGTCAGCTTGACGCGCGTGACCATTTCGTCGGTATCGGGCGGGCTGACCACGAAGTCGTTCACGCCAAGCTGCAGGTCGAAATCCAGGAGCATGTCGGGCGAGACCAGCGCGATGACCGGCAGTTTCAGCGACTCGCAGCGCTCGATGAATGACTTCGCGGACGAACCGGAGAGCGTCGAGAGGTCCATCAACGCGAGATGCGGCAGGGCGGATGAGTCAAGCGAGTCCATATCTGCTGGACGCTCCACCAGCAGAATGTCAATGCCCTCGTCGTCCAGGGCGTCCAGCCACTCCGAGTGTGGGGAGCTATCTTCTAACGGACGCGATCTCACCATAAATCTGGCGTATCCCTATGCAGAGTCCAAATGCGTTAAATATTGAAACCAGCATGCAATATATGTCATTGCGCTGGTGTAGTTCAAGGGCGCATCCCGTCGGCAGCGCTCGTGTGCGGAGGAGTTATGGAGCTATTGCTACCTTCCGGGTGATTGAACGACGCTCGCGCTCGCTCCTAATCCCGGCACTTCGGTATGCCTCGAAAGCGCAGCCGAAGCAGCCCTTTGACGTCCTCGATTGCCGTGCCGAGTATCTTTACGCGCGTGTCCGGGTCGTCCGTCCAGTGCACCGGGATCTCGCGTATCCTGAAACCGTTGGCTTCGGCGAGAATGAGCAGCTCCGTATCGAAGAACCAGCGGTTGTTCTCAATCAGCGGCACAAGCTCATCGACGGCGCGGCGGCTTACCGCCTTGAAACCGCACTGCGCGTCCCGAAAGCCGGTGAAGAACATCGACCGGAAGAGAAAGCTGTACCCCCGCGATGTAATCTCCCGCTTGAGCGGCCTCAGCTCGACGCGCGCCCCTCTGATAAGCCTCGACCCAATGGCGATGTCATACCCCTCCTCAGCTACCGCCCCCACGAGCGGCTTCAACGCTTCAAGGTCGGTTGAAAGGTCAACATCCATGTACGTCACGATGTCGGCGTCGGACGCGAGCCATGTAGTTCGAAGTGCCAACCCACGCCCGCGCTTCTCAAGACGAAAGGGCGATACTCCGGGATACTCTCGTGACAGCCGTTCCGACACTTCCGGAGTCGCGTCCTCCGAGCCGTTGTCCGCGATTACGATGCGCCAATTGTAGCCGTCAAAGTTATCGGCCAGATGCGCGTGAAGTACAGGAATGCTATCTGGCAGCGCGCGCTCTTCATTGAGCACGGGAATCACTATGTCAAGCGAAGTTTGGGTCATTTAATTTGCAATTTGTAGAATAATAGCCGTCACACTGCCCTACGCAGTTGTCAGACCCCGCCTTGGTTCTGGAATAGGATCACCGAATTCACGCGCGGTATCGAGCCATAGCGCGACGGCATCATTAATGTTCTCTAATGCACTCGCCTGCGTATCGCCGTGCGCGATGCAACCTGGAAGTTCGGGAGCTTCTGCCACGAAAGCATCATCATCGTCGCTCCAGTACAATACGACTTCGTACTTGTGCATTAGAGTTCCTCCAATCCATGCGCCTCAATGATTCGGCGGATCTGCCTTACTTGGTACGGTTTGGCGTTGTTTCCGTCGCGTTGCAAGTTTGGCCGATCGGCAATGCCTTCCCGTCGAAATATGTGATGGCTGCCCCTTACTCTCTCTAAGAATCCCAACCTAATTAGCAACAAACGTAATTCGTTAAATCGAATGTTTGCGTCTGAGCGACCACTAAGAACACGCCGTAGCGTCCGCGAGGACCGGGTCAATTTCCTACTCTCACTGCGTTAATCAAATAACGATTCAATTAAGTCCTGCGTCAGTACAAGCCAGACTAAGGTAGAACTGTTCCACAGAATCAGTGCCGGAAATGCCGCGTACCCGTGAACAGCATCGCAATCCCGTGCTCGTTCGCCGCGGCGATTACCTCGTCATCACGGATGGATCCGCCCGGCTGCGCGATGGCTGTTATGCCGCCCGATGCTGCCATCTCGATATTGTCGGCAAACGGGAAGAATGCGTCTGACGCCAGCACACTGCCCTTCGCCTTGTCCTCGGCAATGCGAAGTGCCAGATGCACGCTGACCACGCGGTTGGGCTGGCCCGCACCCATGCCCACCAGCGTGTTGTCCTTCGCAAGCACAATCGTGTTGGACTTGATATGCTTCGCTGCCCTCCACGCGAATGCCAGGTCTGCAAGCTCGGCATCGGTCGGCTGGCGCTCCGTCACGACTTTCCAGTCTGCCGGAGATTCAGCAATGTCATCGGTCTGCTGTACGAGCGCGCCGCCGGACACCAGCCGTACATCCAGCCCTTCCTGCGGCCCTGATGCCGGTTTTACTTCCAGCAGGCGAGTTCTGCGCCGCCGCCGTAGCACATCCAGCGCATCCGCTTCATAGCTCGGTGCAATGATGATGTCGAACAGCACCCCGCGCATAGCCTGCGCCGTCGCGGCTGTCAGCGCGCGGTTGAACGCTACGATACCCCCGTATGCAGATACCGAATCTCCCTCAAAGGCGCGCTGATATGCAGTCGGCTGGTCATCATGCACCGCTAGACCGCACGGATTCGTGTGTTTGATGACCGTTGCCGCAGGCTCCTCGAAGTCAGCGACAACGCGCCACGCAGCATCGGCGTCAAGGTAGTTCGTGTACGACATGTCGATGCCGTGAAGCTGCTTCGCCCGCACGATGCCGCCCGACGACAGAGGCGCGGCGTACAGCCCTGCCTGCTGGTGCGGGTTCTCCCCATAGCGCAGCGTGGATACCTTGCTGAACCCGAATGTTGTCTCATCCGGCTCCAGTACATCCTCACCGAGATACTGCGATATTGTCGTGTCGTAGAGCGCGACATGCTGGAACGCCTTCCGCGCAAGCGAGCGGCGCTCATCCTGCTTCAGGTCCTTGCCAGAGGCAAGACGCTCAGATATCCAGCCATAGTCGGCAGGATCAACCACTACGATCACATGCGGAAAATTCTTTGCAGCGCCGCGAATCATCGTCGGCCCACCAATGTCGATGTTCTCCAGCGCGTCTATGAGCGTTGCGTCCGGTTGGCTCACGGTGTCAACAAACGGGTATAAGTTGGACGCGACCACATCGATCGTGCCGATGCCATGCTCCGCAAGTTGCGCGTTATGCTCGGCGATGTCCCGCCGCGCCAGTATGCCGCCGTAAATTGCCGGATGCAGCGACTTCACACGCCCGTCCAATATCTCCGGGAAGCCGGTCAGGTCCTCCACATGCTTCACAGGAATGCCCGCTCCTGCGATAGCCGCCTGTGTGCCCCCGGTGCTGACGAGCTCGTGCCCGCTGTCGTGCAGCGCGCGCGCAAATTCCGTGAGATTGGTCTTGTCGTAAACACTGAGAAGCGCTCTCATGTATGATTCCTCTTTGATCTGTTAATGAATCTCGATGCAGAAATTATACGACACTCACCCGTTCCCCGTTTGCATCTCCGGTCACCGTACCGACCAAATCCGCATTGGGAACGCTCGCAAGCACCCCATCAACTTCCGTCGCATCGCACACCAGCGCCATCCCGATACCCATATTGAACACGCGGTACATCTCTTCTCGCGAGATTGCGGCGCGCTCCTGCAGCAGCGTGAAAATCGGAGGTACGCGCCACGCAGATGAGTCGAATCGTGCCGCCGTGCCCTCGGGCAGAATGCGCGGCATATTCTCCACGATACCGCCCCCCGTGATGTGCGCCATCCCTTTGATCATCGGCAGCACCGGACGCACTGCATCCACATAGGACGGGTGCGGCATCAGCAGCGCATCGCCAATAGTTACGCCCTCGCCCAGTTCCGGTACGACCTCTTGCAGTGGTGTAGGGTTATCATCAAGTCCAAATGCATGGCGCACTAGCGAGTAGCCGTTGGTGTGCAGCCCGTTGGACGGAATGCCGATTATGGCGTCGCCGGGGGCGATGTCGCTTCCATCCAGTATCGCGTCTCGCTCGACCGCGCCCACCACGAACCCCGCCATGTCAAAGTCGCCATCCGCGTACAGGCCCGGCATCTGTGCGGTCTCGCCTCCGATGAGGGCGCAACCCGCCTGCTCACAGGCGCGCGCCATTCCCGCTATCAGCGATTCCACGACATCGGATTCAAGGACACCAACCGCAAGGTAGTCCAGAAAGAATAGAGGCTCCGCCCCACAGACGATGATGTCATTGATGCAGGCGTTCACCAGGTCCTCGCCAATGGTGTCGTATCGATCCATCATTATGGCAAGCTTGAGCTTCGTGCCCACGCCGTCCGTGCTTGAGACGAGCACAGGGTCGTTGTAACCGCCCAGCCGGTACAGCGCGCCGAATCCACCCACGCCGCCAAGTACCTGCGGGCCGTGCGTGGGGGCGACTATGGACTTGATGCGCTCTTTGATGTCCTGCGCGGCATCGAGATTGACGCCGGCGTCCCTATAAGTCAGTTGCTCCAAGGCTTACTCTCTACTGAATCTCTATCGATTTGGCGATGACGATCAGGATAGAGACGATATCGTCTCCACCCAGAATCGGCGCTCCCGTTCCTTGACGCGCTCTTCCAGTGACTCCAGCGTATCGTCCGGCAGGACCGGGACTTCGCACTGCGTGAATGTCTCGCCGTGGTCGTACTGCTCATCCACATAATGAATGGTAACACCCGTCACGCTTTCGCCCGCATCCAGCACTGCCTTATGTACATGGCTGCCGTACATCCCCTTGCCGCCAAACTTGGGCAGCAGCGCCGGGTGACTGTTCAGCACACGGTTACGGTATCGATTGAGCGTAGCAGCGCCCATCAGACGCATATACCCTGCAAGCAAAACCCATTCTACATCGTACGACTCGAGGGTTCGGCAGATTTCATCGTCAAGCGAATCAGGGTGCGTAACGGTACTCAGATGATAAGTCGGAATGCCCTCACTGCGGGCCCGTTCAAGCGCGCGCGCTCCCGAGTTGTTGCTGATGACCACGCAGACCTCTGCGTTCAAGTCGCCGCGCTTGCACGCGTCGATGATTGCCTGTAAGTTCGTGCCGCCGCCCGATGCAAGCGCGCCAAGTCGGAGTCTCTTGCCCTGACCGTCCTGACCGCTCTGCGACATCGCCCTTCGTACCAATCCAAGCGTCGTGAAGCTACGCTTCCAGGGCGAGCTTGTCCATCTCGAGCTGGACGGGAATAGGATACTCGCCTGTGAAGCACGCCATGCAGAGAGCATTCCGCTGCAGGCCAACGGAATCGACAAGGCCTTCGCGGCTGAGGAATCCTAGCGAGTCCGCGCCCACGTAGTCGCAGATGTCATCAACTGTCATATTGGCGGCGATGAGTTCCGGCTTTGTCGCCATGTCAACGCCGAAATGGCAGGTCGAAACGATGGGCGGGGCGCAAATTCGCAGATGCACCTCGCGCGCTCCCCCACGCCGCAGCAAGTTGACCACATGCGGTGTCGTCGTACCGCGCACAATACTGTCGTCCACCACTACGATGCGCTTGCCGCCGATTATCTCCGGCAGCACATTGAGCTTGAGGCGGACACCGAGGTCGCGCAGCTGCTGGTCAGGCTGGATGAAGGTGCGCCCGACATATCGGTTCTTGACCAGACCTTCCGCGTATGGAATGCCGGACGCCTGCGAGTATCCGACCGCCGCTGCAGTTGCAGAATCTGGCACTCCGATGACGAGGTCGGCATCTATCGGGTACTCCTTGGACAAGGCGGCGCCCATCGCGGCGCGTGCTGAATGTACCAGCTTTCCCTCGATAGTGCTGTCGGGCCTGGCAAAGTATATGTACTCGAATACGCAGCCCGCAGATAGCATTCCGTTGTCGGGAGGTCGCCTGTATATGGTGCGGAGGCCATCCTTGTCGATGAGCACGGCTTCGCCCGGCTCCACATCGCGTATGAACTCAGCGCCGATATGGTCGAACGCGCAGGACTCTGATGCGAGCACCCAGCCGTTGCTGAGTTTGCCGATGCAGAGGGGACGCACGCCCAGCGGATCGCGTAAGCCGATAAGCTCGGTCGGCGTCATCACGGTGAGCGAGTACGCGCCCTGAAGCCTGCGCATGCAGTACGCAATGCGATCTCGCCAGTTCAGGCCGGGAGCGTTTGCCAGCATGTGAGCGATAATCTCGGAGTCGTTGCTGCCGTGGAACTCCAGCCCCCAGAGCGAAAGCTCCTCTTTAAGCTCGACAGCATTGATTACATTGCCGTTGTGCGCGAGCGCGAGGTTGACGGCGGTGCTAACGGAGCAAATCGGCTGGGCGTTGTCTATGATACTGCCGCCGGTTGTGGAGTAGCGCGTGTGCCCGATGGCGATGTGCCCGGGTAGCTGGGCAATGTCCTCTTCTTGGAACGCCTGCCCGACTAGGCCCATCGACACCTTGAGATTGATGTCGTCACCGGTGCTCGAGGCGATGCCCGCGCTCTCCTGTCCGCGATGCTGGAGAGCGTAGAGGCCGAAGAATGCGTACCGCGCCACATCTTCGCCTTCGGAATAAATGCCGACGATGCCGCAAGCCTCTCGCGGGTAGTCGTCTTGGGTGGCAGCAGTCGGATGTGGATGCCGAGGGATGTCGCCGTTCATAGTCAACTCCGCTCGATGTTCCGTGCAGGGGCGTCTGGCACATTCGCAATATCAGTATAAGCCGCGAGGGGTTGTAAAATCAATGCGGTGGATTGGTGAGAACGGGTTGATTTGGACGTATGGATTACAGAGTTTGGTCGCCTGCTAGGGTCGTGCTAAACTATCAGTGATTGCAATGCAATCATGCTATCATGACGCGCAAAGCGTATGGAGGTCAGTATGGCGAGCATCACAGTACGTAACTTGGACGAAGGGTTGAAGCGACGCCTACGAATCCGGGCGGCGGAAAATGGCAGGTCGATGGAGCAGGAAGTCAGGGACATTCTCAGGGCAGCGTTAGAGGACGAATCCCCGACAGGTAGGGACTTTATCAATGGAATACGCGCCAGATTCGCCCCTCTTGGCGGCGTTGAACTGGAATTGCCACCGCGTGGCCCGATGCGCCAAACGCCAGAATTTGATTGAGACTAAGTCCGATGATCGTTCTTGACACTAATGTTGTGTCGGAGTGGATGCGTCCGGCTCCGTCTGAAGTAGTAATCGAATGGGTGACAAGGCAGATACCGACTGACTTGTACCTTTCCACAATTACTGAAGCAGAGATGCGATTCGGCGCTGAGCTACTTCCTACGGGGCGTCGGCGGGACAGGCTACTTACCGCAATAGAGGTAACGCTTGCGGACGATTTCGCGGGACGCATTCTTCCGTTCGACAGGGCTGCGGCGCAGGCTTATGCTGGCATAGCGGCCTATCGCCGAGCGGCTGGACGTCCTATCCGGGAGTCAGACTGCCAGATAGCGGCAATCGCACTCTCCAGGGGCGCGTCAGTCGCAACCAGGAATGTGAAGGACTTCGAAGACTGCGGGGTACATGTCATAAACCCGTGGCAGAGCGGCTGAGTTAGAGTCTGCACACTTAGCATTAAGCTGCCCCTACCCCGCCACAATCGGCTGCGCGATGATCCACAAGCTCACGGCAGTGTAGAACACCATCAGCGCCAGCATCGGATACTGCCCGCGCAGCGCCAGTCTGTGGCTTGGCGCGCGTCTGATCGCAATCGTATGCGCGATATAGACGGATACGATGTGCCCCACCACAATCGCGCCCACCGACACGATCCACGCAAACTTCGTACTTATCACTGTTGGGTCTATGCGATTTCCCGCCGTGCCGAATATGTCACTGCCATAGCCGAACGGGTCGGATGCAAGCGGGATAATGAGCTGCCCCTGTACCAGAAGCAGCGACAGGAAGTGCGCCATGTTGTACGCCAGCGCGATCGGCACGAGCGAGAATACATACGCGCGAGCGACCTCAGATAGCGAAGCCCGCTCCCCCGATAGCGCCCGTATGCCCAGGCAAAACAGCAGGTATATGCCCAGGAACAGCAGCGGAATCAGTACGACGCCAAGCGTATCCACGACGCTGACGCCGCCAGGACCTAGTAGCCGCAGCCCGACAGTCTGCACGCTAAGCCAGTTCGTTGTCTCTTGCAGTCCGTCGAACGTCACGGCGGCAAGGGCAAGCACGACGAAAGCGCACGCCTGCCACGAGACACGCCCCACTGACACCAATCCGGCAGCCCACGGTCGGATATTGAACTGACGCTGCGAAGACTCCACCCGCTCGTAGCACGCATAGCAGTCCACGCAGTCCGTTTCCGCTCGTCCCGAGCCTGTCGCAGGATCGCCCTCAGTTCCACAGCCCAATTCACAGTCCGCGCATCCGCCGCCAACTACCCGAACCTCCGTCGGCGAAAAGCGCGCGAATATGCCGTAAAGCATCGCAAACGGGTCGCCGTATCGCAGCCAGACATGCTTGCCGTACAGCACCATGCCGCCCAGCGTGTAAATCGAGTAGGCAATGATGATGATACCAAGGTATTGCGGCACGATGGAGCCGGGATACACATTCTCCAGCCAAACGAAGCCAAGAAATGCAATCAGGGCGGGCATCGCATCCCAGCCGGCAAGGTAGGGACGCGGCGCGGGCATGTCCGCTCCAATGCGCTTGAGCAACCACTCCGATAACTCAAAAAGCGCCTTCCACGGGTTAATGACCATCCACAGGTTGCCGAACAACGCCGCGATATAGCCCATGCCCACCCACCAGATTATCCACACGAAAGTAGGGGACAAGTTTGCTAGCGGATTGTCGCTGCCGAACAGTGAGGTTCCCAGCACCAGAAGAAACAGCAGGACCGACAACGCCTGTGCCACGAAAATCTTTATCCGTGATGAAAGCGTTGCGCCGGGAAGAGACAGCAGATTGAAGCACGGGTAGCGATACTCCGCGCTGCCCCCCTTGAGAAACAACCCGATCACCACGAACGAAAGCGCAACCGTCGCCGCCGCACCCGCCATGAAGTAACTCAGCGGGATCGGCAGGTCGTACCGCTGCCCGAAGGCGTGCGCGTACACCGGCCCG
>MPND01000079.1 GCA_002238855.1 SAR202 cluster bacterium bin90
ACAGGTCGAACTGTACGAAGGAAGCGGCGGCACGGAGGGCACGACCTTGCGCGAGACAGGACTGCCCGTAATAATCGTGACCAACAAGGGTAACCGCACCGGCGCCATCCGCAAGACGCCTTTGATGCGCGTCAAGGACGGCGACAACTACATCCTCGTTGGATCGCGAGGCGGTGCGCCCACGAATCCGGTATGGGTGTACAATCTCCGGGCGCACGCAGACGTAGAGATCCGCGACGAGACCTCCGTCTATAATATGCGTGTTCGAGAAGTTGAAGACGCCGAGGAACGGTCCAGACTCTGGGACATCTGCGTCGCCGCTTTTCCGCCCTACGAAGACTACCGGAACCGCACATCCCGCACTATCCCGGTATTCGTTGCCGAACAGGCCTGACACATCATTTATATCGAATATTGTTACTTTCATCGGTAATGGAGAAGCCCCCACGAGTCTTATCATTACTCGTGGGGGCCGTATTTTCAGTCGTTGGAATCTACATATCAGAACGAATAGTACTTCACACCCGGCGCAACCATTCTGAAGTACCACCCACCATGGCCGGTTTTCCTGTCACTCGGGGCACGCTCGGATTTCTCCAGTAACGCCTCGATTTCCTCCGCAGCCTTCGAATTGAGTTCTTCCCTCAAGGCTGCCTGCTTCTGCCGCTCAAGAATCGCTGCTTCTACCGTAGGGTAGGCGGCAGGCGAGTTACCCGAAGGCACTTTTCCCAACGCCCCCCACCGAACCGTACGTGATACTTTCGCATCATACGGCTCTCCAGTATTCATGTTCGTGGTTTCCAAGAACCGTCGTGGGAGATTTCGTGGTGGCATTGACGGCAGACTGCTAGAGTCTTGCGTCGTAGTGCTGCCATTCTTCTTATCCATTCTGGCTTCTCCTTTTGTCCCTTGACGTTTAGGTCACGCATAGCGCGAATGTGATGCACTTCGATGTTTCCATGTTGGTTGCATAGTTCACATTTATCCGCTAGTAATCTAGTGACTAGGTCACTGCGGACAGGGAAATATCGCTTTAGGACGAAATCTTTAGGGATTGCTCTTCTATCGCGTCTGATAGAGTGACCACCAAACATCGCTTTTAGTGGCGGTTTTCCTTCTTCACGGGGTATGACTACCATTAGACATTTCAGCACTTTTCCATCGTTTGTTGTGTTGACGGTTTGGAACCGTCGCTTCATTTTGCGGGAGGAAGATTTGTGCTTGTTTGCCAGGGTTTTTAGGAGAGACCGTTCCATAAATCGGGATAGTCGCCATAGGTGATGTGCATTTGATGCGAGTTTGTAGTATTGGACAATACCCCTTAGTTCCAATCCGTATTGATTTATGATGGCGAAGTCGCTGTCATTTATCAGTTCGGGACGGGCTATTGGTTTATTGTTATGACGATATTTATCGCAGTACGCATCAATGGCGGTTTTTGGGACACGCAGACTTAGCTTGCCGTTCATAGATCGAATTCCGTTGGCGATCTTATCATTGGCTTTGCGTACGATGATTTCGTATCCCAGAAACTTGGCTGGTGTTGTGCCAGCGTGAGTTATGAGAGTTTTGTCTTGGTTCAGTTCGAGTTTGAGGTTATCTCTCAGGAATGTTGCAAGATTCTCTTTTATCTGAATTGCTTCCTCTTTTGGACCTGCGAAACCTAGAACGAAATCGTCTGCATATCGGACGTAGCGTAGCCGGCGGTAGTCAGGGTCAAATTGGTCTCCTGTTGGGAGGGACCGCATTTCTGCGGTAAATTCCTTATCACGGGAGTAATCACCTTTCTTTCGCCAGTAGTAACGCTTGTTGTAAATCCGAACGTAGGCAGCATTTTGCTTTCGTTGTTTTCCGCGATTGTGTTGAGGGATTAACTCAGTTTCGACATACTCGTCCAGTTCATGTAAGTATATATTTGAGAGTAGTGGACTCAAGACGCCACCTTGAGGGGTGCCGCTGAAGTTTTTCACGAGTTTCCAATCTTCCATGTATCCGGCTCGGAGAAAGTTTCCGATAAGGATTAGAAAACGGTTGTCGTGAATATCACGTTTGAGGATGTCTAGTAACACTGAATGATCAATGTTGTCGAAACATCCTGTAATGTCACCTTCGATGAACCACTTTGTTCCGTGCCAGGCTGCCTCAATGTGAGTTAATGCTGTGTGGCATCCGCGGTCTGGTCTAAAGCCGTGGGACTGAGTGCTGAATCTTGGCTCGTAGTAGGCTTCCAGTATTAGCCGTATGACCTCTTGGAGCAGTTTGTCGGACCAAGTGGGGATACCAAGTGGTCGAGTCTTTCCATTAGACTTGGGTATATACACTCGTTTTACAGGTGTCCAATCGTAGCGTTCGTAGCGTAATGCTTCGATAATGCTAGCGATCTTAGCCTGTGACATTCCATCGGCAGTTTCATCAGTCGAGCCTTTCGTCATAGCACCTTTATTGGATGCCAAATTGTGGTAGGCAAGCTGAAATAGTTCTGGATTATAGAGTAGTCGGTAGGTGCTGCGATTAAGCAGCGGCAATCCTTTTTCACCACGTTGTTGTATGACATTTAGTACAGTGTCGGCTGTTTGCATTTCGCATACTTCCTCTTGACTATTGTCAGATTGAATACCTGTCCCCCTTCGCCTTACGTCATCCCTTACGAAAGGATGGCGAATGTACGCGGCTTTCCCGCGTTCTGACTACTATGGGGACTCCGTTACCATAGGGGTCTCCCCCCGTAGGCAATCCCGTGTTCTATCGACATAAACTTTAATAGTTCGACTTAGGTGCCCTTTTCGTTTCCTTTTCCAGCGTATATGTGCTGGCGCTCACCCATCAGGAGTGCTTAATGCTCTTATGGTACAACGGTCCACTACTACGACCTGTTGCAATGGGTGACAGTGGATTATAGGCGCGGCTACCACTGGGACAAATGGATAGACCTTCTGGAAACTGGGGTTCAGGCAGTGTAGCCTTCACCATATCGAACGGCCATTGCGAGACAGTCTGGGTAAGCGCCCCCCATCGTTCTCGCTTTACTGACATGCTATTTTCCCCTTCAACTTTCGTATCTTGGGTGAATCAGTTTGACCGCGAATATCTCCTGAATTCGCCCCGCTTGTGCGGGTTATTTATGCCGTATACCACGGCGCACATAAGAACCACCTCCTTCTAGAGTGTACAATTCGAATTTAACAGTTGATACAAAGCGTGTCAACATAGTGCTATTTTTCACATAAACTTTGCCATAGATTTCACAAAGTCTGGCTGCAAACCACTCGGAGTCGACTCCGTCAAGATTTGTCTTCAATTCGCATTCGCGTTACGATTGCTGCATGTCAAACGAACATTCGCAGGGCGATGCCAGAGTCCATACGCGTTCCCTGATTTCAGAGGCACAATCTGAAATCACCACGCTTGACCTACACGCTTGGGGCGATCTCGGTGACACGCTCGCACATTTCGAAGGCGGAGTCATCAATGTCTTCGGTGGCATCGCAGGAGAGCGGGTAAGAGCGCGGATCATCCGCTATCGCCGCAGGCGTCGCCAGCACATTTCCGCCATCGTAACCGAGGTTATCCACCCTTCGCCTCACCGAATCGAGCCTCCCTGTAAGTACTTTGGTGAATGTACCGGATGCCAGTGGCAGCACATTGCCTACGAGCATCAACTCAAACTGAAGAGCGAACGCGTGAATCGGGCTATTGCCGACTACGAGAACCTTCGAGGCATTGCCGTTTCTTCCACTCTACCAAGCTCCCAAGTGTTCAGATATCGCAATCATGCTCGCTTCACGGTTCGAGATTCAGGCACCCTCGGCTTCATCAACCGGCTCACTCGGCGCTTCGTGAGAATCGAAGAGTGCGCCCTGATGCACCCTGGAATTAACAAGGCTCTCAATACCCTCCAAGGCAAGGCTGCTGAGACAACTCAACTCTCGATTCGATACGGCGTCAATACCGGTGACCAACTGGTCCAGCCAACACTCCGCAACCCCGACCTATCCCTGCCCACCGGCCAGACTCACTACTGGGAGCGGATGCACGAGCGCCGTCTTCGCATTGCTTCCCCGTCCTTTGCGCAGGTCAATACGCCACAGGCAGAGAGCCTCGCCACGCTAGTCGAAGAGCGCCTACGGCTGAGCGGCAGCGAGCTGCTCGTTGACGCCTACGCCGGAGTGGGCACATTTGCCATACTCCTCGCCGAATCGGCCCGTCGCGTCATTGCAATAGAAGAGTCATCCGCAGCAGTGGATGACGCAGCTGTCAACATCGAAGGAATCGACAACCTTGAATTCGTTTGCAGCAGGACGGAGGACTACCTCGATTCCCTTGCCGAGCCACCGGATGCAGTTATCCTTGATCCCCCGCGAGTGGGCTGCCACGCAGCGACTCTCGATGCGCTTATACGCAGGAAGCCGAAACGAATTGTCTATGTCTCTTGCGATCCCGACACCCTGGCGCGAGACCTTGCATACCTGGCTTCAGGCGGCTTTTCCATAACCTCTGTCGAGCCTATGGACATGTTCCCTCAGACCTATCACACCGAATGCATTGCGACGATCGTACCAACTGACGGCTCTCCGGGCGGAAACTGATTACCGCAGGATTACTATGGTGTAAAATAGGCGCATGCCAGTGAACGACACTCGTAAGGGCTACAATGCGCGCCGCAGGCGTCTAATACTTGCGTCCGGCTCGCCAAGACGTCGCCGTCTCATAAAAGCGATCGACATACCCATACGCATAGTGGGAAGCGGGGATGACGAGCCTAATCCAGGCAAAGACGAATCGCCGAATTTCTATGTCCAGCGCCTGGCAGTCCACAAGGCAAACCATGCCCTGAATCTGACAAGAAACGACCTGGTGCTAGGTGCCGACACTTCAGTGGTTATCGACAATGACATACTGGGTAAGCCCTCGGACAGCGAGGAGGCAATCCAGATGCTTGAGCGACTGCGAGGTCGCCCACACGAGGTCATCACTGGTATTGCACTTTTGGATTCCGCAACAAATATCTGCTCCACAGCCGTCAAGGCAAGCAAGGTCTATATGCGTGACTACTCCAATGAGGAGATCGCAGCGTATGTAGAGTCCGGCGAGCCGTTCGACAAGGCAGGAGCTTATGCGGCGCAGGACGAGACTTTCAGACCTGCTAGCGGCATCGAAGGCTGCTACGCTAATGTAGTCGGGCTGCCAATATGCGATGTACTCACCCTATTGGAACGCATAGGTGTCCCCACTGTCTTTAGGCGAGGATGGCAAGTTCCTAGCGGCTGCGACGACTGCGACTACTGGAAGGGCGTGACCGCGAAGATAGAGGAGACGAATCGCCAATGAGCTTCCTAGGGATGGGAACGGTCGAGATCATTATCATCCTTCTCGTCGCATTTATTTTCCTGGGCCCGGAGCGAATGATTGACGCAGCCAGGACCCTCGGAAAGTGGACTGGAGAACTTCGCCGCATGGGTTCAACAATGCAGGCGGAGATGGACGACATCACTAACGTGGGTTCGCCGCTTTCCACGCGTTACGACCAGGCTCAGGACTCCAAAAGCAGAAAGGCTGCATCCCAGCCTCTCGACCAGGATCACCCGGCGGACGCCCCTGTAGAGTTCAGAGATAAGTCACGCGAATCCGACCAACCTTCGCGCGATGATGCTCATTCCCCACGCAGCGAGGACAGCCCATGAGTTCCGAAAGCGGAATGTCATTCCAGGATCACATAACTGAACTTAGGCGCCGGGTGATGTACTCGTCGATCGCGGTACTCGTCACCACGATAATCGCCTTCGTCTTCCACGAGCAGGTTCTCTCGCTGCTGATGCAGCCTGCTCAGGGTTTCACCAACATCCCCAGCGGTAAGCCCATCTACACAGACCTGACTGAGTTCATCAGTACCGCCATGAAAGCATCGCTGCTTGTCGGTCTGTTTGCCGCCTTGCCGTTCGTTCTTTTCCAGATGGTCATGTTCGTTTCGCCCGGCCTCAGCCCTTCAGAGCGCCGCTACCTCTATGGCCTGATCCCAGCGGTAATAATCGCTTTCATTCTTGGAGCGGCATTCGGCTACCGCGTCCTATTCCCGCCGGCCATACACTTCCTTCTCAGTTTTGGAAGCGACATCGCCACGCCTTACATTCGAATTGGCAACTATGTCAGCCTGATGATCTCTCTGCTCCTGTGGATGGGCGTTGTATTCGAGACTCCCATTGTCCTGTTCTTCCTGTCTCGTATCGGCATCGTGACGCCTCAGCAGCTCGGCCGGCAACGCCGCTACGCCGTGGTAGTAGCATTCATTCTGGGCGCGCTCATCACGCCCACTTTCGACCCGATCAACCAGACCCTCGTTGCCCTGCCCATTATAGTCCTGTACGAAGTCGGCATCTGGCTCGCCAAATTCGGCGCAAGGCAGCGAAACCGACAGCGCGCCAGAGAACTCGGATTAGACGGCAGCGAAGGGTAATCGAGACAGATCTAGCACAAATGAAAGAGCCTGAGACGATCTGCCTCAGGCTCGAATACCTAATCCGTAATTGGTCTGGCCAGTGAGTCCCTAAGCGGCCTTCCCGGTCTTTGTCTTATCTTCTTCAGCGTCATCACCGTCCAGGCTGGCTTCCTGGCTTTGCTTGAACTGCCGTACCGCCTTGCCAACCGCCTGTCCGACCTGTGGCAACTTCCCGACGCCAAATATCAACATTACGATTACGAGGATAAGTATAAGTTCTAAAGGTCCAATCCCTCTTGCGAACGGCACGCTAACCCTCCAGTTTCATTCATTTCAATATCACTTTATCGGAATGATGATAGCCCTCATCAAGCCCGCCGTCAACACAAACTATCTTCGGGCTCGCTCTTCGGCAGGTATCCAGTTGATGCAAGACAGTCAGTGTTCTGGGAAATGTTGCGTCCCTTCTCGCACCATGCTATCGATTACCTAAGTCTGTCCTGCCTGAACTCTCGTCTAACAGAGCGGGGAAATTATGCAGATTCTGCGATACAATGCACTTCATAAGGAAGATACCAATCAGGAGAGTCACTTAATGGCACGCATTACGCAGATTACAGAACGCAATCAGGTAGATGATGACAAGCAGCACATCTTTGATTCAATAGCAACGAGCCGGGGACGCGTCAGCGGACCATTCTCAGTGCTGCTCAACAGCCCGGAGGTGGCAGGCCGCGCGGCGCATCTGGGTGCATACATCCGCTTCGAATCCACGCTCACGCCTGACCAGCGCGAACTTGCGATTATTACGACCGCGCGCGAATTCGACTGCGCCTACGAATGGGCTGCGCACGCCACACTTGCACGCGAGGCAGGCGTGAGAGAGTCCGCAATCGAAATCATCGCCAACGGAGGAGAACTCAGCGATCTCACGGAAGACGAGGCTCTAATCGTCGGGTACGGACGCGAGATACTAAGAGACCATCGAGTCTCTGAGGACACATTTGCGGCGGCTAAGAGTCAGTTCGGCGAGCAAGGTGTGACCGAACTCACCGCAACCTATGGGTACTACGGCATGCTTGCGTGTGCCCTTAACGCATTCGAGGTAAGCCCATCCCCGGACATGCCGCAGCTGCCCTAGCGCCGGGGCGGGAAACGCCATCTACTGTCGAAGAGCAAAGCCACGGCACCTAAGACAACTGCAAACGCCATAAACAGAGGGCTTATGGCGGGTATTGGAGTCGGAGTCGGCAAAGGTGTCGATGTTGGCTCCCCTATAGGCGTAGGGGTAGGCAGATCAAGCCCAACCGATGTCTTAAACTTCGGATCGTCAAGGTCATCACTGTCATAGTACGCGACGCTCAGTCTGCTTCGGCTTCTAACTCGAACTCGCCCATCGTTGGGAGTCAGGCTTGCCGGATCCTCGCTTATCTCAATTTCACCTCTAAAGAGACTCGACGCCGTGGCAGGTGAGCTATTCGTCTCACTCTTAACCTCTCTGATTGCGACCCATTCACCCTCCTTGTCCGAACTACTGTACACTCTCGCAAGACGTGCCTCAGCCGGAAAAGTATCTACGACTTCGTAGTGGAAATCGATCTTGACTGTGCTACCCTTGGGCGCTTCCGTGCGTATCGCCACCAACCCGGACTGAGCCTGCCCTCCATCATATAGAACTTCAACAGACGGATTAACTTCTTCGCCATTTAGTGTGGCGCTTACAGGCCCGGTCAACGCTGCATTACCATCATAATCGCAGCCCTCGCGAGAGAATGCGCTTGGAACAGGATCGCCTGTAACGACATTCCATGGCATGAATTGTCTGCTGTCCTCGATCGCTATTGCAGGTACTTCTTCAGGAATACCCGACCACACAACCGTGCACGGCCTACTTGTGCCAAGTAGGTTGTCCCTGACGAAGAAGATGGCAGATTCGCCACTACTGGAAGGTGTATCGGCAAATTTCACCGAGACCCTCCGCTCGGGTGGGCCAAGGATTCTTACCGTAGTCGGTGTCGGGTATGGATCGCCGCTTAGCCCCGGGACATTGGTCGGCGAGGGTTTTACAGCAGGAGTCGCGCTTGGTGGAGGCGATGTGTCGGACGTCGCCTTCACATCTCCGTCTTCGTCGAGATATGCCACAGTTGGCAAGTCTCCTCTCGGCATCCAGACCGACCCATCACCTTCACCCTTCATTTTCGGATTTCCGCTAATACCTACAGTTCCCATGAACAGACTGGAAGTCGCTGAGGGTCCTAAATCCGTTTCGCTTACCACCTCCTTAAGGGCAGCCCACTCTCCCTCCGTATCCGATCCTGTTGAAATGTGCGCTCGTCTCGCGCTGGTGTCGTAGGCATCGACGACATTGAAGTAGTACCTGACCTCGAAACGGCTGCCTGCCTCCAGGTCGGAATAAAGCTGAATCTCATTCGTCTGAGCAAAGTTCACAGGGTCGTAACTGACTAGCGTCGCGAAACCGTCCACGAATGCTTCCGGCCCGGGAACTGCCACCATCTTTGAGTACCCGTCGAATGAACAGTTGCTGCTGGTTGAAAACACATCTGATTCAGGGGCGCCGGTTCTGAGGTCGAAAGAGTCCGCATCAAGTCCTTCATAGTTGGAACGAACGCCATCCCAAGTGGCAATGCACGAATGAATCGTGCTCAGGCTTCCGTCCCTCACATGAAAGACAATCTCACCGTCGCCTGAAGGAACCGGTCCCGCAAGTCTGACACTGACAATTTCATTGGGTGCGGGAGTGCTGGGGATTGGTGGCCGTGGCATCAGCGGTGTTGGGGTAGGTGTTGGCGTCATCGAAGGCGTTGCGGTGGCACTAGGCGTAGCAGTTAAGGTCTGAGTAGGCGTTGCAGTGGCCGTGAGCGTGGGAGTTGCGGTTGGCGTTCCGGTATGAGTTTGTGTCGGAGTAGAAGTGCCTGTAGGGGAAGGCGTCGGAGTAGAGGCGATCGTTGCCGTAGGAGTCGGTGTGCTATCAGGTTTGACTGTTGGAGTGACAGTGGGAGTCCTGGTCGTGGTAGGTGAGGGTGTGAAAGTTGGTGTAGGCGTGGCGGTGCTCGTAGGGGTCTGAGTTGCGGTCGGTGTGGGAGTCTGTGTCACCGCATGAGTTGCAGTAGGTATCTGGGTGGCGGTCGCCGTTGGAGTGGCAGTGCCTGTCGCGGTTGATGTCGGTGTCGGCGTCAGTGTCGGCGTAGCAGTCTTCGTTGGAGCAGGAGTTCTTGTGGAGGTGGGAGTATGCGTGGTGGTGGGAGTTGGAGTGGGAGTACTGGTAGCTGTAGTGGTTGATGTTGGAGTAGGTGTGGACGTCGGCCCATTAGGGCTGGAAACGACTAACTTCGAGACAACGTAATCACCTATGCCTCTCTCCACCCAGACCCTCACCTGATACTCTTTGCCATTCACCAACGGTACGGTTTGCAGTTCGCCAGACTCGTCCTTGCTGTGGGCGTAGTCAATCTCGTATGCACGCGTATTCTGATCAGTAAATGATACCCTCGGAGGGTCATCCGTCAGATGCCAGTCTGCATCGGAACGATCGCGCCACTGTACTGACATATTCAAGAAGGTGGAAATACCTGCAAGTGTCCACTCTGCTTCAAGCCGTTTGTCCCCAGGCGTAATCTCTAGTTCAATGGCAGGTTTGGGTGTGTTCGTTGCCGTTGGTGTTTCAGTTGCCGTCGAAGTTGCCGTTGGGGTCTTGGTTATTGTCGGTGTAAGGGTTGGAGTGGGCGTAGTCGTAGGTGTATGTGTAGCCGTATGAGTGGGCGTAGGTGTTGGCGTGGAAGTGCGAGTTGAGGTTGCCGTCGCGGTACTTGTAGGGGTTCCAGTGGGTGTCAATGTTGCCGTTGGTGTGGGCATCTCCTCTCCCGGACTGACCACAACCACATTTGAAATAAAGTAGGTCCTGTCGCTAAACTCTACCCAGACTCTCACCTGATAATTAGTGCCGTTGATCAGGGGCACTCTTTCATAGTCTGCCTGAAACATGAAGTCAATTGTAAACTCACGTATGTTCTTCCCGTCTGGATAGTTGAGGAGATTCTCGCGCGGAGTATTTTCATATCGCCCCCAATCTCCTGAGGAATCCTCACGCCACTGAATGGACATGTACTTGAAATCAGAAATGCCTATGAGTTCCCACTCAGCATCAAGTTCCATGTCACCGGGAGTAACTGTCAGGTTGACGGCAGCCGTGTCCGTCTCAGATTGAACCGCGGGTGTAGCCTCAATCACGAAATCCGTCCACGCCGCCCCAAGGAGTGCCATCGCGAACACAATTGCTATAATACGCAGTAAGCCAAAACGCATATAATTTCCGCAATTCTAATACTCTTCAAGAGTCCAGTATTTTGCAATTGCAGAATATAAGGATGTTCCCGCAATTTGTCAACGCATGGAAAAATGAACTACACCTACAGAGTGTCGCGAGCGGAGAAATATACTGAAGCTCCGGAGACGAAGGAGTGACCGATGGCAGCTATGACATCGAATATACGGCCATTGGGAGAAGGCGACGCTTATCTCTATCAAGAGTTGCGTCTGCGCGCGCTCAAAGAGCACCCCTCCGCCTTTGCGCAGCCCTATGAATCGCAGGCATCGACAGCGATAAGCGACGTGACGCTTCGCCTTAAGGAGGCAGATGAATCACCGCACGATTTCATCCTTGGGATGTTTCTGGATGAAACCCTAATTGGGATGGTGGGCTTTCGCCGAGAACGCTTCGAGAGGGTGCAGCACAAAGGCAGCATCTGGGGTATGTACATCGCATCCGAGGCTCAGGGGCGGGGATTAGGAAGAGCGCTGATGCAGGAAGCCATCAGGCGGGCATCACTAATGCCCGGTCTTGAGCAGATCAGCCTAGGAGTTATCAGCGGCAACGAGTCTGCCCGTAGCCTGTACACATCACTTGGATTCCAGTCCTACGGCCTGGAAAGGCGCGCTATCGTTATCAACGGCAAATACCATGATGACGAGCTGATGCAGATGTTCCTCGATGCTTACACAGGGTAAGTCGAACTCAGTTCATGCGTGTGCCGCCATTGACGTTCAGCGACTGTCCTGTGATGTTTGAAGCATCGTCAGAGGCGAAGAACGCAACGGCTTTTCCTATGTCCTCGGGCGTCTGCTCCCGACCAAGTGGGCAACGCTCTCGAATCGCAGCGTCAAAAATCTCACGCGGCGATAGATCTTGCTGGCTTGGATTATTGCGCCTCGCACGGTTGGCGATGCGCTCCCACATCGGTGTCCAAATTGTGCCCGGGCAGACCACATTCACATTGACATTGAATGGAGCCAGGTCCAGCGCATACGACTGCGTCAGATGTATGACAGCTGCTTTTGACGCACCGTAAGCACCTCCTCCTCCACCGCCTCCACGCCCGGCGTGAGACGCAATGTTCACTATCTTTCCGAATCGTCGCTCCTTCATATAGGGGCTGACCGCATCCGAAGTTAGCGCCGTGCCCTTAACGTTCACATCGAATGTAACGTCCCAGTCCTCTTCACGCGAGCCAACAGTGTCCTCGAACCCATTCGCTCCTATCACACCGGCAGCATTCACGAATATATCTACTCGCCCGAATTCGGAAAGGACCGCACCAACCGTCTCTCGCAACTGTTCCTGACTGGTAACATCAACCAGATGCGCTGTCGCGTTGCGCCCGATGCGCTTGATCTCCTCTGAAGTCTGAACAGCCCCGTCGAGATTGATATCACAAACCACAACATCCGCGCCTCGCTCAGCCAATACCAGGGCGATTCCCCTTCCCAAGCCACTTGCGCCACCCGTTACCAATGCCACCCTGTCTTCCAACTGCATTCAACGCCTCCTTTGTCCTCGCAAGGGTTGTCATCAAGAGCGTGCCAAGCTTGCATCTTCATCAGGTCCGGGAGTCTATTGTGAATCCTAGCCCTTGCCGAATGTCCGTTGTGGAGTGCCCGGAAATAGGGAGAAATGCGTATGCACGGCAAGCCAGATTTCATCACGCCGTTCTAACGCAACTGTCGCACGCCCGGGACGATAAAAAGGCTCGTGATTGCCGTCAAACCCGATGGATGTCCAAGTAACGACGCCCCAGGCACGGTCCTCGCCGCCCTCCGCATGGACATTTTCGAGGTCCATCTTGAAGTTGCTGATATTCCCCCAGATGCTCTCCCACTGCCCTTCCCGCAGCGCCTTCCGCCCACGCACAATGTCCATAGTAGTACCGAATGACACCACATCTTCCGCGAAGATACGCTCCGCGCCATCGTAGTCAACGGCGGCGCAGTATTGCTCCATCAGGGCAAACCATTGCCTTACTGCGTCAATCGGATCACTTGTCTTTACCGGAGGAGTAACTAATGTCATTATGTGTCCCTACATTCGCGTTCAGAATTCCTGCACCGCTTCGTCCTCTAACCCTGTCTCATCCAGTCCGCAATGCGTTCAGCAATCATAATCGTCGTCACATTCGTATTGGCGCGTATGACATCCGGCATTATCGAAGCGTCCACGACTCGCACACCGACGAGACCATGTAGCTCGCCGTACTGGTTGACAACTGCCATCTCGTCTGATGCAGGCCCCATCTTGCATGTGCCAGACGAGTGGTGCTGCGTCAGCACATTATTCAGCAACCAGCGGTCGAGCGCGTCATCAGTCGCCAAATCATCGTCAGTCGGAGTAATCCGTGTCAGGCCCACATCGGCGAATGCGCTGCTCACCGAAAGTTTAGCGCAAAGCCGCAACGCTCCGCGCAACCGCTCCCTATCGAAAGGCTCCGTGAGATAGCGATAATTGACATACGGTTGCTCGTGCGGGTCAGACGATTTCAGCTTGAGTTCCCCAGACGACAGTGCTTTCTGCAACGCTATGCTAAACCCGGTAGGCGTAATGTCGCTTGTAAGGTCGAAGTTGATAGGCATGTGCTCCGTCCTGACATGAAGAGGACGCATCTGCATATCATTGCGATATGGTGAACCGGGAGTCGTGTAACGCATGCCGATCTGCAGGGCCGGTGAATCCTGTGGAATGGGATATACGCTCTCATAGAGCATGAACACTGCGGGATGATCGCGCAGATTCTGCCCCACTCCGGGCAGGTGGTGGACCAGAGGCACCCCGACTTCTGCCAGGTGCTCGCCGGGCCCCACACCCGACAGCATCAGAAGCTGGGGAGAGTTGATAGCGCCGCCCGAAAGTACTACCTCTCCCGCTTCTATCCTGAAGACCTCTCCGCCACTCTCAGCTTCGACTCCAACTGCCCTCATTCCGTCGAAGATGATACGCCGTGCCAGCACGTCTGCTCTGATGGTCAGATTAAGGCGGTGACGCGCCATCTGTAGGTATGTGAGCGCCGTGCTCATGCGGATGCCATCGACCCGATTCAGCGCGAAATGTCCCACTCCGGTGGACTCCGGATGGTTCATGTCATGTGTGAACGGGAACCCTGCAGACTGCGTCGCCTCCAAGAAAGCTTTTGGAACCGGCAGTAATTCGTCCTGACTGTAACGTCGCACTGGGATGGGACCATCGGATCCATGAAAGTCGTCACCATGGAAATCGAGATCGTCTTCCATCTTACGAAAGAACGGGAGCAACTTCACGAAGGACCACTCATCGTTGCCCTCAGTCGCCCAGTCGTCGTAGTCTTCCGGAATCCCCCTGAAGAACACCTGTCCATTGATAGCGCTTGAGCCGCCGGTAACCTTGCCCCTCGGCAGACGAAAGGCCGGCCTGTCCGGTGTTGCCTGCGCCTCGTAGCCCCAAGTGTGAGCATCGGCAACAGCCTGATTGTACCAAGGCTGAACACCGTACTTTATATGGTCCGGCAGCCGCTCGAAGTCAGGATAGTCTGGCCCGGCTTCAAGCAGCAGCACCGACCGACCAGCGTCCTCCGACAACCTGCTCGCCAGCGTACTGCCCGCGGAACCTGCCCCGATAATCACAGTATCGTAACGCATACCCCTCTCCGACTGCTGAACACGCTCTATGGCAAAGCATTATACACGCTGCTCGTCCACGAACGACGCGCCCTCTGATTCCAACATGGCTTGACTTAGACCATCATTTCCATTATAAGTATGCCTCATAAGGCACTCATTCCTTCTGGTGAAGAGTGTTGAGAAAGAGTCGTCAATCTGCCACTAAGTGGATTGCATTTAGGAGGAGTAGGATGAACTGGAAAATCACCTTTATACTGGGCGCGCTGGGAGCGTTAGCCTTGCTGATCGCTGCCTGTGGCGGCGCAGCGGCTCCGGCAGCACCAGCAGCGCCGGCAGCACCAGCAGCAGCGCCCGCGGCACCAGCAGCAGCGCCCGCGGCACCAGCAGCAGCGCCCGCGGCACCAGCAGCTCCAGCGGCTCCGGCTCCGGCAGCGCCGGCAGCGC
>MPND01000080.1 GCA_002238855.1 SAR202 cluster bacterium bin90
CAGGTGCATCCTACTCGAAGATCGAGGAGATAATCTCTTCAATGCTTCGCTGGACGGCATGGTCGTCGGTAACTGCCCAGTTCACTGCGACCTGGCAGGCGCGGCGCGGCGGGATGCCCTGCGACATCAGCTTACCGGCGTAGATGAGCAGCCGAGTGCTTGCACCTTCGCCAAGGCCGTGCTCACGCAGGTTGCGGACCTTTTCGCCAAGCATCGCGAGCTGCATGGCATCGTCTGCACTGCAACCGGATTCATGCTGAACAATCTCGGCTTCGATGTCGCGCGGCGGATAGTCGAACTCGATGGAAACGAAGCGCTGGCGCGTGCTGTGTTTCAGGTCCTTGAGAGCGCTCTGGTATCCGGGGTTGTAGGAAAGGATCAAGAGGAAGCCATCCGCGGCTTCGAGAAGCTCACCACGCTTTTCGACGGGAAGTATCCGCCTGTGGTCGGTAAGCGGGTGGATCAGAACGGTGGTGTCCTTCCGCGCCTCAACGATTTCGTCCAGGTAGCATATTCCACCTGCCTTGACAGCACGGGAAAGTGGGCCATCGATCCACACGGTGGAATCGCCTTCAAGCAGGTAGCGACCAACGAGGTCGCTCGCGGTGAGGTCTTCATGGCAGGCGATCGTTACCAGTGGCAGGGTCTCGCCTTCCGGCCGCTCGACGCCCCTGCTGTCCGACTGCTTTATCCTTGTGAGTGGCTGGGCGAGCCTGTAAGACATGTACTCGACGAATCGAGTCTTGCCGCAGCCGGTAGGGCCCTTGAAGATGAGCGGAATGCGCTGCTGGTATGCCGCCTCAAACAACTCTACCTCGTCGCCGACTGCGACATAGTAGGGTTCCTCAGTAAGGTGGTACTCCTCAATGATATAGCTTCGGTAGAGCGTTGTTGTTGATTGCGTCATCTTGTTAGTATGCACTCCTTAACGGGTAAGAACCCTGCTGTTCCACAATTCCTTTACCGAGTCCGATAGATCTTCCAGTGAAGCGTTGTTTTCCACGATTACATCCGCGTGCTCTACCCTTTCAGTCTGCGGCATCTGCGAGTCTATGCGTGAGCGCGCCGTTGCCTCGTCCATGTTGTTGCGATCTTGCAGGCGGGCGATGATGTCTTCCTCAGGAGATACGGTCACCCAGACATCATCGACAAGGGGCGTCCATTTCGCCTCTATGAGGAGGGCGGCTTCGAGCACGGCAGTGGCCACACCCTGATCCGCCAGCCCCTTGAGTCGTTGTTCGGCGAGGTCATAGATTCTGGGATGCATAATAGCGTTGAGTTGCTGGAGAGCGCTGTCGTCACTGAAGACGATGCCACCGAGAGCCCGGCGGTCAATTTCGCCATTGTCAGACACTATCTGTTCGCCAAAGGCGTTAACGACGGCGTGCCAGCCCTCTGATTGCGGCGCGTACACTTCGTGGCCCAG
This sequence comes from SAR202 cluster bacterium bin90, assembly GCA_002238855.1. GTDB lineage: Bacteria > Chloroflexota > Dehalococcoidia > Lucifugimonadales > JADFKI01 > Bin90. The sequence continues at coordinate 1,427 of MPND01000080.1, forward strand.
AAGATCGGCGTTCACGATGGACGCGCCCAACTCTTCCAGCAGACGGGAGACCTGCGTCTTGCCCGTTCCAATGCCGCCTGTCAAACCGATTACGAACATAGCCTCCCAGACTTAGAGAAATCCTTCACATTCCGCACATTTTAGCAAGGGTATATGGTAGGGTCAACAACGCACAATTGTACCACCATTGGACGGAATAAGGAATTAAAGTCGCATAATCGCTTATAATCATGTGCGGGAGATGTGAGACATGACCTCAGCTTACAGATCGCTGCCAAGCGTAGAACGCCTGCTATCGGATGAACGCGTAACTGAAATGGCGAGCGCACACTCTCGCAATGTGGTGGTTGAGCTTATCAGGCTGTGCCTGGCGGATGCGAGAAGCGAGATTTCTGCGGGCGGCAACGCTCCGGAGCTGCAAGAACTGATCGCCACCATCGGTGAACGTGCTGCGGCAATGTCGGCGGAGTGGCCTCGCCATGTTATCAACGCAACGGGAGTTGTGCTGCACACGAATCTTGGACGAGCGCCGCTGAGCGATGACGCGAAGGAGGCTATGCTGCGGGCGGCGCAGGGGTACAGCGACCTTGAGCTGGACCTGGCGACTGGGCGACGAGGGTCTAGGCAGGCGCATATATCGGAGCTTGTCGCGCGGGCTACGGGCGCAGAAGCCGCGCTGGTGGTCAATAACAACGCCTCCGCCGTTATGCTGGGGCTTGCCGCAATCGCGAGTGGCAAAGAGGTAATCGTTTCTCGCGGGGAGGCGGTGGAGATTGGTGGCGGCTTCCGCGTTCCCGATGTGCTGCAGCAGAGTGGCGCGACACTGGTAGAGGTCGGGACGACGAACCGGACTTACGGGCGCGACTACGAGGCAGCGATCACCGAAAATACGGGCGCGTTGCTTGCGGTGCATGCGAGTAATTTCAGGGTGATGGGATTTACGCATGCGCCGGAGATTGCCGAACTGGTGGAAGTTGGGGCAAGGCGAGGCGTGCCTGTGCTTCACGACCTTGGAAGCGGCTGTCTGCTGGATAGCGCGCAGTTCGGGCTTATGCACGAGCCGATGCCACAGGAAAGCGTCAAGGCGGGAGTGGCGCTGTCGTTCTTCTCAGGCGACAAGCTGCTTGGCGGTCCGCAGGCGGGCATCATCGCGGGAAAGAAGGAGCTGGTTGATGTGGTGGCGCGGCATCCTTTGGCGAGAGCGATGCGAATCGACAAGCTGAGCATGGCTGCTCTTGCGGCGACCATGGAGCATTATATTCGGGAAGAGGCGGTTGCGAAGGTCCCGGTATGGCGGATGATTTCGATGTCCGCGGATGAAGGGAAGAAGCGGGCGAGTCTGTGGGCGGAGGAGATTGGCGGAGGCGTCTCGATCAGCGAGGCGGAGTCCACGATTGGCGGCGGGAGCCTGCCCGGTGAGACGATTCCCACCTGGGTGCTTGCCATAAATTGTGATGCGCTCGGAGGTGTAGTGGCGGTCGCACAGAGGCTTCGGTCTTCGGAGCATCCAGTGATGGGTCGCATCGAGGACGAGCGCGTGCTATTGGATGCCCGAACTGTGCTACCCGGAGAAGACAGAATGCTCATACAAACGGTTAAGCGGGCGCTCAAGGGTGAAGGATGACGACTGATGACACTTTTCGAGCATCGGTCACGACAGGAACTCAGCAGCCGAGCGCCACTTGCTGCGAGGATGAGACCGCGCACATTCGACGAGTACGCGGGACAGGAGCATATCATCGGGCCGGGGACGGCGCTGCGCAACAGCATTGAGGCCGACACGCTGCCATCGATCATATTATGGGGTCCGCCGGGAACTGGTAAGACGACTCTTGCGAGCCTGATCGCGAATGTGACTAACAGCCACTTCGAGCAGGTCAGCGGCGTGGCTTCAGGTGTAGCGGATTTGCGGAGGATCGCAGGAGAGGCGCGTGAACGGCTGGGAATGAGCGGGCAGTCCACAATTTTGTTCGTGGACGAGATTCACCGCTTCAACAAATCGCAGCAGGATGTGATTCTTCCGTATGTCGAGGACGGTACTCTCGTGCTCATTGGCGCGACTACCGAGAATCCATCATTCGAGGTCGTGTCTCCCCTGCTCTCCCGCGCAAGGGTATTCGCGCTGGAGTCGCTGAGCGACGAGCAAGTGCGGCTGATCGTGAGTGCGGCAGCGACAGATTTGGAGCGTGGTCTTGGTGCGATGAAGCCAAGTGTTGATGATGACGCGATGACCGCTCTTGTAAACCTGGCGAATGGGGATGCTCGGACCGCCTTGAATGCGCTGGAGCTTGCCGTATCCGCGACGAACCCCGATACAGACGGCGTGCGGCATATCACTGTTGCCATGGTCGAGGACGCGATGCAGCAGCGATCACTGCGGCACGACAAGGCCGGAGACCTGCACTATGACACCATATCCGCCTTCATAAAATCTGTGCGAGCTTCCGATCCTGATGCTGCGATCTACTGGCTGGCGCGAATGCTGGAAGCTGGGGAAGACCCGCTCTTCATCGCGCGGAGACTAGTCATCCTTGCATCCGAGGACATAGGGATGGCAGCACCGCAGGCCCTGACCGTCGCTGTGGCGGCTCAACAGGCTGTGCATTTCATCGGTCTGCCGGAGGGAAGGATTCCGCTTGCGGAGGCGACGGTCTATCTTGCGACGTCCCCCAAGAGCAACGCTTCATACATGGCGCTGAACAGGGCAATGAGGGATGTGCAGGATACGCGTAACGAGCCGGTGCCTCTCCACCTTCGGAATGCGGTAACGGGGCTGATGCGGGATATGGGTTATGGCGAGGGGTACAAGTACGCGCACGATTACGAGGGCAATTTCACTCCGATGCAGAACCTGCCGGACAGCCTGAAGGACAGGCGGTATTACAAACCCGGCGACCAGGGCTACGAGCGCACGGTGCGGGAGCGTATTGAACGCTGGTGGGGAGCCGGTAGAACGGAGAGCAGCCCGCAGGACGATTAGACCGATTCTGGGGGAGGTCCGACCGGGTCATCCTCGGAAGTCACAGCGGCAAGTTCATCTTCGCGATATCGTCTTGCAAGCGTTCGGACTTGCCGGATGCCATTCAGCACCAGAATGCCGCCGCCGATGCCGATCGCGAGCGGAGCGCCCAGTATCGCCGCGATTGCGCCTGTCTGGAAACCGGACAAGCCGCTGATTCCCCAGGTGAATGTCTGGAAGCTAAGTACCCTGCCGCGCATCTCGTTTGGAACGCTGGTCTGTAAGAGCGTGCCGAGCATTGTCTCGTACAGGGCTACACTCGCCCAGGCAGCGCCAATCAGTACGAGCGAGAGCAGGAGCGACTTGGAGAGGGCAAACAGTATGAGGAATGCGCCAAATCCGATGTATCCTGCGGCAAGCACGATGCCCTTTCTTGAAATGTCTCCCACTGCAGACAGCACCAAGGAGGAAAGCAGCGCGCCGGTACTTCCAGCGGCGATGAGGTAGCCCACGCCGGAGGGCCCAGTCTGGAGGACTTCGCGCGCCATTACCGGAATCATGGCTTCGTGCGCCCAGCCGAATATCTCAGAGGTAAGCATGATCAGGACTAACAGCCTGACAGACGGCGTGGTGAAGACGTACCTCACGCCTTCGACAAAGTCCTGCAATGGCGATGTTACGCCGGTGCGCTCTGCCTTCCTGACTCCACTGAGGAATGTGAGAATCACCGCGGAAATGAGGAATGCCGAACACATGGAGACATAAGCCCAGGCTATGCCGTAATGCTCGATGAGCTGGCCTGCCAGCGGAGGTATGACGATGCCGGTGCCGGTCATTGCGGCAAAGTTCGCGGCGGTCGCGTTCTGAATGTTGCGCCTCCCCGCGATGTCCATGATTAGCGCCATCCGCGAGGGGACCCTGATGGACATCATCCCAGCCTCTACGATCGATGCGAGCAGGATGTGCCAGAGTTGAATCTGCTCGGAGAATATTAGCGTTGCGAGCACCGTCGCCACGCCCGCCTGAACGATAATCGTCATCAGGATCAGGTATTTGCGGTTGAGCCTGTCAGCGAGCACACCGGAAATCGTGCTAAACGCAATGATGCTGAGCCCCGCCACCCCGGCGACCGCGCCGACCCAGAAAGCGGAGTCCGTAACCGTCAGGGTGAGCCAGCCGTGCGCCGTGATATGGAACATGATGCCCATTTCGCTGACAACGGAGCTTCCCCATAGGAGGCGGAATCGGGGGTTACGAAGAATTAATAGCATCGGCCGTGAGCAGGCTGAAGGTGAAGATTGGACGGACGATTGCCCTGCTCCTCATACTAACCGTCCAACGTCGAGAGAGGAAGGGAATCGAGGGGCGAAGGCCTACGCGGCAGCATCACCTGGCGTCTGTGTAGGCTGCCCTTCGCGGTAACGACCTGCGAAAGTTCGTATGAGCCGAAGGCCGTTCAGGACGACCACAGCGGCACCTATGGAGATCGCTAGTTGGGCACCGATTAGAGAAGCGATTGCGCCGGTGTAGAAGCCGGATACGCCGGTGATTCCCCAAGTGAACATCTGGAAACTCAGAACGCGCCCGCGCATCTCGTCCGGGACGGTGGTCTGCAGGAGCGTTTCCAGTAGGGTCTCGTACAGCGTGGCGCTGGCGTAGGCTATGGCAATCAGAATGAGTGATAGCACTAGCCACTCTGACAGAGCGAACAGCATCAGGAAGGCGCCGAAGACGATGTAGCCGCCGATGAGCGCAATCCCTTTCCTGCGGATGTCGCCGATGCTCGAAAGGACTAAGGAAGCCAGCAGCGCGCCCGCGCTTCCTGCTGATAGGAGGTAGCCCAGCCCGGTGGGACCGGCGTTCAGAACCTTGCCTGCCATCACAGGCATCATGGCTTCATGCGCCCAGCCAAAAATCTCGGCGCTCAGAAGCAGAAGAAAGAGCAGCCTGACGGCGGGTGTCGTGAATACATAATTCACGCCATCCTTAAGGTCCTGCTTGGGCGAGGTCTTGGATGTTCGTTCAGCTCTCTTAACACCGCGCAGGAAGGCGAGTATCACCCCGGAGACCGCGAATGCGCCGCCCATGGCGACATACGCCCAGCCGATGCCGTACGATTCGATTATCATCCCTGCGAGCGGCGGGACGGCGATCCCCACACCAGTAGCGGCAGCGACGGTCGCAGCCGTCGCCTTCAGCATGTTCTGTCGGCCCACCACATCGAGTACGAGCGCCGAGCGTGAAGGTACCTTGAATGACATCACAGTGCCGTCTATGAACGAAACAAGCAGAATGTGCCATAGATCTATCTGCTCGGTGAATATGAGTGCTGCTATCGCTGCGGCGGTGCTCCCTGACAGACTAGCGCGATAAGAATGAGTGTCTTGCGGTTGAGCCTATCTACCAGTACGCCCGCGCCCGCACTGAAGAGAACCAGGCTCAACCCGTTCATGCCATAGGTAGCGCCAACCCAGAACTCGGAGTCGGTGACGGCGAGCGCAAGCCAGCCGTGAACGGTGAAGTAGCATATCAGACCTACGAAGTTGATGACCGAGCTTGACCATAAGAGGCGAAAGCGAGGATTGCGAATTACTAGCAGCATGAGGTAAAAGAGAGGCAGGCGATTGGATATCTGCCTGCCTCGTGATTCTTTCTGTTGTATGGGATGTGATTATGCCGTGGCATACTTCCGGCATGCCGCGTCCATGACATCGAGCGCGTAGTCTATGTCGTCGGAGTCTATGCCGTAGTGCGTGACGAAGCGCCAGTCTCCGTAAGCCGCGCCGCCCTTGACGCCGTTCCTGTTTATCTCTTCCATGATGAGCGCGGGGTCGCCGCCGGTGATTTTGAAGAAAACGAGGTTTGTGGGCAGGGCTTCAGGGTTAATGTCGATTCCGGGAATCTGCGCGAGGCCCTGAGCCAGCCTGCGGGCCGTGGCGTGATCGTCGTTGAGGCGCTCAACCATGTTGTCCAGTGCGACAATTCCTGCTGCCGCAATGACGCCGACCTGACGCATTCCACCGCCGACCATCTTGCGCCACTTTCGCGCTCCCTGAACGAACTCTTCGGTGCCGCAGACGACCGAACCAATCGGACAGCTCAGGCCCTTGGACAGGCAGAAGCTGACGCTGTCTGCGTCTTTCACCAACTCGGTGACCGGCGTTTCGAGGGCAACTGAAGCATTGAAGATGCGGGCGCCGTCAACATGCAAGGGTACGCCGTGCCTGTGTGCGATGTCAGCCACCGTAGCGGTGTCATCAGCCGTCAGGGGTGCGCCGCCACAGGCGTTGTGCGTATTCTCCAGACCAATCATCGCGGTGCGAGTGAAGTGGACATTGGGAGGCTTGATAGCAGCTTCCAACTGGTCGAGGTCCAACATGCCGCGATTGTCGTTGGGCAGCGTGTTGTATGCCACGCCGCCGAGCGCCGACGCTCCGCCGGCCTCGCTGCGGAAGATATGCGCCTTGTCGCCGATTATGATTTCATCACCGCGACCGGCGTGAGTCAGTATGGAGATAAGGTTGCCCATAGTTCCACTGGCGACGAATACTGCCGCTTCCTTGCCCAGCCGTTCCGCAGCCATAGCTTCGAGGCGATTGAGAGTGGGGTCGTCCCCAAATACGTCGTCGCCAAGCTCGGCTTCCGCCATCGCACGGCGCATTTCCGGCGAAGGATGGGTTACTGTGTCGCTGCGAAGGTCAACTTCTCTCACTTGTTGACTCCTTTCAAGGGTCAGTTCACGGGTCGGTCTAATGCCATTCGTGTGCAGTTAAGGGCGCGCAAGAACGCTACCATTCTAGCAATCGCGCTTGTCAAAAGCCATAGCGGTCGCCTAAACTTTAACCTGCGCCTTTGAGGACGAACTTGTACCAGAAGGACGGAATAGCATGGCAGAAATTCGGCAGGACATTATGTTTCCCAGCGGCGACCTTGCGCTGGAGGGAACGCTGCACCTGCCGGCGGCGGAGGGGCGATTCCCCGGAGTGGTGATTTGCCATCCACATCCTCGCTATGGCGGCGACATGTACAACGTGATTGTGGCTACGCTGGCGCAAAGTCTGTGTGCTGCTGGAATCGCTGCGCTGAGGTTCAACTTTCGTGGCGTGGATATGAGTGAGGGATCATTCGATGGTGGAAACGGGGAAATTCAGGACGCGGAAGAGGCACTGAATTACCTTTCGCTCAGCGAGAATGTTGATGCGAGCAGAGTTGGTATCGCGGGTTATTCGTTCGGCGCAGCGGTCGCGATGGCGGCGGCTTCGCGGAGCAATCTCGCGCAAGCCATTGTCAGCGTCGCCTGCCCCTCACGCGTATTTAATGAGATGAGCGCGCAAGAGATGCTGATTCCGAAGTTGCTGATTCTTGGGGAGCACGATCACGACTTTCCGGCGCAGCAATTCAAATTCATGGCAAGACGGTACAGCGATCCCAAGCAGGTCGAGATCATAGACGGCGCGGACCACTTCTTCGGGGGACATGTGGCTCAAGTCGTAGGGCTGGCTACTACCTTCTTCGAGCAATGGCTTGGCGAACAGAGGCGTCAGCCATGATGCGCCAGACTGCTGTTGCCTTCAAGAGCAAGCGGTTGACGCTTGAAGGCGTGCTGGCTCTGCCGGAAGGGTTGCCGCAGCCATATGCTGCAATCGTGATGTGCCATCCACATCCAATGCTGGGCGGCAACATGGAGAATCCGGTGGTTACAAGCGTGTGCAGGGCTGCCTGCGACGGGGGAATCGCCAGCTTTCGCTTCAACTTTCGAGGAGTGGATGGCAGCGAAGGGGAATTTGCCGGCGGCGATGCGGTACACGAGGATGTTAAGGCCGCCTTGAATTTGTTGCGGCGGTGGCCCGGGATAGACGGCAAGCGAATTGCCCTGGCGGGATACTCCTTCGGTGCAGGCGTGATACTGCGCGGGCTTCGACATTTCAAGGCGGCGCGGAGTCTTTTGCTGGTTTCGCCGCCCCTCTCTTCTATTGCGGAGTCTCGAATCGTGAAGGACAAGCGGCCGAAGCTGTTCATCGTGGGGCAGGAGGACCGGCTAGTGTCGTCCGTAGAACTGCAGCGCGCGCTTGACGGAGTGCGCGAACCCGTCCAATTTCGGGAGATCGAGGGCGGCGACCACAGTCTGAGCGGGCGGGAGTGGGAGGCTGCTGACGAAGTGGCGGGATTCGTGAGACGGAGTCTGAGCGCGGGCTAGTACGAGCAGAAAAATGTGAGCAACATCGTTTGAATGCGGTGAATAGCATCAATATCTTAACTATACAGGAGCCAACAGTGTCAGAGCAGAATTATCGAAGTGAACGGGACTCCATGGGTGAGTTTCAGGTGCCTGCGGATGCCTATTACGGAGCGAATACGATGCGGGCGGTGCTGAATTTCCCTATCAGCGACCTGCGTTTTCCGCGCTCATTCATTTGCGCGCTGGGGCAGATCAAGCAGGCGGCGGCGCAGGTGAACTCGGAACTGGGACTGCTGGACGAGACGCTTGCCGCCGCCATTGAACGGGCGGCACAGGAGGTCATGGACGGCAAACTGGATGACCAGTTCGTCGTGGACATCTTCCAGACCGGCAGCGGCACGTCCACGAATATGAACGTGAACGAGGTCATCTCCAACCGTGCCATCGAGATGATGGGAGGCGTGATCGGCTCTCGGTCACCTGTGCATCCCAATGACCATGTGAATATCGGTCAGTCGTCGAACGATGTGATTCCCACTGCGATTCATGTGTCGGCGCTGCTCGCAATTCATGACGACCTCATCCCTGCCCTGTCGCAACTTCAAGAAGGGCTGGAGCAGAAGGCGGACGAATTCATGCCGGTCATCAAGACTGGGCGCACGCACCTACAGGATGCGACGCCCGTTCGACTGGGCCAGGAGTTTCTGGGGTATGCGGGCCAGATTGAGCGCAGCATTGCGCGGCTTCGGCATGCCGAAGGCGAACTGTCAGAGGTCGCGCTCGGTGGTACAGCGGTGGGTACAGGAGTCAATACACACCCGGAGTTTGCGAGCAGGGTTTGCGCAAGGCTGTCTGAGATTCTGGGTGTGCAAGTTCGCGAGACGACCAACCATTTCCAGGCGCAGAGCACATTGGACAATGTGGTTGAGGCGAGCGGGTCACTGAAGACTGTCGCAGTGAGCCTGATGAAGATATGCAACGATATCCGCTGGCTGGGTTCAGGACCGCGCGGTGGCATTGGTGAGATTGAGTTGCCAGAGGTGCAGCCGGGAAGTTCAATCATGCCGGGCAAGGTGAATCCGGTGATTCCGGAGTCCGTTTGCCAGGTGGCAGCGCATGTGATTGGGAACGACGCAACGGTCGCGGTTGGAGGGCAATCGGGCAACTTCGAGATCAATGTGATGATGCCGGTGTGCGCTTACAACTTGCTGCAATCCATAGACTTACTGGCGGCTGCGGCGCGCAATCTGGACGAGCAGTGCGTGCGAGGGCTGAAGGCGACGAGCGCGGGCCCGGACATGGTCGAGCGCGGACTTGCAATCGTTACGACGCTTGTGCCACATATCGGGTACGACGAGTCTGCGGCGATCGCGAAGGAAGCGCAGGCGACGGGGAGGACGGTGAAGGAAGTGGCTATCGAGACGACGGGCCTGTCATCCGATGAACTTGACGAGATACTCGATCCGAGCGGCATGACCGAACCGGGATTAGCTGCCGGTGGAGTTTCAGTCGGTTAGGCAGACTTTCTCAACGCTAGAGCAGATCACAGGCGCGCCTGGATGAAGTCAATTTCGTCCTGGCGCGTCTTCACTTCATTGTCGATGCGGGCGACAAGCAGTTCGTGCAGCAGGACTCCGACTCTGGGTCCCTGAGGTACGCCCAGAGCGACAAGGTCATTGCCGTTTAACGTCGTCCTGATGTGACGCAGTTCGTCCAGAAGCAGCATCATGCTCTGGGATGCGGCACTATCATTGCTGATCAGGGCGCAGGCGAGGATGGAGGCTTCGCTAAATTCCCTTAAGCACAGGTAAATCTCGCTACGGCTGAGTTCCTGCTCCAACTCCGGAATCCTGTCGGCCACGAAACCCGTGTCATTGATTGCTTCAGCCTGATCTGAGGACAGCGCCAAACGGATGATCAGCGATTGTCTTTCTGACTGCGACAGGCTGTGAGACAGAAGGCACAAGTAGATCAGGTGCGTGTCGGCATGCGTTGTCTGCTCGGCGCGACGCAAAGCGGCTAGCATCTCACCTGAAAGCGTGAGTGCGGGGTGAACTGGCCGAAGCGCGCCGAGGGTGTGCAGCATTTCAATTGTTGACACTGCCCTGCCCTCTCGCAGGACACGCATGTATTCGTCACGAAGTCGGGACGGTGAAATTGTGTCAAGGTAAGAAGCATCGCGCCTCAGTATTTGCTCCGTGTGTGCCTCCAGTTCAATTCCAAGTCTGACGGCGTACCGGGCTGCTCTGAGGATGCGGGTGGCATCGTCCCTGAAACTTTCATCGTGCAGGACGCGCACTTTGCCGGCTTCCAAGTCAGCCTGACCTTGGAAGGGATCAAGCAGGTCCCCAAATGAACCCGTGCTGATGGACACTGCCATCGCGTTAATCGTGAAGTCGCGGCGGGCAAGGTCTTGCTGGATTGTACCTGGAACTACGGTGGGCAGCGCTCCGGGTTGCGTGTATGACTCGTGGCGCGCCATCGCGAGGTCGATATGCCTGCCGGCGGCATTTATGGCGAAGGTGTTGAATTGGGAATGTGCGACAACTCTGCCGTTAAGAGCCCTCGCGACTCCTCTGGGAAGGCCGGAAGTCATTCCGACGACTGTGATATCGATGTCTGCGACGGGCAATCCCAGCAATGCGTCCCGGACTGCGCCGCCAACAAGGTATGTCTGCGCGCCGTGTATTTCCGCTACCGCTGCGATGCCGCGAAGTTGGCGCAGCGAGGTGTTGTCAAGCTGCGCCAATAGCGTTGTTGCGATGTTCGTCACATCGTTCCCGTGCCTAGCTTGCCGCGCCCTCTACCTTAGCTTTGAAGGCTGCTGCCCCGGAGCCAACCCACGCCTGCCAGCCGGTCATCATGAATTTGACGCCCAAGCTCAAGTAGTGCTCGACATTGTCGTCCGTTACGAGTGATCCTGCGGTTCGCCCGGAGGCGACTATCTTCTGAAGCGCGCCATCAATTGTTGCGGTGACTTCAGGATGGTCAATGCCGCCAAGGTAGCCCATAGACTGCGCAAGGTCGCTTGGCGCCACAAAGAAGACATCGATGTTGTCAACTGTGAGAATCTCGTCGAGATTGTTGACCGCCTTGATGTCTTCAATTAGTACGACAACAAGCGTCTCGTCGTTAGCCTTGTGGATGTAGTCGGGGTCGCCGTAGCCCTGCCTGCTGCCGAACATACCACGGTGCCCTGCGGGCGCGAATTTGGCGGCGTCCACGACGGCTCGCGCATCTTCGGCGGTGTCAACGTGAGGAACCACGATGCCCTGTGCGCCAACGTCGAATGTACGGTATATGATACCCGCGTTGTTCCGGTTGACTCGGACGACCGAGGTCATGTCCCACAGGTCGCAGGCGCGCGTGAGATCGGGGATATCCGCGAAGTCGTTGGGGCCGTGCTCCGCTTCGATCCAGATGGCGTCAAACCCGAATTGCCCAAGAAAGTCTATGATGTGGGTGGAGTTCAGGCCGGAGATGCAGATGACATTCTCTCCGCGCTCCAATTTGTGCTTCGCCGTATTTTCTCGCATATTGTTCTCCCTTCCGGTTATAGGCGTGGATATTATATCCCCGCCGGCTGGCGATTGTCAGCAAGCGCCTCTCAGACTCCAAATCAGAGGTGGTAAGATTGGTGCCGCTACTACAACCCTTTCAGTAAAGGCTGGTACTATGCCCGGTGAGTTCAACTTCTGCCAACGCTGTGGGGAAGGTCTTGAGGAGAGGCAGATCGAAGGCATGCTGCGACCACAATGCCCTGCCTGTCATTTTGTGGTATTTCTAGATCCGAAGGTTGCAGCGGTCGCGATTGTGGTTGACGGCGACGGGCTTGTAATGGTGAAGCGGGGAGTCGAACCGCAGTACGGCAAGTGGGCATTTCCATCCGGGTATGTGGACAGGGGCGAGGTCGTGGAGGCGGCCGCTGTCCGTGAAGTAAAAGAAGAGACTGGTCTGGATGTAGGACTTGACAGGCTCGTCGGAGTCTATTCGCTAGAGGGAAGCCCTGTGGTGCTCGTGGTGTATTCAGCGCACATCACTGGCGGTGAAGTAGAAGTTGGGCACGACGCGCTGGCAGTTCAGACATTTAGTCTGAACGATCTGCCGCCAATGCCCTTTCCGCACGATGAGCAGATCCTGAAAGACTGGCTTGCATGCTCCGGTGGCAACTAGCCTGCGGGGCAGGATGGAAAGGATTTTTTCATCGTGTATAATCCGCCCAATTGAGGCATGCCCGTAGCGAAGGAGGTTGGCTTTGAAGTACGACTACATCATCGTTGGCGCAGGTTCGGCAGGGTCGGTTCTGGCCACTCGACTGACTGAAGGCTCGGACCGAACTGTGCTGCTGCTAGAGGCGGGGCCCGATTACCAGGACATAGACCATCTGCCGGACAGCGTCAGGCTGGGCAACAATCCATGGCACTCGGCATTCGGGCCAGATGCGCACAGCTGGAACTACGAGGCTACCGCGACACCGGGACGCGAGCCATTCATCGTGCCGCGCGGAAAGGTGACGGGCGGTTCGAGCGCGATCAACGGGCAGGTGTTTTTCCGAGGGATACCGGAGGACTATGACGAATGGGCGGAGCTTGGCAACGACGAGTGGTCGTTCGTCAACTGCCTGCCATTCTTCCGCAAGAGCGAGACAGACTTGACCTTCGGCGGCGACGATTTCCATGGGTCGGAGGGGCCGATTCCGGTGCGTCGCTATGAGAGGGACGAGGTGAACCCGAGCGCAAAGGCGTTCTGGGCTGCATGCCTCGCAGCCGGATTCCCAGAGACAATGGACCAGAACCATCCTGAATCCACCGGAGTCGGACCGCGCCCGCTGAACAATGTTGACGGGGTGCGAATGAGCACGGCGTTGACCTACCTGTCCCAGGTGCGGCACAGGCTGAATCTGACCATCCGGGGCAATGTGATGGTTCATCGCATCCTCTTCGAGGGTAAGCGGGCTGTCGGCATTGAGGCCGAAAGCGGAGGCGAGACATTTACCGTATATGCTGATGAGATCATTCTCAGCGGGGGCGCAATCAACTCGCCGCAGACGCTGATGCTGTCCGGGATAGGGCCTGCCGAGCATCTTCGGGAGGTTGGGATCGAAGTGCTTCACGACCTGCCGGGCGTCGGACAGAACCTGCGGGACCACCCCTCTACGTTCATACC
>MPND01000081.1 GCA_002238855.1 SAR202 cluster bacterium bin90
GCTGATGCAGCTGTGGACCTGGCGCGGACCAGATACGCCGGAGTTAACCACACGCACCTGAGCGAGCTGCTCGGCGAACGGGAGGGCATTGAGATCGGCAGGAGCACGCTCCATCGCCTACTGGTGAGGGCCGGGATAAGCAGTCCTCGCAGCAGACGGCCACCGAAGCATCGCGTTCGTCGGCGAGGATGCCTCTTGAGGGGATGCTGATACAGATAGACGGCAGTCATCACAGGTGGCTGGGGAAGGACGGACCGCAGTTCACGCTGCTGATCGCGGTGGACGATGCTACGGGTTGTGTGGTCGGTGCGCTCTTCTGTCAGGAGGAGACCACCCGCGACTACTTCGAGATGCTTGATGGTCTTATACGGCGCTGGGGCATACCGCTGGCACTCTATTCCGACAGGCACTCCGTCTTCAAGCAGACACCCGGGCCCAAACGGAAGGTGAGGGGAGCCACGCAGTTCACTCGCGCGATGGACGAGCTGGGCATACAGTTGGTGTTCGCACGCTCTCCACAGGGCAAGGGTCGGGTGGAGCGTATGGCGGGAACCTTCCAGGACCGGCTGATCAGCGAGCTTCGGCTCGCCGGTGCAACCACCATACCGAAGGCCAGCGCTGTACTTGCCGACTTCCTGCCACGCTTCAACGATCGCTTCAAGGTGCCGGCGCAGCAGACTGGTATGGCGTACCGTCCACTTGGTCCCGACATCTGCCCGGACCGTATCCTCTGCTACAAGCACTGGCGCAAGGTCGCCAGAGACAACACCGTAAAGTATCGTTGGCGCACCCTGCAGCTACTGCCCGATATGGAACCCGGGACCTATGCCGGCTCGAAGGTGGAGGTGCTGGAGGGACTGGACGGAACGCTGCGGGTGCAGCACGAGGGGCGCATCATCCCTTCACAGGAGGCTCCACCACGTCCGGGAGTCCTGCGCGACACAACTCAGATGGTCGGTCGGGACGTTCATCCCAACAATGCGGACAGCGGGTGGTTGCACAGGTACGCGCAGATCGCAGCGGGTGCAGCTGCTGACGGTGTCAACGGAACACATCAGCACGTCACCGTGCTGCGCAGGAAGCCCAACAGGCGACAGAGGGCGTGGTGGAAGGCGATCCATCGTGCCAAGCTGCAAGGCACATCCAAACGCGCAATCGCAAAGAACCTGGGGATCAGCAGGAACACCGTCAAGAAATACCTGGCTGCTGAGAGTCCGGAGATGGTGGGAGCTGTCGTGACTCCGAGAATACGACGACCTGATACTATGGCGAACTACACGAACGGACAGAATCGCTGAACACTTAGCCGGACATTATCGCTGCACAACAACAGCCACGTGCGCGACAACTCGATCTCGATAGGGTGAGCCGGGAGCTGCTGGCGCGTGCCTGGGACGCAGGGGCAGGACCCGGTGACTCGCCCCTGACGATCGACCTGGACTCCACCGTCTGCGAGACCTACGGACTGGCAAAGGAGGGAGTTGGCCATCACAACTACGCCGGTCAGCGGGGCTATCACCCGCTGCTGGCCGTCGCCGCAGGAACAGGAGACGTGCTGATGGCACGACTGCGCAAGGGCCGAGCCAACACCGTCCGGGGCGCAGCCAACTTCCTGCGTGAGACGCTGAGCAAGGCACGCTAGGCAGGAGCCACGGGAGCGCTCACGGTACGGGCTGACAGCGGCTTCTATGCTCGCGACATCGTCAGCGTATGCCGCGACAACGATGTACGCTTCTCCATCACCGTCCGACAGCATCGGAGCTTGCGCAATCTCATAGAGGACATACCCGAGGCGGACTGGACGCCCATACCCTACTGGATGGAGGGTGCAGCCGACGTTGCCGAGACGACCTACACTCCCTTCGGAGGTGAGCCTGACGCAGCGTCTGCGCGACTGATCGTCCGCAGGGTCAGGCCCACGCCCGGTTCCCAGCTGGCGCTGTTTGCCAGCTACAGCTATCACGGCTTCATCACCGACCGACAGGGCGACACTCTCCAACTGGAAGCCGATCACCGCCGACACGCCGAGATCGAGAACGCCATACGCGACCTGAAGTACGGTGTGGGACTGAACCACCTGCCATCGGGTCGCTTCGCAGCCAATGCAGCCTGGATGGCCGTGCAGGTTCTGGCCCACAACATCGCCCGCTGGACGGCGCGCATCGGTCTGGCTGAGCAAGTGGTGACCACAAAGACTCTCAGACGACGCTTCTTCTCTCTTGTCGGACGTCTCACACGCTCGGCACGCCGCCTCACTCTGCACCTTCCGCAGGACTGGCCCTGGGGGACACAGTTCGGTGAAGCCCTGCGGCGACTGCGCTCCCTGCCACATCCTGTCTGACGGCGACAATCGCTCCTTCAGACCCATCCTCATCCGCCAGCCAGTCCCTGGTCTGCTCAACCCGCGCCGGCGGGACCGGCGAAGGTCCCCTGCCGCCTCCGGAGCATCCACAAGCGTCTCTTCACCACTGTCGGAGCCCCGTCAGCGGACTGAAAGTGGCACCATCTACCCCAATTCCGTCCTGACGGTTTCATCTCTGGTTCTCCTGTCCCTTTCCTGCGCCGCCATAGAGTATTCGGTGGATTCGGGCTAACGGAAGCTGTCCGAGGCCCGCCGGTTACGACGATGTCACGTGGACCGGCGGCAGAATCGCCGCAGTTCGCGCTCATCGTGTTTCTCGACATGGTATCCTTGTGGGATCAGTTCGGATCCAGCGAGAGGAAATGCCATGCTCACAAAGCCGTCTGAAATTACTGACGAAGATTTGCCTCAAGGACGCAGGCTCACCGCAGAAGAGGACCTCGCGATGCAAGAGAACCTTGCTCAGAAGAACTTTGGCATGAGCCTCGAGGAATTCAGGAAGGCTTGGAAGGCAGGGAAGTTCGACGGCGACCGTGAGCGCCACGGAAGGGTTATCGCCCTGGCAATGATGTTGCCTGAGTATTGGGCCGAGTGACTACTGGCAGAAGCCCGGCTGAGGCTGTCAACTACTATCGGCACAACATCCAAAGAATGGTCTCTTGCGTGACGACTTCTGTGGTTGATGTTGCGGGTGGCTACTACCCATCTCCAGTTCCCCATCGCCTTACTATGAACAACGGGTTTCCTGTCGCGCTCGATGGAATGTCCCGCTTTAGGTTGGAACTTCATCAGTATTACCGCATTGTCGAGACCGGACGGCCTGTCGCTTCTTGGATGGTGGACGTAGTTGGTTACTACTACGCGATCCACGACTCCGAGGAAAGAGAAGTACTGTTGTATCACTGGCATCCCCGCGGCAACAGCCCTGTCGCTACTCCTCATCTGCACTTAGAGCAGGGAGCGCAGGTTGGACGCGCTGAGATCCGCGACGCCCATCTGCCAACCGGGGATGTTTCCATGGAAGCTATTCTCCGGGTGTTGATAGAAGAGATGGGTGTCCAGCCCTTACGTTCCGATTGGGAGTTAATCCTGGCCGAGTAGAGTCGAACAGTCGTGTGGATTGGCGGCAAAATAGCCGTTTTCGGATTGAAGTAGAAGACTCTATTTCAATCCGAAGGCATATGCTTACTCGGATTCGCCGACTAAATTCTCCGCTTGTTCAATCATATTACTTAATATCTGTGTCCATGTATCCCCATTTTCGATCAGGCCGTCTAGTGCAGATACAACAATATGCCCCGGCGTTGGTGCGCCGAGAAACTGTGCAATAGCCTCGCGCCTTGCACGGTAACCTCCCACGAGGTCTATGTTATTGGCAAGATCCCGCCGCAGGTCTGGCAGAATTTCATCCCTTATTTGTCTCTGAATCTCTTCGTTTTGATTCACAGTTATACCCTACCCTCTAGATGTGTAATCGGTGTACCCAGCAAACCTGTAGCTAAGCCATTATTTCCGCAATCGATCTCCAATAATATAGCAGAGGCACTACCGCAGACAACAAGTTCGCCCTCGCGGAGCCTGTGTCACTTTAGTAGGTGCACTGTCATACCAAATGCTGCGCCTACCCCTGTCATGCTGAGCGCAGCGGAGCGGAGTCGAAGCATCTAAGGACCCTCAGCTGAGCTACCTACCAAACTGACACAGATTCTGACACTTGTGGCTTCTTGACTTCACCAGATAGTACTAATATCATAGAAATGATCCTGTGATGGTTGGTCTCTTGATGAGAGCGGCCTTGGGAGAGGATACTCACCTGATCAGTGCGTATCCTAGCCATGATGGTGTGGCTTTGGCTGGTTAGGCGCAACACATTTCGAGCCCGGACAAAACAGTGAAGAAGCACAACCACTTGGAATGTGCATCTTGATCAACAGTTCCGCCGCGGACCTAATCACCAATGCATTAAGCCATTGATGGACGAAGAGCTCGGTGTTCATTTGAGAAAAAAGCCCGCTGTTTCAGTGGGCTTTCGCTCTTTTAGTCGAATCGGGCGACTTCTCTTACCCTTTCGAATGTGCTCGTCTGGATAAACGTTTACGTATCCTCCTTTTGATATTTCCCACACTTCTGAAACCGAACTAAGCGTTTGATTGCCACCTAAGTTCTGAACGTCCCAGTGAAACCCTTTTACTAAGTCACGGCCTGCGATCTGTAGCACTTCTCTGCCGTGGTACTGCCCTTGAGGTCTATTCCATCGAAGCCCGTTATCGTCCTCTCTAGACGATTGAGACCCATGCCCATTGGCAAAGTCTATGCGTCCCTGCGGAGACGTTAATCTGTCAGTGCTAAAATTGGTCTTAAAGACATGGAATGGCAAACAGCGCGGGTCTCCTTCATTCTCGCACCAAATTCCGCTGAACCAACTCTCGAATTCGCTAAGTGCTGCCAACCATTGCTTATGAATAGGGTCTGCGAACAGATTGCGGCAAAATGCCTTGTGTCTGACAAAATCTCTCAAGCCAATGTAGTGTCTGAGGGATTTTGGCCAAGGCACAATAGGAGCCAAGGCCTCACCAGTGTGCCACACTCCGACACGCCTGCGATGAATTGCTTTGTACAGATTGACTGCATCCTCGCTGTTAATCAGTGAACGGACTCTACCTCCCATGTCTCGTCTCTCTTGAAGCCAACGCAATTGCAGGTTCCATCCTCTAGTATGGCATTCACTCCTTATGATATTCTCAGCAGCGTTTATGCGTCCGTCATTTTTGGGGCGGAATAGCCACACCTCAACTTCTCTAGTTGTCATGAATACCGTGTCCTAGTCACTCTCAATACTGCCCTTGCAGGAAGCGTGAGTTGTTGCAATTCTCTCTCGGTCATCTCGCCGACGACCCTTAGAACAAATCTCCGAAGGGCCTGTCCTTCCTCGGCACCTCTTTGTCGTTGTCTCCTTGGTGCAGGTGGTGAAATGGCGAATAGATCCGAAGGGGGATCTAATCCTGACTCGTTGAACCAGATTAATAGCCATTCGTGCACTTTGTCTCGGAGAAACCTGTTCCACGAAGATATCATGTGTGATGGCAGTGAGGATGTAGGTAGAAACATCTGAACCCAACCTTTTGTTCGAGTCTCTTGCTCTACGGTAACACCTGATCCCTCCCTAACTTCGTCGAAGAATTCACTTCGCCAATCCCTAAGCATTGTAGAGTCGATACTGGGTACAATTGGTCCGTCAAGTTCGGTTCCGCCGGCGACCACTTGGTTCTCATTTGCATCCCAAACGTATTGGGTGCCGCTGGAATAGTCGATTACCGCTTGCCAGAAATCACCTCTTACTCTCCCCGCTGCATGCACCAAGTTTTCATTCCACTCTGCATTGTTACGCAACTCTGATTCCCGTAATTCGACCATGGGAGGTACTACGGTAGTATCCAAGAACAGTATATCTTCGCAAAGCACCAAGAATTCGGCGATGCTGTTGGTCCCAAATTGTGATTCATCAAATTCACGTTTTGTTAAATTCAAAAGTCTATTCTTCATGACTGCGACGGTCATGCGATACCAATCGGGCTTACCAGACACCCTGGCCTGCTGAAATGCCTGACGGACTAATGTCTTGGCATCTTTCATCGTAAACTCCCTCTGCTCTCCTTCTCCGACACTCCTCGTTTTGCCTATGTCGGAGGGCACGGTAGCTACTGTTAACGTCAATGTTGGTCCTGTTGCCTCACCGGAACATGTTACCGTAATTTTCTCAGCTTCTAATTGACGCCCACAGGTCTGATATTCCTTTGGTCAGCCCCAGTGGTACTCGAAGAGCCTATCTCCAGTATGAAATCCGGAGCCTTGCCAACCTTCCACAACAGGTAGGTATTGTTCCCCTCAAGCGACAGCGAATGCAGAGCGGCCTCCGACAGGTCGAAGACCACGTAGCAGTCGGGGGACACCGAGTGGCGGGACACGACCGCCACCTTTCATTTCACACCTGTGTTACGCTTATGTGCGCTTGTATTCTTTAAGCGACTCTGAGAGTCCCCCGGAGTTAATGGAGTTAATGGAAAGTGACAGCCTCACCTCTTGACTGCCCTTACTGTGCTGAGCGTAATCAAAATGAAATATTGTATCGAGAACTGACGCGTGTAGATCAGGGGCCTTCAGAAATAGACCCCACTCGCCCGGTTCCGATCAAAGTCTATAGAGTTTGGATGAAATGTACTGCGTGCAGCAGGCATTTTCCGATATCCGAATATGAAAACGTTGAGTAACCGCCGCCTCTACGTAGAGGTCGCAACGTTGTTTCCTTGAAATCGGCTCTTCTTCAAAGGCGTATCAACATCAAACTAGTTCCAATCTGTCTGCAAGAAAAAGCAAATTCTCTACTACGGAGTCGATGCAAGAAAACATCGTATTTCCTTGCATCGGGATTGAGGGGACTTTTCTGGCGAGGAAGCGTATCCAGCTGACGATGGATGGGAGAGGGAAGGGTCCTACTCGCCGCGCAAGCGTCGAAGCTCTGCTTCAAACTCCGCTAGGCGTGACTCCGCCGCCAAGCGAGCGGCGCGCTCTTCCTCAGCGCGGGCTTGAGCCGCCATACGAGCCGCCTCTTCTTCTCTAGCACGAGCCTCGGCAGTCTCGGCGCGATTCTCTGCGGTACCGGCACGAGCTTGAGCGGCCAAACGAGCCGCCTCTTCCTCTCTGGCGCGATTCTCTGCAGTACCAGCACGGGCCTGAGCCGCCATACGAGCGGCGCGCTCCTCCTCGTGAGTGCCGAGATAGCTCTCGGTCCCAGGGTCGAAGAACCGCAGCATCCCTTCCTCCCAGCACACGTACAGCCCCAGCGCCTCGCTGTATCCACGAAGACGACCTTCGCCCAGCACCTCTATCTCTATCGGCTCATACGCCCCGCCCACCAGCCGGTCTCCCGCCAGCGCCACATCGTGGTACTCCCCGCCACTGGGGTCGAAGCGCCAGTACTCCGTAACACCAAAGCGCTCATAGTCCCGACGCTTGTCAGTGTAGTCTGCCCTGCCGGTAGTCGGAGACGCCACCTCAAGCACGAAGTCAGGTGCCTTGCCCTGACGGTCTATCGCATAGCCCCGCTGCTCCTCCATAAGAGCGCGGTCTCCGTCACGCACAAACATCAGGTCGGGTATGCGCGCGTCGGCACGGACGGGCAGACTCGGCCCCACCGGAACCTCGCTCGCAACCGTGACGTTCGGCTCGTTCGCGTAGTGGATCACAAGCGTGGTCACCACGGCGGTCTCGTAGAGATAGAGCCAGTTCTGCATGTCGTCTCGCGGGGGATAGTCCGGGAAGCGTTCCAGTTCTTCCCTTTTCTGTGTGAGTGTAGTCGTCTTGCTGGTCATCGCGGACCTCTCGTTACCAACTGAGTAGAGCGATTGCCGACTGCTGCCATTATACCATCAGCAAAGCCCTGCATCAGGAGTCTGGTAGCAAGCCACATATCCGTCTCGACGCGCCGGCAACAGATTACCGTATTTCACTGCATGGGCTCTGAGGGCTTGGGGCGGCGCATATCGCGCATGCGGCAAAATCCAATGACGCACCCGGTCGGCCCGTAAGGTTTCATCGCAGTTGACGCGGTATAGTGCCGACCTGCAGCGGCGCTTGGTGCTTTCCGGAGGCAATTCATGCCGTCCGTTTCGGGACTGACCGCGGCTGTCGCGGCGCGGGCGGTCATCGACTCCTATCTGCTCTCCCCCGATTCTGATACGGCATAAACCGGCAAGACATTGGCGCGCGCCATCGCAGGCCTCGCGTAACAGTCCGGCGGGACCGTCATGCACAAACGCCCGACGCTCAGGGGCGATCACGCGGACCTGCCTCCGTTTCCGGTTCAGGATCGGGCGTTGAGACGGGCAAACCTCCCGGGAAGCAGTGCGCGCTCTCGAAATGACGAGGACCGAGGCAGCTTTCAGGAAGGAGTCGTTGCCGCAGTTCGTCGTTGCCCTGTAGGTCGGGGAGTGAGTTCTCCTGACCCTCCCCGGAACACAAGGGCAGGTCGATGCCGTAGAGGTCGTTCCAATATACGTCTCGCAGTCCATCGGGAATACAGCCGACGAATTCGTTCCCGCCTAGGTAAAGGCGCTCCAGGTTGATCAGGTTCTCAAGCTCAGGGGGTATCTCCCCGCTCAGGTCGTTGTCGTCCAGATACAGCCACCTCAGGGCGGTCAGACTGCCTAGTTCGGGCGGTATTTCGCCGCTCAATCCATTATCGCTGAGCAGCAGCGCAGTTGCGTGTCCGCCCGTATCGATGCCGACGCCGTACCAGTTGAAGACCGACTCCGCGGTGCTCCAGTTGTCGCCGTTCTCCCAGTCCGCTCCGCCCGTGGAGTCGTATAGGGTTGTGAGAACTTCTCTCTCATCGGCGTGCTCGGGCGCGCCACCGGTTATCCGGTTTCCGTAGAGGGTCATTATCTCCAATCCGGAAATGGCCAGCAGCTCCGAGGGAATCTCCCCGCTCAGGGTATTGTCGTACAGCCACAGCCATTCCAGGTTGGACAGGCTGCCCAGCTCAGGGGGTATCTCGCCGCTCAGGGCGTTCCTGTACAGGGACAGCAACTCCAAGTTAGACAGGCTGCCCAGCTCGGAGGGAATCTCCCCGCTCAGACCGTTGCGGGACAAGGACAGCCCCGTCAGGTTGGACAGGCTGCCCAGCTCAGGGGGGATCTCCCCGTTCAGGCCGTTGCGGGACAAGGACAACTCCGTCAGGCTGGTCAGGCTGCCTAGCTCAGGGGGTATCTCCCCGCTCAGGTCGTTGTTGTATAGGTACAGCCCCGTCAGGCTGGACAGGTTACCCAGCTCAGAGGGAATCTCCCCGCTCAGGTCGTTCCAGGACAGGGACAGTTCAATGACGCGCCCATCACCGTCAGTTTCCACGCCGTACCACTCCCCAACTGGTCGGTCGCTCAGCCAGTTGCCATTGTTCCACCAGTTGGGTCCGTCAGTGGCATCGTAGAGGGCGACCAGCGCGGCCCTGTCCGTCTCCGGGGTCACGGCGACCGCGCCCGCGAGTCTGCTCACCGTGAGCGTGAAACTGCCGGTCGTGGCGGCGTTGTAGGTCGTCGCCTCTATCGTGTAGTCGCCTGCATCCAGAGCCGCTGTTATGCACGAGTCCGTTCTGCCGTCTAGGTCGGCGGCGCAGTCGCGTTCATATGCATGGTCGTCGTTGTCGTTCAACGACTCGCCGTCCTTGCCCGCGCCGCTGAGCAGGTAGAGTATGGTGTCGGCGTTCGATTCGAGCGTGATGGTTACTTCCGCCGATTCGGTGAGGCTGAAGGTAGAGTAGCGGGCATAGCTGCCGCCCCTGTTGGCGGAGGCGCAGTCGTCTGTCCAACTTCCGTTGATCGCGCCGTCGCCTGTCAGCTCATCTACGCACGAGTCGGTCGTGGATGGTGGTTCCGGGGTAGGATCTGGAGTAATGCTGGGCGCCTCCGGCCAGCCGTCCGGAATCTCGCCATTGTCAAGCGCATCCTGTATCGCAGCGGCGGCGTCATCGGTTACCCATTCACTCCATAGTTCGTTGTTCTCGCGCAGCCACCACATCGTGGCATCTTCCGTGTTGGCTTCGGGATTGTCCGCCTGCCAGCGGACTACATGTTTATAGACTTCCTCAACATTGAAGTCCCAGGCAGTCAGCACATCAATGAAATCAGCAGCAGAGTCCGACAGGTTAGCATTGACCGCGATTAGTATCTTGGCGTCTTCATACGCGCATGCCATCGTGGTTGCCCAGCATTCGTCGGTGTACGCAGGCTCCTCCAACCTCACCAGGTCCAGCAGCAGCGCCGTTTCATTCGTGCCCCATTGATAGCCAAGCCAGGGTTCTCTATTCTCGTAGGCACTGGTCAAGTCCGCATCCAGCTCACCTGCGCTGCTCGGATTCACAATCTCAATATGCTCGGATAGACCGTAACCTTCTACCTGCTTGGCGTTCACGACCTCGCAGGCCCAGCCGATGACGCAGGACACTAGACGCACCTTGCCTCTCGTCTCATCGGTGGCGAACAGTGATCTGTATCGTTCGTCCTTCAGGTCCTCAACGCTGTCCAGTTCCGGATATTGCTCCTGCAGGTATTTGGGAATGACGAACGCCGACTGCCAATCAGTGCCCAGGCTGGTTCCGGGTGATAATACGCTTCCTTCCGCTAGGGTCTCTTCCCAAGCATTTTGCTGATTGGGCAGCCAGACTTCCATCAATACATCGATGTCTCCTGCGTGCAGTCCCTGAAGCAATGGCGCTGTTGCGCCTAGTTCCAAAGTGGTTGAATAACCGTAACCCTTCTCGGCGATGTACTGTGCAATGCGGTTCTGAAGCATCGCGCTAGACCAGTTCAGATCGCCGAATACGATGGTTGTGTCGGGTTCGGGCGCTCCGCCTATGGGTGATGGCGGCGTCTGCTTATCTGAGCAGTAGTCGCCAGAAAAATCATCGATACTCTCCACCCAGTCCAGGAAGTCGGCAGTCGTGGGAGCGCAAAGCCCGGAGTTGGTATCGAACCAGAAAGTTTCCAAGGACTCCAATTGTGTAAAGGTCGCCGGAAGTGTGCCGCTTAGCTCGTTGCTACTGAGATACAAAGTCGTCAGGTTGGACAACGCGCCTAGTTCGGCGGGTATCGAACCTGTCAGTTCGTTGTAGCCGAAATCCAACAGGACGAGGTTGGTGAGGCTGCCTAGCTCCGCCGGTATCTCACCCCTCAACCTGTTGCCGTCAAGCCATAGCTTCTCCAAGCCGGACAGGTTAGCCAATTCGGCGAGTATCTCACCTGTGAGGTCGTTGCGCGTGAGGTCCAATCTCGCCAGATTGGACAAGTCCCCCAACTCGGACGGTATCTCGCCCGTCAGATCGTTGTCCCACAGGTACAGATACTCCAGATTGGACAGGTTGCCTAACTCGGCGGGGATTTCACCTGCCAGTTCGTTGTCACTAAGAGACAACACTGTCAGGTTGGAGAGGTTGCCCAGCTCAAGCGGAATTTCGCCCTTCAGTTTGTTACTCCAAAGCGATAGGCGAGTAACGCGGCCTTCTGCGTCCGTGGTAACGCCGAACCAGTCGCCCAGGGGCGCGTCGCTCATCCAGAGTCCGTTGTGCGCCCAATCTTCGCCGTTAGCGGCGCGGTACAGGGCTTCCAGCGCCGCCCTGTCGATGTCGGAAGGCTCCATCGTGTCCGGAAACGCCGGCAGCTTGGCAAAGCCATAGCCCCAGGTGTTGTTGGGGACGCCATCGCCACGAGGTTCGGCGCTGCCCTTCAGATAATCGGCTATCTGCTGCGGCGAATAGTGCGGAAATCCCTGCTTGACCAGCGCGGCGAGACCGGCGAGGTGGGGCGACGACTGGCTGGTTCCACTCCAGTATCCCCATATCTCCGAATCGCTATAGTCCACCCCGACAATGTCGGGCTTGATTCTGCCGTCGGTCGTGGGGCCGCGGCTGCTAAAGTCTTCGATTGTGAACACATCGCTCGCGGGCGCTGCGCCCACAGCCAGAAGCCCCGGATTCGCGCTCTCTGCCGGATTGCCGATGCTACCTCCCTGAGTGGTGTGCTCCACTTCACCACCGTTCGAGTATTTCAGTTGAATCCACTCCGGTGTGTCACCACTGTATTGACGGACGGCTACGCAGTATCTCCCGTCGCTAATAGCTGTATAGGAAAAGCTTTCATGCGGGTCCTGGCCTTCCGCGCCCGACTGCGCCTGCTCACTCAGCCTGACGGGAAGCGAGCCGGGGCTTATGGGCATCCTGTACAGATACATGTCCAAGTCCCGGCCCGCTCCGTTCCAGTCGTCATCCCACCGAAGGGAAGCACCCAACAGTTCACCCGATTTGAGTTCTACATCGTTACACTGGTCGGTTTCACTGAACTCATGAAATCCGTCGCCATTCGCGTCGGAAAAGTTCCCGATCCATGTACTGCCATTGCTGTTTCCTGCGGAATTGGTCCAGATGATGCCACCGGACACCGCCGCATCCACGCTGCTGAGCGGGCTGTCGCTGTACGGCGATGTGCCGTCGCCCGGACCGTCCCATGACCAGCCAAGGGACATGTTGACGACATCCACGCCCTCTGAGACCAGCCAATCGACTGATGCTTGCAGGTCGCCTTCGGAATAGGGATTGCCCACAATGTAGTAGGTTGCGTTCGGGGCGATGTCGAACACCGCTTCGGTTACCGCCGTGCCGTGCTCGCCTTCTTCTTCGTCTTCGCAATCCCAAAGGTCTGAGGTGTACTCGCCAACATCCGTATAACATCTTGCATGCACTGTCGAGGGCAGTTCGCTTTCCATGAGGCCAGCGAAGCCCCCGAATCCGACATCTAAGACGCCAATTTTGACGCCTGCCCCTCTGTATCCGGCGCGGTTCCACTCGGTTGCGCCGTGCAGGCTTGCGCCCTCGCTGACAACTCTGCCCTGCGCGGGCCGGGGTGGGATGATCGTGCGTATGCTGATGACGCCTTCCTGTTGGGACGCGTCGGCGAGCAGAGATACGGGCAGGTATGCCTCGATGTAGTCGATGCCGATGTTGCGCGGGGATGCACCGCTGTCTTCAAGCCAGTCCCACACATCCTGCACGTAACCTTCGGTGATGTATAGAGTTACGGCGACGGATTGTTCGCTGCGCAACGGCGCGCCTGCTGCCGCAGCTTGTGCCGTGAATTGCCCTGTCTGCACCTGTTCCACGATGCGGTTGAGGCTGGAGTCCATGTTGGGGTACTGTGGCGGGTTAAGCTTGTCTAAGATGGGCGGGAGGATTTGGTCGCCGATGTCACCGCTGGGTTCGGCTTCCGGCGTGGGCGTGCCGGGAGTCTGCGCCTGGGCGCTGTCACCTGCGGAGAGCGCAAGCCAGAGTAGAGCCATCGCCGCGACGATGAGACTTACCGTCGTCAGTTTCGTCATGAACTTCTGAGCGTTCATACTCAATGTCTTCTCCTTCTTCGCCAATCGGCTGCTAATCAGAATGCGTGCAAGTTCGGTGAGGGCACTGCCGTCGGCATAGAGATAGGCTTATGCCAAACGCAGGTTCCGTCAGATCTCTCAATGAGACTATGGCACGGGGCCGTATCGGTTCTCAGATGGCGTTCCCCGCAAGAATCCCAGTTCGATGAGAGCCCATACGGGACCCGCGATAGGGATGAGTCCTATGAATATCCACCAGGCGGGCTTATCACGGTCATGCCAGCGCTTTATCTGTAACGCAAGACTGACCCAGAAGACGCTCGCGGATAGGATGACCCGAATTAGGACAGCCACCGCCGCTACGAACGGTACCGCGAGCAACACCACAAGCAGAGGAATATAACCGTAAAGCCAGAACTGTTTCCGGTTGATTCTGCCGCTAAACCCCAGGTAGAAATTTACGGGATTGAACTTCGGGGAGTCTGACTGTTCCACCACTTCCTTCTTGTTTTCCTCTGAGTGCTGCACGCTCTTCCCTTTTACAGCCGTCGGCGCCGGAGTATCACCCAGACGGGCAGACCGATCACATCCGCGAGAATGACCGGCAGGACTATCAGGCCGATGATGGCCTCCAATATGCCACCTTCAGCGGTGCCGGTCAGCGCAGGCAGCAAGCGAGGCTCGCGGAAATTGCCTCCATCAACTGACATAGTGATTCAGCGGTGCAAGTAATTGTGCATATCGTTATTATCACAGTCAAGATCATCTAGGTAACAATACGATAACATTGCTGTGATAACGGTATGGTCACATTTTCCCAATTGCGCAAGGGCAAGCTCTGATTACCGGGCGGCATCCGCATTCATGTGGTAATATTCTCCCAATTTCGCAGGAGCAAGTCTTGATTACTGGGCGGAACCCCTATTCCGACGCTCCATCCGCCGGTGTGCAGTCCCGAGGAGGCGAGGCAACCAGATGAACAACGACGAACTTCTGAGGGAAAACGAGGCCCTGCGGAGACGTCTCTCCCGCCTGAGCCAGGCCAGCCTGCGCATCACAGAGGACCTTGAACCCAACGCCGTGCTGCAAGGGGTGGTGGACGGGGCCCGCTCGCTGACCGGAGCCAGGT
>MPND01000082.1 GCA_002238855.1 SAR202 cluster bacterium bin90
AGAAGTCCGTGCCGAAGAGGAAGAGGCGGCTCGCCTGGCCGCCGAGGCTCGTATGGCGGAGCTGGAAGAAGAGCTTCGCCGCCCACGAGGCGAATAGGACATTCCGCTACCGGCAGTCTCTCCGACTGTTGCGTCATCCTGCTGAACGGTTCACGCCGCCTGAAAATCCCCCTCAGATCCCGATGCAAGGAAATACCGCAAAAGCTTGCATCCGACCCACCTCTCCATAGCTGAGACCCCTCCTTAAGTTGGACAACCTCCGCCCGTTTTGCAAGAATGTATCGGATATACTCTTGCACGTAGGATGAGGCAGAAACGCGCCAGGGCAGGGGCCGGTTATGGAACGACAGACGAGGCGAATCACCGACTGCATGGACTGCTGGAAACGCGGCTGGTGTTTCCTCTTCTTCGAGTAGTGGCCGGATGGAACGCCTCGCGGCATCTGGCTCTGCAGCGATTGTATCGACATCAAAAGAGGGTGGCGCAACTTTCAGGCAACAACACACCGGCGTAAGGAACCTGAGGGAGCCAAGTTCCCCATACCAGTTCGCATAGATCAGTTCCGTCGAATCGGAGAATTGGGAGCAGCAGTATGGATCACTGTGAGGAGGAGCACGTTTTTGAGATTCCCGAATCAGTACAGATGCAACACAAGGTCCATTAGTTCGCCTTGCTGTCCCTAACGTCGCCGCCATTGACATAGTTTCAGCTCTCCTTGAAGATAGATACGATAGAAGATATCGTAATATCCATCGGCAGAGTTGGAATTTATGGGAATCGATGCGAAGATATGCCTGACCTCCGCCAGTGGCTAACACTTCTATATCAAGGTCTTCCCAACCATAATTATGGCTGGTGGCTTACCACACGGGAACATCCGGACGTGGCCACGCTGGTAACCGCAGCGCAGTTCGTGTATGGAAGATTTGGGGAACAGAGCGGATCTCTCAACGACGACGATTACAATGATCTCCAACGAGCTTTGGGAAGAAGCGTTCCCGCAAGCGGTGCACGAGTAGTTCTCAATAGACATATCCTCTTAAACATGTGGCGACCTCTGAGGCTGATCGAGCGAGTTCGGGGTAGGTACATCAACCCCTTTCGGCTAACGGACCACGGGTTGGAACTTGCTCAAGCCACTGAGCCTCGTACTATCTTTGAGTCCATTCTCCGCGAGGTGAGATTCGTCCACGAGGACTGGACCCGACCGCAGGTTATGGCTTCTTACACAGGAATTTCCGTCCACCCGTATCAGGTGCTCAGCGCTGTTTTGGAAGGGACTGATGGATACTTGGGACGCCACGAGTACAGGCTGTTTGTTTCTAGGATGAGACGCGATGACCGAAATTCAATTAGCGAAGCGATAGAACTGGTCAGAGACTTCCGAACTCGCACGCAGGGAAGCCGCGATGGACTGATTGCGCTGGAAGCGCCTGTATTCCCAGGCACAAAGAGCTATCAGAATTGGGTTGACATGGACCTCCACACATTCTCACTTTTTGCGTTGGGAACCCAGTTCCGAAGGAACGACACGGTACTTGTACTCGCGGGGACGGCAGTCGATGCAACCGTGGCAAACGCCTTCGTATTTCCACAGGGCAGCAGCACTGTGGAAACCTCGATCCCCGATGATCTAAGGAGACCAGGGCGTCGGCAAGTAGCACTGAAAACGCCGGCTGCTAATCCGTTGTTCGACATCCCTCCTCCACCAAGTATTGTAGCCAACAGCGGCCAAGAGGCCGAAGGATTCATTAGGCGTCTACTTGAGGCAAACGGATTCGATGTCCGCGATTTCTCTAGGTTACGCGGCTACGGATTTGACCTCTGGGCACGACATCCAGCAACGGGAAGCGTTTACTACTGTGAGGTCAAGTCGAGCATAGCCACCTTGACAAGCATCGAGTTCACTAGGCTGGAGGTCGAAGCGTCTGAGAAATATGGTGAAAGGTATGTCGTGTTCTGTGTGGAGAATTTCGACTCGTCCCGGTCCACCGGGGAAGTATGGACAATACAGGACCCGTGGGGAGATCTTCCATCCGTCCAGACACCCAATACGACCATAATTTATAGTGCTCCTCGCTCTGAGTGGCTTAGAGTCGCCAAGAGACTAGAGTGAGGCTCGACTTCGCCATTTCCGGGCGCGGCGGACGGTATTTAGCGAAGACCGACTGCGCTTGCAGGTCGTGTTGCGAGGCTAATACTGTGCCCCCTCCCACTAGGCCAACACGAGATACTGGTGAGACGTCACGGTACCCTTGTCTCGCATCCCGTGCGATTCGGTGTGGGTGACGCTCTCATCGAATCGGTCGACTACTCGGAACCACGGAGCAGAGACCCGCACCAGCGCCTCTGACATATTGCTCTTTCGACTCTTTCCCAAGTGGAGGACCAACACACCGCCTTGTTTGAGTCGCTCGCGAGCCTGCCGGAGCACTGCTTCGTAAACCGTGAAGCTCAGTTTTTGCCGCTCATCGACGTATCTACGCGGTTCCAGAGTAAAGTCTTCCCTCTCCCAACCGCAGAACCACAACCGCATCCAGTTCGCGAGGTAGAAGCGAGTACTATCGAAGAACGGCGGTGAAGTTATGATTGCATCAACCTCCGTGGCGAATCCAGGCCAAGGAGCCGTCGCGTCCTGTAGCAGCGCTTCTCCCTCCACGAATGATTCAGGCAAAGGTGCATCAATCATGCGTCTTACCTTCTCACGGAGGCGAGGTATGAGAGCACGGTACTCAGTCGGCCCAGTAGGTGCAAATGGAGTCATTGAGTGTGATCGGCGGCTCAATGCATAGGGTCGATTCCCGTGCAGGATGTGAAGGAGGCACGCAAGGACGAACGCCTTTGCTGGAGTTTCCTGTCGGCATTGTAAGTATGCCCTTGCTGCCAGTATCTCATCAAAGGTCGTTTCGTGAAAGTAATCTTCCAGCGGACCGTTAAAAGCCACTTCGCGAGCGCGAAACCGGTCGATGTCATCAATTTTGGCCGTGCTCAGATATTCCTCGAGGTCGTCGATGAGGCCAACAGTCTGCGACCGATTCGGAGGGGTCAACTTTGCCTTCATGATTGCTAGAGCGGCGGGAGATATATCGAACCCGATACCACGACGACCCGTGAGACAAGCTTCAAAAGGAATTGTGCCGACGCCAGCGAACGGATCAAGGACAACGCCATTCTCGGGTGTAAAGACATCGACCAAGTGGCGAGCGAGTGAAGGCTTCATTTTCCCTTGATAAGAGCAAATACTATGTCTCGCATTGCCCCAGTTGCGCTTCGCGTAAGGAACGCCCTGGTGAGGAAGTTCAGCCTTGAAGGACTCCCATCTGGCAGTGAATGCCGGAGGCTGTACGGCTTCCCGCCTCTGAACATTCGTCTTGGGAGGTACGAACTCGAAAGTCAGAAGCGTTTGAGAGAGGGCGATTCCCGTCCGAGACACTCTTGTTCGTAGCACTTCGCTCTCTAGCAATCGGAAGCCATGGTCGGCTGCTACCTCGGCTAGCAGTTTGTCTGTTGGAACGTGGATTCCCGCATACGCGGAGTCACCAATGTCAAGGAAAACTGGCGCTCCTACTTTCATGTGAGTGGCAAGTCCACCGAAAACCCGAGACATGCCGTTTAGGTACGACGACACCATCCTGGGGATTCTCGAATCATAGGCATTCTTCTTCAAGTCAAAGATTACTGCGCGTGCCATCTCGGAGGAAACCGGTACTTCGGTTCCCCGCACATCATTGATCCCCGCAGTTATTGTCGCATCACGGTACGACCGAAGATCTGACTTCGATTTCAGTGCTCTGACGAACCATAGTTCAAGCTTTGTGTTCCGTATATAGTTGGTCCCATTCAAATA
Source organism: SAR202 cluster bacterium bin90 (assembly GCA_002238855.1). GTDB lineage: Bacteria > Chloroflexota > Dehalococcoidia > Lucifugimonadales > JADFKI01 > Bin90. Next base: position 3,848 of record MPND01000082.1, read on the forward strand.
CGGTGGACTCGTTACTACCGCTTCAATTCCAAGTGGAGGAATTCGGTCAAGGCACTGTGCGTCCTGCGCCACTAGGAGCGGTCGGCCAGCAATGCCTTCGGTTGCTTCGATATCGTCGGCGATGGCTAGAACGCGGTTGAGGAGACCGTCCGTGAAAGTCTCCATTCGACCCAGTTCACGCCCCTTTCTGTATCGCAAGTCGCCTGCTCGTATAAGGAATGACGCAGGCTGAAGGGAGGCGATTGCGGCAATCTCGAGCAGGTCGGAAGTCAGTTCGAGTCTCGTCTCCAACACATCGATGACCCGCCGTACAGATAGGATTGCTTCGAGTGTTTGGTCGTCAAAGAATTCACTGCCACCGAACGTGCGCAAGTAAGCGTCTCTTAACCCCTGGTCCGCTCTTGCGACCTCGATTACGGCGGGCAGATGGTGTGCCAAGGACCGGAGTTCACTCACGACCGTGGCTCGTTGTTCCTGATTAAGTGCAAGTGCCTTGAGCTTCGCGGCGGCGACCTTCTGAAGTGCCGGGTTAACTTCGGCGTAGAATGCTGATGAGCCTCTCAGAGCTACTGCCAGCGGAGTAGTTCCTACACCCGCAAAGGGATCGAGGACACGCGTGGCGCCTCTTGCACGCTCAGCAAGCAAGAGTTCTACGAAGGAGAGGGAATACCCCTCGAGTAGTGGAAACCAGCGTTGGAAGGGGGCTGCTTGATCCTCCGAGAACGTAATGAGATGACTGATTGGGCCACCAAGACCTGGAAGACCTGTTCCCGCCTCCTCGTTTCGATTGCGAAGCCATGCCTTAAGGGCGCGTATGCAAAATGTGTGCACAGGCAAGTCTTCTGCATCTGCGGCAGACATCAAAGCAGTATAGGACGAAAACCCGATTGCCGTCCGGAGTTGGTCGCTACTCATGCTGCGGATCGCCATAGCCAGCGTTGGCTCTCCAGGTCCGACGGCAAGTGTCAGCGCCCTACGCCGCGAGTCGAGTTTCGGATAGTCTCGGAAATAGATTGATTTGTACGTTGGCGCGACCATTGGGTGAAACTACCATACTTTGGTAGTTACATGCAAACATAAATTGCATAACACCACTCAAACCATACTCTACTTGGCCGCTTTCGTAATGCACGCCGGCAAACCTCAGACAGAATCCCTATCAGTGGTCCCGGCCGCGCCTCTACCCAGCAGATCGCCCTGCATACCCGTGTCCTGCCTGACCGCGGGACCTCGCGCTTCCTGCGGCGATGGAGCCGGCTCGACGTAGTTCTCGCTGTACAGCCTGAGCCGTTGGACTACCTCGACAGCGTGCTGTTCGTGGGCATCGATGTGAGAATATGCGGCCTCTAGGAACGTAGATGACGCCTGGGCCGGAGTGTTCACGGTCTCCACTGACCACTCGCACTGAAGGCAGGAGATCGTCATTTGGGATTCAACCGGCTTTGCCATTACGCTACCCCCAAGAACTCTTGGCAATGAGTTTATTCTGTTCAGAGACTTTGTGGAAGGGCACGCGATGTTACTCGCGAGCAGGAGGCAGGAGTCATTCCCAGCCAGGAAACGCTGAAATCCCTACATTCAGCACTTCCAGTGCCTACCAGACACTCCGTTAGTGCTTTATAGTGCTGGTGAGGGCCTCACACGAGCACTATAAAGCACTTCCAGTGCCGAACACCAATCACAGACTGATAGGTGTTGCATTTGACCAACAGAGTGTCAGGGAGTGCGTCCGAGTGCCCCAAAGAGACACTATCAGACACTCGGAGGGCTGTAACGATGACTGAGCAGCGCGAAGAAGAGAGACAAAGCGTGCGGATCGCGTTCTACCTGACGCCCACCTGGGCAGCTCGTCTTGATGATGCTGTCGACGCCGCAGGGGGAAACCACCGCGGGCCGTGGGTACGCCGCCTGGTGGAACAGACACTCGAAGGAACTGACATCGACAGGGCAGATCTGTCGGAGGATGTGGTGGCTCTGCAACTGGAACTGACTGAATCCCGTGCTGAGAACCGGGGCCTCCAAGCCCTCGTGGACCAGATGCGCGAGCGCCTGGGGCAGGCAGACGCGCATAATCAGGACCTCAACAGGCGTCTTGAGGAGGCGCACTCGACGGTGGACCGGGTGACACTGATGCTGCCTGCAGGTGGCGAGACCGGACGGCGCTGGTGGAAAATTTGGTGAGTGTGATGTTTTCTGGGTGCTATGGCTCTACTGTCTTAGGCAGGAGCGGGCGACCGATAGGAAGCCCTGCTCCCTGCCTGCCCCTCCCCCTCCCCATGTAGAGGGTAGGGGTAGGGCATGTAGAGAAACGTGATTTATACCTGAAAACGGGCGTATTTGTCCCCTTCAGAGATAGTGAGTGTCCCCTTCAACGATATTATTTGTCCCCTTCAGAGATAGTGAGTGTCCCCTTCAACGATAGTGATAGTATGACGTCAGATATCTGAGGTGTCCCTTTCAGAGATAGTGAAAGACATGCTTTGGCCGATTACTGTGGGCTAGACTCCGGAGGCAATATGCGCCGTTCGTCGATCCGCAGCTCACCGTGCTCTTCGAGGTTCTCTAGTGCGCCCCATGCGCGACGTGCCAGTTCACGGCGGTTAGCCTTCGCGCTGCTCGGATACGCCAACGCTATCGCGTCGTCATCGTCCAGCGGGTCGTAGGGATCTGGTCCTGTCTTGCGCAGCCAGCGACCGCCCAGTGGTGCGTGCGTGCGTCCTGGCTCGTGCCAGAGGAATGACAGACCAATCAGTGCGCGATAGGCTGGTGCACTCTCAGCTCCCCACATATCAAGGCGTCTGGGTAACTGGACGCCACCCTCGACCTCCGGCGGTATATCGAGAACGACGCTTATCGGCATGTTCAGGTCGATCCTTCCGAAGTTCTCGTTGATGCGTAGCAGATGGTGGTAATATCCATAGCCAGTGTCGGGGTTGAGGACGGGGATGCGTGCGTCCTGGTTGATTATCCTGATTGCTTCGCGGACGCGCGGCCAGAGATAGCTTACCGGGCGAATCTGCCGAGACCTGCCATCAAGAAATGTCGGTGGGTATAGCGCGTCTCTGAGGTCTCGTAGAGTGATGTTGTAGGTCACAAACCGCTCTCCGTGTCTCACAGAAGTTGAGGGCGCGGCGGCCAGTTTGACAAGCATGCGGGCGGGGATTGGAGCTCCACCGTGTCCGCCCCTGCTTGTTCCGGCCTGTACGCCTAGGTCATAGAGTTCGACAGGCAGCACTGGAATACGCCCCGTCCTGTTGCCTTCGCCAAAGCCCGGAAAAACTATCTGATTGCCTGTGCCGTCAAGTTCAACGCGAGCAGGCGACAAGTACAGCCTGTCGGTCTGTGTTCCGCTCTCACGCATTGCGATGCGTGGAGCAATCGTATCGCTCCGTAAATTGCCATCTGCGTCCCTGACAGGAAGGACTTCCACAGGTCTCGAATGCCATGCGTGAATCAACGGTGCGAGCGGATGTTTGGCGCTTGGCACGGTCTTTTCGGCTTCTTCCCAGATTAGGTGCGCAAGCTGCGCGAAGCTACTGACACCATCGAAGCTCTTGTCCGAAATCTTCTCAACAATGACCCAGCGCAGGAAGAACTCATTGCGGGCCTCCGCGCCCCATGCGGTCGTCGAGATGAGGTCGTCGAGTTGGCGGAACGTCGGTATCTTGTCCGGCGGGCACTGGTCAGTGTGGCCGCCCATCTGCTCCCATACGGCCTGTGTCAGTAGCGCAAGGTTTTCTTCGGGGCTGAGTTCCCCTGCCGGTCGTGTTGCCATCGGCTTATCCCTCTCGATCTATGCGACGGGGCTGGTGGGCTGAATGACGAGGTGATGATACCACCGCAAACCCACTCCACGCGCCCGCAGGCGCTTGCGCAGCGTCTATTCCAGTCCGTTCAGGTGTCATGATACTACTCGCTCGAAAATAAGCTCTCTGCGGCGATTGTGCGGCTATGGATTTTCCGGAATTGACGCAGATCGTGCTATTCGACCATTACTGTCCCGAATTGTCCTATCGTCCATATTCTTCGCCTCCCGGTCTCCGATAGGGGAATCCACACTCCTGGTGAAGGCTCGTCGACGCCAACTAGCAGGCGTCATTTTCGCCGGGCCGGATGCGCCCGAACCCTGTCCTCCACCCTTCAGTCTCTTTGTGTGCCGCCGCGTTGCGGGTTCCCTTGTAGCAGTCCCTTTATAAAATGGTACGACAGTCCGGCTTGGAAATGGGCATTGCGGGCCGTCGGATTTTGAAATTGCCTCGTGCGTGCGCGTCGCCGGCTGAGAACTGAGGCGCTTCCGGATGTCAGGTGTGCCGTGTCGATCTGACTTGCCGGGCGCAATCCATTCCGCCTGCGCGACAACTGCCTTGCGGCTTGGCGATTGCTCGGAGGAGACCTCGAAGTGCCGCACCGGCGCTGTCCCGATAAGAGGAGAATATGACTCCGCTCACGCCCGGACGAACTCTCCGGTCGGCGTATTTGTTTACGTTCCGCAGCCGGGGGTTTACGCCAGTACCGGCGTCAGTGTTTACGTAAACACCTATGCGAATCCGCACCGTCCGTCACCGGCCCGTCCGTCCCGGCAGAAGGCTGTCCGGCCCGCGGGCAGATCGAGCGGCGCAAGCCAGCTCTCTCCCAGGACCCCGGAGCGCGGCAAATCCTCGTTGCTGCTGACGTACAGGGGCAGCCTCGCGCACGTGAACGGCCTGGGCGCGGAAAACCGTTACCGCAAACATCGGGCGCCAGCGTAAACATCAGGCGTAGACATCAAGTGCCATATCCACCATGTCGCGGTCGCCATATCCGCTCCGGACAGCGCCATAGCACCGAACGGGGCTCCCCGGCCCGTTCCCGTCCTCCGGACAGTTTCGGACACCTCATGATTCTGGCGCTCGTGAGCGCGGGTTCAGCCGGTGTTTACGCAAACATCACGGGCGCTTGGGCGAACTTGTGTTGAGGTTGTGCCGGAGCGACTGATCCCGTCATCAGTGAGTTATCCGTTTACTGACCGGCGAGTGGGGACGATGCATAAGGGCCGGCGGATCCCCTCTGTGTTCGGAGCGCGTGAACGGGTGTGAACGCTGATGCGTGTCGGTCGGTGCGATTCTCGGATGCAACATTTTGCCGTTGGTGCGCGTTTTTGTTTCCAGGGGTGGATATCGGGTGTTGCAGTCTGGGATTAGGTCTTGTATGTCCCTTGATGATGCGGTGCATAGGGTATCCACCAGGACTTTTTCGTTGTTTGGGACGATGCACCTTGCATTATCCCCTTAAGCCTGTCTATTCTGCGAAGAACGGCATAATGGTGGGGGATATTGCAACACCTTCTGAGTTTCCTCTTTCTCTTATTAGACCCCGCTGTGTTGCATTTTCGACCCCGCCTGGTTTGAGAGGCTGAGCAGGCCCGTGATCTACATATCCCGAAGTACTGACCTGACTCTCTCGGCACTGGCCCAGATGCCATTTGTGGATGGCGTCGTGCTTGCCGCGGTAACCGGCCTTCCGAAGCGAACCGCGCGTGAAGCCCTGCGCCGGCTCTGTGAACATGGATACGTCGGCACGGTGCCCTACACACGTTCGGACGGGACAAGGGTTAGGCTCGCCTATCTGAAGTTCGCGGGGATCGAGGAGCTGGCGCAGTCACGACTCGCGGGTGAAAGTGCGTCTGACCTGGTGGCGGACAATGACATGCTATCGGCCCAGGGGCGAGAGTACCTGCTGCAGCGCCTTGATGTTGCGCTCGTGCTCTACAGGGTGGCACAAGCCGCAGCCGCAGCCGCTGGAGACGCTGAAGGGCTGCGTTTCACCTGGCGATGGGAGACACAAGGGGTGCTCGAAGCGGTTCTGCAGCTGCAGGACGGACGTACCATAGCCATATCCCGTATAGGCAGCACCCACACCGGCAAGGCAATTCGAAGCCGGCTGGAGGCCATCCGGAACATGCACAAGAGGAGCGAAGCCAAGGGGAAAGTCTACACGACGCTACTGCTGGTGCCCGGAGTCATCGAGCATGAGCGAGCACTGGCATTTATGGACAACGCGGACGTCGAAGGCGTTCACGTCGCGGTCGAGGCGAAGGTAGTCGGGTCGGCCCTGGACTCACGCGTATGGGAGACGCCACTCGGGACCAGGGCCTCGATGGCCGACGCGCTGGCGAAAACGCCGCCGTCAAAGATGCCTCCCACCAGGCGAGCGGAGGAAGATCCCATCCTGCCGTCTCCGGACATCCGTGACGATGCCGGCACGATGGGGATGGTGTCATCGGAGCTGAGTGTGTCAGGCAGGACCCTGCTGAGACTGCTGTACGACTACCCCATCATCCGTGTGCCGGAGCTGCAGCGAATGATGGGAGTCAGCAAGGGACACCTGACCAGGGTCAAGGCGGAGCTGAAGAGAGCCGGGTTGGTGCATTACTTCAGCATCGGCCGGACCGTCAATGGCCGCAGACGAAACGGCCGGCGGGTGGCGCTCAGTGAACTGGGACTTCGCTATCTTCGGACGGTGGACCGCAGCAGCGCTCAGTTCATACGGGCGTTCTGGCTCATAGAACCGTGCGGAGAGGGCGAGGAGGACAGCGACAAGAAGTATCACGTGCCCGGGATGCGAGTTACGGGGAGCAAGGCTCACGTTCTGCTGAAGGAGCGGCTTCACACCGATGGGGTGTACGCTTTCTTGTCCTTGCTGATGCAGTCCTGCAGAAACAGCTTGTCCTGGGACATCGTGCAGGCGCTGCCTGCGCATCGATGGGAGAGGCATTTCAAGCATGGTAGAAGCACGAACCGCCAGCACCCATACATCTCGCGTTCCATCAGGCCGGACGCCACGTTCGTTCTCAAGCATCCGGACAGGTCGTTCGCGTCGTTCGTCGTGGAGTTCGAGCGAAGCGCCACATCTCCATTCCCGATGTCGGAGAAGATCGAGAAGTACCGGCACTACTTTGCAGCGGAGAGCACCGCACAGGACTTTCCGGATGGACGGCCGACGATCCTGTTCGTCTATGAGACCAGGGATAACGCCGGCAACTTCGTAACCCACGCGTCCACAAAGGGCGGAAGCGAGTTGCCGATGCTCGTGACGAGCCTTGAGGATTTGGAGAGGGCCGGCGGCGTCTTCAGGGACTGCTGGTTGAGCCCCCGGCACCTGAGCGCAGGCTACCGGGGGCTGCGACCGATGACACCGGGTTAGGGGATATCGATGCCCTGTTTCAGAGGATTAAACGCGACGGCGATTTCATGGGCCGCCTCGCCTATAGAGATCAGGCCGGCTACTACTACCCCTATCATAACCAGTCCCAGGACGACACAGCAGATGCGGCCTGCTACCGTCCACCCTGTATCTCTCTCTTTGGGCCATACCCACCAGGTGACTCCGCCGCCGATCAAGAGCGCTTCCGCTGCAAGAACCGGTATTATCCAGTTGTCCTTGCTCCAGTTACCCAACGCCTTCAGAAGAGACCAGCCCAATATCGCGCCCCACGCGATGCCGACGGCCACAGCGATCGCAAGCAAGACTGCGGCCAGGCCTGCCAGCAACGCCCAGCAGTTCGCGCGAAACCACGTGGCTGCAGACTTGCCGGCTCCGTCAACCATCTTGGTTGCCGTTATCGCGATGGCAGGCAGGATCGCCCGGCGTCGAAGCGCCTTCAGCCGGTCGTGCGCATCCGGGCCCAGGCAGGAGTCTTCAAAGACGTACTCACTCTGTTCTTCGATGTCGATCAGTCGCTCGAAAGCCGCTACGGTCTGAGGACGAACAAATCGTGGCAACTTGCCCGCCGCCAGGTGACCATAGGTATCGGTCAGGCGTCCCCACTCCGTGATAATCTCGACACCCTCTTTGCCGTAGCGCCAGAGCTGGTCGGGCAGCGGGTCGCGGTATACGACCGATGCCGCAAAGTTGCCGATCATTTCGGGACGCCGCTGCCCTTCTCGCACCGCGGTCGGCTGTAGGCGCAGCTTGTACGGGACACCCTCACGGAAGAATGCCACCGTCTTGTCTCGCCAGATCACGTAGCCGTCCGGCAGAAGCGCCACGGCGGCCACGCCGACATCGACATAAGCGAGGTCGGAGATGCCAGCGAGGAGCAGCTCGTCGGCATCTCCCTCGACCATCTGCCCTTCCACCATGTACCCGGCCGCCCGGAATTTCTCCTCCCAGCCTTCGCAGGAGAGAATGAAGGCTTCTACTAATTCACGTTGTCGTCGATCCTCGTCAGCCTGCCTCCTGGCGGCTGCCGCCGCTGCCGCCTGTTCAGCTTCCCTTTTGGCCCTTGCATCCGCCGCCTTCTGTTCAGCATCTCGCTTGGCCGCTGCCGCCTCCGCCCGCTCTCTCGCCTCTTTCTCCCGACGATCCCGCTCCGCTACCGCCGCCTGCTCTGCGAGGTGTAGCCGGTGCAAATCCGCTGCCCGCTCCGCCTGCATGATATTGGCGAGCCGTTTTGTGAAGGGGTCAGCCATGCCCTTCTTCTGACGTATCCACTTTCTGTTGCGGCTGACAACCCCGGGATCTATGTCGTGCTGCCGGCCGAATCCTCTGACTCCCACCTTCTTGACCTGGGCGAGAAACCGAGCCTCGATCTCGTCGTACGGTATCTCTTCACTATAATCGGTCACAATCGCTCCTCCCGGAAAACCTCTCTAGCCCGTAGCCATCATGTCGTCTCCTCTCACTACTGACTCAAGACAAAAAGAAAGAGAGCCAAACGGCTCTCTCATTCATCCATCCGCACCCGTACGATCCAATGGCGCGGGCTTTTGTCGCAGGCAGGCATAGCTGCTGGCAGTACCACCTCGATGTTCTGACGATTTCGCAAAGGCCACCTCGCGATTTCGAACTTCACTTGCAGTCTAGCAAAAGCATAAAGTGCTTTCAACTGAAAACTGCTCTTTACCTGTCTCCCCCAGGGAGCGTCTGATCGGTTCTGGCAGCCATCGCCTCGAACTGCTCTTTCAGCCAGGTTCCCCCCGTATGGATATCGGCAGAGGGCGACACACGGGTTGTACAAGGCGTCGGTTGTGTTCAATGCCAAAACAGGCGCCGCGACACACCGTACAGAGGCGCAGTGGCCCATCCGACACGGATGGATAGCCCGGTCGGTCGGTCGACGATTATAGCGCGCGCTTGCGGCAAGAAGTTGCAGCGCGCCGGCGCTACTGGATACCTTCGGCCACCGCCTCGCTCCGAGCCTACCTGACGTCCTTCCGTCACCGTGAGGAGCCTAAAGTGTGCACGCAACCGTCGATGAAAACACCTGCCGTAGGCTGCGTTCACACCCGCGCACAATCCGGCGGGAAAGCGGATAACTCGGCGTGCTTGCCGCATGAGGCATCGGGCTGAGGGCAGCGCAGCGCCCAGATCATGCCCGGCGTTGTTGACGCTGTGAACGCAGCCGCTCCTCGCAACCCTCACAACCCTGCATGCCTCGCTTCTGCCAGAGGTGGTCGGTGCGACTATCCACTGCAACAAACGGCAGGCTGAAAAGAGAAGTAGAAAAACATAGCTATTCATTCAGGGAGAAACGCCATCCCCGACAACTCCCGTCGGGCAATCCACGTTCGTGCATCCGCACACCGGTTGTGCGGACTGCCGGAAGAAGCCCGGGTTTCCGGTCTACACCGGTCCCGAATGGGACGAAGTTTGTGAGATCGAGTACGGCAGGGCCGGGCAGGAAAGGTAAGAGGCGAACGTGCGAGCGAATAGGTGAATAGGGTGTAATACCCTGCATAGAATATATAGATGTGAAAAGGGGGTGAATAGAAGGGTGGCGGGCGCGTGGTACAGGCGGAGAGGGGGTGAATAGCTTGGGGTGGAGAGGCAGCTATTTTCATGCACTCCAATTTGCGGGTGAATAGCAGGGTGAATAGGTACGAATCGCGGGGTGGAAAGGTGCTAAAACCGGCGAGATGCCGTCAGAAGCGGGGACACGCGTCGGTATCGCCGGCTGCGTCTGTCGCCCTCCCTTCCTGACGCCGGGCCTGCCCATTGAGGTGCATCGAGCGGGTCTCCCTTGCCCGTGGTGTACCGATTGTTAATATAGGGCAATCCTGATAACGGAGCGGCTGTCGCATGGATATCAGCGTCCATCCTGTTTTGGGCTGGATTCTCATGACCGGCGCGGTCCTCGCGCTTGGCGAGGGTATGAGGAACGACCGTCACCTCGCATACCTTGCGGCGCTGGTTGGCGTGTTTGTCG
>MPND01000083.1 GCA_002238855.1 SAR202 cluster bacterium bin90
GGGTCTCTGAGTCTCGCAGAGGGCGCACCGGTGGCCGGACCGCTTCGCCGAAGTGGGCCAGCACTACCGCGTCCAGAGTGTCGGTCTTTGCCAGTTTCCCAGTTGCCCTGGCGAAGTCACGTACCTGACGCGGGTTGACGACGACGACCGGCAACTCCTCGACTGCCAGAGCCGCCACAAGGGGTAGTTCCAAGCCTCCGGATGCCTCCAACAGAACGAGGGCAGGTTCTAGAGTCTTTAAGCGGGATACCAGTTGTCGGATCCCTGCATCGTCACTCGGGATCTTCCATCTTTCGTCAGTGGGACATACTGCAACGTCCAATCCGGCCTTGGCTACATCGATACCTACATAGTTCTTCTGTCGGTCCACGAGCATCCTCCTGTAAATACCGGCCCTTCCTTGCAGATACGGGCTTGGTTAGCCCGGGCAACCGTTCGGGCTCTATCTCGAATGTGTGCGGCGACCCTCGCTCACTCACGGTCTACGCCGACCTAGTCCCGGTCGGTCTGCCGCACACGGAACCGTCTCGTTCACTGAATTGTCTCCTAAATGTCAAGATACAAGGAGCGTCATATTCAGTTGAGGCAACAGGAGCGGCCAGAATAATTGACGCTGACCATTACTCTCCCATATTCTCCGTAAGTCAACTTATGTAGCATAAGCCTGCCATGGTGACTCGATAATGTTGTTCGGGTCGTGCTGTCGCTTCAGTTCCAGAAAACGGTCATAGTCAGGCCCGTAGAGCTTCTGCATCCTGGTGGCATCGAGTTCATGCCACCCGTAAAGGTACGGTCTTCCCTGGAGTTCCATGCATTTGTCAAGGCAAATCTTCATTGCCCTGGTTACTTGGTTCAACGCTCGCCGGTCGCCCTGGGGAACCGTGTTGTAGAGCCCGACGCCAAACTTAATGGGAGGTGGAAGTGCGCCGCAAATTTCAAGCGGAAACGGTGTTGGAGTTTCCGGACGCCGGCAGGCCAGAATGTAGATTCGATCCAGGAAGTTCCCAAAAGCCCCCTTGAAGCGAAGGGCTGCTACAAAGAGAAGGAAGCGGCGAAAGCTCGAATAATCGAAGGCGTAATCTGCCCAAACTCGGTACACGTCCTCATCCTTGTTGATGTATCCAGCAAGGGACCGGTGCAGGGCAAGTCTGTAGTCCTGGTGAACCCCTTTGAATCTCGGAGCCGGTAAGTCGGTGGAAACCTCGGTATTGAGACGAGCTTCGGCTTCCCTCCTGTCGTTATGCTCGAAACCGAACTCCGAAAAGATGCCGCCGTAGCCGATTAGCGCGCAAAAATGACTCGGCCAAGGCCCGGACCACTCCTGCATCCAAGCAAGAGAATCCAGAAACTCCACTATATTTCCATACGAGTATTGGTATAAACGGGTAAATCTGTCATGAGGTATCGTCTTGGTAACTACCTTATCGATGAAGCCCATTTGACCCAGCCCGGCCAGGCTAAACCGGAAAAGGTCGCCGTGCTCATTCTCCGAACACCACCGGGCCGTGCCGTCGGGCAAAAGGAGTCGGAGTTTAGTCACATGATCAACCTGGGCGCCGCGGGCGATGGAGTTAATACCGTAGCCACCAACCGACAGAGTACCGCCCACGGACAAGTCCAAGTAATCCGTTACAACCGGTACAGAGCGACCTTGCTCGTTCAGGCCACTTTCCAAATGATGCCAGCGGGTTTTGGAGCTGACCTCGACCTGTTCGTCATCAATAAACCTGAACTCAGCCGAGTCAGCCAAACTCTCGATAAGGATTCCCCCGTCAGACAAGGTCTGACCATGACAAGAGTGGCCCGCGCCGCGGAAAGAAACGGTTGCCCCGGTTTCCCTCGCAACGGAAAAGCAGTGGAAGACATCTCCCTCGTGCTGAGGTTTCACCACGACGCTAGGCGTTCTGCGAACAACCCCACCAAAGTCGGAAGACCGGGCATCGTCTGGGAGGAAAACCTCGCCCTGAACACCCGACTGAATTAGCCTGTATAGAGAGCCTCTTTGGTTTTCGTTCACGATTATCCAACTCCCCTTTTGGTCTCGGGCAGTCGAGCGTCGACCCTGACCTTTACTACCCGCGGCGATGACCTCGTCCAGCGCAATGCTAGCAATAAACGGATCTTCGTCAACGCCAAGTGCCGGCCGCCTGAGGGTCGGTTCGTCGCCAAGTCGTCAATCCCGGCCGATAGCGTTTCCTGCCAGGTGGGCGGAAACATAAAGGTAACGATATACTTGATTGACGTGTCTCTTCGCCATTCGTCACGTGCTGCCATACTTTAGAGAGGCGATTTGACCGATTGCGCTACTGCCATGCCTGTCCTTGCAAGGTTTACACATACGCAGGTCGTCAGAGATAGGTCTGTGGCTGTCCAGCCAAGCTGCCACTTTAGCGATTGTGCCAAGGTCGTGCCATCGATCCGGTATCCGACGCTCCTCACGTCTGTCGGCCTTGGCACGATGGCAATCGTCATAGTGAAACCCCACGAAACGTCGTTCTCCATACTCATTTATTACAAAACCCATAGCTGTGCCTCCAATTTCGTGCTAACAGTCGGAATCTCCGTGCTCGCAGCAATAATTAATAGTTGACGCTCCGGCTGCCCTTTGTAGAACGGCCGACGTAACGAATAGTGGCAGCTTATCCATCAGCCAAACGATTGCCCTACTCACCTTCGTCTCTTCTCTGTGCATCCCTTTTCCTTTCTATTCTGGATCGACGACGTCTGACAAGGAAGGCGGCACCCCAAGTGAGCGCTAACATTAGTGCGATCGCCCACGGTCGGGTTTCCTGGGTAAGTGTCACGACCAGCAAAACGAGGAAATCAGGTAATGGAAGCGCTTTGACTAGGGGAATCACGAATGCGCCCGTGATAACTAGACCCAGCAGAATCAACATAGACGCCTGAAGCAGAAATAACCAACTCCCGAAGAGGGAAAGAAGGTTTTTGAACCAGCGCCCGAGTCTCCGCATGCGTTCTACCTAACTCCAATGACGGCGTGGACAGAAATTCGTGCTTACTCCAGCCCAACATCATCAAACATCTGCCCAGCACTGCAATCGTGCCCACGCCACATTTAGTCTACACCTTGCGGCGCATCCATTCTCGTAATTTACAGCGGTATCACCACATGGCTACTGTCGCAGTTCATGGGGCGCGGTGCTCGGAGCGTTAGAATGTCCAGTGCTCTGTTGACCCGCAGAATTCTGCGTGTTGGTATCGTCCGAAATCGTCAGGGTGAAGTCGCCCAATGTCTCGGCGGTATAGGTGGTGAGATCGAGGATGTATTTCTTGCCTTCGGTTGGAGTCCAAGTGATGCGAGAGTTTTTGTTGTCCCTACTGATGTCATCGTTCTCATCGAGACGAGTCCATGGCCCGTCTCCGTCATTCACCTCCCACAGCAACATGTAAGTGTCCTCATCGGAAGTCAGCGTAGCAGTCCATGGTCTAGGCGCAGAAGATACTCCAAATCCTATGTATCGGAAGTATCTATCTCCATCCGCAACATTTGCCAATTCCAATGAGTAAACACATTCCTCTATCCAAGACCCTGTGAGCGTTAATGGCAGAGAGAAGGTTTCCTGCGCGTAATCCAGGAAGCAAGGGTCAGGCTCTGGAGTTGCAGTCGGTTCAGTTGTGGCCGTTGGTTCCGGCGTCACGCCGGGAGGTATAGCAGTCGCCGTTGTTTCGGGCGTTGCCGTTACTTCTGGCGTCGGAGTCGGCAGAGTAGTGCTTGGTTCTAGGGTTATTGAGCCCCAGCAATAGGTGAAATCGTTTCTCAGATTGTAGGCGCAAGCGTAGGTGTCTCCGCCATCTATGGCTATAAAGCCGGTGTCCGTGGGAGCTGAAGACACGACACCGTTAGCGTCGGAGCCAAAGCATTCGACGCCACCTCCGTCACCATGAGTTCGGCACATGAAGTCCGGCCCATAATACCAAAAGGGGGCGTTGAAGTCGAGCGGTTGTGCCTGGTCCGCTGGCGCCCTCTCTATGACGGAGTTGCTGTCTCCCGGTGCAGAAAACGAAAGCACCTCGCTGCTGGCAAATATGGCGGCACCCGCCACGGCCACAATCGCCACCACTATTCCTATTCGCAAGAATCTGTTATTCATTATGTGTTCTATCCCTTTCAGTCTGCTTCCAGGTTGATTGATTGGCGTATTTGTCGTGTGATCTTCTTACCTATAGCTCGTCTGTCTCGCCACCAGACCTAGCCCTCTCCAGACTTATAGCTATACGGAATTTAGCAAATCATAATCCTCATCTAAATCTCGTAGGTGCTCTTCTCAACGGAGGGGCCGGCTTTGTCGTGTTCTCTTCCTTTAACTGGACATACTTTGCCAGCCGGATTCCGTGATTCACCTGTACCGAAAATCCGTCATTCTATGTAAGATTTTCTCGCCTAACGAGCTCCGCCGCACTTATGTTGCGCAAGTCATCAGCATGCTTGATGCCGAACAAAATAATGCTTAGCGCTACTTCGCGCCGTGGTGCGTCTCTGTATGCCCTCGAAAGTTCTTGGACTAATTCATCGAAAGTCATATCCCCCCTTCGCGCTTTGCAATACCTCCTCCAGCCTACGAATTATGAAATGCATGCGCAATCAATGCATTCCCCAACGCTTTTGCATCCTGCGTCGGAATAAGAAGCTGGTGAAATGCGTGGTCAGTGGGCGCATCCTCTGTTGTTGGATTGTGAGATATCCCGGTGTGAACTTCCACCACAATAAATCCTGGTAAATCGGGCCATGTCTGTACGTAATGTCTAGTTATGACTTCTCCTGGTAATCGCAGGTGTTCCTGTGCCATTTCTTGCTCTCTTCCTTCACGTTAATCAAGATATCGTTACCAACACAAAGCCCGTTCGCCCCGTGCCTTCGCAGGGGCAGGCTCTGAGTCTGTCTAAGGGTGTGTTCATAGTTCCGCGTGGTCCGACAAAACCTGTGCTGAAATTGCCGAAGCGCTCATGAAGAACGGTAACTTATCAGTCTCAATCGTCTGAATAGAAACGTTTACGACATCGTACTCATTATTGACCTACTCCTCTCCATCACCGTATCATAACGTTACGCTCAAAGGAATATCCCTCTATGAGACAGTATCAATAGGTTGCCCGTCGCAAGCGGCAGCTTAATCAGCCTTCCGGAGCAGTAGCGTTGTTCCTCAGCAGAAGACCCCTCTTCCGCGCACAAGCATTCGCCCGCAGGGGACAGACGGAACCCTTGGACGGCCTGTTGCGTGTTACCGCGCCCCACGAGTGGGTCGTCCTGGCTAGCCTCGCGCTTGCCTCGCTGGGGTTTGTCATCTGGGGCGTGTTCGGTAGCGTTGAGCGAAGCGTGTCCGCGGAGTGTTTGCTGGTGCATCCTGGCGAGCGCTACGCCGTGCTCTCGGAGGTTACCGGCTTTGTCACGGCAGTTCTAGTCAACGTCGGAGACCGGGTCGAGGCCGCGGAACCCATCGCTCGCGTGCGGATGACCGAGTTGCAGAGGCAGGTGCGGGTGGCACGCGCCCGGGTAGAGTTGCTGGAGGCTCAGGAGCAGACCGGAAAGCCGGATGACGATGCCCTCGCGCTGGCACACGACGAACTGCTGCAGCTGGAAGCCATGCAAGAATCCGGCGAATACATCGTCAGCCCTTATACGGGCACAGTTACATGGCATGGCCTGACCGTGGGACAGGGGGTGACGGTGGGCACGGAAGTCGCCGGACTGCACGACGGGGTTGACGGCGGATTAGAGGCGGTATCGTTCTTTCTGCCGGAGAGCGCGCAGCAGATTGCGCCGGGGATGGAGGCCGGCGTTCTGGCCGGCGGTTTGAGCCACGGACGGGCTCTAGAGGCCGAGGTCATAGAGGTTCCGGGGGCACCGGCTACACCGCCCGGCTGGCTCGCCGCGCTTGGGTTTGAGTCCCCTGTCCACAGTCACATAGTCTGGACGACATTGCGGGAGGCGCCGGAAGCTCTGCCTTCCGACGGCACTCCGTGTCGCCTCCGCATCATATTGGGCAGAGAGCGGCCGGTGCGTCTGCTGGGGCCGTTCTGACGCTCTAAGGTGTAGGGAATAGCATGAGCACAACGCAGGACACGCGCGGAAGGTGGAGGCGTCGCTTGCGAACTCCCGTTTTCCCGCAGCATGAGGCGGCAGAATGCGGCGCGGCTTGTCTCGGTACCGTGCTGGGACACTTCGGTCGATGGGTTTCCATCGAGGAGTTGCGTGAGGCGTGCGCGGCTGGACGGGACGGGAGCACCGCCGCGGACCTATCCGCTGCGGCTAATAAATACGGCCTCGTTGTCAGCGCCTGGAGTAAAGAGCCGGACGAGCTTCGCGAACTGGAAATGCCGGCGATTTTGTTCTGGGAGTTCAACCACTTCGTGGTCCTGGAAGGGTTCGGTCCAGGGGTGTATTACCTGAACGATCCGGCCAATGGACGCCGCACAGTCAGCGAGGAAGCGTTCGACCAGGCATTCACTGGCGTGGTGATGGTAATGCGGCCGGGCCCGGATTTCCAGCGTGGCGGCTCGCGTCCGGGGATCGTGCGCCGATTGTGGCCATGGTTGAGGGACGTCAAGGGGCCGCTCGCGTTTGCGTCGTTGTGCGGGCTTTTGCTGGCGCTGCCGAATCTCATCCTGCCGATTCTGCTGAGTGTCTTCGTTGACTATGTGCTGGTGAGACCAGTAAGCGCGTGGGGCGCGTACGTGGCGGCGCTGGCGGTGATGGCCGCCGGGTTGACCTACGCGCTCACCTGGTTGCAGCAGCAGAGTCTGCAAAAGCTGGCTATTCGCCTCTCGGTGGTGCACGCGGAGCGTCTGCTGTCCCGGCTCTTCCGTCTGCCGGCCCGGTTTTTCGCCCATCGTTTCGCCGGCGACCTGACGCTACGGGTGCAGTTGGTTGATGAAGTGGCGGCAAACGCATCGAAGCAGTTCACCGCGGTGACGATCGAATTGGTGATGAGCGGTCTCTTCCTCGTGCTGATGTTTATCTTTGACCCTCTGCTGGCCGCGGTCATAGCGGGTCTGGGGTTCATAAACGCGGCGGTGACAAGGGTGCTCAGCCTTCGGCGGAAGGACGAAAACCGGCAGGTGCGGCGTGAGCAAGCCCTACTGGCCGGAATTGGAGCGTTCGGTCTGCGCCACATGGAGTCCCTGCGTGCGACAGCAAGCGAGAATAATTTCTTTGCTCGCTGGAGCGGCTACCAGGCGCGTGAGCTGAGCGCGAGGCAGAAGTTCTCGGAACTGGGGCATGTTACGTCGTCGCTGCCGATGCTGTTCCTGATCCTCGGGGCGGCGGCAGTCTTCGGGTTGGGCGGGCTGCGGGTCATGTCGGGAGACATGTCAATCGGGACGCTGATGGGCTTCTACGTAGTGGCGGGCAACTTCCTGCAACCGATCGGCCGCTTTGTGCAATTTGCCGACCTGTTCCAGATGTTGGAGGCCGACCTCCAGCGAATCGAAGACGTTACCAACGCAGCCGAGGACCCGGCGTTCCGGTCGCGGCGCGACAGCGCGACTGGACAGGTCGAGACCCTGAACGGACGGTTGCGCCTTGAGGGACGGATTGAGTTGCGAGAAGTTACTTTCGGTTACCGGTCCAATCATCCTCCCCTCATCGAAAACTTCAGCCTGACTATCGAACCCGGCCAGCGGGTTGCCGTAATCGGCCCTACGGGATCGGGCAAGTCAACTCTACTGAAACTGGTCAGCGGGGAGTACACGCCATGGTCGGGGCAGATTCTATTCGACGGCGCGCCCATCGGCGAGGTGCCGCGCCGGGTATTGACCGGCTCCGTCGCCATCGTAGATCAGCATATCTTTCTGTTCCGGGGCACGGTGCGAGACAACCTGACCTTGTGGAACCCCACGGTCCCGGACCATCAACTGGTCGCCGCGGCCCGAGACGCCTTAATCCACGATGAGATCATGAGTCGTCCAGCGGGTTACGACTCGCCGGTAGAGGAAGCGGGCGGAAACTTCAGCAGTGGGCAACGCCAGAGGATGGAGATTGGGAGGGCGCTTACCACCAATCCGTCGGTATTGTTCCTTGATGAGGCGACCAGCAGGCTCGACGCGGTGACTGAAATGGGCATAGACAACTCCCTGCGGCAGCGCGGCTGCACCTGTCTCATCGTCGCGCACCGGCTCAGCACTATCCGGGACTGCGACCAGATAATAGTCCTGGAGGGCGGCCGTGAAGTCCAGCGCGGCACCCACGAGGAGTTGATTGCCGACGACCGGAGCTTGTACTTCCAGCTCATCCAGACACTGTAACGCCGCTTGCAATCAGGGAAGGATGCAATGACGCTTCATCGCTCAGACCGGCTCACTGAACTGGCGGTATCGCTGGGAGAGCCCATCGCCGCCGCCGCCAACCGGCCCATCCGGCTGGACGATCCGCAAACAGCCTGGTTCGTCGAGCAGGGAGAGCTTGACGTGTTCCTCGTCGAGTACCGGGACGGAGAGCCGACATCCAGCTTGAAACACTTGCTGCGGGCCGACCGGGGCTGCCTGGTGTTCTGCGTGGGAGAGTGGGGCGGTCAGCTTGGAACCATCGCCAAGGGGCTTCCGAACACACGAGTTCGGCACATACGACTGGAGAACCTGCGCGGTAGCGGCATTGACGACGCTTTGGCAGACCAAGTTGACATCTGGCTGTCGAAGTTCGCGGCTACCGTGTCGAGCCAGATAGAAGTACGTCCCCGTACCGGTCTGCTCATCAGTCCCGGAGAATCGCTGGACGCCGAAGAGGGACGCGTGCTTTCGGCCAATCCCGGCAATGTGGTCTGGGTTCAGGGAGAAGGGGCGGCGGCTTACATGGACACCGAAGACATTGAGGGAGGTGAAGCCGGGCCGGTTCCGCTGACCTCGGACACCTGGATTACCCTGCGCGGTCCGGCGCGTGTGACCGGCGTCTCCTCCCGGAAGTTGAACCGCGATGGCCGGTTGCTGCCAGCCCTCGAAGAGTTTCATCGGCTGGCACTTGGCGCGGAGCAACTCAACCGACTGCTGCTGCTGGCCGACGAGGTGAACGAGCAGGCCGCCCGCGCTTCTCACCGCCTCATGGACGAGGCAAGGGCGAGACAGGGCTTGTTCACCGTGCTGGGTTCCGTCGGCGCCGCGAGTGAGAAGAGCGAATTCCCCCTCTTCGCTGCACTGGAAGTAATCGGGGAGCGGCAGGGCATCGTCTTCCGGCCGCCGCCGCGCTCACGCTCACAGGGGCCGGGCGATGAAGACCCTTCTCTGCAGGACATCCTGAATGTGTCAGGAGTTCGCTCCCGGAAGGTGCGGCTTACTCCTGGGGACAAGTGGTGGGTTGGCGACAGCGGCGCGATGCTGGGTTTCCTGCGTGAGGAAGGCCGTCCTGTCGCGCTTTTGCCCGGCTCGATGGGGCGCTATCGCGTGGTGGACCCGGCTTCGGGACGGTCGGCGCGTCTTGACGGCAAACTGGCGCGCGACCTCGATGAGAACGCCTGGTGCTTCTACGCCCCGCTGCCCGAGGATGCGTCGGTAGGCGCGATAGAGCTCATCCGTTTCGCCGTGAAGAACATGGCGACGGACTGGGGCCGGTTCGCAGTAACCGGACTCCTGGCGAGCCTGATGTCGCTGGCGCCGGCAATCATGGTGGGGGCGCTAGTCAATTGGGCGCTCCCGGCCGGAGCCGACCAGGCGCTGTTCCGCGCCGTTGTCGTTCTGTCCGCCCTGGCAGTCGCTAGCGGGTTGCTCCTTACGCTGCAAGGGATGGCGCTGATGCGCCTGGAAGGCCGCGCTATGACGCGGGTGGGAGCGGCGATCTGGGATCGTCTCCTGGGCTTACCGCCGGGGTTCTTCCGGCGGTTCACGGCAGGAGAGTTAACCGCGCGGATGACGGTATTCTGGACGCTGCGCGACCAGGTATCGGGCGTGCTTGCCAGCGCTTTGCTGGGGATTATCTTCCTGCTGCCGGCCCTGGGACTGCTTTTCCTCTACAATGCGGCGCTGGCTTGGACCAGCCTGGGTATCGGGCTGTTCGCGCTGGCGGTTACGTCCCTCCTTGGGTTCTTACAGATTGCTCCCCAGCGTCGTCGCTACGCCGCAGCCCGTTGGCTGGCTGGGGAGTTGTTCCAGTTCATAGGCGGGATGAGCAAGTTGCGCTCGGCTGGCGCGGAGGGATCGGCGTTCGCTGCGTGGGCACGAGGCTACCGCGAGCAAATCCTGGCACGGCGGCAGAGCGACGACTTGAACAAACACCTGCTCGCCTTCAGCGTTGCTGTGCCTCTCCTTGCCGGCGGCGCGCTGTTTGCCGTTGCCTCCCGGCAGGAACCCGGCAGCTTGACTGCGGGGGATTTCCTCGTCATCTTTGCTGTGTCAATGGTGTTCTATACGGCGGTCGTCGCCCTTGGACGCTCGTTTGAACTGGTTGCAGAAGTCATCGTGGCATACGAACAACTTCGGCCGATGCTGCTGACACTGCCGGACAACGCTCTGGCATCGGCCACTCCGGCGGAATTGAATGGGGAAGTTCACTTCGACCGGGTCAGTTTCCGTTACTCGGAGGACGGTCCCCTGATTCTCGACTCCATTTCCATCGAGGCGCGGCCCGGGGAATTCGTCGCCATCGTCGGAGAGTCCGGCGCTGGAAAGACTACGCTGGTGCGGCTGGCTTTGGGGCTGGAAGAGCCGATCGGAGGCGCAGTGTACTATGATGGCCGCGACCTGGCAAATCTGGACCGTGGCTCGGTTCGCCGCCAAATCGGGGTCGTGGTCCAGGACGGTGCCCTTCTCCCGGGCAACATTTTGGACAACATCGTGGGCATGAATGACGACCTGACGATTGACGACGCCTGGCGAGCGGCACGTCTCGCTGACGCCGACAGGGACATCGAGGCAATGCCGATGGGGATGTTCACCACCGTGAACGACAGCGTGGCTACCTTCTCCGGCGGTCAGATGCAGCGGATTATGGTAGCGGCGGCTCTGGTCCGGAACCCACAGGTAGTATTTCTCGACGAAGCCACAAGCTGGCTCGATGCCAACAGCCAGGCGCGGGTGATGCAGGGAGTAGAGAGCCTCGCGGCAACCCGTATCGTCATCGCCCACAGGCTGTCCACCATCCGCATGGCAGACCGCATCTACGTGCTGGAAGACGGACGGGTGACGCAACAGGGCAATTTCGACGAGCTGTACGAGACCGAGGGCGTATTCCGCGAACTGGTGAGGCGACAGATAGCGTGACCGTCGTTCGGTATACCGGGCCGGATTGGAATTCCAGTAGGGCCCGGATGAAACCGTCGCCTACTGCCTAGACTCGAGGCGGAAGAACCTCAAGCCGGCGTAGGCTTTGGCTGACAAGTCATCAGCTTCAATCGTAACCTTAACATGATTGATTCCCCGGTACAGGACGAAGACGCCTCTCTCGTCGAAGAGCTTGTCAAGCCCCGGGAAATCGAGCAAGCCACTCGCTTTGTCCGGCAGGCACCATTGCAGCGCCTCCAGCCGGTCCACTATGGGACGCCAGTCGCCGATTCCCGTCGTCAGCCAGCGGTCAAAGCCCTTCCGCTGTTCCGGCGGGTACAATTCCAGGCCGAGGCGCGGGGACAGGCCGTCAGCGAGAACATCCAGCGACAATCGGAAGACGGGAGCGACGTCGCCCATCTCGTCCAGCACGGCGACCGCTTTGCCGGTCTGACCGGGCCAGCCCAGCCGCCCCAGGCAGTCCGAGACATCCTCCGACTCCACACCATCCACAATCAGCCGGATTGCCCGCAGCCCACGGCCCGGCATGGCGCCAATCTGGCCGATCTGGCAGTTCGGAGGCAAGGCGGCAAAGACCCGCTCCACCGCCCGGACCTCCTTCTCGTCTTCGGTCCATCCCATCGCGTTCGCCATCGTGGCGGCAAGGATCCCGGGATGAGGGAGGCTTGGCCAGTCGGGCCTATGGTGTACCAGCCTCATGAAGAGTCCGGGGTCGATGGGCTGTCCGGGCTCCGCTACGGCGACGTCGTATTCGAGCATCGCCGACTCGAACCAGCCGGAGTTGGCTTCACTGCCAGTTGCCTGGGCGAAGAACCTTCCAAGGGACATCGCCGCGGATCCAGGTGTAGCTGCCTTGCCGCGGGCAACATAATAGTCGAGGAGGGCGGAACCTGGGAACACCGCTACTGCCAAATCTGCGCTGGCATCCCCAATGAGCCGGAACTCGAATCCTGCGCTTGCAACCGCGGCCCAACCGGGAAGACCGCCCGCCCGGTCCAATATCCGTCCCCATCCCCGACCATCTATCAGAGAGCACGGAACAAAAGGCTGGAGTTCCGGAGCAATGTCTCGGAACTCCTCAGTCATCACGCACGCGCCCAGCTGGAAATAAGGCCATTGCCACCGGCAATGACAGCCAGGTCGGCCTCGGTCAACTGGCCGCTGGGCGGCAGCACGATGTGAGCGGCCACGCTGTCCTCTTCATGCACATGGATGGTGAACTCCTCGGGAATCTCTATCCCCGTCGCCTGTCGGATTGCATCCTTGGGGTTTTCCAACAGGAGTGCGCGGAAATCTTCGTCATCCGTTACCCGTGCAATCAACTCCGCATCCAGTTCCGCCCTTGTCTTCATGGCCATCTCTTGGTTGCTCATAGTAGTCATTGCTCTACCTCCTTCTTTTTTAACCATGCGTTCCTAGTTCCCGTGGCGCCATTCAATAAGCATGCCAACTTCCGCAACCGCCGCCGACAGTCGGGGCTTTCTCGCTAGGCTCGCTGCCCGTCGGTAAACCGTTTGGGAACGGCTTATCCCCAGAACGCTCCGAAACCGCCCGCAACGGCAGCAAGGTCCTCCTGGGTCAACCGGTCACTGGGCGGCAGTACCACGTGAGCGGTCATGCTGTCTTCTTCATGCACATGGATGGTGAAGTCCTCGGGAATAGCTACCCCCGTCACCTCCTGGATTACCTCCTTCGGGTTTTCCAAGAAAAGCGCGCGAAAGTCCTCGTCTTCGGCCACCCGGGCAATCAGCTCCGCATCCAACTCTGCCCTTGTCTTCATCATGATTCTCCCTCCTTATCCAAGTTGGTTATCAATTCCGGCTTATCAGATGCAGCATCGTTCGGCAGATAACGCTGGCCTGGCCGGCGCTGGTGACCTCCGGCAACAGTCATCCACCGCCATCGGAAGGGTTCGCTCCACCTAATCCAGTATATTAGGACGCCCTCGACATAGGCGCTGCTGTTGGCGGGCTCGGTGGATGCCGTAGCGGCGCGGCCTGCATCAGCCTTGCACCTCCAAAGTTAGGGAGGGTAGAATTGTACACGTCGAAAACTCCGGCCATCATACCGACGAAGAATGCTGCTATTCCCCGAAAGGGAATAGCCGGACGAAACCTGTTGCTGACCACAACTTCGCCCTCTATTTTCCGGCGCCACAATCACGGCATAGAACGTTGCCGTTACGTTCGACATATCCGGTTGGACTGTCGCTTTAGATCTTTGACTACAAATGTTTCAATCAACGGACATGGACATGGTGGATATATATATCAATTGTCCATATCTTAGCCATCACAGTCAAGCCTATTTTGGTAACAATATGATAACGTAGTTGCGATAACGATACGGTCTCGTTTCATGGCTACGCGTGGAACCACCCACATCACTGCACGGAACTCCTCTCTTGCCAGCTCATCCGGCAGTGGCGGCCGTGGATGGGATGGGGTAAGGTGACAGGATGAACTACGACGAACTTCATAGGGAAATGAGGCCCTGCGGAGACGCCTCTCCCGCCTGAGCCAGGCCAGCCTGCGCATCACAGAGGACCTGGAACCCAACGCCGTGCTGCAAGGGGTGGTGGACGGGGCCCGCTCGCTGACCGGGGCCAGGA
>MPND01000084.1 GCA_002238855.1 SAR202 cluster bacterium bin90
GCGGGACGAAAGTCTTGGGAAACTTGCTGCTTGCGATTTTCAACTGGCTGGTCACAAGCGCTACTGAGGCCAGTGAACTGGCAGACTTAAACTCCACGATAAAGGCGTGATAAACTCCACTGACAATCGCCTCTACCAACGCACCATCTCCGTTGAGGTCGTCTATCTGGACTGCTAGATCGCTCCGGCAAACGTCAAGTAGTTCCGCCAGCCTCTCGACTGCTCTATCTATATCCTGATGCAAGTCCACCATACTTGCATTTATATCATAGCTTGCGCATGCGCACAAGGTCTTATATAAACGCAAGGTGCGCGAATGTGATGGAATTTTCAGTAGTAACCGAGGCGCCGGTTCACTCGATGTCCACCCGACCGACCAAGGCCTCCTGGCCTAAACTCGACGTCGCACTATTCCGAACAGGTATAGCAGATTACGACACCTAAGAGCTCAAACTGACGCCGCGGAGTATGGGACTTATCACAGCGCTCATACTCGGTTTAAAGTCCGTCACGCGCGCCAGTCTACTCAAGGTATGCCAGCTAGTGAACGTAACCTCAGGAGTAAACTGGTCCTCGTTCAGGGTAACTCGCCTCAAATTCCCCTTTAACTATCAACTATCCGAATCCGGACCAGGCCACACTTCGCACACCAGAGCTGCCATTCTCCGGCTCCGTGAGCGAATATCATCCTCATTCCAAAACGGCTCCGCCATCAGCTCGTTGTTGAGCAACAGGACGCTATGCTCTTGCAAGCCGCCACGCTTGTGTTCCCAATGCGAATTGGAGAGCGACGAGTTTAATTTCTGCGTGACGAGCGTCAGGTTGCCTATCGTATGAATGAGCGAATTGCGCTGAAGAGTCTCGGTTTCAGAATCAATCTTTCCCGGAAGCGGCCAATTATCTTCCCTCCATCCTACTGGCATTAGATGCTCAATCGTCAGATACTTAGGAACATCAGGCTGTTCAGATTTACCCGTAGCCCTCAACCGGGACTCAATGCCCTCGAGGACAAGCCGGAGCCTCCCTCGTGTCAGGAGGCGATAAAGTGGCGAAGCTTCGAGAGCGTGGGTCACAGCATCGTCACTGGGCCACTCTCTGGAATACGCAGTCTGCTCCTTCAAGAATTCAGTTGCGACTTCGTCCGCTCTGTCCAACCCGCCCTCTTGTATCCGGCTAGTAAGTTCCAGAGTCAATCTATTGTAGTCCTTAGATGTCTGGCGGCATATCATGCGACGGATCAGGAAACTCTCAAGGGCATTCAAACTACCTATTGCCGTCACTGAATCAACCTCCAAGAGAAGCAGGAGTAGAGGAGTGATCACGCGAGCCTGCATGACGTCTGTTCGATAATAGAACAACTTCTCATCTGAGTTGCGGCCCTCCTTACTCTCGTAATCGCGATAGGTTGCCAGGTCTCTCCTAATGGTCTCCATAACTGAACCGAGGTCATTCTTGTCCACGTATCTGCGAAAGTCGTCGAACACCCTTGACGGCGACACATCTGACCCCGTGCGCATCTCCAGCCAGTAGTTGAAGATCATGTCCAGGCGCGGTCTTAGGAGACGACCCTGCCTCACCTCTTCTCGCCACCAAGGGTCATCGAGGTTGCCCCATGGATCACCTCTCCAATCCTGCTTCCTGGAATGAACGTAGTTTCTGATGAGGTCTGACTGCTCAAGCGGCGTTCCACGAGCGTTGAGGGTCTCGAAGATGAGACTCGGGTCGTCCTGCGAGCCGAGGTCGATTACGACCATCTGTAGCATAGTAGTTGCAGCCGTCTCGAGCGCGTCGACCCTTGCCTCCATCGACCCCGGTCCTTCTTCGAGCCACTTCTCAACCTGCAGCTTGAAAAACTCATGCGCCTGCACCAGTAACGACTCTTCAAAGTCATCGACCGCAAGGCCGTTGTCCATGGCGTGCCTGAATGCCTCCCTGTCGCTCCTGGTCGGCCAGAGTTTGAAGATATGATTGCCGTCCTCGCCAACCACAAGTTCGTCATTCGTCACCAGTCTGGACAGTCGCCTGGAGGCTGTCTTGATGTATTGTTCCTTCGAAGACTCATACACATGCTGAATAGCGTCCAGTAGGAGTTGAAGGGTAGTGACACGCTGCTGGCCATCAATTACCTCACGCTGGTCAATATCCCTTGCCGCTGTCGGAACCTGTTTTACAACGACCGCTCCGAGAAAATGCGGACCTGTTCGCTCCTCTGCTTGGATTACGTCATTTCCTGAACGTTCCAGCTCATCAAGGTAGTTTTCAGCGACGCTGCGGACGTCTTCCCATAGAGGTTCCCACTGATCGTCTTGCGTCCAAACGTATGGACGCTGGAACGGCGGGATGGTGTAACGCACGTCCTTTTGGAACAGGTCCTTGGGTGAGAGAATATCAGTATGCAATGGTTCCTCCGATCGCCAGCTCAATTTCCATTTCGTAAGTCACATGTTCTCCGGATCATATGGTGAGAGTCAACAAATGGGCATGTGGCAAGTTATGAACACAGCCCAAAGGTCAGACCAATTTAATGTGTTTTGTGGCTGATGACACAGAGTGACTAGCTATGTATAATTACTTGGTACGGCATTACATATTACAAGTAAGAGCAGCAGGAGGTCCGCAATGGCCGACCAAGATAACAACAGGGAAGAGAAACGCAGGCTATCAGAGAACGTGGACGAAATCGTCGATGAGGTCAACAAGACGGTGCGCACGGCCATCGTTAAAGGAGTTGATGCAGCAGAGAACATTGGCGAGAACATACGTGACACCATCCAGGGAATGAAGGGCAGCCGCGACAATGTGGTGATGGTGCGCGTCGATCGCGAGAGCCTCGACAGGCTCGACGACCTTGTGGAAGCAGGCATCATGGGCAGCCGGTCAGAGGCGGCGGCGTACCTGATCGCCGAGGGAATAAAGGCGCGACAAGGGCTGTTCGACCGGATCGGAGAGAAGATAGGCGAGATCCGACGGGCGAAAGAGGAGCTGCGCCGACTCGTCGACGAGGGTGAAAATGCCGACTCATCCGGCGACTAACTGTCGCCTCGACCTAAATCCCGAAACCACCTGTCAACTACTGCTGAGGATACAATGCTTGACAAGATGTTTGCGACGGAAGAAGACGAGATCTCTAACCAGGGTTTGCTGTCTCTCGACGATGGAGGCGGGCTTCGAGTTGTACATGCGGAGTTTCGGTCGGAGAAGAAATTCGACTGGGACCTGTTCTCAGGTTTCAACAAGCTGCAGATCCTGACTTACTCGGCGAGCGCGGACGCTATCGTCAGGATGCTCGACAGCTACGACTTCGATGAGTTCGAATGCATCTTCGGCTACGAGGGGACGCTGCAGAATATCCGCACCATCCTTGCCTTCCAGAAGACCGTCATCGGGGATACTCGCGCCGCCATCATGGGACTGACCGACGAGAGACATCTGCACATTCTCGAGAAGGTCCACGAGGGCAAGGCCAGGTTTAGAGTGCTTCGCAACTACGTCGCTCACGCGAAGCTGTACCTGCTATCGGCCGACGACGGGCGGCACAGGGTAATAGTTGGCTCTGCCAACCTGTCGGAGCGCGCCTTTTCCGGACGGCAGCCGGAGACGCTGGTGTCGTTCGATGACAGCGAGGAGGCCTGGCAGCACTACAGCAGGATGTACCGGGAGATTCGGAATTCCGCATCCGACAGCGTCGAGATTCCCGAAGACAGAATTACGAGGGCGGAGATAGACATCGCGGACACGCCCGTGATGGACAGCAAGGCTCCCACGCTGGTAATAGAGCCGCCTCCACAGGAAGGGCCCAGAGTCCCTGTCCAGATCCAGAAAATTGAGAAGGTGGCCGCGGTCCTGGGACCGTCGCTGTCCGCCGTCATTCCCCCGTCGCGCAACGGACGCATGAACATCACGCCGGATATCCGGCGCCAGATAGCGCGGGTCTCGCTCGTCAAGTCTGTTGAGGAGGTCGAGGCAACCTACTTCCACATCGACCGGCTCAATCGAACGGCCTCGTTCTCCGGTAAGCCCTTCCCGCTGACATATCGGGACGAGTTGGTCCGCAACGACGCCGAGCTGCTGGTCAACTACTTCGAGAACTACTCGGCCTTCGAGGGTGAAGTTCCCCGCCACCAGAGAGACTACTTCATCTTGATGTCCTGGTTTTACTTCTCGCCCTTGATGTCCGATCTGCGCTCCCTGGCGCTGATAGAAGACAGCGATATCATCAGGTATCCGCAGTTCTGTGTGGTGTTCGGCAAGTCCAACTGCGGCAAAACGACCCTGATAGACACTCTGATGATGTCCATGTTCAGGAGAGTCCACACCATCGAGAAGCGCCAGTTCACTACGGCGAAGCTGCGCGGCCTGCAGGAGACCTACAAGAGATTTCCCGTTGTCTTTGACGACATAGGCAAGACTGCATTCAACGCTCACGGCAAGGACATGATCAAGGACGAGCTCCAGCCGAACGCCGAGGAGTTTCCCTGCTTTACAATCTCGATGAACAACGACTCGCACTCGTTCCCCGACGAGGTCGTCAAGCGCAGCCTGATGATTTACACGACCACCGCACTGCCCCAGTACGACGAGGAGCGCAGGCAACAGCTGTTCGCCGGCATTCAGGCAATGAGGAAGGACCTCACCGGCGACCTTTACAAGCGGTACCTCGTGGAGGTGATGGATGCCCTTGAGGATGACAAGCTGCCGGACGACTGGCTGGCGCTCTCGTCGGGAGTGCTAAGCGGGATAATCGGCGAATCGCTCGGGCAACGGCCATCCTGGTGCAGGCAAATCACCTGGAACGACTATGCGGGAAAGAGGTACGACAGGGTCAAAGCCGCACTTCAGAGCCTGCTCCGACCTGCTTCATACGCTGATGAGGAGGGCAGCACTCCGCGGGGCTGGACACTGGACAGCGACAGGATAATAGTCTGGGAGCCCCAGGACGCCTTCGGGCGCCGTTCGTTCGGTTGGGAGGACGTACCGTCCACATTGATTGACTCAGACACCACGCAGGGCAACGTGACCTTCCTGGTGCGCTCGGAAGTCGAGGGGTTTCTGGGATCACGAGTACGCGCTCCCGGCAAGTTCAGCGGGATCAGGCGATTGTTCGGACGTTAATCGAACTAACAACTTTCTACGTGGAATCCAATGCCGCCGCGCGCGAGTTCCACTCGCCAGCTTTGACATTCAACACCCAGGACTCCCGGCGAACAATACATCCTAGCGCAGAAAATTAACTACAACGACAGCATGACCTGATAGCAGACTACGCCGAGATCATCCTCTGTGATGGGTTCCGGAGCCCGCGGAGCTTCCACCGGGCGCAGACCGAACTTGGCGACAACTTCGGTTATCCGCCGTGAACAGTCCGCGACACTCATGCCGCCGCCTTCGTATTCTCGACGCAATTCTGATAGATCGCGGCGAACTAAGTTATTTCTGCCGGCGGACAGCGCTTGGTCTGCCTCGTCGTATTCCTCGCCAGCGGGCGCGTCCGGTGAGCGCAGAACGTTCAATGCCCACCTCTGGCTGGCTGGCAAGGAGGCAAACCTTGCTTCGGGATCGAGGAGCGCGTTGTGAGTGTCGCAGATGTCACTGGCTGCCACCGCAAACAGCATCTCTAAATCGAGATCTGCTGGAATCAGACACCCCGGCTGTTCTTGAGGGTCTATCAACCGCAGCATAGGCAAATCTTCCCTGTCGAGGATTTCTCCAGATTGAGAGACAACACGCCAATAGCGTTCATCCCTGCGTGTTCGGCAGGCGAAGAACACCGCGGACTCACTCAGGGCTGGCGAATGCTGTACGAAGGCAGAGCCGATACCCCAGGGGAGACTCTGAAGCCTGCTTACTTCGCCCTCCTCAGCAGCCCTTCGTAGATGGGCTCGGAAGAGTTCCCCAGCAAAAGCCGAACCAGTCTCACCACCAACTTCCTGCTCGTCGAGCAAGGTATCGTCTCCACTGGAAAGACGTTCCACAAACGTGTTCAGGTCTGCGTATACCTGCGACTCCATCTCGACTTCGGCTAAAACTGGAGTCTCCATTCCTACCGAGGCATTTGCAGCCTTGATCTTCGCCTCTAACTTAGCTTCCAGCTTCAGAAGCCTGTCGAGGTCGCCTTGCTTTGGCAGTAGCGTGTAGAGATACGCGGTGTCGTGCGGGCTGCGCAGACGTATAATTCGACCGTTTCGCTGCACGACTCGCTGGGGGTTCCAAGGCATATCGAAGGATAGCACTGCCTGGGCCTGTTGTAAGTTTTGACCCTCCGAAAGAATATCGGTGCTTACAATCACATCCACCTCACCACCATCCGGTTGGAAACCCGGTTCGTCGGTTACCGACTCCGGGCAGAATCGTTCAAGCTCTTTCGTGCGGGCATCCGCGCTGGTCTCAGAGCCAATAACTACTGTCCATTTGCGGTCCTTCAGCACTGCAGGATTCGATTCTATGCGCTCTTTCAAGTAGTGCGCCGTGTCCTGGAAGGCGGTAAAGACGGCGACCTTCTGTGACGGTGTCTTAGCCATCACCGCACTAAGGGCGTCCAACTTGGGGTCCGATCCGATCTTGAGTTTCTCCAATTCCGTTGCCATGGAAGCAAGTCTATTCCGGTCCTCTTTCAGGTGGCACAAGAACAGGTCGTTGAAATTATCGGTGGGTATCCCGCCTTCAGAGTCAGCCAAAGCCTCTTCAATAAGATCGGAGCTGAGGAACGTGTCGTCTTCAGTGAAGTCTCCAACTAAGTCTTTTATGACTTCCGGCGGAGGAACCAACTCCTGTTCGGTGATTACGCGGATCATCACCTCGTTACCGTCTCTCATCCTGTTCACGGTTTGAAGCGCCGAATACCAGGACGACTCGAAGCGTTTCAGCAATTGCGATTGCATCAGTCCGGCAAGCGCTTCTTCCGACGCCGACTCGCCCTGCTTGTCTTTTCTGTAGGCTGACGGACGATACCTCGCCATCTTGAGTCCATCAATCCCGTCATAGATTAACTGAACAATCCCAGGATGAGCACTGTCTAGATCGTAGCGACGTTCGCGTAGTTCAGGCTCTGGAAATTTCACCCGTGTTCCATCGGTGAATCGCTCGTTACGGTATTGCTCCTTGATAAACGCCCTGTCTCGTCGCACTGTCAGCGCGTCAATCAAGGGGAACAGCTTTGCTTCCGAAAGATGCTCCGACTTAGATGCCCCAGCCTCGGCAAAGAATTTCCGCAGGCTGGATATCCTGAGTGGTTCACTGTTGAACGCGCCATCATGCCTACTGAAGAGCAGGAAGAGGTTATGCAGATCCCACAGGGAGTTGTTGACTGGGGTAGCCGTTAGAAGCAACAGTTTCTTCTGTGTGCCGCCCATGAGACGGTCCAGTGCCGCATACCATGTGTTGTCGACATTCCGGTAGGCGTGAGCTTCGTCGATGATGACGAACCTGTATACGTCCTTGTCGACTCGAAGAACCCGTCGTCCGCCGTCAGGGGACAATTGCCGGTCCTGCGCCAGCTGCTGATAGGACACGACTTCTCCCGGCAGGTTCTCCTCGGCGAGGCGTTGCTCCCAAAGTCGGTCGCGGAGCTGGGCCGGTGAAATCACCAGCACGTGTTGCCCGAGTTCACGGGTGTGTTCACGGATGAACTGGACGCCGATCTCAGTCTTGCCCATTCCCACACCGTCCGCATATAAGACCCCACCGTATCGGTCGAGAATCCGTTTGGCGCGCTCAAGTCCGTCCCGCTGGAACGCAGTGAGGGAGTGCAGATCAGTCAAAGGTCCATCCTCGCCCAGGTCTTCTCCGTAAAGTTCCAGCAGAGCTCGCAGAAATACGGTCTGGGGGTCGCTCTCCAATGTGGGTGGACGGAGGAGTTCGAGAAGTTCATCGCGAAAGTCCAGGGCATCTTCCCACAGGTGCCTGTGCCATCCCAATGCCATTCCAACTACATTGGGCTGATAGTGCACCATGCCCAGCTCTAGGTTAGATACCAGCCCGCCTTGAGTCAGATTGGCTGACGAAACCAACGCTGCTCCAGGGCTCGAAGGAGATCCTGAGTCGTTCAGTTCCCCGATGATGTAGGCTTTGCCATGAAGGAAGCGCCGAATGTAGCGGCGAACAGCCACATTGTCCGACTCGAGGAATCCGGTTACTCGTTCCAGGACAGCACGCCGGGCGGCAGGAAACGCCGAGAAGTCCCTCTCACGGCTTAGCGCCGACACCGATTGCTCGAAACGGTCTGCTACGGTCTCCCCTGATTGGCCGGCTAGTGCTTCGGGGGCTGCACCTATCAACAGGCGCGCGGGCTGAGCCCGTTCCATTGCTATCTTGGCTAACGTATCAAGACCTTCTAAACCAACGTAGCCAGTAGCAACATTCAGCGGCCCGCTATAATACTCAGCCAGCCAGGCCAGCGCCGCCTGGTGACTTCCGTAGTCGATGTTGTCTACCAGTTCATACGAGCCCTGCTGCAACGGATGGTTGCCGGTCATCACGAATCTCCTATTTGGCCTACAGGCTCTCGAATATTTCTAGCACTTGCTCACGGTAAGCGGAACTGACGGCATTTTCCGTGAAATCTGTGAAAATGAACCGCAATTCGCCCTCTGTCAGGTCATATGCGCGGGCTACTAGAGCGTCTATTTGTGCTCGCATTTCGCTGTGCTGAGATCCAGTAAGTTGTCCATATTCTACTCCAGCCTCTCCTGCAAAGTCGGTAAACCGCTCATCCACACTGGAAAGCCGTGCAGCTATCTTTCCAATACGCTGCCAAGGAGTATTTTCGACGGGCGGAAAGGGAAGCATATTGAGGATGAAATAGTTCAAGTTGGTTTCGACGTATCGGCGGGCAACCCAGTCAAAGGGCGAACTGTTGAATATTCCTAAGACGCTAGCCTGAGCTAGAGCACTCCACTCCGCGAATATCAAATATGGGGCCTTGTTCGTTAACGGCGTCCTCGGTGGAATTAGACAACTGATTACCGTACGGGAATTAGTCCGGTTGGTCACATCTCGAAAAGCGATGCGGCAATGGTTAATCGGGTGGGTTCTAGGATCGGACAAGTAGTCCTTTGAAAACATTCGCCTGAAAATCGGCGAGCGACTCCGTTTCCCGTCTGCATAGGAAAGCACCTCATTCCAATCCGAGTATCCGGCTGGCTCATTGCCATGTGGATCGTATTGATCGAAGGAGCGTCCTTTCCATACCGGAACGCCATCGGAATGTGAGAAAAGTGCCCGCTGCTGCGTCTCATCTAGCTCCCTATACGGAATTGCATGAGACGCAGCAGCGGGCGCGTTAGAATTTTTCCGGTTTTGCGGACTGCTCAGAGCATCAAACTGGATACCACTCCGCAGTTTCGAGAGAACGTCGGCGTGCATTTGGCTTGGTAGTAGTGGCACTACGCGAGCATCCCCTAGAGAGGACGCCTGAACACTGATTCCTTGGTCGCGAGCCCCACTTTGGAACTCTGCGAGGTTCGGCGACGGGCCGGAAACTTGGAAAGTTTCATTCTCTGAAGGTAAGGAAAGCTGTCCCGACAGCAGACCTACCGTGTATCTCGGCTCCATATCAAACGCCCAGCGTCCTGCGTTCAGCAAGAAGTCAACCCTTGACACAGTTGTTTCCCCAAAGAGCCATTGCCTGAATCCCTTTGCCCCTTGTGCGAGAAGGGCTGTCCTAGGGAGTACGACTCCCAGCCTTCCCTTGTACCTTACAAGGTGGCTGTAACGTTCACAAAAGAGTTGGTATAAATCTTTATCTCCCACTCCTTGAAGTTGGTATCCTCCATTCTTGGAGAAGAACCCTCGGAGTGTCGCCAGTTCCTGTTGTTGAGATTTAAACTCCTCTCGCCAGCCGGGGTTCTGCTCATCAAGCGCCGCAATACGCCTCCTTCTATCGGCCAAACTCGGCAATCCGCGCAAACCAGGCTCCCTTAGCGCGTAGAAGGCGAGTTCTTCCACAGTAATCTCGTTCCACGGTGGATTACCGACCACTACGTCAAAGCCTGGGCGCTCGCGGTGAAAGACGCTCGGGAACTCGAGAGGCCAATGGAAGAAGTTAAACTGGGCGCCAATGCGCGAGGCTTCAGTCATCTCATCTTCTATTTTGGCGGTTTCGCCTTCATCGGATTCGACGATGGCATCCGCATGGATTTCCAACGTGTGACGAGCACCACCCAGTCCCAGAGGTTCCGCAGCCCACAGGTCAAAGGCTGACCGCAGTCCGATGGTGGCCCGGTGAAGGTCGGCACTTAACTCCTCGGAACGCTTCACCTCTTCGGGAGTTCGATCAGGATTGTCTGCCAATTTTCGTTGAATGTCAGCTGCGCGCGTCATGGCCTCTACTACCGCTTGACCGGTGAACAGCGGACTGTCGCTCGCCCCAACTACACTTGGGTCGGCCACACCGATGAGGGCATCACCGCACTTGAGGTTACTCCCCAAGTAGGAAAGAGCCAGGCCTGGAACGAATGAAGCAAGCCACAGTGTTACATTCGCCACCTCAACTGCCATGGGTGAGAGGTCTACGCCATAGATGCAGCGTTTCAGTATGAGCCTTCGAAGCAGATCTCCGTCCTCCGGTGGCTGGCCAACGATCTCACTATCGTGACTCAATTCTTTGAGCTGCTGGGCAATTCCGGGCAGACCGCCGATATCAGCGAGGAAAAGCTCTACCTGGTCTGCGATCATATCCAAGGCAGCCGTAAGGAAATGGGCGCTGCCCATCGCCGGATCCACGACTGAGAATTCAAACAGTCTTCGCGTTGCTTCCTTAGGCTCGCGGTCGGCTATTTTCCTGACTTCCTCAAGATGGTCATTAAGTGCGGGTAGAAGCGAATGGCGGAGCAAGTGATCTACGAACTCATGACGAGTGTAAAATACGCCGCCCGCTTTACGTCCGCCTGCCTCGGCTTGGTAGTAGATCTGCGCCTTGGTTACCTCCGGCTCCTCTCCAACTACGATAGGTCGGAAGATGTCCCTTCGAGAATCGTAGGCTAGGTCTTCAGGAGCGCGAGTAAGCCGCAAGGTGAGCAATGCCTCGTAGATGGCACCCAGATGACCGATTTGCAGGCCTGCGTAGTCCAAGCCTGGAGCATCCATCTTGTCGGTTTCATAGGCTATTGCCCTAAGTGCTGGCGCGAGATAGACGTCCGCGATCTCAGCCTGTTCCAAGAGGTTGCTGCCGGGGAAGCCCGCGGCCGCGAACAGGCTACCGTTATAGGCAGGCACAGCCGCGGAACGGTCCCCGATGCGAACCATGCGCACCAACGTCCGAAGGCGATCCCATCTCTGGGTCGATTTTGTACCGAAAGGCCCCCGCCCCGGACGGGAATCATCGGCAAGCTGCGTGGCGCTGTGCGGACGGTATGCCGCCGCTCCGATAGGCAAATATCCCCGGGCCTCAGTGTGCAATAGAAACATAAAGCGGAAGACCAAGGTGAGCGCTGCCTCTTCGATTCGGCGAAGTTGCCCTTGATCCTCTAGGTCAACACCCTGAGATTCCAGCCATTCTCCAAGCCCTCGCGAGATGTTGGGCAACGCGTCCTTGATTAGCCTCTCCTCCAATCCCTTACGCAGTTCTTCGCCGAAGTCTTTCGCCTCACTGACCCAGTCAGCCAGCCAGCCACCTTCTTTCAACGACTCAGATGCTAGAAGACCGAGGTAGATTCGGTCCTGGCGCTCCAACTCTTGAGTATCTATCTCGACATGCTGACCCGTAGCAGATCCTACGGGAGGCTGTCTCTGAAACAGGCGATAGCGACCTTCTGCAACCAGTAGGCCCCACAGTGCCCCCTGTTTGGCACAGTCAGCCAGGACCATTCCTTCTGGCAGTTCTCCGTTCTCAGTAAGTTGGCTGAATTGAGAGGCGTTGCGGTATGGATGGATTACGGCTATGGGCGCCTTATTATGCCTTAGCAAGTAGCCACGTTGCGGAAGTTGTTCGACCTGATAGCCCAATCCTTGAAACAATGAGCGCCAGGTCATGTTTTGAGTGGCCCTGATGCCTTCGACAGCACCCATCAGCCTTTGCTCGTTGATTGACCAGCGCAAACGCTCCCGTAGAAAATGAGGTGTGAGAAGATCCTTTACGCGAACACCAGGAACAACGGCTTCCTCGAGGCGGCCGAATTCCCTCGCCAGGAACGATGCCGCCTCACGGGTAGACATAGACCGGCTTGTCTCCAGCAGGTCAAGCACTCGACCCGCGGACAATTCTCGAATGGGCCGGGCATCTTGGGGGCCCGCAACGTGAACTTTGGATTCGTCATTTGAAGCAGCCAACAGGACCACAGGATATGGTTGATGGCCCTTCCAAGCTTCCCACAGCCTCCGCAGGGCTACCTCGCTAGAAGCGCCATCCCCCCATAGCAGATGGTAGGAAGGCGTCTCCCACACCGTGGCGGGAGCGCCAGCCTCCGAGGTCCAACGTCGGCCTTGACCAAAGGTCGCTTCAAGACGCGTGAGGGCTTCTCTGGAATTTTCAAATGTCATGGTATCCGCCGTTTCCTAGGTTAGTAGATATAGTCGTATGGTTTGAATTTAGTCGCTGAGCATCATCTTCATCAACTTTTTTGGAAAGTTCCCTTTCTTGAGCGGGCCGGTGCCAGTCATGTCGCCTAGAACGCCAAGTTCATCGCGCTCATCAGTCGTTCCAGCTTAAGCGCGTATAGTCGAAGTCTCGTGCTTCGTACCTTCCATGACGATCGCTACATTGCCCGACACCTCGGCTAACCCTAAGGGAGTTGAGGTCAGACCTGCGCCTGATCCAAATTATACGACATTTCGATTGGTCGACGAACCAGCCGAAATTCAAGCTGCAAAATGATTTGCCCGTCCTTATCAAGACGTATCTTAACTTTGTTCATACGTGGTAGTGAAATTCCCAGATGAGGCAACAGGGTTCCATAGTCGGCGACTACAAGAACAACGCAAGATTCCATCCAGCGATAAAGACGGGACAAGCCTAACCCAGAGAGCCATTCTTGTCGTAGAACAAGAAGACCTAAGCCGTACCGGGCGCTAATGCGGCGAATGAATGGATGAGTTGGTCGTGACTGCCCAATTCAAGGCCCAGAGACAGACGGTTGAGGAGCGACGCGGGTGAATCGCCGTGATTGCCTCGTCTCAGAATGCTGGTAATCCAGTTCATAGGGCCTATCGGTCAGGTTATGTTCGTCCGTCTAATTCCCAATAAGCTACAGAAAGACCTCAGAGTTCACAAGGGACGGAGACTATCGACAGCGGTAACTTCAGTTACCGTGCAGCAACTTCACATCGTAACTGGACGGATCGGCGACAGAAACGGGGATGCGAAGCTGCCTGGCATACCTGGTCTCGAGCGTCACGCCGACACTGTCCTGCCACCCGTCCAGTCCGAGAATGCGCAACTCGTCACAGCGCGACAGCATCTGGAGGCCTAGGGCGTACCAGGCGCTGTTCGAGATGGCATCCTCATCAAGCGTTGCGCCAAAAGACAGTGGCGAGAAGACTAGCTCGTGTTGGCGGATCAGGTATCCGCAGTACCTGTTGACACTGTCGAACCTCTCTTGCCGGACGGATGGGTCCGGATGCCCTAGCGGAGCAGCCAGGTAGATGAGAGGACCGTCGAATTTCCTAAATTCGTTCAAGGCGTCAGCCGGCAGGAATCCGGGCAGGGGAACTGTGGTCATTGTAGATCCTCTCTGAGTGGTCGGGTGACATGTTCCAACTGAAGCTGCGGATCGACAAAGGTTATTATCGTGTATTGTCAAGCATAGCTGCTCACCCAACTCAGATCTCTTCCCGGTGCCT
>MPND01000085.1 GCA_002238855.1 SAR202 cluster bacterium bin90
GACGAGGAGTATGAGGCGGGGGCCAGCCAAGCGTTGGTATAGGTTAGAAAGTGTGAGGCGATGAGGATATGAACCGGACCACCGGACCACGACTAACCCACATAGACCAGAGCGGCAACGCGAGCATGGTTGATGTGAGCGCCAAGCCCGACACCGAGCGCATTGCTGTAGCAATCGGCGGCGTGGCGATGCAACCCGAAACCCTGCGCCTCGTAGCCGACAACGCCTTCGACAAGGGGGATGTCCTTGCCGTAGCGCGCATCGCCGGCATCATGGGCGCGAAGCAGACATCCAACCTCATACCGCTTTGCCATCCCTTGCCGCTAAGTCGCATCGCTGTTGATTTCGAGCTCGATACCGACGCTAGCGCAGTTCGCATTACCGCCGAAGCCAAGACGACCGGCAAGACGGGCGTTGAAATGGAAGCGCTCACTGCTGTCAGCGTCTCTGCCCTGACCATCTACGACATGTGCAAGGCCGTTGACCGGGGCATGCGCATCGAAGGCGTGCGCCTCACCCGCAAGAGCGGCGGACAGAGCGGCGATTATCGCAACGAGTGAAACGCAACTGCTGCCACCCCCAAATCAGCACGACACTTGCTAGCACCAGGTGGAATGAAGTCGAAATCCACGCGGTGAACCACTGGCTATCAGTTAGCCAGAATATTCCCAGCAGGAGGCGCGCCGCCATCACAGCGAAATAGACTGCGCCGGCGCCGATGACCACAAAGCAGGCCCGCCGCCCCAACATGCGCCGACCTTGCGCCATGCGCGTAAGCACGAACGCCACGACTCCAAGTATGACAACCTGCGCCGCAAGCAGAAACGGGTAGGGTATCGCGCTGCCCTGCCACTCGCTGAATGGCGGCAGCCAGGACTGCGGCACCCATAGCTGCACCGCCTGTCCGACTACTCGCAGCATGAACGCGACCGATAAGACCATAGCCGTGCTTGTAAGCAGGCAGTCGGTGCGGTCAGGCCGGCGACTCACACCAGATCCTTGTACGCCCTCAGCCAGTCGCTGGAGAACACGCTGTCCGGGTCGTAGCGATCCCTGAGCGCGAAGAACTCTTGAATCTGCGGGTAACAGCGCAATAGCTGCTCCGGCGTGGCGAACTTGTTGTAGGTCAGGAAATAGCTGCCGCCGCGCTCGGTTGCGAGGTCGATTAGCGCGCGCAGTGCGTCCGCCGTGTGCGCTATGCCCGTGTCGGTGTGTTCCACATGCAGGTTGAAGACGATGCAGGCGTAAGGCTGGCGCGCCCAGTTCAGGAAGGTCTCGTCGTCCTGTTCGATGAGCCGTATGGTGCCGTAGATGACATTCGCCTCGTAGGCCCGTAGCTCCCGCGCCGCGGCGTCCATGAAGTCTGCGAGAGCCGGCAGCGGCACATATACTTCTGTAATCGTCTCTGTACCCTTGACGGTGGAATTCAGGCTGCGGTCCAGCTCCTGGTGATAGTCGTCGATGTACTGGCTGAGCTGGAAAGTATCGCTGTCGTAGGTCTGCCCGTTCGTGCTCATGTAGAATCCGGCGTATTCGTCGAAGGCGCGTGCCTTGTCCGCGTGCGACAGGTACAGCAGACCACGCCAGTCACGCTCGCTCAGAAGGTTGAGTGGTTCTTCTGCAGCGTCCACATCGTTGTCGGAAACAGGGATGTAGCACGACATCACGCCGTCGCGAAGGAAGCCCGGGGAAGTCTCGTCTGTCCTGTACTGGAAGTCGCCGTAGGTGAAGCCATCCGCGATGCGCTCCATGAAGAGCGATTCCAGCTGCTCGATGCTCGTGATTTCGACCACGCGACGCACCCTGTGGGCGGGCATGAGCCGTAGCGTTACTGTGCAGATCACGCCGAATAGCCCGTATCCTCCGATGGCGAGGCTGAACAGTTCGGAGTTTTCGGTGCGGCTGCACTCCAGCAGATTCCCGGAAGCATCCACCATCTCGAACGACTCCACATCCTGCACGATGGGCTTATATGTGAGGCCGCGACCGTGCCCGTTCGCCGCGAGCGCCCCGCCGATGCTCAGCCTGTCCGCTCCCGTCTGCTTCTGCACCACGCTCCAGCGGCGGTCATTGCCCTGCTGCATCTCGCGCAACCCGCGAATCAGGTCGTCCCACAGGATGCCTGCCTCCACGCGCACCAGTCCGCGCTCCCCGTTGAGTTCGAGGATACGATTCAAGCCGCCCGCGTCCAGCAGCACGCCGCCGTTCAGGAACTGCTGCCCGCCCATGGCATGCCGTCCTCCGGCGATGCTGATGCTGTCGCCTTCTTCACGAGCGGCGGCGATCGCCTGCTGAATTTCGCCGACTGTGCGCGGCTTCACCACGCGCCGCATTGCCGTCTCGTTCAGTTGCGAGTGGATGTCGTTCAAGGTTGGCATGTTTCAATCCTCATGAATTCGTTAACTATTTACATCACATGTTATAATTGGTGCTGCAATGTCGGCAGGATCTAGGGTATGCTATGGAACGAATCAGTGGCGATTAAAGTTCGGGAAGTCATGCGTATTCTGAGACGGGATGGCTGGTACATAGACCGAACTCGCGGCAGCCACCGCGTCTATAAGCATCCCGTAAAGACAGGAACAGTGGTGGTGGCAGG
Source organism: SAR202 cluster bacterium bin90 (assembly GCA_002238855.1). Classification (GTDB taxonomy): domain Bacteria; phylum Chloroflexota; class Dehalococcoidia; order Lucifugimonadales; family JADFKI01; genus Bin90. Next base: position 2,600 of record MPND01000085.1, read on the forward strand.
ACATCCGGGCGTGGATATGCGAGAAGGAACATGGCAAAACATACTGAAGCAGGCCGAATTGAAGTAAGAGGTGAGAAATGGGATACAGAGTAGTGGTCGAGCGCTCGCCCAACAATTACAGTGCGTACTCCCCCGACTATCCGGGTGTAGGCGTCGCGGGCGATAGCGAAGAGGAAGTTCGCAGACTCCTGGCGGAAGGCATAGAGATATGGGAGGAAGAGGAGCGGAAGGATGCTGAGCGAGAGGCGAGCACCGACGCTCGGGAGCGCACAGCGTCCACGTAGTCTAATTCGCCGAACCGCCAAGCGCACCCTTTCCATCCTGCCCATCCACATCTTCCTCTCGGTTTACGCAATCCCGCGCAGTTGCCTCTGCGTTACGAATATCACCACGGTCACTGCTATCAGCGCCACGCCCATCATGCCGATGACCGCCTGCCCGCCGATGTAGTCGATCATCAGCCCTGCCGGGAAGGTGCCGAGCGGCATGAACCCGAAGTTCAGCATGAAGATGCTCATCACCCGCCCGCGATACTCGTTGTCTGACAGCTCAATGAGCAGCGCCTGGTTCAGCGACATACGTCCTGCGTCGCCCATGCCCAGTATTACCATGATAAACGCGGCCGCCGAGTATATGGGTATCGCTGCCACAAGCAACAACCCGGCTCCCGATAGCATGCTCGATATGATGAGCAGCATCCCCCGGTTCTTCCTGCCGATGGCTGCCACATACATCGCGCCCGCCATCGCGCCGAAGCCCATGATCGCCGTCAACAGTCCCATGGAGTCCGCCTCCTGGCGATAGATGTCCACTACGAAGACGGGCAGGATGAAGCGGAAGGGCATCGCCAATATGGTCGTTATCAGCCCCACTACAAGCAAGACGACCAGTATGCGTTGCCGCGCTATGTAGGTAATGCCGTCCCAGATGTCGCGCATCACCGCCGTCTGTTTCTTCGGAATAGGGTCACCGGTGGGCTTGATGAGTCCGGTCAGTACGACAGAGATGAAACTGAGCGCTGCGATGAAATAGTACAGATTCCACGGGCCCGCCCAGTCGTACATGAACCCGGCGACGGCCGGAGCTCCCATTGTCATCGCGCTCATGCCCGCGGCGTTCAGCGCCATAGCGTTCGAGAGCCTGTTCTGCCCTACGAGCTGCGGGATGATAGCCTGGCGCGCGGGCATCATAAAGGAGAAGAGTGCGCCCTGCACCATTGAGGAAATCAAGAGGTGCTGCCACGATATTATGCCGGCGTGTATCATAACGCCCAGCACGAGTGCCAGGAGCGCCGCCACGAGCTGCGCGCCCTGAATCAGCAGTTTGCGATCTATCTTGTCGGCGAGCGCACCCCCGAACAGGGGCACGGTGAGCAAGGGCACAGCGATACCCAGACTAATGACGCCGAGGATGGTGCCGCTGCCCGTAATCTCGTAGGCGAGGTATCCCTGCGCGAGCATCTGCATCTGCGTGCCCGCCATCAGGAAGAGCATGCTGATCCAGAGCAGCGCGAAGTTGAAGTTGCCGAGTGACTCGAAAGTGCGCCGGAAACCTGCCGACAGCGCCTGAGATCTCGGCGCGACGGCGGGACGCCTGGTTGCAATCATTTAGTTTGCCGGCCTGAACGGATAAAGGATGAGGAAGACCGCACAGGCATCCTCATCCCGGTTCATCGTAAGCTGTCGAGCTATTCCTCGGATTCTTCGGCGCCTTCTTCTTCTTCGGCGCCCTCTTCGTCCAGTTCATCTCCGTCAACGTCGAAGATGTCCTCAGTCTCCACGCGCGGCGGGCTGACGCGAGCCACAAACTCGTCGCTGGGAGTCAGCACCGTTACGTTGTCGCCGATTGCGATGTCACTGACGACGATGGATTTCTCGAAGTCGTCGAGACCGCTGACATCGGCTTCAATCGAAGCGGGGATGTCCATTGGCAGCGCCTCGACGAGCAGGCTGGTAAGTGGCTGGAGCAGTGTGCCCCCTTGCTGCGTGGCGGGCGCGTTGCCGGTGAGAGTGATCGGCACTTCGGCGCTGATGGTCTGCGTCACATCCACGCGAATGAAGTCGATGTGAAGCAGGTCCTCGGTTACGGGATGGCGCTGCACCTCGCGGATGAAGCAGATATTCTCGTCATCGGAGCTATCTACCAGGACCGACACGGGTATGTTCGTGCCTACTTGCGGCAGCAGCCGGCGCAGGTCACTGGCTGCTCCCTGCAGCGACTGGGACTCGATGCCGGTGCCGTACATATGCACAGGCAATATGCCTTCCTTGCGAAGTTGTTTGACTTTCTTGCCCGTCACAGTGCGCTGCGACAGGCTCAGAGTTTGCTCTTCCATCTGATGTGATGCTCCTGTTTGTCAGTCTGCCAGTTGTTCGGTTCGTCAGTGTGTCAGTCTTGGTAATGGCGTCTAGGACTGCTGTCCATTATGGCCATTCCTGTTATATTCGTTGATGAGATCAACCATCCGTTGGACATAAGCGCGAACGGTGGGACGGTCGGCAGCGATGTCGTACTCCTCCATGTCACCGTGATGAAAATGGATGTGAAACCTCTCGGCGCTGTTGAATCCAGACGCAAGAAAGGGCTCGCTGTATTCTTCCGCTAGCTTGCGTATTGAGTTCTTGTTGGCACGATGGGATCTGTAGCCCCAGCCTCGCTGCTTGGACGCGGCGATGACGGCCTGCGTTGCAGCGCCATAGAGCTTCTCAGCTCCCTGCCTATCATCTCCTGCCGCGAATTCGGCGTCGGACTGGGCAAGGAACTTAAGAGCCTGCGCAGCGTATTCTTCCACGCTTCTCCCATCATCAGTGGTCATTGAGTATTTGCTCCACATACCGAAAGTAAATACATGCAATTGTAGCACAGCGGACTGGTCAAATTCTTGGATTATGACCAACCCGGAAGTGTCCTACATCACCCTGTGCGGTGCGAGCGCCTCGAAGTTGGGCGTGAAGCCGAAGCCGGGCCTGTCGGGCGCGAGCACATGTCCGTCCGCCACCTCAAGCTGCTCCTCGAAGACCTTGCCGTGCATCGGGTCCACCGCGCCCGCGTAGTATTCGAGTATCAGGCCATTGGGAATCGCCGCCACCAGGTGGATATGCACTTCCTGCTTGCCGTGCGGCGCGATGGGCAGGTCGTGCGCGGAAGCCAGTGCCGCCACCTTCATGAACTCGGTCGGGCCGCCCATTATCAGCGCGTCCGGCTGTATGATCGCGGCGCATCGGTTGTTGATAAGGTCGCGGAAGCCGTAGCGGGTGTACTCGTTCTCGCCCGTGGCTACCGGGATCGAGGTGGAGCGGCTGATCAGGCGGTGCCCCTCGTAGTCGTCCGGGTTGACCGGCTCCTCGAACCAGAAGACGTCGTACTTCTCCGCCTTGCGCGCGAGTTCGATTGCCTCGTAGTAGCGGTAGGCGCAGTTGGCGTCCATCAGCAGCTTGATGTCTGGGCCGATCGCCTCACGCACCGTTCGGATGCGCTCCACATCCTCGTTGATGGGCGCGCCGCCTATCTTCATCTTCACGGCGTTGGAGCCCATCTCGACGGCAGTCTCCATCTCGGCGGCAAGCTCGTTCAAGCCCTTGCCTTCTTCATAGTAGCCGCCCGCGATATAGACGGGTATGCGGTCGGTGTACGCGCCGAGCAGCTTGTGGACGGAGGTATCGGTCGCCTTGCCCTTGATGTCCCACAGCGCGATGTCGATGCCGCTGATGGCGCGCGTCGAAGTGCCGCGCCTGCCCACGAGCTTGGGCTGCCACATCGCATCCCACAGGCGTTCGTTGTCGAACGGGTCCTGCCCGATGACGTACTGCTTCATGTTGTTGAATGTCCCCATCGTCATCTCGTCAGTTACATGCTCGCCGCCCATGTAGCCGTAGCCTGTGATGCCCTCGTCGGTCTCCAGCTTTATCAGGTTCAGCGCGACCGTAGGATAGGTGTACATCCCGTTGCGAATGGGAACGGGGCGATCCCAGCGGTATATCTCCATAGATGCGTCTGTGACTTTCATTCCTTTGCCTCCGATCAGGTTCCGATGTTTCAGTTCATTATTATAAGTTGCTCGCCGCTGAGCTCGGTGGGGAAATAGAGAATCACAGCCCTGCCAGCGACAGTCAGGAAGGTAATAACATACTCAACGCATGTAAGTTGCCTCAGAGCGTCTGTGTTCGATAGTTGAGTCTAACCGTCCCTGGGCGGCGGACCCCTGAGGCTGCTGCCTCTCGTGCCGGGCGCTATTTTTCCGGCGTCTGGCCCAGTTACTGGCCCAGCGTCAGGTCACGCAGGGTGACCATTCCGATGGCGTTGCGGTCGTTGTCCACGACGACCGCCCGGGAAACTTCGAAGCGCACCAGCAGACGCACGGCGTAGCGCGCCAGCATATCCGGCGGCACCGTCCAGACGGGCTTGGACATGATTTCATAGACATTGACCCGGTCAGGCGAGCGGTTGGGGGCGACCACCCGGCGGGCTATGTCGGAAACCAGGACCAGTCCGATCTCGTCATTCTCGTCGCGCCTCTCCACTACCAGCGAATTGACATTGTGCTGGCGCATTAACGACATGGCGTCGGATACGGTGGCCAGTCCGTTAATGCTTATAATCTCGGTGCCCATCACGTCGCCGACCCGGAGTTCTGGCTTCAAGCTCATATTTCTGTAATCAAGTCCTCATAAATGGCGGGCAGCTGGGTGACCATGCCAACCGCGTCTTCTACGTCAATCTGGAAGGCGATGCCGGACCCGCCCTCGGAGTCGAAATTCGCCGCGTCCCTGATGCGCTCCAGGATTTCGCGAGCGCGGGGCTCGACGACCAGGAACAGGACGATGTCACGAATGGATTCAAGCTCCAGTCCCAGGAAGGTCCTCCCCGGTGTCAGGCCCTCGCCTCTTGCGCCGGTTACGATGGTCGCCCCGGTAGCGCCCGCGTCCCGCGCCGCGCGGACTACAATATCGGTTTTATGTTCGCTGACGAGTGCGACTATCAGCTTGAGTCTCATTCCTAGGCTCTTCCTCCGTTTCGGGCGAGCGCTGTACTCGCCTGCGCTTCCACCAGGACGCGATTATCGCGTATCCCAGCACTGTCATTATAGGAAATACGCTGGCAAAAGCAATAAGTCCGAACCCGTCGATCAGCGGACTTCGGCCCGGTATGCTTGCCGCGAGTCCCAGCCCGAGCGCCGCGACCACCGGCACGGTAACAGTCGAGGTGGTAACCCCGCCGGAGTCATAGGCCAGCGGCACGATTGTACGGACCGAGCGGAAGGTCAGCACGATCACTATGGCGTAGGCGACCATGATGTACCAGGGCAACGGCGTTCCGGTGACGATGCGGAAGCATCCCAATGCCACGCCGACTGCCACACCGACCGCCACAGCGATTCTCAACCCCCACGCGCGGACGGCTCCGCCGGAAACCGTCTCGGCTTTGATCGCCACGGCTATCAGCGACGGTTCGGCCACCGTGGTGGCAAAGCCGATTGCCGCGGCGAACGCATACACAAGCCAGTAGGCTCGCCAGTCCGCGGCGCCTCCCACGGTATCGGGCGAGGTCAACTGGCTGGCCATGGTCTCCCCGATGGGAAACAACGCTTGTTCCAAGCCGACCAGAAACAGCGCCAGGCCGGCTACGACGCAGACAAATCCGCCAATCACCTTTCGCAGGTTGGGGAGCGGGCGTTTCAGGACGGAGACCTGGAAGAGGAGCAATATCCCGGCGATGGGCGCCACGTCCAGCACGGTCGATTGCAGGGAAGCCAGGAAGGCGTGTAACAGTAATTCCAAGGTCAGACCACCATCCCATAGCCCATCACGCAGATCATGGGTGTCAGGCTGGCGAAGGCGATGAGGCCAAATCCGTCAACCATGGGGCTGCGTCCGCGGAGAGACGATGCCAATCCGACGCCCAGCGCGGTAACCAGCGGCACGGTGATCGTGCTGGTGGTTACTCCTCCCGAATCGTAGGCGATGCCCACGATTTCAGGAGGGGCGAAAATGGTCATAATTGTAACCAGCACGTAGCCGCCGATTATGAGGTAATGGATGGGCCACCCCTTCAGGATGCGAAATACGCCCAACACTATGGCGGCGCCCACGGAGAATGCCACTACCATGCGCAGGCGCAGGGCGTAGGAGTCCCGAGCGCTGTCGCTGTCTTGGATTACGCCGGCTTCGGAGGCGACTGAAGCGGCCTCGCCCGCTACGGCTATCAGCGCCGGCTCGGCGACGGTCGTGCCGAACCCCAGGCAGAAGGCAAAAACCAGCAGGGCGAAGACGCTTCCCTTGCGGGCGAATCCCTGCGCCAAAGCCTCCCCAATGGGAAAGAGGCCGCTTTCCAGCCCTTGAATGAAGAGAGCCAACCCGACAACCACACAGACCAGCCCTGCCACTACATTCCAGAGGTTGGGAAACGGTTGCTGGATCACCACTATCTGGAAGAAGGCGATGACCAGTATGATGGGAGCGATGTCCTGCACCGAGCCGGTGAGGCGACGGAATATCGTGGGTAGCAGTTAGTCGGACTCCTTCGTTCTGTTCCCGTGAGTCAGCGGGATTCTACCACGAGCGGGTGGGCCGGAACATGTCACCGGTGAACCTTCTGAATTTGCTTTTCTGATGGTTGATCTGATGACGACTCGTCAGCAAGGGTGAGTCTCCCCAAACATCCAACAAGTATGTCATTACCTCCGGCGAGATGTTGAAGACGGCCCTTCCGCCGAAAGCGGCTGCACCTCGCGATAGCCCATGTCGTGAACGCGATGACGGTCATATACAGCGCGTCGATCGCAGTCTAGCTCTCATTCATCATATAGCCAGCACCGTATAGCAGGCACCATGTAGCCGACTGTGCCCGCGAAGAGCAGGACGATTCAGGATGCTGACACTAACACCAAATCGCCTGAATGTTCTTTGTGTAGGCTCATCAACTATGCGCGCAAATCTGTTGCGCGGCTGCGCCAATACATCATACAACAGGCGGTGAGTGGAGTGCGGGTATAATGAAGTCATGTCAAGTGTGGATAATAGGGCGCGGATGGATACGGTGCAAAGAGATATGCTTGGGGCGCATTTTACGCGCGCTGTATGGGTCGTGCTCGCTGTAATCGCTGCACTTCTTCTTGCCGCCTGCGAGCAGGAGCAGACGGTTGTTGAGCAAGCACCGCAGCCTGAGGCAACTGCCGTAATGCCCACGCCTACGGCTACTTCTGCAACTCCGAGTGAGGCACCTGCTATGCCTGCGCCGGTGTCCACGCCGACGGCTATTCCAACTGCAGTATCCATGCCCGCGCCAACTCCTGCCGCTGTTCAGATTCCCGCAGACCCGCCCGTGCGCGACCTGTTCGCGCTGGCGCAGCGATTCGGCAGGGCTGATGCAAGTGGCGCACCACTGACGCGCACGCTGCCGCCCGACCCGAACTGCTGCGAGGTTGGTCATCGCAAGACATTCTTCGTAACCGACCTCATCGAGCGGCGGAACTATACGGTTGATGCGGAGCTGCTCGCGGTCAGCGAGAACGCGTACTGGTACGCGGACATAGACACCGACCTCACGGCGCAGGAAATGGAGCAGACGGCGGAAGTGTTCGAGCGCGACATTCGCCCGCCGATAGTGGATGCCATCGGCGACATCTGGAAGCCGGGCGTCGATGGCGACCCGCACCTGGTAGTGCTGCACACGCCGCTTGCGGCTGCGGCGGGTTACTTCTCGTCGAGCGACTCGTACCCGCGCGCGACACACCCGCACAGCAACGAGCGCGAGATGATTGTGATGGACGGCGACTGGCTACGCCCTGGCAGCAACCAGTACTTCGGCGTGCTGGCGCACGAGTTCCAGCACGCCGTCCACTGGAACCTGGACATCGGCGAGGACGTGTGGGTGAACGAGGGGATGTCGGAGGTGGCGACTGAGATTGCGGGCTACGAGGCGAGCTTCGTGGACATCTTTATACAGTACCCGGAGGTGCAGCTAAACTACTGGCCGGACGAGCCGCGCGACACGATACCGCACTACGGCGGCGCGACGCTGTTCGTCGAGTACCTGCGCGAACATTACGGCGGCGAGGACGGGCTTGCCGAGCTTGCGCGCGAACCGCTCGACGGCGTGAACGGCGTGGAACTCTACCTGTCGCAGTACGATGTCAGCTTCACGGACGTGTTCGCGGACTGGGCGGTGGCGAACTTCCTGGACGGCGAATTGGACTGGCGCGCCGACACAGACCTTGATGACCGGCTGGACGCCTACCGCTACTCGGAGCGCAGCGTGGGGCTACGCAGGATTCGGCACACGGAAGGCGACTTCGAGGAAGTGACAACGCAGCCGCAGCTTTCGGCGCGGTACTACGAGATCGGACTGCCGGAGGGGGATGTGCTGGTGGAGTTCGAGGGCGAGCCAACTGTCGCGCAGGTGGGGACGGAGTGCCATCGCGGGCGGTACTGCTGGTGGGGCGGGAACGGCGACTCGGTTGACACGACGTTGGAGCGCGAGTTCGACCTGTCCGGGGTGGATGAGGCGACGCTGGAGTTCCGGGTGTGGTACGAGATCGAGGAGGAGTGGGACTACGCGTACGCAAGCGTCTCCACGGACGGCGGCGAGAGCTGGACGACGCTGGACGGCGAGCACACCACGCGCGAGGACCCGCTGGGCGCGAATTACGGCGCGGGCCTGACCGGCAACAGCGGCGGAGGCAAGTCTGCCGAGTGGGTGCAAGAGCGGATGGACCTGTCGGAGTTTGCGGGCGAGGAGAGCGTGCTGGTGCGCTTCGAGTACATCACAGACGACGGCGTGAACTTGGGCGGCATCGTGATTGACGACATCGCGGTGCCGGAGACCGGCTTCGCGGACGATGCGGAGACGGGCGGCGACTGGCTGGCAAACGGTTGGCAGCGCATCGACAACGGGCTGGCGCAAACATTCGAGATTCGGCTGATCGAGTTCGGCAGGGACGGCGGCGTGACCGTGCGCGAGCCGGACGCCCATTCGTTCAGCATCGAAGGCTTCGGCGACACGCTGGACTACGCGGTGCTGGTGGTGGCTCCGACGACGCATGTGACCTACCAGCATGCGGCGTACACGCTGCGGGTTGAGTCGAGGCAGTGACGGAGCAGCCGGCACACGACCCGGCGCGGCAGGCGCGGGCGACACGCTTCATGCTGGTGGCGGTCATCGGGTTCTCGGCGATACCGGTGTACATCGCGGTGGCGGACACGCACCGCGCGCCGTTCGTGTTCACGGCGTTCCTGTACGCGGGGCAGTTCGTGGGGCTGGGCGCGTACACGCTGCTGACTTATCGCCGACTGTTCTTCCGGCTGCGGTCGCTGGGAGTGATCGGGCGGCAGGTGCTGCGGCCGACGATGCTGCTGACATTGACGGGCTACCTGAACTATGCCTTCTACTCGTGGTCAACGGAGTACATCGACCCGGCGGTGACGACTGTGATATTCGGCGGGTGGACGTTCTCGACGGTGCTGTTCGTGGGGTGGACGTTCAGGGGGGAGCGGCGGTACGAGCGCACGTCGGGGGCGCTGGTCGGCTTCATGCTGATCGGGTTCGCGGGGTTTGCGCTCGCGATCCTGAGCCAGCGGGCGGACATCTTCGACTTCGGGCAGGGCGCAGCGCCTCTGATTGAAGTGGGCATTGGCGTGGTGCTGGCCCTTATCTCGATGAGCATGGCGACGCTCGGCTCGTTCGTGCTGCGGTGGGGCGTGGAGACGGCGGAGCGCGTGGAGGCGACGGGGGAGCGGCCATATGAGCGGGACGCCCTCGAAGTCGCGGGGGTGCTGACGGGCATCGTGGTGGCTGCGCTGGTTGCCATTCCGGTCAATCTTGCGCTGGGGCTGGCGCGAGGGGAGTCGCCTGCCGGTATCGAGGCGGCGGACTATGCGCTGGCTTTCGTAGTCGGCATCTTCTCCCTCGGCTTCTGCACGGTGCTGTTCAGGCGGGCGAACCTGATGACGCGGAACCTGGGCATCATCGGGATGACATACGCGACGCTGCCGGTGTCGCTGCTGTGGCTGGCGCTGCTCGGCGAGATCGAGGTGGAGCGGCCACTATACCTTGCTGCGGGCGCGGCGCTGATCGTGGCGTCGAACCTGCTGGTGCATTTTGTGGGCAGGCGGGGGCAAGCGTCTGCTGCGAGCGAGGGGGAATAGCCACAAAAAGGCACAAAGGGAACAGTGGGGCGGGTTTGTATTCGGTTGTTGGGCGGGAGTTGCCCCTCACCCTAGCCCTCTCCCGGGGGGAGAGGGGATATTTTCATGGGGGAAGGGGATTTTCTTGGATGGGTTGCGCTAGGGGTCGTGGTAGGGGGCGTGGGTGATGGTGGGCCAGCGGATGGAGTCGAGGTGGTGGTCGAGGTCCATGCCGGGGTTGATGCGGGTCAGGTATGCGTTGAAGTCGGCGATGTGGGCTTGGAGCTCGTCGCTGTCGGTGATGGATGCTGACTTGCCTGTGGGGAGAGTGGCGAATTCCTCGCACTCCTGCTCGGTTAGCTCGTTGCCGTCGCAGTCGTGGCGGCGGTCCTCGCACGGGCAGCGGGAGGTGCGGTCGCGGTAGTAGTCTGGGCCGTGGAGGCTGAACTCGATGGCTTCCTCGCGGCGTCGTTGTCGGCGCTCCTCCGCGAAGAGTTGGCGCGCGGCTTCGACTTTGTCCACGACGTCATCCACGACGTCTTCGTCCGGCGGGATGTATTCGAAGCCGCGGTGCAGCAACTCCCTGGATGCGGACATCCTGTGGCAGGGCTTGAAGTCTTCTAGCTCGCCCTTCATAGCCTGCACGAGGAATGTGACTATCGCCCTGCCGTTGTCTGTCTCCTCGCGGACCATCTGGGCGAGTTCGGAGCGGATGCGCCGGTCTGCCGATTGCGCTTCGTGCTGTTCGGCTTGCTGTGAGCTGCGGCTTTGCCTGCGCCGTGCCGTGACGCTGTCGATGAGTGCCTGGGCTTCCTCGAGGCCGAGCCTCTGCAGGATGCGGGCGGCGTCGAGTGGTGTCCCATAAGATGGTGTAAAAGAGAGGGCTGTACAGAGACAGACCATCGCGTCATCCTTAACATCGAGAATAGAGAGATCCGAAGTAAGGAGAACGACGATGGTCAAGGAAAGCATGGACC
>MPND01000086.1 GCA_002238855.1 SAR202 cluster bacterium bin90
GAAATTGGTCTCGTTGACATACTCGCCACGTTGCGGCGGACTGAACAGCAAGTAAGGATCTTCCTCGCTTGACTCTGACAATGCGCCGGAGGTCACAACCGCTCCGTCGCCAATCTGAGCTGTGCCTGTCATTTCAGATGTGCATATTGCAACGATCAATGTCGTGGCAAATTCTCTAATATCGATGCCGGAACCGCGGGACTCCTGCTCGAGATGACGCCTGGCAGCGAGAACGGTCTCGGCGAGAACTTCTCGGAGGACACCCTCGTACATCGGGAGGGCGTGAAGGCGCACAAGTCTTGACGCTGTCCGTAATGCTTCTCTGGCCACGGCTTCGGAGCCGACTCGCGAACACTTAGCCGAGCCGGCTCCATCCGCTACTGCTGCAACCAGCACACCGTCTCGGACACTGGTGCTGAAGCTGAAGCTGTCCTGACAGGGCATATCAACTCTTTTATGAGCCGAGCCGGTAACGGACGCGGAAATTACAAACCAGATTCCGCCCCGCCGCATCCCCATCCTCGGTGTGCTCATGGATTCATCGCACTCCAGCGGTGCAGTGGGCTGACTGTGCTCAAGGTCATGCTTTAGCCCAACTCATCAGTTCGCTAACATCCAGCTCTATCTCGTCGGTCATTCGGGACCGCGAAACACGAGACATTGATTGCGACAGCCAGACGAACATATTACTGAACTTCATCTCGTCGAGGCTCAGCGGTGGACGAATTGACATGTTCCTCAGCCGCGCCATGTTGGCTGGCGCTACACCCACGGAGAATACCGCGACTCTCTTTGCTCTCTCCGCTAGTTTCAGTCTCTCTGAAACTTCGTCTATCTGCTCCGGTGGGTCCGTGGGATGTCCGTCGGTCAGCATGAAGAGCCATGGACGATAGTAGTTGATGCCATTGTCCCGGTACTGTCGCTTGCGTTCATCTATCTTCTCCAGAGCGAGATCGATTCCCTCGCACATCGCTGTGGTGCCGCTGGCGATCAGCTCTCGGGGAGAGAACTTGTCGGCAGTGACAAAGTCCTGAACCAGCTCGGCGTTGCTGCCGAAGGTTATGATGGCGATTTCGCACCGGATTGATGCGAGTTGATCCTTCCTTATGGCCAGGTAGAAGTCGACAAGACCCCTGTTGAGCAACTGGATCTTCTTACCCTCCATTGACGAGGAAACATCCTGCAGCAGGATGACAGGACATCTCGGCTCTGGGTTTTCAACAAATTCTATACCGTCAGGCATGATCTCAATCGTCATCTTAGCTTTCCTCTTTCGGAGGCGACCTCGTGTGCCTTGCGCGTCTCTTATGCCGGACCCTCTGCGACCGTGCGTAGTTGAGCGGCAATCCCACTACAGGCTGCGCTGTCGAAAACCGCAAGTTTCTCAGCAGAAGATCGTTTCTGATTTGGCAATAATATCGGCAGGCGTCTATCGGCACAAGATTGATGCCATCACTGCACAGGACATACAGGAAGGACAGAGCAGCACCAATGTGGTAAATGCGTGGTACTTTTCTATGAGCGACCTGAATGCCGGTAAGGAAGCGGGAGAGCTGAAATGTACAGAACTTTCAGCGGTAAAGCAGTTCCTGATGAGCGGGGTATTTCTGATGGAACTTGGGTTGATTACACAATGCAGAGCCCCAGGCTCTCGTAGTCAAAGGGCGTATAACGAATGGAAACGGCGCTTAGTTGAGGCAACCGGCAATCGCTAGTTATCTGGCATTTCCTATCGCCGCGTTTGCTGATATGCCGCGTGCCACTACTCACACACCACGCCGTCGCCATCCGCATCGTTCATATATGGATATGCAGGATGGTTACTGTGAACAGGTGCGATGCCGTGCGCTCTGGCCTCCGCACAAGAGATCATCCCGCTGCCATCATCATCGTACGTGGCGAGTGCATCAATTTCTGGTGTCGCCGTTGCCGTGGGCGTTGCCTCTGGCGTCGCTGTTGCCACAGGCGAAGCTTCGGGAGTGGGCGTTGATTCAGGCTCGGATGTCGGAGTAAGTGTGGGTTGTTCAGTTTCCGGATCGACCACAACCATCTCGAATGACGAGCATTCCGACAACACCGCTTCAAGGGTGTCAGCTTCGGCTTGGTCCACCGTAAGGGAATACTTGGCACGTACCTGGACAACGCGATAGGCAAACCAGCACTTGTTGATTTCAGGCAGCCACTCAGCGGCGTCTTTGGCGACCTTTTCCTGTCGGTTCAAATCAGGAGAAGCCAGTGTAAGGTTGAGCAGATCCGACGCAAACGCGTCTCTGGTCTCGGCATCAACATCAGCATCACATAGTCCACTGTCGTGAGCTTCTGAGCGGGCCACGATATGCTCAATGTCAGTTTCGTCGGTGCTGTCAAAACATTCGCCAGTGTACGGGCTGTAGATTATTCCGCCCATACCAGTGACGATGTCAGCCTCGACCGACTGGGAATAACTGTAATCGTCGGCGTCATGGTCGGAGCATCGGTCCTCATCGGTTATGGTAAGGCTGCGGTAGGTCGTGGGAGACGCCGCTCACATCAGGGACACGTGAAACCACGCCAGAAATATCAGAGCCGAGACACTTAACTGCGCCCTCTGCATTGATTAGTCACACGAAGTTAGGGCCGTAGTGCGCCACGCGTTTGTCAGTAAACAAGACAGCGCCAGCGCCAATACCCACCACTAGCAGGGCGACACTGGCCACCACCACTATTAGCTTTTTCACATCATCTCTCCAGCGAAAGGTCACAGCCCGCATTTAGCAATACGTGCGCGTTCCAGACCAAGAAGGGTAGGATTCCACATATCTTTTCCCGAGTGCAAGCAAGAATATCTACTTTTGCTGCATTTCACCGAATGGCGCCCGATACTCGTCGAGAGCCACAGTAAAATCTGTAAAGGAAGATTTGCTTTCGACCCACACTCCGGCCTTTACACGGAGGACCAATACAGCCTATTCCTTATGGAGGGGTAAGATCGATTGTGAGGGCCTCAGTCAGCTCTGCCTGGCGGCTCTCCGGGACCTCACGAAGGATGAACTCTAGGAAGTCCTCCTGTCTGGGCTGGCCGAACACCATACGGTAGGTGGCGAGAGAGCGTCGCAGCGCGGGCAGCCTCTTCGCATCTCTGGACAAAGGCGGGACTGGTGCGTATCGTCGGATCCGCGCGCTGCCTTCTGTGAAAACCCAGTGGGGGGTCAGGCCGCCGTCCTGTCCGAATCTCTCATCTGCCAGTCGAAACGCGGCGTCCCAAGAGCTGAGAAGCTCGCCCGTTGCTGCTGCTGAGCGGGCCTCGCTGAGCGCCAGTTCGCCTACTGCTTGGGCCACATTCTTCCTTACGGCATGGCCGTGATAGCGATGGACTCGTCCCTCGCGCTGCTCCAAGTCGACCGGGTTTGACGGTAGGTTCCAGTGGACCACAGCGTGGCAGTACCGATGAAAGTCAAGCCCTTCCTGCCCGACGGACGTAGTGCCCAGAACAAAAGGCCAGAATGGGGAGTTGAATGCGTCCCGCACAAGGTCGGGATGCTGACTCGCCTGCCGCTCTGCCACTGCCGACCTGTCGCTCACATAGCGCCGGGCGAAATGCTGGTGCATCCTCCGGCGGTTGCGGCTCAGGACATTCCTACTTGATCTCCACTCAGAGATCTCAAGGAACCCGGTTGATAGCCCTACTCCACCCGATAGCTCGTCGACCAGCCCGGCTGCGCCCGAGTCCTGCACGCCCGCCTCGAGAGCGACATGGAAGAACTCGTCAAGCACGTCCGAAAGCCCGCCCTCTGTAGCATAGGCGAGGATAAGCTTCCAATACGGCCTCCTGCATCCGGGAATTCCCGGTGCATACTGTCTGTCCAGGAGTCCCTCTGCGACGGGAGAGCGGAACAGGGAGCGAAAGGCCCAGCCGGCACGCATGGCCTCCTTCATCAGTTCAGGATCACGGGTAGGTGTCGAGGTCACTCGCGCCAGAGCTCTGAGTGAGGCGTTCGGGAGCGAGCCCAGGGCAAGCAGCGCCAGCACTCGCGTCAGATCGTCGGGAGGCCGTCCCAGTACGGTCACTCTCTCAGGTCCCAGTCCCTCTCTTATTCGAGCAACAAGCGCATGCCAGGTTATCGACTCTGCACTCTCTCCGTGGCCGCCTGCATGAGGCGCCCGAGGCGGGTCAGCTATCCAGTCGAGGGACTCAGGAGTCTGCCCATCGAGCAGCAGGGGCGCGACCGCGTACCACAGGGGCTTCGCTCTGCCGTGCGTGGGCGCGTCGCGAGTGATCTCCTCCACAAGGGGACGCAGCCTTTCCTCTATTGCCTGAAGCATCGTGTTGACGCTGCCCGGCGGATAGCGAAACGGATCGCCGTAGTTCGCGAGTGTCCCTGATGGTGCAATGAGGGAAAACAGCGGGTATGTATCTGCCCTTAGAGCGAGACCGTAGCGCGCCTCCTGAGAGTCCTCGGTGATGTACCGCCGCTCGGCATCGTAGCTTCCCATGATGGTAACCGCTCTCGGCACCATCGTCCACGATGAGAACACGAGACGCTTGGTCGCATCGGCGGCATCTCGGAATTCTCTACCAAGCTGATATGATGGCATCACGGGCGGCAGCCACTTCAGCCTCTGCAGCTTGCTGTCGGTTAAGTCCCGCAGAAACGCGCGCATGCGACCGTTATCTCCGTCCAGGGCACTCCTTCCTGACAGGCGTCTCCGGCTGATCTGAAGACGGGGGCTCTTCCTTACAAGTCGCGCCACGGACCCGCTCGAGTCGGCACTTGCGGCTGCCTCAAGGCGCTGGGGCAGCCTGTAGCGCTCCATGAAGGACAGTAGATACGGTGCCGACTTCCAGTACTCCATTACACCGGGAGCCTTTACGGCCTCTGCAAGCTCCTGGGCTTGCAGATAGGCCTGCACCTCGTCCACGCTGAGGTCGACCTGGAGTCTCTTTACCTCGAGCATGGGGTCTCCGATGATGTCCCTCCCCCTGCGCTCGGTTCTTGACATCACTCTCTGCAGCGAGTCCTGAATCCGGGTGCGCAGCTGCCGGAGTCGGTCGACTTCCTCCGTGCTTACACTTCCGTCGTCCAGGCTGCGGGACATAGTAAGTCGCATCTCTCCAAGGAGATGTCGAAGGGGCTCGGGTGATCCGCCCTTCCCCAGCAGAAAGGTGAAGGTTCGAATGAAGTCGCGATAATGGTCGTCATCGGTCTCGTGTGCCTGCGTATACATCTTGTACAGGGTCGCCGAGAGCAGTAGGGTTCGGACTTCGGTGTGGCTGTCCTCGTACTCGAACAGCCGCTTTGCAAGCTCACCGCTCTCTGTGTTCTCATCGAGCAGATCCCGGAAGCGCTGGAACTCGTCCAGTATTACGAGGTCGGGCTCTAGGGAATCTAGGCACGCGTGTGCGAGGAGGCCTCTCACTCTGCCAATGAACCTTCGCCGTCCCCGCAGAGCCTCGCGATTCTGGCTTTCTACTAGGCGTTCGCGCACCTCCGAAAACTCCCGATGAAGCTCGCTTCCGGGACCGCCGATAAGTTTCCGATATCTTTCCAAGATGCCGTCGTCTATACGGCGCCACCTGTGCCACCCTTCGTGCTCGCTGAAGCGGTCCACCGAAGCGAGTCCTCCAAGGAAGACAAGGCGTGAATTCTCTCCCAAGTCCCCCAAATGTCCGAAGGCATCTTGAAGAGGATTACTCTCTCCTCGGCGATGCCCTCGGCGCTTGCCGAGTTGAAGGAGGTGCCCGGCGTCAGAGCTATCAGGTTGATGTGCTTGTCCAGGTTGGATAGGCGGTGCGGAAGTAGCGTTACCCGCTCCGCCAGTGGTTTAGCATCCACATCCAGGTCGCGCTACAGCCTGTTTACGTTCTGTCGCGCGATTGCCTGGTTCGAGCATATGTAGATGACGTCGATACGCTTTATGCCTTTCTCCCTGAGATGGTCAATTGACTGCGCAATGACTCCGGCGGCCACCAGAGTCTTGCCGAGTCCCGGCTCGTCCGCTACAAGGAATCTTCGGGAGCTGTCCTCGGCCTCGTAAAGCCTCCTGAAGGCGTGCCGTGCCGTGCGCACCTGAAACTCCTTCAGCCTACGAAAGACAGGTTGCTCAGCCCGGGCGTCTCGGTTCTCACTCATCGCAGCCTCTCCCTGACACTCCATATCTTGCTCCATGCGGCCTCCAACTCCCCATCGACGAGCTTCGCTCCGGACTCCGTTTTCTTGAGGTCAGCCAGAAGGGTGGCCACGGAGTCCAGCCTTCCGGGATCGCGCCCAAGGGTCTCTAGCATTCTCTCGAGCATACCGGAAAGGGCGGCGCCCCACTCACGTCTGTCATTCCCGGTGTCTAGGGCCTGTGCAAAGCACCGAAGGACATATCGTCCACCGGCGAGAGGAGCAGCCAGAGCAGCTGCATCAGTCGGCTGCGGTCGCTTAACATACCTGCCAGAAGCCGTTGCAGCCGGTCCCCGGGAAGCCCCGAGAGCGCTAAGGTGCGCGCAAACCTCTTGCGCCCTGACAGGCCGCCAACAGCGGCACGCACCTCGATCGCGAGAAATGCCGAGAGATCCTGAAGCGATAATCCTGTGAACTCGGCGGCGCCCTCAAAAGTCCTCCTGCGTTCGCTCTGCACGGTCACCGGCCAGCAGTTTACCTCGGTGACCTCTGTCGGCAGTCTCTACGCGCCCCCTGATTTCGCACCTTGCCAGTGAGTCGGCAGCCGCATCAAGCAGCCGCTCCAGGCGCAGGTCGTCCGGACTATCCTCGGCCGACCCTGCCTCATCCTTGCTGAATTCCTCAATAAGGCCGGCAAACTTCCCGGCCTCCCCGTCGTCTCCCGCGGAGAAAAGGGCATCGATTCCAAAGCGACTCTTTCTTCCTACAAGCTCAACCATAAACTCCACGTTCCTCGGCGGGTTCCCCAGGGCCACACCGGTCGCGTTCGCCGAGCCGACGGCTATACGGGCATTCCAGCCATCATCGATGACGAACACCTTGGCATGCAGGCCTGCCAGTGGCACAATGGCATCATCGTCATCCTCCGGCTCGGGCTCAAGGCCCGTCCGGAACGCATACACCTTGTCGAAGGCCGCCACAGCGTCACTTGGCGCCTTAAGCAGTTCCTCGCGACGGCTAATGAGAACGCAGCCGTGTCGCCGGCCCACGACCGACTTCAGGAACCCGCCGTCGAGGAACGGAGAGATCACCAGCAAGCGACGGTGCGGACGGTTAGGGTAGGTCTCATTCGTGCGTGCTATGCCGAGCGGCAGAAACCTGTTCAGAGACAATCCTCTGGGCGCGGGGAATTCAACGCGCTCCACCTCGTCGGCCAGAAGATCCACGGTTTCCAGGTGATCTGTGGAGATCGTCTCCGGCGCCATCCCGGGCAGAGCCCTGATGAAGTCCGCCAGGGTCCGGTTGACGTCGTTTTGCTCGCCTCGCGACTCGTCCAGAACTCCGTCCAGAACGAGGGAAACGTCCCAGGAGGAGTCAAAGGTCAGGTTTCTCGACTGGCAGACAAGCCGGTATCTGACAGGCCCAGCAGCGGACACATAGCGCAGCAGCCAGATTTTCGGGTGGAAGACCGCACTCGATGCGCCACCATAAGGCGGAAATACCGGGATGACCGAGTCCTCGACGAACGCCAGTGCGTGCTGTCCGGGCCTTGGTACGGAAGTACGCCCCCCGTGGCAGAACAGGGCTATACGACCTGCGCTCTGTCGTACGCTCTCAAGTAGTGCCAAGGGATCTCTGGATAACTCTCCCGCTCCGTCGTGGGCATCACGAAAGGTGAATGCGAGCGGCACTGACAGCAGCGTCATCAGGTCAAGCGTGAACGTGGTACCCACGGCCCTGTCAAAGACGTAGCCATTTGGTGGGCGAAGCGTATCCAGGAATAGGCGGCGGTTCTCCGGCTCAAGCATTGTCATCTCCCAGGGCTGAGAGTATGTCGCTCGCTATGGTTTTGGCCTGGGACCAGCGGAACTCAAGACGTGCCGACGTGGGATATCCGCTGCGTGCGGATAGTGCATCGGAGTAGCTGAGCCGGGCTCTTGTGTGCTTCAAGGCACGCTCCCTGTTACGAATGAGGTCCCTGGCGTCGCGGATTCTCGGGAGAGATGCGAGCGGGGCGGTCGTTACAAGCACATACCACCTGTCGGCAAACAGCTGCGTCGACCCCCGGATGCGAGGATTTGCCGTCGTAAGTTTGCGCCACATAGAGCCACGATCCCAGATTGCGATCTCGGCGTGCGATCCCTCGATCTCATCGGCCCACGTGGCGAACCTGTTCTCGAACATATCAGCGCGGTCGATATCTCCGCTCGCCTGCGCCATCATCAGGTTGTAGAGAAGGGCAGCACCTCGGTGAACGAGGCTGAAGAGCCTCGCGTCTTTCAACCAGTCTTGGGCAGCGACCGGCGCAGTTTGGGCCGCCGGGTCTTCCCAGGGAAAGGCAGTGTCCTGCGGGATTTCTCCGCCTTCCGTCTGCAGCAGGTGAGCGAGGAAACTTCGCCTGTGAGCAAAGCCGACACGGTCCCTGAGAAACTCGGCCTCCTCGGATTTCAGTGCGAAGGTCGCGACCTCCGGGAAGTCATCGGGCGGATCCGGCATCCGCTCCCAGTAAGAGAGAACCCGTTCGGCTGTCTCATTTGATCCCTCCTCGCCCGGCTCATCCGATCTGGCCTCCCCGGACATCCAGGATGGTGGACGGCGTAGCGCGGAGTAGTAAGATGAAATGGACCCGCGATACAATCTTATTCCCCAACGTTCCAGCCCCGGCCAATAGATCGAGTCCGGCCACCTGCGCAGCGCGGCGCCCGCTTCTCTTCCGATTACTCCTTGATTCGGGCCGTGTGCTACGTCCAGGGCATTGCGAAGAGTCAGCTGCAGCTGTTGTGCTCGTGCCCCGGGATTGGAGCCAGGAGACCGCTCCACCATCTGAAGTATCCAAGGAATGAATAGGAAGTAGCGGGCCCGGGTCTGGATGGTGCTGGTTCCCGGGAAAAGCGCCTCCGAGATGGTATCACGGATTCTGCCGATTCCCAGCTCGTCAAGTGTCGCCGGCTCGTTGAGCGCCGAAACCAATTCCAATACCGTCCTTCGCTCCTGCTTACTGCTATCCAGCCATCTAAGCGTTGAGTTCGAAGCATAAGTCATTCTTTCACCCGACCTTACTCAGGCTCGCGCGACTTCCCGAGCGATTATCCTTCGATCCTTGCCGCTCCCCGTAGGGCAGTCCCGGGAGTTAGAATGAGACCCGTCTCCAGACTACGCCACACTGATCGGACCCCGTCACTTTTTCCGGCGGAGCGGCTCCTGCTGCTCAGCGTCGCCTTCTGCATGCAGCGTTCAGATCACTCGGGTTTCGCCATTTCTTGAGTAGTTTACAATATATATGAGTTGTATAGATTAGCAAAGTAATGTAAACTGGTCAAGACATCAGGGAACGAAATGGAGGGCGCCATGATAGGCAACAGGCTGAAGCTCGCCCGGGCTGTGTCCGGTCTGTCACTACGTGGTCTGAGCGACCGCATGGACAATTTCGTCACGGCGCAGGCGATCGGCAAGTACGAGCGCGACGAGTCGATGCCGAGCTCCAGAGTCCAGATAGCACTTGCGGATGCCCTGCATGTGTCTGTGAACTACCTGGCGGGAGATCCGGGTATGAGCCTGCTCTCGGTTGATTTTCGGGCAAAGAAGGTTGGTTCCAGGAGTGAGGACGACCGGACGAGAGCTATGGTGCTGCACATGCTGGAGCGTTACCTGGCGATCGAGGAAATCCTCGGCCTACCCAGCGTAAACTGGGATAGTCCGCGCTCCGCTCCTTACCCGGTGTTCAAGGATTTGCTCGAGGCGGACCGTGCCGCCATGAGCTTCCGGCTGGATTGGGGGCTGGGCCTGAATCCCATACCTAACATCTCAGAGCTTATGGAGGATAGAGGGGTCAAGGTTCTCTTCCGGTCGCTGGCCGACGGCGTTAACGGGCTCACAGCTCATGTGCGCCGGGAAAATCTCTCCGACGTCTATGTGATTGTAGTAGACAGCAATGTGGGCGGTGACCGGCAGCGACTCACCATTGCGCACGAGATAGGGCATCTGGTGCTGGAGATCTCGGATGAGATGGACGAGGAGAAGGCAGCCTATCGATTTGCGGGCGCGCTTCTTCTGCCTGAAGAGGTGCTGTGGAAGGAGATCGGGAGACACCGTACCGCAATAGGGATGGCGGAACTACTGCGCCTGAAGCAGGTCTTTGGCATAAGCGTTCAGGCCATTACGTACAGGTGCATGGACCTGGGGATCATCAGCCCGGCGCTGATGGGCAGGATGTTCCGACAATACCAGAAGCTTGGCTGGCGCAACCCTCCCTACGAGGAGGAGTTCTCTATGCCCGGGGAGAGGTCGGGACGCTTCGAGACCCTCTGTTTCAGGGCACTCGCCGAGGGAGCGATCTCCGAAGCAAAGGCATCCGAGTTGCTGGAGATTCCGGTTCAGGATATCGATCTTCTGATGGAGTATCCACCAAGCAGGCTTGATGCCGCACGGCAGGAGGCTTAGAGATTGGACGTAATGGTCGCGGATACCTCCATGCTGATGAACCTCAAGCGTGGCGGCCTGTTGGAGCAGTGCCTCTCTCTGCCGCTCACCTTCAGGATGCCCGACCTGCTGTACAGAAGCATCCTCCAGAACCGCGAGGCTGGCTCAGGATTCGCCGAGAGCCTGCTCAGCCTGGGACTGGAAGTTGTGGAGCTCAGCGGAGAAGATGTCGGGCGGGCGATCCGATTCCGACGTGAACATCGAAGCCTCACTCTCCCGGACTCGCTTGCGCTTGCCTCACGCAGGCGAAGGACTCTTCTGAGTGATGACTTCGCCCTCAAGGCACTGGCACGGCAGCTGAAGGTGACATTTCGCGGGGTGCTGTGGCTGATCGAGCAGACCCACTGGAAAGGAGTAGCTTCCCGTGCGGCGATTGCGTCGGGACTAGAGGCGATTCGCGCTCACCCGAGGAGCGGCCTGCCGGATAAAGAGATTGCGGGGTCTTGGACCGCTACTCCTAAGGATGATCAAGAATCTTGCGGCAAGGACTTCGCTTCCATTGATAGGACTAGATTGAAAGATCCATCGTAGTCGGAGGTATGCATAGTGGCACTGAGTGGTGACAACCCATTTATCGCAATAGACCCGAATACCGGACTGCCTAAACCGGACCAGGATGTGAAGGTTCCTGAGACGCCTGAAGAGTTCGAGCGCTGGCATGCCGTAAATCGCGCATGGGCTGCATTCAATCGCGACGGGGACACGACACTGCTGCGAGAAGTCGGAATAATGTCGTCCGGCCCTACTGTTGCCGTGCAGGAGCGTGAGCCTGTCGGTGAGAGCGCCTCTCCAGGAAAAACGGTGAGAAGACGTAGAATAGTGGAGCTCATTGCAGAGGCGCCATGGCGAGAGGCCGTCACGTATCGCGATACTTGGCCGCACGAATATGTGGTCATAAAGAAGGATTGTCAGGAAGACCTACTCGCCGAGGTATGTTTGCGCTTCTGCGCCGGTGAGGGTGTTGACGGCAGATTTTTCAGGATGAATATCAGATATCTGTTCATTGGCGACTACAAGTACTGGCTTATGACGCCGTGTCACAAGATTGACCTGGAGAAGGACGATTACGTTCTGAACCGGGCGCTCATATACCGCGATCGACGGGACTTTCTGATCAGAGACGGAGACGACGGCAGGCGGAACCCTGAGATCGATGCAGTATTCCGCAACGATGTTCAAAGGGGCTGCTAGGCAAACCCGTTAGAGGATTCTCAAGAGGTGCATCTAACCCTCTCCTTGAGCGAGGGGTAGCAGGGGAATTTGATCGAAACACGTGATGCAATACCGGCACCAAGTTGAACTAGCATCGTACACCCTTCATATGTAAAGAATAAAAGGGGGAGCAATGGCTGAAGCAAGCCCTACCGTACTGGCTCATGTGGCATGGATGCTCAGGGGAACGTTCGAGGACCTCTCGACGGAAGCTCTGGCATACATCCTTAACAGATCTGACGCAGCTACTGGGGCGTTCAGAGAGTTACTGCAGCAGGCCGGGGCGAACATTTCACCAATCCATGAGGTCCAAACTCAGGCGGTGGAAGAAGGTGGTGAGCGTCCCGACCTTGTGTGCCTAGATGGTGAAGGCATAAAACACATTCTGATGGAGGCGAAGTTCGACGCGCCGCTGATGCGCACCCAGCCCGTCAATTACCTGAGATACCTGCCTAAAGACAGAGACTCCGCCCTGCTGGTTGTAGCGCCAAGCCGACGGCTCGTATCGTTATGGGCTGAGATGATGGAGCGTATACGCGCTGAGAACGACTTCACTATCGGACAGGAACGCCAGGGCGAGAGTGTCTTAAGTGCAACCGTAGGAGATGGTCGCACCTTTATGCTGACGAGTTGGGACCACCTTCTGGGATTGCTCGAAACCCGCGTCCAAGCTGATAATGGCGAAGGAACTCTCAGGTCGATCGTAGAGCTGCAAGGTGTTGTCGATTACGAGAATCTAAACGCTTTCTACGCTCCCTCAGGTAAGTTGAGCGATCTAAATGACGATAACAAAGAGAAGCTCGAGAGACTTGTCTATGGTGCCATCGAAGAGGGCAAGCGAGAGGGTTGGGCAGATATGACCGGATATTCCTCGGCGCGTCATGAGAACGGCTATTTGCGATATTTCAAGATGCACGACGTAAGCATGTGGTTTGGATACGACACCCGTCTATGGGAATACCTGGATGGACCGCTATGGCTGGGCTTTCAGGACTCTGCGCAGGAACACATCGGTGAGGTGCGCGACAGATTGAGCGCGGTGCGTGTCAATCGAAGAGATGACTTCTATCATGACGTTCCCTCCTGGACGCATAAGAGAGACTTCATTCGGATCAACCTGTCGTGCTCCGGGGAGTATCCGGAACTTCTGCAGTCCATATTGGTGCAGATTCGCGAAATAGCCTCCGCTCTGAAAGAGAAAGAACCGGGCAGATAGCGCAGGCGCTTGAACACTAGTCGATTGGAATCCGATGCGCCCTATTCAAGTCTTATCCTGATGCGAGGATCTACCTTTATCTACCACATAATGTGGTCACCTGAGACGCGTCGGCATGAACCCTTGGGGCCGTGCACGAATCCTCCCTTGCCCACTAAACGGCGGAGCCGAGATGTTATGTACACATCGCCACCTCCATCGGTATAGGTGGTGTACCAAGACAGCAAGATGACACCTTTAATGATCGGAGATTAGCACTTGATTAGGATTGTGAGTTGGAACATTGCAAAGAGGCGCGCCGCATGGCGTGAACTGTGCAAGATGGACGCCGATGTCGCTTTACTGCAGGAGGCCGGAAACGTTCCGAGTGACGTCGCTCACGCTGTTGATGACGGTCCGCGCGCCAGCTGGGATCCGCAGGTCTGGAACGCCGACTACGGCGACAGATGGTCAACTGGCCTGTCCGAGCGCTGGTGCAAAATAGTGAAGCTGTCTGACCGTGTTGAGATCGAATGGTTCAAGCAGGTCAGCTCTGAACAACGACATTTATAATGACTGGTAGGCGACATTCATTTTGACCGCTTCATGAAGTAGATTTGACCATCTCGTACAGGAGGTACTGGATGGTCACAGATCAGCAGGTACTACTACTGAGGCGG
>MPND01000087.1 GCA_002238855.1 SAR202 cluster bacterium bin90
GCTGTGACCTCATAAGAGCTTGGCAATGGAGCCTCATCGCAGTCTTGTCCGCTCATCCGGCCGATGCACCACCTCCAGGAGGTAGACATGACGGGAGTCGTCGGGCACGAAAGCAGTAATCGTGATGTTCAGGTGATAATCGGAGTCGACACTCACCAGGACCAGCATGTGGCGGTCGCCATAGACCGGCAAGGTGTCCGTCTCGAAGAGTGTCATGTGCCAGCGACCACGTACGGTCATGCGGAGCTGGAATGGTGGGCCCACAGCTTGGGAAAGATCCAAGCGTTCGGGATCGAAGGCACAGGCTCCTACGGTTCTGGGGTAGCGCGCTTCCTGACCGAACGGGGCTACACTGTCATAGAAGTCAATCGACCCGACCGGTCAGTTCGTCGCCGCAAGGGAAAGAGCGACGCCACTGATGCCGAGATGGCAGCTCGCGCAGTGCTTGCCGGTGTCGCCGTCAATTAGAGTGCTGTCCACGGTCGTACGCGCCACGTGAGCAGGAATGGATACTCGCTCAAAGTCCGAGGAGTGTCGAGACACACAGCAGGCTGATTAAGGAGACGATATGTCCAGAGACCATAGCGACGAAAGCCGCTACTCTAAGCTTTATTTGGTGCCGTCGATTATTCTAACTGTCTTGATTGGTTGCACCGCCTTTCTGGCGGCAATGTCCTGGATCTTACTTTTTCTCGCGGGCACCGACAATCCTTACTTCACGGGTACTCCATTCGGTATTGCCGGGGCATGCGCCATATTCGGGGGTATGGGATACGCTGCGGGCTTTTCTAGTCGAGGTACGCCGTCCATTAGAGATGGCATGCTAGCAACCGGAACTCTGTACTTCGTCGCGGCGCTCGCCCTTACGTTGACAGGGATGCTAGTAGCCAGCGTTCATTTTACTAGCGACGGTTCACCAATGCAGGATTTCATCAAGAATTTCATGAACGTCGCGGTCGCAGTTAGTGCCGTCGTCGCAATGCTGGCTTTTGCCGCCGGAACTACGACATGGGGTTACATATTTCCCAAGATTATCCTGTAC
This sequence comes from SAR202 cluster bacterium bin90, assembly GCA_002238855.1. Classification (GTDB taxonomy): domain Bacteria; phylum Chloroflexota; class Dehalococcoidia; order Lucifugimonadales; family JADFKI01; genus Bin90. The sequence goes on from MPND01000087.1 coordinate 1,043, forward strand.
CATCTCGATAGGTCTTAGGAATGCCTCAAGATGCACTTAGACGCACCGTCTCGTCCAGCGCCGAAGCTCTCTTGAGTTACCTGCTTGTCCCACAGCCTCCGGGAAGTGTTACACGTCAACTGCGATGACACCTTATGGGCCATCCGGAACTGGATCTGACCCACACGTCAACTGACTCAGATGTCCTCATTAGGATCTGTCGATCCGGTCCCGAGGTGGTCAATAAAGCGTTAGAAGCTTCGGTGAGCAAGTGATCTTATAGAAGCGTGACGTCAAGTCCCATCGCAGTTGACGTGTAACAGCACCCAGAGAATTACTCCGGCATATTGGGCGGGCTGAGATCGACCGTTAGTGCGGCTGTTACTTCCTCCCGGCGCTCCTCTGGGACCTGCCGTAGAATGAATTCTAGGAAGTCCTCCTGTCGTGGCTGGCCAAATACCATCCGGTAAACGGTGAGGGAGCGACGCAACTCCCCGAGCCGTTCTGCGTCCCTCGACAGCGGCGGAACGGGCGAGTAGCGCTGTATCCGCGCGCGCCCCTCCGTGAATATCCAGTGCGGCACCAGGCCGCCATCGTCCCCGAATTCTTCGTCGGCGAGCCGGTATGCCGTCTTCCACGGGTTAACAAAGCCGCCGGATTTGGTCACTGACCTGGCTTGTTCCAGCGCCGCCGCGCCGACCGTATGGGCAATGTTCTTTCTGACCGCATGACCATGATATCGGTGTACCCTGCCCTCGCGCTGCTCAAGGTCAACCGGGTTGGACGGCAAGTTCCAGTGTACGACTGCATGACAGTACCGGTGAAAGTCCAGTCCCTCCTGACCGACGGATGTGGTTCCGAGGACGAAAGGCCAGAAGGGAGAGTTGAATGCGTCTCTGACGAGGTCGAGGTGCTGGTTCGCCTGCTGCTCGGATGCCACCGACCTGTCACTGACATAGCGGCGAGCGAAGTGCTGGTGCATCCTCTCATGTCCGCGCTTCACGATGTTACCGTTTGTCTTCCACTGGGATATTTCCAGCACGCCGGTGGTCAGCCCAAGGCTACTGCCAAGCGCGTCTACCAACCCGTCTAACCCTGAGTCCGCCGCTCCCGCCTCGCGCTCCATATGCAGGTACTCGTCAAGCACGTCGGAGAGGCCTCCCTCTACGGCGTATGCAAGAACCCTTCGCCAGTACTGTCCACTGCACCCTGGGATGCCAGGCTTGTAAAGTCTAGTCAGCAGCCCCACGGCCATCGGTGACCCGAACAGCGAGCGAAATGCCCAGCCTGCTCTCATCGCCTGCGACTTCAGGGCGCTGTCCGTCACTGGTGTCGCGGAGATGCGTGAGAGGCTCCTCAGCGACGCATTCGCCGGTGAGCCTACGGCGAGCAGTGCAAGCACTCGCGCAAGATCGTCGGGAGGGCGACCTAGTGCGGCCGCCCCCTCTGTTCCAAGGCCTTCCCTGACCCGGGCGAGTAGCGCAGTCCATGTGGCGGACCGTGTCCGCTCTCCTTCCCCCGCGCTATGAGGAGCCGCAGAAGGGCCCTGAAGCCAACTGAGGGAGTCCGCCGTCTGCCCGTCGAGCAAAAGAGGCGCCACCGCATACCAGAGAGGATTTGCTCTTCCGTAGGCAGGTGCGCTGCGCGTAATCTCATCGATGCGAGGGTGCAACCTGTTCTCGATCTCACGGAGCAACTGTCGGATGTTGCCTGCCGGATATCGGAGGGGGTCACCGTACTCGGCAAGAGTGTGAGACGGAGCCAGGAGTGAAAACACCGAGTAGTTGTTGGCCCTCAGCTCCAGACGGTAGCGGGTCTCCTGCGCTTCTTCGGTGATGTAGCGGCGCTCGGCATCGTAGCTTGCCATGATAGCCACCGCCCGGGGTACCATCGCCCACGAGGAGAAAACAAGGCGCTTGGTCGCATTGCGCGCGTTCTTGAAGTCTCTTCCCAGTTCATACGAAGGCAGCGACGGGGGAAGCCAAAGAAGCTTGTGGACTCTGCTGTCGTTGATGTCCCGCATAAACGCTCTCATCCGCCCGTTTCCGCCATCGATCCTGCTTCTTCGAGACAGACTCCTCTTGTTGATCTGCAGAAGGTTGCTCTGCCTGATCAGCCGCGCCATCGAACCGTCCTGTGTGCTCTGTCCGGCCTCTTGGAGGCGCTGCGACAGCTTGTATCGTTCCATAAACGACAGGAGGTATGGCGACGACTTCCAGTACTCCATCACTCCCGGCGCATCCACGGCCTCCGCCACCTCCCGGGCCTGCAGGAAAGCCTTCACCTCCTGCGGCTTCACATCCACTTTCAGCTGTCTGACCTCGAGCATAGGGTCGCCCATAACTTCCCCGCCCCTGCGCTCCGTGCGCGACATTACGTTCTGCAGCCAGGACTGGATTTCCGCCCGTAGCTCCCTGAGCTTAACGACATCCTCCTCATCTATTCGACCATCTCCCGCCGCGCGCGACATCGCCAGGCGGAACTCGCCGAGGAGCCTCTCAAGGGGTTCGGCAGTGCCGCCCTTACCCGTCAGAAAGGAGACCGTTCGTAGGAAGTCGCTGTAATGGTCGTCTTCTGTCTCATGAGCCCGGGTGTACATCTTGTAGGGCGTAGCTGAGAGCAGCAACGTGCGAACCTCGGTGTGCTCGTCCTCGTATTCAAATAGGTGCTTCGCCAGCTCCCCGCTCTCCGTGTTCTCATTAAGCAGGTCCCGGAAGCGCTGGAACTCATCGAGTATCACAAGGTCCGGCTCCAGGGAGCTGAGGCACGCGCGGGCGAGCATTCCGCGCAGCCTGCCGATCAGCCCGGCACGTCGGCGCCTCGCCTCGTAGTCCTCAGATTGCGCCAGTCGATCGCGAGCTTCTTTGAACTCGCAATGCAGCGGTGAGCCTGGACCTCCCACACGGTCCCTGAACCTGCCTATTATGCCCCTGTCGATGTCCCTGACCCTGGTCCACCTCTCGTACTGCTTGAAGCGCTCCACATCCCTGAGGCCACCGCGGAATACCAGGCGGGAGTTCGGCCCGAGGTCCCCCCATATCTCCGACAGCATTCTGAATAGGATGATTCTCTCTTCGGCCACGCCCTCCGCGCTTGCCGAGTTGAAGGACGTGCCCGGCGTAAGAGCAATCAGGTTGACGGGCTGATCGAGGTTCGTCAGTCGGTGCGGCAGAAGCGTAACGCGCTCCGCCAGGGGCTTTGCGTCTATGTCGAGGTTCTGTCTGAGCCTGCCGACATTCTGTCGCGCGATCGCCTGGTTGGAACAGATGTAGATGATGTCGATGCGCGGGACTTGCTTTTCTCTGAGGTGTTCGATCGCCTGCGCGATTACACCGGCTGCAACCAGGGTCTTCCCCAGACCCGCCTCATCGGCTACGAGGAACCGCCTGGAGCCGTCCTTTGCCTCATACAATCTGCGAGAGGCATGCCTTGCGGTGCGAACCTGGAACGGTTTCAGTCCGCTGAGAACGGAATTCGTGGATTCACTCTCTCCCTTGTCGCTCATCTTGTCGCTTCCCTTACATTCCATATCGCGTTCCAGGTCGCCTCGAATTCATCATCGACAAGCTCTGCTCCGGACTCGGTCTTCTTCAGATCGGCGAGCAGCGCGGCGACGGCATCCAGCCTCTCGGGGCTGCGACCGAGCGTCTCCAGCATTCTCTCGAGCATTCCCGGCATCGCGCTGCCCCACTCGCCTTGAGTGCCCTCGCCGCCGAGTGCCCGGGTGAACTCGCCAAACGAAAGGTCCTCCACCGGAGAGAGAAGCAGCCAGAGCAGCTGCATCAGCCTGCTTCGGTCGCTGAGCATCCTTGCCAGCAGTAGCTGCAGGCGGTCCTCCGGCAGTCCGGACAGAGATATGGTTCGGACGAATCTCTTGCGCTCGGAGATTCCTGCTGCAGATGCCCTCACTTCTATCGCTAGAAAAGTCGACAAATCCTCCAGCGCCAGGCCCGGGAACTCGCAGCCGTCCTCAAGCGGCTCGCCCTGATCGTACGACATGGTAGCAGGCCAGCAGCGGACCGCTGTGACCTCAGGCGGAAGCGTAACCTGCTCCGGCAGGTCAACGCGCAGGGTGAACCGGCCGTCAGCCGCCTGTGTAACCTGCCCCGTGATCTCCGCCCTCGCGAGCGCGTCAGCCGCTGTGTCGAGCAGGCGCTCAAGACGCACCTCGTCCTGGTTCTCCGCAACCGTTCCGGCTTCGTCCTTGTCGAACTCCTCGATCAGGCTGGAGAAGGTGCCGGCCTCCCCGTCTTTGCCGGGCGAGAGCAGCGCGTCGATGCCGTAACGGTACTTGCTTCCCTCTAACTCGACCATGAACTCCACATTTCGTGGTGGATTCCCCATCGCGGCTCCGGTGGAGTTCGCAGATCCGACAGCAATGCGTGCCTTATGGCCGTCGTCAATTACGTATATCTTCGCGTGCAGGCCAGCCAGCGGCGGGATGTCGTCCGTGTCCTCCGACTCGGGTTCCAGTGAGGAGCGGAACGCATATACTCTGTCGAATACGCCGACGGCATCGTAGGGCGCCTTCAGCAACTCTTCCTTGCGGCTGATGAGCACACATCCTCGCCTCCGGCCCACCGCCGACTTCAGAAACTCCCCGTCCAGAAACGGAGAAATCACCAGCAGGCGCCGGTGGAACAGGTCAGGGTAGGGTTCGGTGGTTCTTCCCGTGCCGAAGGGCAGGAACCTCTTCAGTGATAGATCTTTAGGAGCCTTGAACCTGACGCGGCGCACCTCCGAGGACAGCAGGTCGATGCTTGCCTGGTGCTCTGCCGAAAGCGGCTGTGGGGCAAGACGAGGCAATCCTTGAATAAAGTCGACAAGCGGTCTGTTCTGTCCGTATCCGTTGACGCGCTCGTCGTTCAGCACTCCGTCCAGCACGAGAGAGGCGTCCCAGGAAGCGTCAAAGGTCAGGTTTCTGGACTGGCAGAGGAGCCGATACCTGATGGGCATGTCCGGAGCGGTGTAGCGCAGCAGCCAGACCTTGGGATGAAAGACCGCGCCCGCCGCTCCGCCATAGGGCGGAAACGCCGTGACCACGGACCGCTCGATGAATGCCAGCGCATGCTGGCCTGAGCGGGGTACCGAAGTCCGCCCTCCGTGGCAGAACAGCAGGATACGGTCTGCGTTTTGCCGGGCGCTTTCCAGCAGCGCAAGGGGATCCGATGCCAGATCCCCGTTGCCGTCGTGCGCGTCGCGGAAGGTGAATGCGAGAGGCACCGACAGCAGCGTCATCAGATCTAGGGTGAATGTAGTTCCGACGGCCCTGTCGAAGCCGTACCCGTCTGGCGGTCGCAGGGTGTCGAGGAAGAATCGTCGTCGGTCCGGCTCAAGCATGGATCGCCTCATCTGCTGCTTATAATGTCGTCCGTCATTGTCATTACCTGGGGCCATCGGAAAGTGAGGCGTCCTGAAGCCGGATACCCCCGGCGCGCGGCGCGTGCATCCGCGTTGGTGAGACGCGCACGCGCACCCTTCAACGAACGCTCTCTGTTTCGGACGAGGTCGCGGGTCTCACGGTCACTGGCAAGGGATGCAGCCGTGTGAGTTGTCACCAGCGAGTACCAGCTGTCGGTGAAGCGTCGCGCCAGCGGTCGAATCCGGGGGTTCGACCCCAGAATCCTCTGCCACATGGCTGCGCGGTCCCACTGCAGGATGTCAGCGAGAGATGCCTCTATCTCGCGTGACCACGACGCAAGCTCGCCTGAAAACCCCTCGACGCGATGCTCCTGGTCATATCCGTCCGCCACTAGCAATTCGGCAAGCATCAGACTGTAGAGAAGCGCCGCTCCCCTGTGAACGAGGCTGAACAGCCTAGCGTCCTGAAGCCATCTCTGCACCGCAGGAGGCGCCGTCCGGGCTGCAGAATGTTCCCACGGAAAGTCCACAATGACACCGCCCTTTCCGTTCCCGGGTTCCAGCAGGTGAGCTAGAAAGCTTTCGTTGTGCGAGAACCTGATCCTGTCACTAAGGAAGCCTGCCTCAGCCGGCGTGAGCTCGAAAGTCGCGACGTTCGGGAAGTCCCTGGGTGCAGGGGGTATAGGAGCCCAGTTGCCGGGGCGACGGTCTTCAGCCTCGGCGCTGCCGTCCTCTCCTCGTTCCGAGGGTGCACCGTTCTCAGAGAGCCAGGAAGGCGGACGCCGCAGCGCCGAGTAGTATGACGATATCGAGCCGCGGTACTGGCGAACTCCCCACCTCTCAAGCCCATTCCAGTAGATGGTGATCGGCCACGTCCTGAGCGCAGCCCCCGCCTCACGCCCGATGACACCCTGGTTGGCGCCGTGCGCCTCATCCAAGGCATTGCAGAGATCCAGCTGCAGCCGGCGGGCGTGGTAGGCAGGGTTGGATCTGAACCTGCGCTCCACCATCTGCAGTATCCAGGGAATGAAGAGGAAATAGCGCGCGCGCGTCTGGATCGTGCTGGTGCCCGGGAACAGAACATCCGAGATGGTGTCGCGGATTGCGCCGATTCCGAGCTCGTCAAGCGTTCCGGGCTCACTCAGGGCGGACACCAGGTCCATGACCGCTCTGCGCTCCTGCTCGCTGCTGTCCAGCCAGGTAAGTGTCGAGTTGTAGACGTCGTTCATTGCAAGACCACTGTATGACGGAAGATAGTGCTACGGTGCATTGTACGGAAATTTCTGGAGAGGGCAACACATCCATATTGTCCATATTGGCGGGAAGGTCAAATCTGGCAGAAGCGACCATCTACACTCTTTGGAAGTGCCCTCCTGAACTTCGCTAGATCACTCCCTTATAATTGTGCAAGTCAAGCGACAAGGAGAATTCAATGGAATGCGAACAGATAGACCTTATCTTCGCAGAGGTGGACCGCGAGGAGGGTGCCTGGGGCTGGAATCCAAGCAGGAATTGGTGTCCTAGCCTGAGCGCAATCGCCTGTTGGATGACAAGGGTTAGGTAGACTAAGTAGAATAGTCTCTTCACCAGCGGCGTCCCTTGACGCATTACAAATTCAGATCAGTTTATGCTTGAAATGTGGTTGACGTGTAAGGCGCGGGTCATAGCTGCAGAGCATCGACATGTTCGCACAAGGAGAAAAACTCAATGCAAAACCGTTACGTCGGTGACATTGGCGACTTCGGCAAGTATGGTCTGCTGAGATTTCTATCTGGGATGAGGAGTTCTCAAACTACTGACGACCATCGACTGCGCCTCAGTGTTGTCTGGTATCTTCACCCAGACGAGTCCCATAATTCAGACGGCAAACATGTGGGCTACCTTAATGCCTCATCCGCGTATCAAGAAACACTGCGTGAGTGCGATCCTGAACTCTACGATGCGCTCCGAAAACTAGTACATAACGACGCCAGAGGTGTCACCGAAGTACGCCACAGCAGCATTCTTCCGGACGATACCGCTTACTATGAACGTAGCCTCTCCTATTCCCGCTCAGCGTCTCGTTCCACTAGGCAGGCAATCCGCAACAGATGGCTGCGGGGAGCATTAGAAAACGCTTCGAATGCGGAGCTAATCTTTGTAGATCCGGACAACGGGATTTCGGTAACTGCTGACCCCCTCAGAAAAAATGGCCCCAAGTTCGTCTACATAAGTGACCTTCAGCAATTTATGGAGCGAAACAAGAGTCTGATCGTATATCATCACTTGGGACGCCGAGGCACAGCAACCGAGCAGATAATCAAGGTCTCGGAATGTCTGCAAGATCAACTCCAACTGGAGGAAAGACCGTGGGCACTTCGATTTCGCAGAGGCAGCGCCAGAGCGTACTTTGTCATTCCGAATGAGCCACACAGGGTTACACTAGTCGAAAGAATAAGCCATCTGCTCGATAGTTCGTGGGGTGCACACTTTGATCTGGTCTAGCTGAATCCCTGTTGCCCACAGGACACATTCTCCTGGCAATCCGCTACCTCAACCAGAACTCAGGCAAGCAGCATCCAGAGAAAGGATTCCATGACTAAGCGTTCTCGGGTATGCTGATTCGCCAATAGTTTTCGGCGCAAACTGTCTGTTCTATATCCTCTAGTGATGCCAGACTCTATTGAGGCGTTGCCTTCCTCGCCACTGTTCCACTGAAATCGCAAGTTCAGCTAAATTGTCAACGCTATAATCCACTGCTAATTCGACTACACCCCCGGCATCCTCTCTGTAATCTTGGATCTTCCTGAAGGTGCCTATTCCTCGTCGGTACTGAGGACCAAAAGTGGAAACCCCGGTGTTGAAGGAAGCGAGCGTAATGTCGTCCTCGTATTGATCTACTAGGCTTCGAGCGTCGACGGTTATCACATCGTGGGCACTGCCCCTATACGGTCGCGCGTTAAGGAAGCGATTCAATCTATCCCTGGTGGCCCAGAAGAAAGTCTTTCGATTAATGAGCCTGTACCAGTCAGTGGGTTCCAGACCGTCTAGGAGCAGCCCCAACGAACGTGGGTCCATCGGCGACTGGTCTCGAATGACTGCGGTGCCGTGCTCCCGATGCTCAATTCTGACACTTTGGGGGCGCCACTCGTGCTCGATACTCTGTCGTCTGTTGCCCGTAACTTCGAACAGATCCAGTAAAGCTGACGTACTCAGGAGGCCGTGGCGTTGGATACTCGGCCAAGTGCCCTCTTCCGCCATGTGAAAAAGGATCGGATAACGAGCAATGAGCTGTTCAGTAGTCGTCAATTTTCCTCACCAGGAACGCCGGTCGATTATGCTGCGAAAGTTGAAACCTGTGGATATGAGTGATACGTGGGCGCCCGACACGCGTTCAACTTCCTGAATGAACTGAATCGTGTCGGATTGGAGTTGTTCAAATCTCCTGGCTTCGCCGTTCCTGCTGCTCAGGTAGTCAGTGAACGTCAGGGCTATGTCTGTCGGACCATTAAGCAGCGATGCCTTGCGAAGGAGATCCCAGTCAAACTCGGCGATTCGTCTTTCTCTTCTGGTTGTTGATGTGATCTCGGTCTTTTCAAGCTCCTGTAACGACTTGCCGGATCGATTGGCGATGACGGCAAGTGAGATCTCCTGAGACATTGGTCCCGAGGTACCGTCATCCGGATTTTGAACCCTTATCGGATATGTCCGGCATACCATAACGACGCGCCTTATCTTTCCTGGCGGAATTCCGGCTTCGGCTATACATCCCGAAACGGTCGTATCTCGGGAAGTAACGTATGGATAGTCTCCGTGGAATAAGCTGAGTGCCGTACCTTGAGTCCCTTCCAGACATATCCTCCCATTTGCCGCTAGAGTAGAATTCAGCACGTCCAGTGCGTCGCACATATATGGCGCGAGTTCAGGGATGTCCTTGGCCAACTCTGTAGTTATATTTCGCTTCATGATCCGACGGGACGTGGCCGCACCCACCCCCTGCCCGGTTGACCCTATCTGACCGACAAGTGTAGTTTCATCCTCTATGTCGACATCTTGTATAACCATTGCTCTGCGATCAATTCCGAGCCGATTGTATTCCACACCGCATTCGGCAATCTCTTGAAGCAGTTTTTCAACGTTTAGAACGGCGCCGGGGCCAATCAGTAACTGTGCATCCTGGTTCTTCCTGGAACCTGACGGCAGTTGATGGTGAGTATAAGGCTCAGGAAGTTCGAATACCTTGTGTCCTGCATTCGGCCCTCCTACTCTGACAAGCAGGTCGTATTCCCTCGCGAGGTGGCCGGCGATCTGCCCTTTACCTTCACTCCCGTACTGGCCGCCCACGATGACGTCGACGAATCCTGCGTCCTGCTCCCCATACAGTCGTAGATGCGACGCCACTCTTACCAGTACATCCTTTGAATTGCAGCGTGCTGAATCAATGACGATATCGGCCGTTTCCTCCAGCCTGCCAACAAGCCGTTCAGTATCATTTAGACGTATATCGTCATAGGAGAGTCTGTCGGACACATCATCCGGCCTTCTCCTGGAATTGTACCTGTCGGTAAGCACATCCACCGGGGCGGTAAGGTGGACGTGGGAAACAATAGCGCCATAGGCCTCTCGTATAGCCGAGACCTGCTCGGGAATTCTTACAGAATCGACGATAACGCTCCTGCCTTCTTCCCACTGCCTGAGCTCTCTTGCAAACTCGTCCAACACCCATCTACCGTGAGTAGCTTTGTCTAGCTCGTCTCCCTCTATTTGAAGATTGACTCTTCCGGACTGAGCTTCGCCCAGCCTGGCTCGAAGCAACTTGCTAGTCTCCACCCGCAAGAGATCAAACTGCCCAGCGAGTAGATCAGCCAATTCCGACTTGCCAGACGCAACAGGTCCCGACAACAGTATTATCTTTCTTTCCATAGACTACCCATCCCTGCTAATAGTAAACTGCTGCCAACCATCAGAGGTTGAGTTTGCCTTGGAGCTCAACCGGAACGGATTCGGGGAGTGTGTACACAGTTACTGGAACACCTCGTCTGACAAGTCGCTCATCAATCAACTCCTGTATCAACTCCCAGCTTCCCCTTGCTTGCCCAGTTCCAATCCTTGGCATATGCACGCTCGCACCCTGGCCGAGGGCCAAATCCGCCAGGTGTTTAAGAGCGCTGTCAAGGGCTGCATATCGTATTCGTGCGCTTTCTGACCTCCCGTATCCTTGCTGTGCAATCATATGCACTATGCTAAGTTCTCCTTCGACGTGAGCCCAGCGAACGTTACCGAGAGTCAAATGTCGTCTGTCGCTCTCAACCCAATTGCGGAAATCCTCTTGCACATGTAACCAGCGCCTGCTGACCGCCTGCGCGAATCCTCTTCCTCCCCAATTCGCCGTTCCGTCATTGACGATATGTGCAATCATGCGAGGGTCATCTCCCCGCGGGACCAGAGCGTCGCCAAATAGATGTCTGATCTGCATGGGCGGTGACTTACGCTGCGTGTCAGAAGTGAGCACGCCTACAACCCTGGGAAACCTACTGCCCGGAAAAGGCGGAATCCCAACACACTCAATATTGAATTCGGGTAATGTGGATCCCCAATTTTCTGTTCCTTTTGCGGTAAAGCCCACAGCAGTGCATTCCTGAAGGACTGCACTTTCGCTGATTCGAAAGTTAGAGAGACTACCTTCTGCAGACCAGCTGCGGGAGGGGACACTGTAATCTATCCTGTATCCAGCTGGTTGGTCATCACTCTCCACTCTGGCGGCAGCAAATACTGCACAAGCAGTATTTGTCAGTTTCGCGATTCTAAGCAGTAGGGCCTCCATAGACACATCGAACTGTTGCCTTAATCTCACCAGATTATTGATATCCACATCCTCGTCTTCTAGACTGCCGTATCTAGTGGGCATGAGTATCTCAGCGGCACCGACGTTACAGAGAAGTTCCAATTGCCATTCGTCCTCACGGAACCAACTTGGCCGCAATCTGTTCCTGACACTTTCGCCACAGTCGGGAAATAGGGTGTGAGCAATTTCGTGGGCAATTGAATATCGCATACGGCCATGAGGCCTATTTGGATTGAACTCTATTCGGAATCCATCAGGACCGACGGGGACCGTGCGTGCATCGAACACTTCGTCATTGGGAGTTACACCAATATTCATGAGGTCGGCGAGTTGAAATGGATCGTATGGAGGACCCGTCCAGCCCCTTTCGGCAGCCTCCAAGATGGCTGTCTTAACCTTGAACTGCATTGATGCAAATGGATCATCACCTTCAGCTAAGACCATGACCGAAGGATTTGTCCATTGCCAAACTTCTTGAGTCATAGTGGACTACTCCTCAGTGTTGGGCGTTTATTCGCCACGCGGTATTCTACCTATTCAACATCCTATCAGCAAGAGATTCGATGATGCTCTATCTGATACGCGACAATGACATTCGCCGGCCTGTTGCCTCATCGCAGACGCTCCTTGTATCTTGACATGTAGGGGACAATTCAGTGAACGAGACGGTTCCGTGTGCGGCAGGCCGACCAGGACTAGGTCATCGTAGACCGTGAGTGAGCTAGGGTCGCCGCACACATTCGTGATAGAGCCCGAACGGTTGCCTGGGCTAACCAAGCCCGTATCTTGCAAGTAAGGGCCATCACCGAAGGAGAGGATGAATATGAAACAGGAAGAGACTTATGTGGGCATCGATGTGGCGAAGGACCGGGTGGATGTTGCCGTACGCCCGGGCGGAGACATATGGAGTGTCGATTACGACGAGCGGGGTATGAGTGAGCTTGTATCCTGCCTGCGGACTGCCGCACCTGCCGCGGTGCTGCTGGAGGCCACCGGTGGCCTCGAAGTGCCGCTGGTGTCTGCTT
>MPND01000088.1 GCA_002238855.1 SAR202 cluster bacterium bin90
TCTTCTGGAAAGAGTGCGGCGACCCTCGCTATAGAACGGTCTTCGATGACCAAGAAGCATTCGGTCTGCCGCACTCGGAACCTGATTCGATAAGGATTATCCCCTACATGTCAAGATACAAGGAGCAACAGAAGTAGGTATTTCGTATACGTTGTCACGATTCCCGTCGACGGGCCGCTCGTAGTCGGGCGGGTTACGGAAGGGCAGTTCGCCGTCCTTGTCGATCGTGAAGTCACCGCCGCCGGAGCCGTGGTCGGTGCCGGAACCGTTGTCCTTGATTCGGCGACCGAACTCCGAGAAGACAATCACGAGCGTGCCTCGGTCCCGGCCATGGTCTTTGAGGTCGTCCTTGAAGTCGCCAATCGCGGTGGAGACCTCGTGCCATAGCTTATTGTGAACGGGAAGCTCGCCCCCATGGGTGTCGAAGCTGCCGTGCTGGGCATAGTAGATGCGGGTTCCGAGATCGGCGCAGATCACCTGGGCTGCGTCGCGAAGCCTCTGAGCAAACGGATCCGCCCCATACTCCACTTCTGAATCATAGCTCTCAGGGGCCGATCTGAGGATGTCCGCTCCCTTGAGGGCGGCCCTCGGCCGAGGTTTAGGCCTGTGAGAACGTTCTCACCACTTGGGTCGAGGTCTCTTATCGCACGCCCGAGCCAACCTTCCCCTATCACCTTCGTGGGTTCGGCGGCGTGCCAGATGTCCATGGCCCTGAAGTGGGAGCGGTTGGGTTCCGGGTAGCCAATGCCGTTTATGACGACGACATTGCCGTCGTCCCACAACCTCTTGATGGGGCCCATATGTAGGCTCAGCCCCAGCCGGTCGCCGAGCTTCAGTACCTCGTCCTGCTTGTGGTGGACGGTGGGACGGTTGTCGTAGTAGAGCTCATCCTCGTACGGAACGACCGTGTTCAGGCAGTCGTTGCCGCCGGTGAACTCGACGACCACCAGCGACCGGTTTAACTTTTCGGAGACCCTGAAGCCCTCCTCGGCGCGTGTAGGGACGTATTTTCAGGCTCGGGATGTTGTACCACATTCTGACCGCACTGTGGCACGGAGTACATATGCCTTCACCCAGCCTAAATCGCGACGATGCTGATCAAGGCTGCACCCCGTAAGTTCGGGGACGGCGCGTGCATCGGCAATGCTGGCCTCACCGCTGCCTTGGGTGTTTGGCCAGGAAATCGTCCGCGATCTCCTCAAATGTTGCGAAGCGCACGCCGTCGTGAGAGCGGATGTATTCCGTGATGCGCTCCAGCATCAGCAGTACCTGTGGCCGGCCGCTCACGTCCGGGTGAATAGTTATGGGGAACACCGCCTCGTCGTATTCCCGGTACACCCAATCGAACTGGTCCCGCCACATGGATTCAATGTCCCTGGGATTTACGAACCCGTGGCTGTTGGGCGACTTCTTGATGAACATCATCGGCGGCAGGTCGTCCAGGTACCAGTTGGCCGGTATCTCCACCAGGTCGGTTTCCTCGCCACGCTCCAGGGCGTGCATCCAGTAGTCTGCCGGCATGGCATAGTCAATCTTCGTCCAGCGATCGCCAACGCGAACATAGTAGCATTCAAAATCGCGGTGCATCAGGCTGTGGTCATACTTGATACCGTGCTTCAGCAGCAGTTCGTTCGTAACGTGGCTGAACTCCCACCATGGCGCGACGTAGCCCCGTGGCCGCTGACCCGAGACCTCGGTAATCAGATCTATGCATCGTAGCAGCACATCCTCTTCCTGCTTCGGCGACATGGCGATGGGATTCTCGTGGGAGTAGCCGTGCATTCCAATCTCATGCCCTCCCTCCACAATCATCCGGCATTCCTCCGGAAAGGTCTCGATGGAGTGGCCCGGGATGAACCAGCTAGTCTTGATGTCCAGTCGTTCAAAGAGTTTGAGCAGCCGGGGCGTTCCCACTTCTCCGGCAAACAGGCCGCGAGAAATGTCGTCAGGTGAGTCCTCCCCGCCGTAGGAACCCAGCCAACCGCCAACGGCGTCCAGGTCAACCCCAAACGCGCACAGAATCTGTTTGTCTGCCATTTCAAACCTCCTCGCTGGCGTCCAGATCAATCGCCACCGTATAATCATAATCGGCAATCGCCCGCTCGTACACTCCGTCGCTGCTGCAGCGATTGCCCCGTTCCACGTACACGGCGGCCAAGTCGGCTCCGTCGGCGGAGTGAATACCGGCCTTAGACAAGCGTCTCTCCGATGTCATCTCCCTTGATGGGCGGGGGTGATCTACATCACTAACCGCAACAGTCGCCCAGGTATCTATTGATGTACTCAGCCAGATCGAAGTGCCTGGGCGGTTCCTGCTACGTTCGGAAGACTTCGCGGAGATTTGCGTCTTCCAAAAGGTCAGCGGAGGGCCGGTAGTCCGGTGAGTGTGAGCCGAGTCCACGGAAGGCGAGAGCCTCGGTAGCCTCTACGCCCGTGCTGTAGAGGTACTGGCAGTATATGCGCTCCCTGAGTCGCTCATCGCGGGCGGTGTAGTCAGTGTCGCTGCGGCTGACGGCGGTTCTCGCCAGCGCCAGCCAGAGGGGAACGGCGCAAGGCTCGCTTATGGTTTCATAGTCGCTCGCTCCGTGCTTTTCCCTGAACACGCTGCGACCGACTGTGAACTGGTTGATGCATGCGCGCCTGCGCCTCGCCAGCTAGCCCCACTCGACGGGTTCGCCCTTGTTGTTCGCGAGCGGCACTTCCTATCAAGTTGTCAGAAATGTCAGGTACCAGACGAGCATTGTCATGGCTACCAGGATAAGCAGCACGGACCTTGTCAGACCGATGGCGATAATGCCTCCCAGCAGGTCCCTTGCAATAGCGAGACAGAGTAGAATGGACTTCAAATAGAACTTCATGGAGAGCAGATAGAAAAGCTCTCCCACGAGTTTCAGCTCTCTGAGCAAACTGCCGTTTACCTGTCTACTATGCGCTGCAAGTCCGTTATAATGGTGGAGCTGAGGGGACTCGAACCCCTTACCTCTTCAATGCCATTGAAGCGCTCTCCCAGATGAGCTACAGCCCCACCTGCGCTTGCGGGCCGTCTATGTGCCCGCCAGAGGTATGGCTAAATATAGCAGACGGCTATGCCCCCCGCAAGGAAATTGTCACGGTCGCGCAGGCATGCCAATTGCAAGACTAAGTCCCCTGATGACAGTTACCCCGCGGCGCTCGGGGTTGTCGGTGCCAGGCGGGCTCGCTGCAATTCTTCCGTAGTCACCGGTGGCTGCGTGAGCAGTTCGTCATACAGGGACTCGGGCGGTGTTAAATCACTCAGCGCCGGTATGACCTCCTCACCCATCAGCCGGATGGAGCGCATCAGCTTCTCATGCTCGATCCCGCCGAACATCATCCAGTTGCTGATGTGGGTCGCTCCCGCGCTCGCTGCTCGCCTGAACTTCTCGATAACCGTCTCTGGACTGCCGAAGTACAGCCTGTCCAGGAAGGCTTCGTCGTCCAGTTCGCCATCGAATGGAGTCGCGCTGACGGCGCCGTTGGTTACATCGTGGCGGTTGAGGCCGCGCTGGGCGCGAGTCTGCCAGCGCACATAGGGCAGGGCTTCCATCGCCTCTTCGTCGGTGGGAGCGACGTGAGTCATGCACTGTAATGCCAGTGACGGATCCTGTATCGGCTTATCCATAGCTTTACGCGCCTGAAGATACGAGCCGAGCTGCCTCTTCACGCCGTCCATCCCCAGGTTACTTGATGACAACGGCAGGATATCATGCTGCGCGGCGAGCTCCATGGACTCGACGCTGGTGCCTGAGATCCACAGTGGCGGATGCGGCTTCTGCATAGGCTTGGGGAACACGGTAACGGGATTCTCGATGCGAACATACTCTCCGTCGTATGTGAACGACTCGTCAGATGTCCATGCCTTCAGCAGCACTTCAAACGTCTCCTGGAACTTCACACGAGATTCGCCGAGGTCGCTGCCGAACCCCGCCATCTCATAGCCCTGATAACCCCTGCCGATTCCGCACATAAGCCTGCCGTCGATGAGGTTGTCAAGCACGGCGATTTCTTCCGCGAGGCGAAGGGGCTGCCAGACGGGAAGAATGACAGACGCTGTGCCTATGTTGATACGCCGTGTGCGCTGCCCGATGTAGAGCGCCTGCATGAGTGGGGCAGGAGAGTTGCCATAGTTCGTGAAGTGGTGCTCGGCTATCAGGCAGTAGTCGAATCCCATCTCCTCCGAGTACTGCACTTGCTGCACGCCTTCCTCGAAAAGCGTCTTCCAGTTTCGCATTGTCGGATTGGGCCATTCCAGAAATAAGCCAAATTTCAATTTCTTCGTCCTCTGTCTGCGTAGTTTGCTGCACGGCGATATCAACCACCGTTTGAAAGTCTTGATGCGGCGTAGTTGCGCGGGCTAGTTGAAGCGACTCATGGCCTCGTCAATACCTTCAGATAGAAGGCAGGCAATTGCATCAGCAGCTTGCTCCACCGCTTCGTCCACGACCTCACGGTCTTCTGAGTCCATGGGGCCGATAACATGCTCGATCTGCCCTGTCCCTTCCGGTGGGCGGCCAACGCCAATCCTGAGACGGGGAAAATCCTGCGAACCTGCAACTTCTATCACCGACTTGATGCCGTTGTGGCCGCCTGCGCTGCCCTTGCGCCGTATCCGCAGTTTGCCGGGTGACAAGTTAATGTCGTCGCAAACGATCAACACCTTGTCGATAGGCGCGGCGTAACGAGCCGTCAGGTAGCCTATTGCCGCGCCGCTGCGATTCACGAATGTGCGGGGCTTGACGAGAACTACGCGCTGGCCTTCGATCTCGCCCTCGCCGACAATAGCCGCCCTGTTCCGTCGTTCAAGCGTTATGCCGTGTTTCTTAGCTAACGCGTCAATGCACCAGAATCCTGCGTTGTGGCGGGTGCCGGCATATTCGGGGCCAGGGTTGCCCAAGCCGACGATGACCAGGGAAGGGGGATTGGCGTGCTGTTTTTCTTGTTCGCTGCGTCTGGAGCGTAATAATCTGAGCATATCTGATATTTTACATCATTCGCTACGGTCGCGTCCGCCAAAGGGCACTCATCCCTGTCCTGCGCAACTGTCCGCACTCTGATTGCCTTGCTGTGTCATGCGCAGCAAAGCGTGATATTATGTACGGCAGTTCCAAGATGACCATCGGAGCAAATTCGATTTGACGCTGCTGCAAAGATATGGATTGACGCCGGAGGAGATTGACCGCCGGAGCCTCGAGATGGTGGAGGAAGCGATGCCTCCCACGCCGTATCTGACATCGCGTGAACGTTATGTTCTGGGACGCATCGTGCGCGCTGAGGGTGAACCGCAGATTGTAAAATCGGTACGCTTCAGCGACGACGCAGTAGAACTTGGAATTGCGGCGCTCCGTGCAGGAGCGACTATTGTTACCGACGTGCGCATGGTGGAAGTTGGCACATCCAAGGCGCTACTGAGACGCGCAGGGAACCCTATCACAACGATGATAGACGCGCCGAGCGTTGCGGAGCGCGCGAAGCAAGAGGGCATTACTCGCTCGGCTGCCGCGATACGCGAACTCACGCCGAAGATTGACGGCGCGGTTGTAGCTGTGGGCAACGCGCCGACGGCACTGCTGGCGCTGCTGGATAGCGTGGATGAGGGAACGGCACAGCCGGCGCTGATTATCGGCATGCCTGTGGGTTTCGTCGCATGTGCCGAATCAAAGGCTGAGCTTGCCCGGCGCTCGGTGGCTCATATTACAATACTCGGCAATCGCGGTGGCAGCAGCGCGGCGGCAGCAACGCTGAACGCGCTTCTATCCTTGACTATGGAAGATGTTCGATGACAATGACAGCCGGGAACGCGAAGAACGGTGCTTCTGCCGACGCTGAGTGGGGCGTGGTCCTGTTGGCTCATGGCAGCCAGCGCGGCAGCGACACGATAGATGGACTGCAAGAGATGGTACGGCGGTTGCAGGCGCGTCTTGGAGAGGGCAATGCCAAGGTCAGGTTGGCGTGCCTGGAGTTCATTCAGCCCGATCTGCCAATGGCGGTTGCAGGCTTGGTATCCGATGGATGCACCGACATAACGGTAATGCCATTTCTGCTCGGACAAGGAACGCATACCACCGATGATCTCGAAGAGGAAATAGCACGCTCGCTTGAGGCACATCCACAGGCGCGAATCAAGGCTTCCGATGTATTCGGCCCCGATCCTGCCCTGGTTGATATTGTAGTTGAGCGCGTGCAGGAGCACGGAGTGTCACTGAATGGAAAGACCGGCGGCGCTCCGACTGGCGTGATGCTCGTCAAGGCGGGCACTCGCTCGGCTGCCGAAGACCATCAGTGGCTGTTCAAGATGGGCAACATGCTTGAACAGCGGCTGGGGGAGGGATATGCCGTTGCGGTAGCGCAGTCGCACTTCGGCTCTCCCACTATGGAAGAGGCGGCAGCTGAATTGGTGGATAAGCAGGGTGTATCCTCCGTAACCTGCGTTCCGTATATATTCTTCCCAGGCCTGATTCTGACACGGAACATCCTGGGTGGCCTGGAATCGCTTGGTCAGAAGTACCCTGAGGTTGGATTTGAAGTTACTCCTACGCTGGGTGTGGAAGAGGGTCTGGTGGAGCTAACTGCGCAGCGCGTCCTTGACGCATCATACGGATAGCGTGGTTAGCGATGGTGAAGCGAGAGAGCGATTACAGCCGTCCGACCGTTAAGCGTCGCGGGATGCGCACCGGCTACACGACGGGCGCATGCGCCGCCGCCGCTGCAAAAGCCGCAACGCTTGCGCTGCTCTCAGGCGAGCCCGTACGCGAGGTTACCATTCGTCTGCCCATCGGCAAGGATGCCACATTCCAGATTCACCGCTGCGAGATAGACGGTGAAGACGCCGTATCCAGTGCAACCTGCTCGGTCATAAAAGATGGTGGCGACGACCCTGATGTGACTTCGGGCGCTGAGATATGCGCCAGGGTCTGGCAAGATCGCGGCGATAACGGGGAGGTAACTCTGCGTGGCGGCGAAGGCGTTGGCACCGTCACCAGGCCGGGCACGGGAATTCCCGTAGGTGATCCGTCCATAACCCGAGTCCCGCGCCGGCTTATTACTCAGTCGGTGCAGGTGGCAGGAAACGGTAATTCACTCGTCGTCGAAATCTCTGTTCCCGGCGGCGAGGAGATCGCGAAGAAGACCGACAATCCGCGACTCGGCATAGTGGACGGCATTTCCATTCTCGGCACGACCGGTGTTGTGCAGCCGTTCTCCACGGCTGCGTGGCGAGCTAGCGTGAACGTGTCGATCGATGTCGCCGCCGCCAACAGCCTCCCTCACATGGTCATCACGACTGGCACGCAGTCGGAACTGTTCGCAAAACGCTGGATGGAACTGGAAGACATGTCGTATGTGAATGTCGGCATCTTCACCGGCTCGGCGCTTAAGCGGTGCGTGAATCGCGGCATACCGCGCGCCACACTGGTTGGCATGATTGGCAAGTTCTCAAAGATTGCGATGGGCTACTTTGTTACTCATGTGGCCGGCAACAAGGTGGATCCCGTTTTCCTTGCGTCCTTGGCGGCGGAGTGCGGGGCGCCAGAAGAGGTGCAGGCAGAGATGAGGGACGCCGCGAGCGGGCGGCACTTTCAGGAGATTGCGCTGGAGCACGATGTTATGCCGGTCTTCGACCTCATGTGTGAGCGGGTGTGCGATGCCGCGCGTTTGTATCTCGGAGACAGGGCGGACGATCTGATTGTGGACGCCATCTGCTTCGACTTCGAGGGCGGCATTCTGGGCAAAGCAACCACCTCGAAAGAGCCGATTCCTCTTATACAGGCTGTGGCTTCCGATGATTAGTGCCTGTGCGTCCGGTAGCGTGAAAGGTGTGGAACGTCCCCTGGGCTTGCCGGACGACGCATTCGCGCAGAAGCGACCGCTCAGAGGACTCATCACCAAGGCGGAAGTGCGCGCGGTCAGCCTGTACAAACTGGGACTGCGGCGAGACAGTATTGTCTGGGATATAGGCGCAGGAAGCGGGTCCGTTGCGCTTGAGGCGGCGGTGATCGCGTCCGAGGGCGCGGTGTACGCGGTGGAGCGTGATGCCGAGTGTCTCGATATGCTGCGCTCGAATATTGAGCAGCTTGGCCCTGACAATGTCGTTGTGGTATCGGGCGAGGCGCCGGACGCTCTTGATGCACTGCCCGCGCCCGATTGCGTGTTCGTTGGCGGCAGCGGGGGCAGGCTTGCAGATATACTGGAGTGCGCGGCATCACGTCTGAAGGCGCATGGTCACATCGTGGTCAATCTTGCCTCCATAGAGCGGGTCGTGCATACGCAGTCGTACCTTAAGTCGCTCAGATTCGACGCAGAATTGACGATGATAAGCGCGTCGCGTGGCAAGGCGCTGCCTGACGGCACGATGCGGCTTGACGCGCAAAACCCCGTGTTCATCATCACAGGCAATACAATCAATGGTGGACCGGATGAATAGCGTAAATCCGGGATGCCTCTACGGTGTCGGCGTGGGACCGGGCGACCCGGAGCTACTGACGCTGAAGGCTGTGCGCGTGCTGAAGGCGTCGCCGATTGTGTTCACGCCGCAGGCGGCAGGCAGCAAAGACAGCCTCGCGCTCACGGTGGCACGGAGCTACATCGACGAATCGAAGCAGCGGCTGATTTACGCCGAATTCGTTATGGGCGGCACTTCCGACGATGTATGGAGCGAGGCTGCGGAGCGTATCGCAGGCTACCTGCTGGACGGCGAGGATGTGGCGTTTCTGACTCAGGGTGATCCGCTGCTGTACGGCTCGTTCATGTATGTGATGGTGAAGATGCAAGCGTCGCATCCCTCAATCCCGATAGAGGTCGTACCGGGCGTAACTTCGATAACTGCTTCGGCGTCGCGAGCGAAGATTCCGCTTGTATCTCACAGCGAGCGGCTTGCGGTGCTGCCCGCCATGTACGGTATAGACGACTTGCGCGATGTTCTTGAGCGCAACGATACGGTAGTTTTAATGAAGGTAAACCGAAAGGCGATGGCAGCGGTATCGCAACTGGAGGCGGACGGAGAACTGAGCCGCTGCGTGTTCGTGAGGCGGGCGACCACGCCACGGGAGAGGGTTGAGTTCAGCCTGCGGGAGGTCGCGCCGGAGGAGACCGACTACTTTTCAATGCTGATATTGAGCGGCAAGAAGGGGCATTGATGGCAAAGAACGGCAAGGTGTACTTCATCGGGGGCGGACCGGGTGACCCGGAACTGCTGACGCTGAAGGCGAAACGCATCATAGACTCGGCGGACGTGATTATCTACGCGGACTCGCTAGTGCATCCATCGGTGTGCGATGGCGCCAAGGAAGGCGCGCAGATCATCGGCAGCAAGACGCTGAACCTGGACGAAATTACCGAACTGATGATAGGCGCGGCGACCGATGGCAAGCTGGTCGCGCGCGTGCAGAGCGGCGATCCCTCGATATATGGCGCGGTGCTGGAGCAGATGCGACTGCTTGAGGGTGCGGGTGTGGAGTACGAGATCGTGCCCGGCGTGAGCGCGGCGTTTGCGTCCGCTGCTGTGCTGAAGACGGAGTTCACCGTGCCGGAGGTGTCGCAGACGGTGATATTCACGCGGCTGGAGGGGCGCGTTGCGATGCCGTCCGGCGAGAAGCTACACGACCTTGCACGGCATGGCTGTACTCTGGTGCTGTTCCTGAGCATAACTCGCATCAACAAGGTAGTCAGCGAGCTCAAGGCGGGCGTTTACAGCGATGATACGCCGGTCGCCGTTGTGTATCGCGTCGGCTGGCCGGACGAAATTGTCATTACCGGGACGCTGGGCGACATCGCCCCCAAGGTGAAGCGCGCGGGGATCACGCTCCAGGCGCTGGTGCTGGTCGGCGCTGCATTCGACCCCGACATTCGGCGTATTGAAGCGGCAGGCGAGGCTGCAACTTCGCACCTGTACTCATCCGACTATACGCACCTGTACAGACGCGCGGTTGATTTCTCAAAGAGCGAGGCCGTGCATCAGAGCAGTGGTGATGGCTGATGCAACGGCGATAGTCGCTATCTCGCGGCGGGGCGCGGCCATTGGGAGGCGTGTGCGTGATGCGCTCGGTTCCGATGTAACGCTGTATGTGGAACGGCGATACGCGGATTCAGGGGCGCGGGATGTGCCGTTTGAACTGCCAGTGCGCCCGCTGGTTGGGCGGCTGTTCAGTGAGTGCGAGCGGCTTGTGCTGATGATGCCCGTGGGTGCGGCGGTGAGGCTGCTGGCGCCGCATATTGTCGATAAGCATTCTGACGCGGCGGTGGTGTGTGTGGACGATTCCGGACGATTCGCGGTGAGCCTGCTTTCGGGGCATGTTGGTGGTGCGGACACTCTTACGGAGCAGGTTGCGGATGCGATTGGAGCGACTGCAGTTATAACTTCGGCGTCGTATGTACTGGGTACGCTTGCAGTTGACCTACTGGGCAGTGAATATGGTTGGCGTATCGAGGCGAGTTCGGCGATGGTGACGCGGGCAAGCGCTGCGGTGGTGAACAGCGAGCCGTTGGGCCTGTACCAGGATGCGGGTGAGCGCGAATGGTGGGATGCCATCAAACCGTTGCCATCAAACATAAGCCTTTGCGATTCGGTCGAGAAACTGGCTGAGTTCCCGAATGTCTTGCTGATAAGCGACCGCGTGGATGTTTCGGACCGGGTTACTGTGCTCAATCCCGAAACGCTGATTGTTTACAGGCCACTAAGTCTGATAGTCGGGATTGGGAGCAGGCGGGGCGTCGGCGTGGAAGAGCTTGAATTGTTGCTGCATCGCGCATTCGCGGCGTCTGACTTGTCCATCAATTCCATTCGGTGTATTGCGACGGCGGATCTGAAGCGGGATGAGGTGGCGATTGGGCTGCTGGCGGAAAGGCTGGGAGTGCCGGTGCGTTACTTTGGGGCGGACGAGCTTAACAGCATGCCCGGGCCGTCGGGGGCGTCCGAGTCACAGCGGCTGTTGGGGATTGTGGGGGTGGCGGAGCCGGCTGCGCTGCTGGCGTCCGGGGGCGAGATCGTAGTGCCGAAGGTTAGGTCGGCTGCTGCGACGCTGGCAGTTGCCCGGATTGCAATAGCACCCCTATCCTAGCCTTCCACCATCGAAGGGGAAGGGAATCAAAAACTAATCGACTAGGAAGCGGCGGAGCTCCGTAAGCAGGAAGTCGGGGTTGTCGGAGGCGATGGGGTGGCCTGAGTCTGGGACTTCAAGGAACTGCAGGGACGGCTGCAGTTCTCGCATGCGAGCCACGATATCGGGTGATAGGAAGTCGCTCTCTGCGCCCTTGAGTTCAAGGATGGGGCAGCGAATTTGCGCCCACTTTTCCCAGAGCAGGGGAACTTCCCTTGCGCCGAAACTACCGTTGATCCAGAAGAGGTCGGGATCCTGCTTTGGGACGTACTTTCCGGCATAGTTGAGGCGGAAGCCGTGTTCGGCGGTGTTTCGGTAGTACTCGGCGGACGGGCGTGAGTTCGCCTGCATGCTTACCTCGACATACTCCTCGATGGAGCGCCAGCCGAGGGGACGACGGTTCATGCCGCCTATCTGCTTCTGGGCGGAAGCGACGCTCATCTCCGGGCCGTAATCCAGGCAGACGAGATGCTTGAGGTGGGTGGGGTTGTTCCCGGCGTAAGGGATGGCGTTGCGGGCGCCGAGGGATGCTCCGACATAGTCGCAGGGAACGATGCCGATTGCCTCCGCGAATGCGGCGAGGTCATCGGCGAATGCGGTTACGGCATAGCCCTCGCGGGTGTGGGAGGAGTCGCCGTGACCGCGCTGGTCCAGTGCGATGACGCGGAACTCGTCGCGGAGCTCGCGGGCGATATGGTCCCAGTTGTGCGCGTTGCCGCCCTGGCCATGTACTAATAGCAGGTTACGAGGGGAGTCGCCGCCCCAATCGAGGTAGTGGATTGTGAGGTCGTTTACTTCGATATAGTGGTCGGTGGGTGTGGCGGTCATGGCGCTATCTCCGAGGGGCTAATGGGATGTGCAGGTATGTATGGGTTGGTGGCGGAAAAACCGCCTTGTGTAAGGGAACACAAGGCGGGAGTGGATGGGAATGTCCATTTTGTGGTTGCGGAGGCGCTTAGCGGTTGCGGCGCCTGCGAATACGGCGGAGGCTGCGCTGCTTGTCGAGGCGCGTCTGCTCGCCCTTAGAGCGGAAGAAGCGTCGATTGCGCAACTCGCGCAGGATGCCGGAGCGCTGCATGGTTGTCTGGAAGCGCCTTAGCAGGGCTTCGGGGTCTTCGCCTTCGCGTAGGATTACATTAGCCAAGTGTGTTTCCTCCGTGTGATTGTGCAACGACGGGAAAGGCGGCATAGCTATGCGCGCCTACGCAAAAGTATAACACAAGGCGTTGCCTTTGTCAGGGTTCGTATGCTTCCGGGTAGTGTTTCCTTTTATATGGATTGCTTGCGGACTCCGTCCTTCGACAAGCTCAGGACAAACGGGTTTTGCTAATTCGACCACCCCAATGGAAACGCTGCCGTGGGGGTGTGAGTTATTCAATTGTCAGGGTGGTTTGTGGTAGGCGGCGTGGGTGATGGTGGGCCAGCGGATGGAGTCGAGGTGGAGGTCGAGGTCCCTGCCGGGGTTGATGCGGGTCAGGAATGTGTTGTAGCCGGCGATGTGAGTTTCGAGTTCGTCGCTGTCGGTGATGGATGCTGACTTGCCTGTGGGGAGAGAGGCGAATTCTTCGCACTCCTGCTCGGTTAGCTCGTTGCCGTCGCAGTCGTGGCGGCGATCCTCGCACGGGCAGAAGAACGGATAGCGGTCACTGTAGTAGTCTGGGCCGTGGAAGCTGAACTCGATGGCTTCCTCGTAGCGCCGGCGGCGGCGCTCCTCCGCGAAGAGTTGGCGTGCGGCTTCGACTCTATCCACGACGTCATCTTCGAAGTCTTCGTCGGGCGGGATGTATTCGAAGCCGCGGTGCAGCAACTCCCTGGACGCGGACATCCTGTGGCAGGGCTTGAAGTCTTGGAGCTCGCCCTGCATAGCCTGCACGAGGAATGTGACTATTGCCCTGCCGTTGTCGGTCTCCTCGCGGACCATCTGGGCGAGTTCGGAGCGGATGC
>MPND01000089.1 GCA_002238855.1 SAR202 cluster bacterium bin90
AGGCTCGCGCTGAGGAAGAGCGCGCCGCGCGCTTGGCGGCGGAGTCACGCCTTGCGGAGTTTGAAGCGGAGCTCCGCCGGCTCCGTGGCGAGTAGGACATTCCGCCAACTGGCGATTCCCCGGCGACATGTCATCTTGTCGAGCGTCTAACGCCGCCCAAAATCCCCCTCATAGCCTGTGCAAGGAACTACGGCAAAAGCTTGCATCCGGCCGCATGCTCCATAGCTAAGCCACCCTCTTAAGTTGGACAACCTCCGCCCGTTTTGCAAGGATGTATCGGAGAAGGCATTGCGCCAGAAAGCCGGCTGCCCAAATTACTACCAGCACCGCCGTGATAAAATCGTAGAGTGAGTCTTTTTCGATATTGTGAGGGAGTTAGGCTTTGCGGTATTTTGTTGCGGCAAGGAATCGCCCCTTGCAGTTGTTTGGTTCGTATTCGGCGAGAAGTGGTTCGAGTCCACTTAGGTGGGCCTAAGTTGACGGTAGGCAGAACCATCTTTGAGATGTGGATGGGCCTGTAAACACTGAAAGCTTCCGACCGGTTTCTTCACGCAGGCGGTGATTTCCGGAATTGTAAGCCTTTTTGAGAATCCTCTGACCGAGTCTGCGGTGATGTGGTATAGCATGACTGATAGATCCGATTTCAGTCAAGCGTAAGATTCGATGGAGCGGCCGACGTCTTCCCAAGGCAAGAAGCACAAGACCCACCAGGGCAGACACGGAAATGG
This sequence comes from SAR202 cluster bacterium bin90, assembly GCA_002238855.1. Lineage (GTDB taxonomy): Bacteria > Chloroflexota > Dehalococcoidia > Lucifugimonadales > JADFKI01 > Bin90. The sequence goes on from MPND01000089.1 coordinate 729, forward strand.
GGAGACGGAGTTGGACCGGCGGGTGTAAGAAACTTTATGGGGCTGAAAGAGGGAGCGAGGTCGGTGGTGGAAGATGATGCACAGATAGTCGGTGTGATAGATTGGTTGGCGTGCAACCGCAAGCGGCGCGCACGGAACATTCGCCGAACTCAAATACTACGGAGAGTCCGAATATGGACGTTCACCGGGATGTCTCTGACATTATTAACGATTTAGTGCTGCGCGATGTCGTCCAAATCCATGGTATGGACATTCCTTACCTGGCCGAGTTGTGGGTGGGCGGGAAGGGTGAGCATAAACACGGCACTGCGATGTTCAACATCGGTGACAGAGGATTCTTGACTGCGGAATACTTCGGCTACGATAACGCTTGGAATCCACTAGAGTCGCTCAGGATGGTATTCAACCAGATTGACGCAAAGCTAATCATGAAAGATACGCGGGTCGAAATACCGATTTGGTCGCTCAGCCGTAGTCCGAAAGCCAGCACATGGCACAGCGTCCCCATGCCCGAGATAGCAGCCTACAAATGTGAAATACAAGGGTGGTTAGGCGATCAGAATAGCGAAATGGAATCAGTGTCCATGACCGTTGACGGTCTGCCAGACATCCATTTAGGCCAAATGACGACCCCTATCCCTGAAGAGGGCACATCCGTAGAAAATTTGAAACTCCGAGGGTTGAAAAGACAAATCGGGCTGTTGAAACTCGAGGTCGGCGAGTGGCATGTTGAATTGACGGCCTCTCATACGCATGATAGCAAAGACAGCCGCCCGCTACACCACATCAATCTATCGCGTAAAGACGGTTCACTGTTCAATTTGCCTAGCGATATAGACAATACCGTCCTTGACGCTCTGAGGCGATTTCTCTCCTTTCAATGTGGAAGATGGGTTGATATACCAACAGTTGTATGCAACCCCATGTTTAGTACAACTGAAAAGCCCTTGGTTTTGCGCGAAGGTGAAACAAGCGAAGATGTGCTCAAAGCAATACGCAAGTTTAGAGCGTCTCAAGATGAGCCGATGGCGGCACTTAATGAACTTGGTAACGCACTTCAGAACTCTCAAGGCTTTGAGGACGTCTCTGGCGCAGACATATCAGGGCTTGCCATAAACAACGACCAGGCAACCATTAGCTTCAGTAGAGGATATCCCACTAGAAAGTTGGCATGGGTAGGTCCAATTGCCTCCCGCAACGTAGAGCATAGCAACGCTTGGACCGCGACAGAAATGCGAATATGGCCCAGTCTATTTAAAGAGTTTTGGAATCGGTACACTGAGCCTGACAGCCGCGGGCATCTCACGAACACCCTGTACCACTACCTAGAGGCGCAGCGAGTCTTTGACGACGGTTCCATCGGTCAAGCGTTAGTCGCGGCACAGTCAACATTGCAAGCACTGACTCGTTGGTGGAATGGCTTGGACCTATCAGACCGATTCGGCCCCCCAGGTCCGACATTCGAAGATCTGCTGATCAAGGCGGTGCAGAAGGCAAAGTTAGGTCAAGATAGTGGCGTATACATAGACAAAAAAGCGCTGAGGGATACGATCAAATTAGCGAGGAAATACCGCAACAACATTGACCACGGTAGCGGCATAAACATTGAAGGGAACGAGCAAAGTGTCGTTCACTGCCGAATGCACCATCACAATCTCGCCCGATTGCTCATACTGGCCAAACTCGACAGCCGCGACCGGGACGCCAGAGGCTGCATGGCTGGACCTAGGTTCTCGGAGCATCCAGAATGACCACCCTTCACCCCCACACGTAGACTCCAACCTGCCGACCTCCGGCGACAGACGATGGACCGAGTTGACGGTAGGCAGAACCATTCTTCGAATTGCGGTTCACCGTATGATGGAACCTTGCCAGGAGCAAGGCATGAGAACTACATGCACACGCCATCGCACCCCCTGCCACGTAGAACATAGTAAGTAGATGATGGTGTCCATCAAGGGCGCGCCGGAGTTTGTGCTAGCGGTCTAGGATCACTCTCAGTCGTATAGTCAGGTCTGCGACGGTCATGACAGGACGTTAATAGCCAGCTGGACTTTACGCAATTTCAAGCGGCGTAAGCGAGGGAATCTACAGGTCGGTGATACAGAGCTATGGGGAGTCTATGCATATCGGTGTCAGATGGTCAACGACAGTGAAAAACCTTCTGGCGCCAGCCACAGGTGGCGACGCACCAGGGCAATGGCGTCCACGAAGGTCGGCGAGGGATTGTCGTACCAGGCCGCGGTACGGTGGGTAATGGGATGATGTTTTTGCAACGCGTGTGCGGACAGGGTGGCCCAGGAGGTATCATCGCAGTCATAAAAGCGTCTGTCCTATAATTGATGATTGAGATATGCCACTACTGGGAATTATAGACTTGACCGCACAGAATATAGGACATAAGACTCAATGAATGGTTCTAGTTCCTTCTACGGGGTCGAGCTGTGAAGCGCTGGACTGCGATGGTCGGAATCTTTGTCTGGTTGGTAGCCTTCCTGTTATTGGCCTTGATAGTGCTAAGCCGGTGACCACCGAGGATATAGATGTGCTCCTCGACCCCACCAATCAGAGACTCAACAGCGCCTTTTTCATTTCTGGAATTACCCGGGACACAATGGAGGAATAGGCACGCGAAAGTGCAACTCAGAGGTCAGTATGGTAGCAGAACCGACCACAGCCATCTCCCGCCGGCGTAGGCCCCGCGGACGTTATCCAAAAACACAGGACGGCGCAACTCCCAAACGCCAGAAGCGCATACCGGAATACCTCGAACCCGACGAGGTGAACGCCATCATCAGGGCAGCGCCCAACCCGAAGGCAAAGCTGCTCATGCTGGAGCAATGGCGGGCCGGTCTTCGTGTGTCCGAGGCGCTCGACCTTGAAGTGCGGGACATGTCGCTCGATACGGCCACTCCAACGCTCAGAGTGCGTTCAGGCAAGGGCGGTAAGACATGGCTTGTTCCTGTGCATCCGGAGCTGCACGAACACTCGGTAGCGCCCTGGCTTACGGAGACATCAGCCAAGGCAGAATCGTCGAGGCTCATCCCGCGACCGCGTGGCGCTGGGTGCAGACCGCGGTGAAACGTGCTGAGGAGTTGGGCGCGATTGCGCAGGGGAAGCGGGTCGGGACGCACACACTGCGTCACAGCTACGCCCGGCACTTGCTGATGAACGGTATCCCGATCAACTACCTCTCGCGCTGGCTCGGCCACAACTCGATACAGACGACACTGATCTACATGGAGCTTGTGCCGGACCCATCCGGGAATCTTGCGGCTGTGCCGTAACCGGCCATTTTATCCGCTCGGGCTGAAATGAGTGGGGGAATCCGCCTTAGATTCGTGTCCGTATCGCCACAGGCTCGGGCCCTGCATCCATTTCAGCATGAGTCCTCGGGCCTGAATACAGAGGCTCTACGACGATTTGCCAGGGACGGATTTTGCGGATTCGGGCTGAAAACGCCGACTTAAGCACCGATCCGCGCGAGGGCGGCGCATTTACGTCAGTATCGAATCCCAGTCAGGTCGCCTTGGCTGCACTCCCATTTCCTCTATGAGAACGCGGAGGACTGCTTTCAGAGAAACATCTCCTGTGGGCAGATGAGCGTTTCGGACTTCTGCGCGTCCGACCTCCGCTCTCTGTCTGAGATGTAGATGAGGCGTTGCGATTGGGCTGTTGCCAATCGGATGCCAGTGATAAAGCAAGACCTCTGTGAGTTCAGCGTCAAGGACGGCATAGTTGTAGCCCACAACAGCGACGTGCCAACCGTCGCCGGTCAGTCTGGACTCAAGTACCCGGTAATTCTGCTGCACCCGGAGCCTGAGCCGCGACGGGCCTCCGAGGGTGGCGGGCCGTCCGCCGTTCATAGTAAGAAAATGAGGGTGAAGGGAGGGATAATATCCGCCATCAACTCCAACCACTCCATCCGTCACACAGGAAAGTGGTCTCTGCACATAGCTCCGGTAGTTGTTGACAGCTTCGGCTGGAGTTCTGCCTGTGGTCAATCTTCCCACGCCTCTGGCAACATCGCCGCCAAGAAGACAACATCGCCGTGCCTTTCCTTGTCGCCATCGAACTTGCCGGCTTTCCAAGCCTCTGTGAATTCATCGAGGCTCATGTCGAAGTATTCTCGGGCAAGATTTTCCTTCATCTCGCGAGATTCTTCCTCGGTGAGCATACGACCTTGAGGGAGGTCTTCGTCGAATGTCTTTGTAGGCTTGGTAAGCATGATGTTTCCTCTTGATTGTTGCGGCTACCATTACAAGGATAGCAGACCGTCACGCCAGGTGCTGAAACTGCAGCTGTGGAGTGCCGGGCTTGCCGCAACGCTCTCACCCAGTCGGCGTGCCGTCTCCGGCTGCCCCGCGCTTATTTTGGCGTATGATGAAGAACACAGTCCAGGCCAGTCCTCCAAATATCAGAAGGAGGAACGCCAACTCCCACGGCAGCCCTGCGAACATCAGGAGTACCGCTCCCACCATCAGAGCGAACGCGCCGAAATTGTAAACCAGGAACTGCTTCAATATCTTCATCCGTTTTGTACCTCGGGTGGTGCCGGTAGTCAATCTGCCCAATACTCAGGCAACGTCTTCACCAGGACAACGACATCTCCGTGCTTTTCCTTGTCGCCGGCGAATTCGCCGGCCTTCCAAGCCTGCGCGAATTCATCGAGGCTCATGCCGAAGTTCCGGCGAGCCAGGTTTTCCTTCATCTCCCGATCCTCTTCCGTCGTAAGCAAGCGACCTTGAGGGAGGTCTTCGTCGAATGGCTTTGAGGGCTTGGTAGGCATCGTGTTCCTCTCGCTATTCACACGAGGATACCACCCTGCAAATTTCGATGCGCGAGCTGCGGTGGCTCTATGTTACGATAGCAGTCCCTGACTGGGTAGCCCGGCTGCTGCAAGCGCAGCAACGGCGTACTCAAGGCCTCTTCACCACTGGCTTAACCTGCTTATCGGCTGGTGACAGAGCCTTCGCGCAACACTTTACTTGAGAGATTGTTGTATATCAGGGTTAGGTTGTCAGGTTTAAGGGCGATGCTCAGGTAGGGAGAGGTTGGTCAGGTGAAACATTTCTCACTGTTTCCTTGCGCCTACCTTGGGCTAGCCCTGGGGAACACAATTCGGCCTTGCGCAGGCCAGATTGCGAACCATTCCGTTACCGAGTTGACACGGCGTCTTCTACCGGTCCGCCAACTTCATCCTCATCTGCGACCCTGTCAGATGTCCGCTCAACTCGGCAACGGACTGTCCGGTGAAGGTTCCCTGCTGCCTCCGGGCCATAAGCGCCTCTTCACCGTCCCCGGAGGTTTGTCAACGGACTGCCGGAGGCACCATCTCTCCGAAATCTGTCCAGACCGATCTCATCCCCGACTCTCCTTTCCGCTTATACGGCGCAGTCACAACGCTCTTTGGTGGATACTGGCCAAACCTTAACCACAGTGGAAAGAACTTTTTCCTTTCATCACCGGATTGTCAGGATGACTTGGAAGGCTGCGGCGATTTGCGGCCTGAAAGTTGTCGCTTCTATGCTGTAAGCGCGGGGCTGCAAATCTGCCTGTATGCGCGAGTCCAGGATTCCGGCGTCGGTATCGACATCATCGTTCACGCCGACCACAGCGCCGTCGCGTCCCTCACCCTCCCTCAAGTACAGGTGCGTGTCCACGTCCGAAGTGAGGTCTATGGTTACGCTGGAAGGGGCGCTCAGGGTGAAAGTGTAGAAGCGCGCGTATCTGACGCCGCCTTCCGGAGATGGGCTTGAGGCTTCGCAGTCTCCGCTCCAATTTCCGTTGACCAATGATACGGCTCCGGCGATCTGGATTGCTTGTACGCAGGCTTCGACGACAGACTGAGGAGTAGGGCTGGGAATTGGCGTCGCGGTAGGCGTTTGACCGGTGTTGGGCGGCGAGGTGGGAGTGAGCGTCGGCGTGGGCGTAGGTTCAGGTCTCGCGGCGTCCGCTTCCAGCGCGGCTATCCTGCCTTCCAATGACGCAACAACGGTTTCAAGCGCACTCAACCTGTTCAGGACTTCGGTGGGAACCGTGGGCACTGCAGGCGTCGTAGTCGGAGCAGGCGTTGGCGTGGCGATAGGCGGAGGTGTGGGGGTAGGAACGCTTGAAACGTCGCACACAGGCAATCCAAGCGAGCCGAAATCGTGGTTAGATACATCACTCAGCGAAGCCGGGATGCAGCCAGTCAATTGGTTATCGGAGAGACGCAAATCCCACAGATGGACAAGGCTGCCCAGCTCGGATGGAATGCTGCCCGTCAACTGGTTACCGTTGAGGTACAACCGTCCCAGCTTCCCAAGGTTGCCCAATTCTGGCGGAATGCTGCCCGTCAAATGGTTATTATTGAGCCATAACCACTCCAAATTTATGAGGTTACCCAACTCACTTGGGATACTTCCGGACAGCTGGCTATTTAGCCTAATGATCAAGAAACCCAACTTGTCGAGATTACCCAACTCTGGCGGCAGACTACCTGTTAAACGATTGTGAGAGAGTTCTAATCGTACTACCCTATTCCGATAGTATGTGCCCACCAATGTTGATCTCAAACTCACGCCTTCCCAACCATGAATTGATGTGTCGGCGGACCAGTTGAGGGGCGGGTCAGCGGCGAGGGTGTCCTTGGAGGCAAGCAGCGCGGCGCAGTCCTGCACGAGGCCCGGGTTGTTCTGCGAGTCCGAGACGGCGACGCCGTTGGAGCATTGCGCGGTGTAGTCGGGCTTAGGAACTGTGGGCGCGGTGGGCGTCGCAGTCGAAGCAGGCGTTGGCGTGGGCGTAGGAGGCGGGGGGGGGGGGGGCGTCGCGGTGGAAGCGGGGTTGGGCGTGGCCGTAGGACGCGGTGGAGGTGGGGGAGTGGGCGTGGGCGTAGTGTCCGCCGTGTCGCAGAGGGGCAAGCCGAGCAAGCCAAAATCGTGGTAAAATACATCACTCAGTGCTAGGGGGATACAGCCGGTCAGTTGGTTGTCGCTGAGAAACAAGCCGCTGAGATTGGTAAGATTGCCCAGTTCTGGCGGGATGCTGCCTGTCAACTGATTGTCATTCAGAAGCAAATTATAGAGATTGGTGAGATTGCCCAGTTCTGGTGGAATGGTGCCCGTCAACTGGTTGTTGCTGAGGATCAACTGTTGCAGGTTAGTGAGATTGCCCAGCTCAGGCGGAATGCTGCCCGTCAACTGGTTGTTGCTGAATTCTAAATCTCGGAGATTGGTGAGATTGCCCAGTTCTGGCGGGATGCTGCCTGTCAGTTGGTTATAGTCAAGGTCTAGCCGACCTAAATTGGCAAGGTTGCCCAGTTCTGGCGGGATGCTACCTGTCAGCCCGTCGTTCTGTAGGTATATTTCGACTACCCTATTCCGAAAGTAAGAGCCTTCCAGTGTTGATTCTAAGGTTATGCCTTCCCAGTCGTGTATTGAGGTGTCCGGAGACCAGTTGAGGGGCGGGTCAGCGGCGAAGGCGTCTCTCGCGGCGAGGAGCGCGGCGCAGTCCTGCACGAGGCCCGGGTTGTTCTGTGGGTCCGAGACGGCGACGCCGTTGGAGCATTGCGTAGTGTAGTCGGGCTGCTGCGCTCTTACCGATATGAGCAGTGAGGCAAAAGCTACGACCGCAATGGCGGCGGCGATTGCGAGTTTTGACGCTGTGTTCATGAAAGATTCCCCTTTGCGATTACAGGTTGCGCGTTACTAACCACACATTCATTCTTAACGGGAACCACGCAGGGGCGCAGAGCGCGTCCCGCATGGTGGCTGCCGGCATAATGAGTGGCGAGTCTGCTCCAGTTAAGAAATGGTGGTTAGCGCAGGCATGTTATCGATAGCGTTTCCATTCAGGTGGGTGAATAGCAATTTCACCCCGATCCCCTGCCTTCGCAGGGACAGGTTTTAACCTTTTTCACAGATTATTCATGTAGTTGCCAGAGTTAATGATAATTTATGATACAACAGACACTGTTGTTATACGTCAACTGCGATGATGCCTTACGGGCCATCCGGAACCGGCTCTGCCCCATACGGTAACTGGCCGAGATGTCCTCGTACTCCGGTTGGGGTGGACCCGTTCATCGCGCCGGAGAAGACCCGCCACGGCAGGTCGATCCCGCCCGCGCCCCGAGGTCGCATACCTGGTCATCTGTCTCCCAGGGACCGGATGCGCCGGAAGTTGCAGACCAAACGGGGTCGGCAACGTTACGCGCTGCGGATGCAGACGGTGGAGCCGGTGTTCGGCCAGATCAAGCAGGGCCGGGGCTTCCGTCAGTTCCTGCTGCGGGGCCTGGAGAAGGTCAGCGGTGAGTGGTCGCTGATCTGCACCGGTCACAACCTGCTGAAGCTGTTCCGCTGTGGTGTCGATCTGTCCGGTAGAGCGCCACTCAACAGGTCTGTACATCGCATCACCGACTTCACTGAGAGCGTCAACACAGTGCTATCGGAAAAGCGACCCTGGTCTGAATGGCTGCGGTCGGCGCCGATGGTCGGCGAGGCCTGTTCTCCCTGACCCGACAGCTACGTCTGTCAATCCTCAGACGGGCTCCTAGTCTATGTGGCACGAGGGCCCGCAGTTATTGCATCGTAAGCTAACTCTAATACCAAGCCTAGTTGATGTTGATACTAGATGTTACACCTCCATCTTTGCCGGCCTGTTGCCTCATCGGAAAATGATGCTCCTAATACATGTCAAGCGGCTTTGCGACGCATTTGACGGGGCGGCAACCAGTGATTAGCATTCTTTCTATCCTCACACTTACCAAAGGGACAAGACGAAGTTGTTGATGCCCACTTATCCTCATATAGCCCGGTATCGAGAGGAACTGCAACGCTTATTAGACTTTGGCGGCTCAGATAACGAGTCAAGTATCAGGCGGGCGTTTGCCGTATGTCTGGACTCGTACTGCCGTGAGCACCGGGAGCGATTAGCCCTAGTGGACGAACTCGCTTACAAGGGCCAAGTGTACCCGGACGGGACGGTGAAGGACTCGCTGCGGATGGCGCGTGGGTACTGGGAGGCGAAGGATACGCACGACGACCTGGATGCGGAGATTCAGAACAAGTTCAACCTGGGATACCCGCGGGACAACATAATCTTCGAAGACTCAGAGACGGCGGTACTGGTGCAGAACGGGGATGTGGCGATGCGGGTGGACATGACACGCCCGGGAGAGCTGCACCGGCTGATACGACGGTTCCTGGACTACGAACTTCCGGCGATCCAGGAGTTCCGGAAGGCGCAGGAGCAGTTCAAGACGGACCTGCCTTCGGTGATAGAGAATCTGCGGCAGGCGGTGGAAGAGGCGGAGACGGAGAATGCAGAGTATCAGACGGCGGCGAAGGGTTTTCTCGACCTTTGCCACCAGAGCATCGGGCCGGATGTGTCTGAGTTGGATGTGCGGGAAATGCTGCTGCAGCACATCCTGACGAAGGACATCTTTCTGCGAGTGTTCGCCGAGGACCAGTTCCACCGCGAGAACAATATCGCCAGCCAGCTTGACGCGCTTGAGCGTACATTCTTCACGGGCGACCCCCGTCGGCAGGCTATCGACCGGCTGCGAGGGTACTACGGCGTAATAGGCAGGGCTGCGGACGAAATCGCGGACTACGCCGAGAAGCAGAATTTCCTAAAGAGAATATACGAGGACTTTTACAAGGCGTACAACCCTGCTGCTGCGGACAGGCTGGGGGTGGTGTATACGCCGAACGAGGTGGTGGATTTCATCATACGGGGGGCGGACTACCTGCTGCAAAAGCACTTCGGGCGGCGTCTGGCGGACGAGAATGTGCAGATACTGGACCCGGCAACGGGGACGGGGACGTTCATCACGAACCTGATCGAGTACCTGCCGGCGGACAGGCTGGAGCACAAGTACAGGTGCGAGATGCACGCAAACGAGGTGGCGATACTGCCATACTACATCGCGAACCTGAACATCGAGTACACATACCGGGAGAAGACGCGGCAGTACCTGGAGTTCCCGAACCTGGTGTTCGTGGATACGCTGGACAACATGGACTGGAAGGGAGCGACGGGCGGCGCGGTGCAGCGGCAGGGCGCGTTCGAGCTGGGACGCTTGTCGTCTGAAAACCGAGAGCGGATGCGGTTTCAGAACGATGAAGACATAAGCGTGATACTCGGCAACCCGCCGTATAACGACAGCGCAACGCTTTGGGGAGACGGTGGCGCGAACCGCGTCTACCCTGAGATTGACAGACGCATTCGGGATACCTACATCAAGGAAGGCACAGCGCAGAGAACGCACCAGTATGATATGTATAAACGCTTTCTGCGGTGGGCATCTGACAGATTGGATGATGACGGCGTAATCGCATTCATAACTAACCGCGCATACATTGATGCACGACAAGATGACGGCTTCCGTAAGGTTGCCGCGCAAGAATTCAGCGACGTTTACCTACTTGACCTAGGTTCGGATGTGCGGCGGAATCCCAAAATTTCCGGCACTACGCACAATGTGTTCGGCATACAGACGGGCGTCGCTATCGGGTTCTTCGTGCGGGAAAAGGCAAAGCTCGGCGATTGCGGCATACACTACGCCGAGCGAGAGGACGCCGAGATTGCAATAGATAAACTAGCGTACTTGGACAAGGCAGAAGTCAGCGATATTGAGTTCGAGCAAATCTCGCCCGATAAGCGCAACAACTGGCTTAATCAATCTAATCCCGACTTTGACTACCTTATACCGCTCGCTGACAGGCAAACGAAATTCGCCAAGACCACAGAAGATGAGCAAGCAGTTTTCAGACTGTTCTCCAATGGAATGAAGTCCAACCGCGACGACTGGGTTTTTGACTTTGATCTTCACAATCTCAGGAACAAAGCACTGTACTTCGCCGATAAATACAACGAACTACTAGACAGAAATGACAAATCGTACCCGGCCGTTATCAAGTGGAGTCGTGATTTACGCAACGAGTTTGGGCGCGAGCGTCGCATCGTTTATAGCGAAGCAAACCGCATCCAATCCCTGTATCGCCCGTTCATCGCAAAGCACCACTTTGCCGATTTCACAATGAACGATGTTCTTACCAGAAATCACTATGAAATGTTTGGCACGGACTTAAAGCAGCCGAATAAAGCCATCAATTTCTGCGTGAACGGCAAGCACTTCTACGCCTTGGCAGCGGGTTGTTTAGCCGACTTCCATTTCACAGGGGATACACAATGCCTGCCCCTCTACCGGTACACGGAGGACGGGGAGCGGGTGAGCAATATCACGGAGTGGGGGCTGCGACGGATCAATGAGCACTATCATGAGGAGTTTGGGGAGCATTTCCAAGAGGTCGTGGGCAGTGAGAGCATCACGGCGGAGGATGTGTTCGCGTATACATACGCGGTGCTGCATGACCCAGCGTACAGGAAGGAGTTCGAGGTTGATTTGCTGCGGGAGTTCCCGCGACTGCCGTTGTACGACAACTGGGCTGCGTGGGTGAGCATGGGGCGAGGGCTGCTGGACTTGCATATAGGGTTCGAGAATGTGAAGCCTTATTGTCTGAGGCGGGTGGACAGAGCGGTTACACCGGCAGGGGCTGTGCCGAGGGTGATGCTGCGAGCTAATGCGACGGATAAGGAGCGCGGAGAGATCCAGATAGACTCGGAGACGGTGCTGCAGGGTGTGCCGTCGGTTGCCTGGCAGTACAGGCTGGGGAGCAGGTCGGCGCTGGAGTGGGTGCTGGACCAGTACAAGGAGAAGAAGCCGCGCGATCCGACTATCAGAGAGCGATTCAACACGTACAGATTCACGGACTACAAGGAAGATGTGATCGAGCTGCTGGGGCGGGTGTGCGCGGTGAGCGTGCGTACGATGGAGATTGTGGATGAGATGGAGGATTCCCAGACCGCAGGGAATGGTGTACATCCATGGACATTGACCAAGTTGCGCAACTAGTCCAGACCGGCGAATCAGAGACGCTGGAATTCAAGAAGACTACCGGAACACGCCGCGAGGCGTCCAGGACAGTGTGCGCCTTTCTGAACCAGCGCGGCGGACAGGTTCTGTTCGGCGTGACGGCGGTCGGCGTAGTCGCCGGACAGCAGGTCAGCGACCGCACCATTGAGGAGTTGAGCGCCGAACTTCAGCGAATCGACCCTCCCGCTTTTCCGACAGTTGAGCGAATCCGTGTGAGTGGGAACCATGAAGTCATTGTGGTCAACGTTGATCAGGGTACGTTAAGGCCGTACACCTACCGCGGCATCGCCTACAGTCGAGTCGGGAACTCAACACTGGCAATGTCCGCAGACGAGTACAACCGCATACTCTTCGAACGGATTCACAGCGATCAACGCTGGG
>MPND01000090.1 GCA_002238855.1 SAR202 cluster bacterium bin90
AGGCGGGCGTGGTACGGTACGCCGGGCGCTGTATATCTGCGCTTGGGCGGTGCTCAGGATAGATGGCGACCTGCGCGACTTCTACCGGCGTCTTCGGGAGCGCGGCAAACCTGGGAAGGTAGCTACGATCGCGGTGGCCCGCAAGCTTCTAATGCAGATCAACGCTGTAGCGCGTCGAGGCACTCCATGGGTGAAACAGCACGGGAGCGGCTGTCCATCTTATCAAGCCGATCCGGCTTGACAATTAACACAGATACTCCTTCGAATGGATCAGGATGCGTCCGCCACGTGCGAGGCTTTCTCGCATTTTGCGCTTCTGCCTCGTGCGTCGCACGCACTTCGCCCTGTCTCCACAGATCGGGAAGCCTGCCGAGGAACTGCTCCAGACTCTCACTAGTCGATGCGCTCATCGGAGCGGAGATGTTCGCTGTGCTGCGTCGAATGGCATTGAACATGCTCAAGCATGAGAACACTCTGCGAGTAGGCATTGCAGCCAAGCGCAAGAGGGCGGGGTGGGACCACGACTATCTGCTAAAGGCGCTCTCTCAATAAGATACGATTGCCCTGGGCAAGTTACAGGGGGACATTGACATTAGACTGGAGTGGACCCCACAGTTAGGACAGCAAAGGGGCTAAGTTAAGAGAGGCTCCCGCTGTAAAGTCTGACACTGTCTCACGGGATAATAAGGCTGATACCTGGTCTGGTGGTAGACACCTGAGCGGCCTTCCCGATGCGAACACCTGCGCCGGAGTCCGATATCCCAGAGACTGGTGTAGCCGCTCCCGCTCGTACAACTCCAGGTCCGCAGGCTTAGCCGGTGCCGGCCGGTAGTACACCGAGGAACGGCTGAGCCGCAACAGACGACACAGCTTCACTACCGAGAGTCCGGGGTGTCCTCGATCCACCATAGCCAGACGCCTGCGCCGACTCATAGCCCGGACTTCCCCGACAGAAAATCCCGCTCCACCTTGAGCTGACCAATCTGCTGGTACAGATGCGCAGTCAGCGCTTCCTGATCCCTGTCCGCCTTTGCACTGCCGCTGCCGAAGACCTCGGGCGCTCCCTCGATCAGGGCCTTCTTCCAAGTATGAATCTGCGTGGGATGAACTTCAAACCGGGTGGCCAACTGGGCAACGGTCTTTTCTCCACGGAGCGCGACCAACGCCACCTTGGCCTTGAATCCCGGACTGTGCTTCTTCCTGCTCCTCTTTTTCCTTCATTCTATGAGCGGGACTCTCTCTTAGCCACCTGTCCGACTTATTGGGTCCACCTCAGACCTTCCCACCAATTGAGCTACCATCATTCAAGAGAGGACTTTATATACAGGAGAATCCACAGCTCATTGCTACGAATCATGAAGCCCCCTGTGTCGCTGTAAATCTCTCAAGCCATTCAGCAAACTTTTCTTCCATTATCTGAACTAGCGAAGAAAGTTCGTCCACGAGGGTTATGGACGGGCAAGGTAATCGCCTACTGTCGGACGTCCAACTGCCCCAACTGCCCAATGCTTCTTCAAAACCAATGAAGTAAGCTCCGCCAAATTCGAGCTCATTACTGCTAACTGATCTTATGACAACGCCCAAGTAAAGGTTAATTGATACTTCACCTCGCCCTCGCAAAATCGCCGCATGGACGTATTCGTTGGTCACATCGACATCCCACCCTCGTCCAACCAGAGACTTGATTCGATTGCTAGGTTGGCCTACACTCGCCAGCTCGTATCTGCCCGCAATAGAATCGTCCAATGGTCTCATCAGAGTTTGGAGCCTTGTAACAGTTTCCCGGAAGCATCGATTCAACGCTTCTTCTTCATCCCTCTGTCGCAACGTTGACTCCGTTGCTCTCCGAAGTCTGTCGAAAATAGCTGAAATTTCTGTGGTTTCTTGCGGCGTCGTATCGTCAAGATTCAACCAAGAGCGTAAGTCGTCAGCGACCTGTTTCATAGTAGGTCTAGCCGAAGGTTCTGGATTGGTGCATCGTTCGATGAGTTGGTCGAGAAGATTAGCTAAGGGGTGGAACGAAGTGTAAGGCTTAATGGAATGCAATTCATTTTCGGCACGTTGCTCCCCTTGAGGTGGCCATCTTTGGTTGGTGCACAGAACCCATAACGTTTTGGATAAAGAGAATACATCAGCAGGAGCAGGATCAGCACGCATCGCATCAAATATCATTTCATCTGGCATGAAAAACAAAGGTCCCATTTTTCTACCAGGTACTGTGAGGGCGGAGGCATTTGGAATATCAACAAGGCCAAAGTCCGAAATTGCGGCTCTATCGCAATACATGTAGAGATTGGCAGGTTTGAGGTCTCTGTGATGTATGTTATAGCTCTCGTGAAGGTCTGCCAATGATTCGGCAATATCACTGACCGCATCCACGACTTCACGAAGTGTAGCTTCCTCAAGCGCTTCATCTAGGCGAACACAGATAGGCATTGCCAACCAGGCAGGGCCATTATCTGACGGACTGTCTGGTAGGTGCTTTGCGATTAGCGGAACCACATCGGGCCGATCGCCGATCATTTCGAGAGCCATAATCTCCTGCCGAAAACGCTGATATGGCTCAGAGTTTTGCTGAGTACGATGTAATATCTTGAGAGCGACTTCATCACTCCCGTCAGAAGCCCGCCATACTTCCGCATTTCCGCCAGAGCCAAGAAAGTCAATGAGTGTCCATCTACCTATGTTTTCTCCCTGCCTATGATTTCTTCGGGGCATAAGATTTCCTTTAAATGAAACTAGAACCGGCGGACAATAATGGGGTGGACGATTCGCTTATTCCCATCTGCCCTATGAATAGTGACCCTCTTTGGGATGCGGTACAAAAATGTTTATAGGCGTCTCTTTGGCCCAGAATTCAAACTCCGCTCTCTCTCCACTAACTAGAGGAATCGCACTTTCAATGAAGTCAGGTCGCCCTTCCAATAAGAGGTTTGGGAGGAGCCTCAGAATCACAGTCATTGGTACACTGATTGCCCTACGTTTGAAATAGATTGTGCTCGCAAGATTTCTTATAGTGTCAGTTCTCTTGTCGGCCAATGTTGGGCGGTGACCCTCCTCGTAGGCGAGATAAATTAGACCTGCTTCCCCGGTGGGTATTTGTTCTACGGCTTCAATCCACAGGTTCCTGATGGTCTGCAGCTTTCTTTCAATCGCAGCTTCGGAGACACTAGTCCACTTTAATAGGAACGGCAAGTCTGCCCGATCCACGACAGGTGCCTGGCTGTTTTTAGCAATTGCGCAGATTCCGTCGAATTCGTCTAACTCTAGATCGATGTCAAACACGTCACGCAAGAATTCCGGACTGTAAAGGCGAGTCGGTTCAAAATTCTTTGACACCTCAAGAGGTTTCAGATGAAGGTTGCCCCATTCAGTTTCCACGTCAGCGTATGGAGACAAACTTTTCGTCAAGTCCCGAATAGTCTGCTCAATAACGTTGCCCGAGACCTGATTAATCTGTTGCTTAAATTTGATGTCAAGTTCACCCACCAATCCCAGTTCTTCCCGCATGGCGCGTAGATTCGCAAAGACGCCTCTTATAGTAGAGAATTCCATGGCTTCGTACGTGTTGAGTGCCTGTCGACGCTTGCATTCGACCACTAACGGGACCGCCATACCATGTATCCGCAAGTCTGGCGTCTTTGTGGCCGATGTTTCGATGAATTCTACGTCGTGCCCCATGCGGGCGAAGGCGGCAGCCACTAGTAATTCGAAGAACCTCGCGTCCGTCTCGGCACTCGGTGCTTTCCAGAGCTCGCGAAGTTTCTGTTCGGCTCCCTTGACCTTCTTCAGATACGGCAGAGCCATTCCAAGGGAGCATATCTGGGGTACCGCTCTAGCCGACGTGTACATGTCGAGGAGCGGTTTTTTCTCAAGATGGTCATCGGCCACACTGAGATAGTAAGCATATCTATGAATAGTAGTAAGGTCCGGGGCCCACCGTTCTCTACCGCACAACTGCAGGGGACGGAGAACGGTTTTTCGCCGTTCTTCAGTCAACAGTGACTGTTGACGCCGCCACCAAGATATAGGAACCATTGATTTCAGATTCTCAAGGGCATCGGGCAGGCTGTCATCAATGTCGTTTCCTGCCGGGACTGTCTGCGTCGTGAGGTCCCTTCGATACCAGCGTTGATCAAGGTATTCTAGTTGCAGGCCACGAAGCAATCCGAGTTCTTGGATTACTTCCGGGCCAATTCTACGCTCAACCTCCTCGGCGACCGGTGTTGTTTCTTCGAAAAGCTTTCGGGACTCAGCTAATAGCGCTCTGCCTTTCTGATAGAGACTCTCATCCCACTCAGCTAGCTCTGACTGCTTGAATATGTCACTAGCAGACTGCACGAGAGTGTCCACTCGATGTTGAGTTTCCTGCAGCATCGCGACGAGGTCGTCAGTGGCTTTCTCTTGTAGGTCCATTGTCATAGTCACCTGTAAGGATCAGTCAATTCTCGCAACAATTTTCTGTGCCGTGCAGATGTAAGTGAGTCGCCACACACTCCTTCCAGCAAGAATAGGACTCAAACTAGCCACTACTCCCAACACGGATCCCGTCATGGCATCGCTGCTAGACTCCCCGTCGGATCCGGCACAAGCTCCAGGTAGATGAGTGTCGTCTGTATCGACGAGTGTCCTAGCCAGCTCGACAAGTAGTTGATGGGGATGCCGTGCATCAGCAGGTGCCGCGCGTAGCTGTGGCGTAGAGTGTGCGTCCCGACTCGCTTCCCCGGCGCAATCGCGCCCAGCTCTTCGGCATGTTTCACTGCCGACTGCTCCCAGCGCCAGGCGGTCGCTGGATGAGCCTCAACGATTCTGGCATTGCCAATGTCCTCATAAGCCTGGGCGCTGCCGAGCGCTCCGTGCAGTTCCGTGTGCACCGGCACAAGCCTTGTCTTGCCGCCCTTTCTTGAACGTACCCTGAGCGTGGGAGTGACCGTATCGAGCGACAGGTCCCGCACTTCGAGATCGAGTGCCTCAGACACACGAAGACCGGCCCGCCACTGCTCCAGCATCAGGAGCTTCGCCTTCGAGTTGGTCGCTGCCCTGATGATGGCGTTCACCTCTTCGAGTTCAGGTACTCCGGTATGCGCTTCTGACGTTTGGGAGTCGCGCCGTCCTGTGTTTTCGGATAGCGCCCGCGGGGCCTGCGCCGGCGGGAGATCGCGGTCGAAGATTCAGTGGTCACACGGGTCCCTTTTCGTCTGCGCCGAGGTAACGTTATGCGTACTGCCGGAAGTTCGCGATTATCGTCGTTCGTGATGTCAGTCGCGCCTGGAGCGCGCAGGACCGGTGATTCGTTGGCCCAACTTGGCCCGCCGTCGCGCGGACCGGCACGGGTCCTCGGAGGTGTGAGGCTCTTCTCTATCACAATTCGTTATAATTAGCTGTTAACTGTGCCGACCAAGTTCACCACGTTCGGCGCTGGCGTCAGTCGTAAGTCGCACTCATCGCATACGTTCCTTTTAATTTCTATCTAGGTGTGGGTGGCCTCCACCACCCAAACAGCACCTACCGACATAAGACAACTCGTAGTGAGCAAGTGCCGTCTCGACCGATGTGAACCGGCGCCAACTCGGAGCATTCGGGCGAGCGTGGTAACAATCCAAGGTGTGAATCATTGCATCGATGTTGTTTGGGTCGGCTGGCCTTCTTTCATGCCATTCCTTAGCAACTACTTCCATGTCCGAACATCTCCTAAGTAAATAACTTGAGCGCCTTATCACCCCTAGTGTACCTTGCCAGCATAGCGGGGGAGAATTCCAGCGCCTGTCGGCGCTGGCGTCAGTTCTTTTGCGCCGGCACAGGGCGCCTGTCGATGCAATCGCCGCATAGCCAGATGCCGCGGGGCGTTCCGTCCGGCCACTGCTTGAAGAAATTGCGGCACCCACGATGGCGTTCACGCGGATGGTGTCGGTCTGTACCAAGGATGTTTTCGCTTCAACGACGAGAGATTCAAATACTCGGCAAGCCGGCACGCCACTTCTCGATTATCAGCCGGTTTGCGGTCGGACCGGGAGTTGATTTGAATAGGATGCTCCACGAGTCGGCCTTGAGGTATTCCGGGCGCTTGCTGAACGTCTGCCGTTTGTCTGACGACTCCGAGCGTCGCCGTCGCTCTCGGTGCTGTCGGTTGGCTTCTGATGAAGAGACGTCTACCATAATTCCTTCCTGCTCGGCGCAATACTTTCTCAGAATCATT
Organism: SAR202 cluster bacterium bin90; assembly: GCA_002238855.1. Lineage (GTDB taxonomy): Bacteria > Chloroflexota > Dehalococcoidia > Lucifugimonadales > JADFKI01 > Bin90. The sequence goes on from MPND01000090.1 coordinate 6,197, forward strand.
GTTGCCAATTAGCGGTAGGGTGTCCACTTTAAGACGGTATGCCAGCTAGGGAGAGGTGTACCGGATGCAAGCTTTTGCGGTATTTCCTTGCACTCAGAAAAGTTTCCTTTTGGGGATGCGGAGTGGTGTCCCTTAATGTGCCGCTAAGTGGATGATGACGTATTCTGTGTCTTTCTCAATTCAATGGGTAGCATGGAGTCAATTTCATTGACTGAAAATGTCATTTCCTCATTGTACTTGAGTGCAATTCGGGCTCTTTCGTACGCTCGCGAATTGGTACTGGGAGCGGAGGAGTAGATCGCTCCTAGCTCGGACACTAAGCCATCCCTCTCCTGCTGAATAATTTCTATTGATTTATTGCCAATTTTCAGATCTGTAATAATTGACAGGTATCTTTCTCTTATGAGCCACATTTTGCTGGCCGCTTGTCTATGGTTCTGAGCCGTGGCAACCATGTCATTCTCTCTTGTGTATAGATTCAATGCGAGAAGAGTGGCGGCCAACAAACTACCGGTGGCCGAACCAACCACTCCACTCCCGAATAGTGTCGAAATGATGCCAACGCTTGAGAGTGCTGCCAACATAATTTGAGCGTTCTTTATACGAGACGCCCAACATAGAAGGATGTCGGCACACTTTTCTTGCGTCTTGTGAGAGTAAGTGACTCTACCAAAGGACTCTCGAAGTTGTGCCTCAAGGACGGGCGTATCTCCAGCAGATTCGTCACGATGGGAATGAACTTCCAAAAATCCGCCTCCATTCTTTCTTTGCCGACCTCTCCTGGGATGGCGAGGCACTTTCGTGCTCAATGGCGCCCAACGCTATCTTGTAACACTGGTTTGCCTTTGCTTGGAAGAGGCCCTTACCATACACGTACTGGCCACTTCCTGGAGCTCTCCAGTAACTCTGCTCCCTGCTCTGTTCAGCCATGAAGAGGAAGAAGTCTCTGCACATGTAGTCATAATACAGAAAGGATTTGTCCTTATGTTTCCAGTTGTCTATGAACTGGTATGCCAGCGTATCTACCAGAAGACCGCCGATAGGCACAGACCACTCTGACTTCCACGCTCTCATCATTCTGCACAGTGGAACTAAGTTTGAGTTGCAGGCTGCGTTCCTAGTTCTAATAGCCTCGATTTCTGGTCTGGGGTTTGTTACCTTCCAGCTGCCTCCATTATTTGTGTCGGGAAAAGTGTAGCTCTTGTCATCGTTGAGAAACGCGGGCACAACTTCGAAGGTTATGCCGTCGCTGAAAGGCACTGCCACGATCTGTCCATCCGCACTGACGAATGTGCTTGGATATCTCTTGGCTATAGAGCTGCGCACTTCCTGTAGGAGCGCAGATTGTCCGTTTCCAGAGTGTCGGTCGTATTGGCGGTAGACTGAGGATGGTAACTGGAAAATCATATCAAGGTCGCTGAAACCCTGAATAGCCGTGTTTCGTCCATACGACCCCACATACAGGCTGTGACTGGTTTCAGACGAAGAACCATAGAAGTCCCGATTTAGCCTTTGTGTGATATTTTTATATCGGGTCGAAATTGTCCCGGCATTTTGCACTTGTATATTTGAGTTGAAGGTTTTGAACCATTCAGCAAGTCCCATTTATTTCTCCCTCTTGAAACCAAACTGGTTGACTGCGATTCTACAATCAAGTTTTCTACTAGATTAAGTCTTTGGCGACTGCAATCGTTTCACTCTATAAGCCATTCCCGAACACTTCATCGCCGTGCCAGATCCTCAGAACATGAGCATCAGTTGACTCTCCAACTACTGGTATTCTCGGTCTCTCAATTCTTCCTTCCAGTTTCTAAGTGGTTTCGGCATATTTGGATAAAATATAAGCATTACTACTACACTCTAATAGAACTAAAACACTAGACTTTAATTAACTTGCGCCAAGTTTCGAGCGACATATATAATCAAAATACGGCATACGAGAGCACATCACGCACATGTATAGCCGCTCTGGAGCCGGCAACGGGCTTCCAAACCCGCACACCCTCGGCTGCAAATCGAGATGCCCATTATTGAGGCACACGCCGGCTCCACATCATCGTCTCATCGTTTGATGCGGAAAATCTAGGCTATTTCTGGCTTAGTTTTAAGAAATGACGCATCCCTCTTATTTGTAACACTGTCAAGTACCAACCTCGTCTCATCAATGTTCAGAAGACGGACTGCGTAACCCACTTCCTCCGCATTCTCCGTAATTCACTTCAGGAAACGGTCCTTTTCCAGCTCAATCTATCTGCCGTATAAATTCGGTTATACGCCCTTTAGCTACGAGAGCCTGGGGGCACTGCGAATTGCGTAATCAGCCCGACATCCCACCAGAAATGCCCCGCGCATCCTTGAAAGGATACGCGTGACCGCCTCAGTAGCCTGAGTAGCTTTCCTTTTCAAGCCGGTTTTGGTGAGAGATTATGGACGCTTACCAAGATCAGGAAGTCGAAGCCCTTCGATCTGAGGAGTTCCCATACCCCTGTCGAAGTCCGGTTGACGCTCCGTTTCAGTCTCCAGCGCACGCAGCCAATACGTCTGCTCAGCGTACCAGAAATCCAGCATAGTCCATCCGACAGGTGACTCGTATCGGTGCTGCTCCGCGGTCAATAGGCCGCCGAGGCTCAAGTGGACACCGTCCCACTCTTGCGCTACCGCTCCCCAATTTGGCACTAGGCGGTCGTCATCCGTACCGATTGCAGGATACCCGACGCACAGACTGTGCCAGTCCGAAGGTCCGTGAATCTCGTACACGCGCACCTCCTCAAGGATCCGGATCGACCACCATGCAAGTGGGAACTCGCATAAATGGTCTCCAACCCGCTCATCATAGGCTATGAGTTGGGAAGTTAAGAGGGGGCCGTACTGCGTTGATGTGACCTGGTTGCCATAAGGCTTCTGCGCGTAGCGTGCCCAACCTCTCGATGGATTTTCCGGACGGCGCCACGCCGACGTATACGGCGGAGTACCATAGATGAACTTCGTCAGAGTTCCGTGTATGGAGAGCCATGCTTGTGCCTTCAGGTCTATGTCATCGAACCACCACGCGGTGCCGGGATGCTCGACGACGGCTCGCGCCTGAGCCGCCTTTTCCCTCGCGAGAGCCGGCAACTCAGCGGCGATCATGTTGTAGTCCATGTGGAATCTATCCACTAAGTCTGCGGCCGATGCCGCCAACCGCAGACTCACTTTCGGATCTTCCAGGTCTTCTGGAGCGATCCCAGTCTCGACTAGCGTAACCAGAAAGGCGCAGCCAACAAGAGAGTTGAGGAGGTCTTCCACTCGTGTGTCGGTACTTGCCATTTCGCTAGTCCTATCTCCTTGGACCTTTCCATTTCACGTTCGTCTCATTACCTTCCAAGTCCGAATAGGTGACGCCATCGACATATATGCGCGTTCGCCACCTTCAGCCCGGTTGCGACCTACGGGTAACAGTTTCCCGCCATTGCACCGCCCGCAAGAGTCCAAACATGAGCAGCAGGGTCGCGGGGGCATCACTTGGACCGATATTGATGCGTAACAGATGAGGGTAAGAATGTGCAGCGCCGGGGTCACTCTACAGGCCATCTCGTCCGGTGTGGTGTCGCCGAGTGTAAGAACTTTCTGAAAACAGTCTTGGGCGCGATGCCTCAAGCAGACATCGCGCCCATCCCCTGGGGACACCTTGCTGTCATGTCATTTCACTTCAGATCTATACACCTCCTCTCTACCGATTCCGATTGGCTTAGCCGCCTCCGCTGCCGACCTCGGCATGCGCTATCCAACCCGTGAACGATGCCTGCGTCGAGGGAAGGTTCACATTCGCTGTCTCACCCGGAGCCAGGGTTATGGGTGTCGTGGGACCGAGCTCGGTCCCGTTCGACAGATGCACTTCTATCCTGACATTGCTCAGCGTGCTGGCGGTCGTGTTCTCCACTGTGCCCGTGAAGGCGTTGCCTGCTGCATCGTAGTTCATGATGAGCCGCGCGCCGCCGCGAATCGCGTCGAAGGTAGCATCAGGCGCCAGGTTCGCGCCACTGCCCTCTTCGCTGCCGGATCCACCGGACTCGTCACCGCTCTCGCTGCCGCCCTCGCCGCCGGGGCCGTGACCCTCGCCGCCTGCTCCTTCGCCGCCGCTGCCCTCGGCGCCCCCTGCTCCGGTGTGTGCCGCAGGTCCGGGACCGCCGCAGTCGAATACTTCCATGTGAACCACATAGCCGTCGAAGGCTACTCCCGCGAGTTCCGGCTCACCGGAGACCGGCAGGCTGGACATCACCGTCTGCCCGGAGTTCAGGTCTCCCAGCTTCTGCGGGCCAAGCTCCCCTACCGTCTGTGTTCCCGACTTCAGGTGAGGCTCTGCCTGCACATAGCACAACTGCTGCCGGGTCGTGTTCTGCACCGTTGAGTTCACGGAGTGGGTTGCCGCGTCGTACTGCGCCGAGATTGCCAGTCCGCCGAGCACTCCGTTCCAGGTCTGGTCGAGTGGCGTTATAGGGCTGGACATAGCCGCTTCCCTCGCTGCTTCACTGCCGCTCTCGGAACCCTCGGGACCGTCCGGGCCGCTCTCGCCGCCCTCGCTGCCACTCTCACCGCCCGACTCGGCTCCGCTGCCGACCTCGGCATGCGCTATCCAGCCTGTGAACGATGCCTGCGTCGAGGGCAGGTTCACATTCGCTGTCTCACCCGGAGCCAGGGCTATGGGTGTCGTGGGGCCAAGCTCGGTGCCGTTCGACAGATGCACTTCTATCCTGACGTTGCTCAGGGTGTTGCTGGTCGCGTTCTCCACGGTGCCTGTGAAGGCGTTGCCTGCTGCATCGTAGTTCAGGATGAGCCGCGCGCCGCCGCGAACCGCATCGAAGGTAGCGTCCGGTGCCAGGTTCGCGCCGCTGCCCTCTTCGCTGCCGGATGCACCGGACTCGTTGTTGCTCTCGCCGCCACCGCTGCCGTGCTCCCCACCACCGCGCTCACTACCACCCTCGCGTCCGGAGATCTCCTGGCTTGTCGTGACTCCGTTTGAATCCCTGCTTTCCATTATTCCGTTGTCCGTGCAGGCGGTCAGCACTCCCACGCCGAGTATCGCTGCCAGGACCGGCCCAATCACCAATGCCTTCTTCGCCGTCAGCCTCTTAATCCTCGTCTTCATTTCTTCACTCCTTTCGTGTGAATGTATTCTTGATGCCTCACACGATAGGGCTGAAATGTTGCGGAATTATGTTGCCTGCCTGAGATTTCCGAGGTTGGCAGGTTCAGATGAGAAGAGGTGCTTACAGCGTCCAATCCCAGCCTTGTAAGACGAAGGGATACTCGAAGAGATTAGAGATGATGCGCAGCAATGACACCATCGCCGTCATCGTCCAGGAAATGAGGGAGTTCTTGAATACAAGTGAATTGACCGGGTACAGAGCCTTCGTGATGGAAGCCAGTAACCTGCTACTGCTGGGACCTCCCGGAGTGGGTAAGACGCACCTTGCGGTGGCGCTGGCACTGAGGTCGATAGAGAACGGCTACGGAGCCTACTTCGTGCGAGACTACGATCTGATGGAGGATCCGAGGAAGGCGCGAGCTGAGGGGAGGCTGGACCGGCGCATGCGGGTGTACCTGTCGCCCAAGGTGCTGATAGTGGACGAGTTCGGCATCTGGCCGTACGACAGGGAGTCTGCCACCGCGTTCTTCAACAGGGTGTCCGCCAAGTACGAGAAGGGCAGCATCATACTGACGTCGAACAAGGGCTTCGCCGACTGGGGAGAACTGCTGGGAGACATCGTGATAGCTACCGCCATCCTGGACAGGTTGCTGCACCACAGCCACGTACTAGACATCCGCGGCGAGAGCTACAGGCTGAAGGACAAGCGTCAGGCGGGTCTGCTCACATCGCACCGGCTGCTGACATCGACACCGGAAGAGACACAAATGGAAGGCTAAAAGGACGAGGGTGGGACACTTCTAACTTGGCGAAAATGGCAAACTTCCAAGTTGGCGTTGACATTCTGTTGCTCAACAACGAGCTGATGGCGGAGCCGGTTTGGAATGAGGATGATATTCGCTCACGGAGCCGGACAATGGCAACTATGGTGTGCGAAGTGTGGCCTGGTCCGGATTCGGATAGGTAAAGGGGAATTTGAGGCAAGTTACCCTGAACGAGGACCAGTTTACTCCTGAGGTTACGTTCACTAGCTGGCGTACCTCGAGTAGACTGGCGCGCGTGACGGACTTTCAACCGTGTATGAGCGCTGTGATAAGTCCCATACTCCGCGGCGTCAGTTTGAGCTCTTAGGTGTCGTAATCTGCTATACCTGTTCGGAATAGTGCGACGTCGAGTTTAGGCCAGGAGACCTTGGTCGGTCGGGTGGACATCGAGTGAACCGGCGCCTCGATCACTACTGAAAATTCCATCACCCTCGCACACCTTGCAGTTATATAGGCGCTTGTGCGTATACGCAAGCTATGATATAAATGCAAGTATGGTGGACTTGCATCAGGATATAGATAGAGCAGTCGAGAGGCTGGCGGAACTACTTGACGTTTGCCGGAGGGATCTAGCAGTCCAGATAGACGACTTCAACGGAGATGGTGCGTTGGTAGAGGCAATTGTCAGTGGAGTTTATCACGCCTTTATCGTGGAGTTTAAGTCTGCCAGTTCACTGGCCTCAGTAGCGCTTGTGACCAGCCAGTTGAAAATCGCAAGCAGCAAGTTTCCCAAGACTTTCGTCCCGC
>MPND01000091.1 GCA_002238855.1 SAR202 cluster bacterium bin90
CAAGACTTCAGCGACCTGGTAATGAAGTCGTTCACCACGCTTGCGCCGCCGAGCCTGTCGGGCGTGAGTATAGGCGGTGTCACACAGACATCGGCCGTCGCCACCGTGAGCATTGCCAACGCCGGCAACAGGCAGAAGACGGTTCTTCTGCAGTATCGCCAGTTTGGAGAAAGCGCCTGGGGCGATACAGAGAGCGAGACGGTCAGCGGATCGAGCGCCAAGTTCAATCTCACGGGCCTGGATCCCAGAACAGCCTATGAGGTAAAGACATACCTGGAAGCCGCCCCTGACGCGCCCGAGTATGCGGTATTCACGACACTGTCGCCTGACACCAGCGTCTCAGGGATCAGCGTGGGCAGTATTACGCAGACCACTGCGGTCGCCACCGTGAGCATCGCATACCCAGGGACGGAGCAGAAGACCGTACACCTGCGTTACCGCAAGTTCGGGGAGAGTGAGTGGAGTAACGCGGAGGGCAAGACCACCGATGGAGCGAGCGTCTCCTTCGATCTGGCCGGCCTGAGTCCGAAGACGAAGTACGAAGTGGAGGCTTCACTCAAGAGTGATTTCTCTGGTTCCAAGTCAGCTACCTTTACGACGCTGGCGCTCGATCCCGTCGTGTCAGGTGTAAAGGTGAACGATATAGCGCAGACCAGTGCGCGGGCGGTAGTGGAGATTGCAAACGCGAACGGTGAGCAGCAGACCGTTCGCCTGCGCTATCGGACGACCACGCCGCAGGGCGATTGGAGCGACACCCAGGAAACTACCAGCAGCATCGCTACCGCCAGCATAGTTCTATTCGCTCTCACATCTGGCACCGAGTACGAAGTTGAGGCATCCCTAGACGCCGACTTCGGCAGAGCGGAATCAGCGACCTTCACGACGCTGCGCTATCCCAGCATTTCTGATCTTGAGGTCAGAGACGAGACAAAGAACAGCGCGACTGCGGTTATTACGATAGCGGATTCGGATGGAAGCGGTCAGACGGTGCATCTGCGGTATCGTACGACAACTCCGCAGGGGTCGTGGAGCGCCACTCAGGACACTACCAGCACCACCGCGACTGCCAGGATAGAGATGTCCGGACTTACTGCTGACACGGAGTACGAGGCCGAGGTATCGCTGACCGACGACTTCGGTGTTTCGGAGACGGCTATCCTCAGAACTCTGCCACCTGATCCCGTGGTGTCGAAGGTCAGCGTGAACAACATCGCGCAGACGACCGCCACGGCAGAGATCGGGATCGCAAACACAAACGGTGACCAGCAGACCGTGCATCTGCGCTATCGCACCACCACGCCCAGAGGCGACTGGGGCGAGACGCTGGCGACGACAAGTAGCACTGACAGCGCAACAATCGGTCTGTCGGGACTTACACCCGGCACAAAGTATAACGTGCAAGCTTCACTGGACAGTTCGTTCTCGACCATCCGCACGAAGTACACCACCTTCACGACGCTGCGTTACCCCCGCATAGCATCGTTCGAAGCGGATAACATCGGCAGGAACGGCGCAACCGTCGTTGCTACGATAGCGGACTCACAGGGTGAGGCACAGACGGTCTATGTGCGACACCGTCAGGCACGCCACATCGCGTGGAGGACCACTCAGCATACGGACTCGGTGGATGACGTCGCGAGCCTCAGGCTCAGGGGACTGTCGTCCGGGACTGAGTATATCGCCGAGGCTTCGCTGGACAGCTCGTTCCCTGATGGGGAGACCAGGTCTGTCACCTTCACGACGAAGGAGCGCAGGGATGACGACGACGATGCGGGCGGAGGCGGAGTCGTGGCGCAGCCGGCGCACGCCCGGGACGCGCCTCTGCCGGGACACTCTCCGCTGACGCTGCGCTTCATCGCGGTCGAGGGTGGGAACAACCCGGCTCCACAGACCTTCTCAGTCTGGAACAGGGTCTATGGGACGATGGACTTCGTCCTGTCGAATCACGAAGAATGGCTCAGGCAAGAGCCGGCGTCGGGTGTGTCCAGTGGACCGGGCGATCCTGTGACTATTACGGCATCAGTTGACTCTTCGGAGTTGGCGGCCGGGCAGTATGTGGACGTTATAAACATAAAGGTGAGCTCCTCCGGCAGTTCTCCCGGACAGGTCATAGTGGTGCTGGACGTGTTGCCGCCAGACTATATCAGGCAGTTCGTATCGCGTGTCGATGGCGGTGTTGTCATGCTCCCTGGTGGCGCTGTGAAGATCGTAGTTCCGCCTCTGGCACCGCCGAAGGATGTGGACATAGAGCTGATGAAGCTCAACCTGATGGCGCACGGTATCCCGCCGGGAGGGCGGGAGCGTGTGGTAGTCGCTGTCGACTCGAACACATACCCGCCGGGTGGTGACACACCTGAGGATGTGACCTACTCCCCGAATGTGGAGCTATGGGTCATGCTGCCCGCCGGCGAATCAGACTCATGCGTTGAGGGCAGGATCAGGGTATATTCGGTGCAGCCCGGGGACTGGAGTCTCATTGAGCATCGGTGCGAGGCAGACGAAGCGGGTAATGTGTGGGCTGTGGGCGAAATTGAACGGCTCGGTGCGTTCGCGCTCGTGATCGATGACAACCCAGCGACGCCGGCAGCCGCACCGGCAGCGACACCCGTTTCCGCGGCGCGGCCGGAATCGCCGGCGATTCCGGTGCAGCGCGCTTCGCTTCCTGCGATGGCGCCTACTCCGGTGCCAACCGCGGTGCCGACGCCACTGCCGATACCCAACGAGATGTCGGCTGCAACACCAGTAGCCGCAGAAGTGCCAGTATCGACAACGACACCAGGGCCTGCTGTCGCAGAGCAGCCTGCTCCGGTGATACAGGCATCTGTCGAGACGCAAGATTCAGACGGATTCAACGGACTGATTCTCGGTGCGCTGGGCCTGCCCCTACTGATAGGCGGTGGTTTTGTTACGTTCCTCTTCTATAGAAAGAGACGACAAAGCGGAAGAAATCTGGCGTGATGTGGACTGATTACTCCGCCACATTGAACATCCCGCTGGTGGCGTCAGCCCAGCTCTTGAGTAGCACCCGGTCGGCATGAGCGCCCCATGCCACGACATCGAGGGACACGCCGTTGTCGCTGTACTGGCTCAGCGTCGAGTCCTGCACTTCCACCGAACTTATTCCGTCCGAGATCAGCACCACGCGCTTGTTTTCTGTCGTTGCACCGGAGACCGTCGCATAAGCTTGGCCCAGCGCGTTGTCAATATCCGTGCTGCCGGTAACACCTAGATGAAGCAACGCAACGGTGTCGGGCTCGGATCCGCCTATGCGGGCATGTACCTTGTACTTAGGAACAAATGGCGCGAAAAGTATGCTCTGGCTCAGGACTGTTTCTCCGAGGAAGCCCGCCATGCCAACCTGAGCATCGGTAATCTCCTCATCCGCAGCGGCAGTCCACGCTTCACTCAACGCCGAAGCAAGTTCAGACTCCTGGCTGATGGAGGACAAAGCGGTTCCCCCCATCGAATATGAGGTGTCGATGAGGAATAAAGTCGCTGTGTTGGAGGCGACCGATTCCGGCAGTACGGCTGACATTGCCCTTGGCGTCACCACGGGATCATTGGTTGTTCCCTGTGGTGGTTTGGGCACCGCTCGATACGATCCTCCCGTCTCAGCGGCGATCCTCTGAAGAACTGTGAAATGGTCTGAGAATTGATCGCCAAATGCCACGGTGTCAACTACTATGGTTGAGGCTCTGATCGCTTCCATCTCATCAGTTGGGTAAGAGGCCTGAGCATCTGTGAAAAAGACGATCTTCTTGGTATCGGCATTGTCCGCGTCCAGCAACGCTTTCGCTATCTGCAACGGTGTGGGGTTGAAAGTTCCTCCCAGTTTCCCGCCAAAAGAGCCGATATGCGCATCCCAGGGCGCGTCCGAATGTTCCGTGAGTTCGAACAGTGTCTTGGCCTTTGATCCGAACGCGATCAGGGCAACCTTGGTGTTCGCCATAGTAGAATCGCGCACTTCGTCCAGTGCGGCTCGCACTTCCCGGAAGTCCCCGTCCATCGAACCGGAGTCGTCGACGACATATACGATACTGGTGGAACCCCGCGTCTGTGCGGGAATCGCTGTTGGCTCAGCTTCACCACCCCACGACACTTTGATTGGGGCGGATGTGGCAGAAAGTCCCTCGCCGTAGTCCACAGTTGCGCTGAAAGCCTGGGTCTCCGCTCCAAAGCCTTGGTATGTGAATGAGGGACGTGCCCAATGAGTGTTCCACCTGCCGTCCGAAGACTCAAACTCCCAACTGTATGAAGATGAAGGATTGCCGCCAGCGGGCATATTGGCAGTGACCGCTTTCAGTGTCACCGGTTCTTCGACAGCCGGATTTACAGAGTCGGCCTCGGCGAAGATCCGTAATCCTAACTGCTGCTGCTCACTAAAGGCGATTATCTGCCCTCCTAGGGAGGAGAGTCCGCTCATTAGCAGCGCGGCTACAAGAGTTAGCAGCAGTCCATACCGCACGACGCTTTTCATTCCCATTCAGTTGCCTCCAATGCCGGCATCGGTCCTGCGCTGTCTCCTAATCGTCGGCGCAAGTGACCGTCAGTTCGCGCGTGAGTTTCCTATATGCGATTTCCATACGGTTATCACGTTATTGATCATGTGTAATTTATGACAACTTGTAGATACCGAGGTTACGTCAATGTGGACACAAACACAAGAAACGACCTCGAGGGCGCGTCAACATGCGTATAACCGTGCTCAGGAGGCTACTTACTGCAACAAAAAGAAGCCCCTCTTCCAATATCTCGGAAGAGGGGCCTCACTAATTTCTATTTACCTATCGTTGCGTTGTACTTACAGCTGTATCGACATGCTCAACAAACTATCGGGTTAGTTGCTTCCCCGGCCATCTCTGACCGGAGAAGCGTTGTTTACCTTCTAGTCGCTTCCGCCGCTAGTGACGTATCCGCTGGGAACCAGGCTGGCTGCCTCCCTGACGAATATCCAGTATGCGGAACCAATAAGCAGCACGTCGTCGGTCTCTGTCACCGTACCCATCATGCTCATCGGATCCAGTACCGTCTCCCACTGGTTGCTGATGGTGTTGAATCCAAGCACCCTGGCCAGGTCCAGACCGTCGTCCAGGTTCTGCAGGTAGATCGAAGCGCTTACCTCGTCTCCACCAGAGCCGTTGCCACTGATGTCCGTTACCGGTATCAGGTTCCAGCCAGCGTACAGAGGTATCACTGGAGGCTGTATCGGGGTACCGGTTCCGGCAGCTCCACCGGCCAGTCTCGGGATGCTAACTTCCCAATCCTGGATCGCATCGCTCAGCACCCAGTATCCGCGCGAGCCCGTAATATCTGTCAGGTCACCCTGCCAGTCGCTGTCCAGCGTCTCACGTACTGCAACCATCCATCCACCCGGTACGACCGGATCGTAGGTGTACACAGTCCGTACTTCGACACCAGGACCGAACACGCTGCCTATCGCGCTGTCACTCGGCTCGCCAGGTAGGCTAACCAGGTTCCAGCCCGGGTTCAGCCGGCGCTCGAACGGATCTCTGTCGCTGACCTCGAAGTCTATCTCTAAGACATCTTCCAAGGTGTTGCCAGCAACGTCCGTCGCCTGGATCCTCGCCGTGTGGTCGCCGAGAGCTACGTTCTCAAGGGTAACCAGGAATGTCTGGTCATCCGTCGTCTTCACGCTGTCGGTCATGTCCACGCCGTCAAGCTCGAACATGGTGATCACGATATCGTCGAAGTTATCCTCAGCGTATTCGCTGTTCTCGTTCATGCAGTTCGCCAGCTCGTTGTCGTTGTCGTCCTCGCCTCTGCAGTCAACCGCACTCCAGTGGTTCCTCGTGAAGTCAATCTCCACGAACAGCGGGGACCTGTACTCGATGTCCGGCTCGTTGTCGGTGATCACGTTGCCGCTCACCCTTACGTTCGGGTTCGCGAGGTTGATGTCACCTTCCCAGAACACTGCGTCGTCAGTATTGACGTCACCGTCTGAGTCGAAGAAGTCGGTCACGATGCTGTCCGGCGTGATGCCTTCGCTGCCAGGGTTCTCCTGTGGCGAGCGGTCAACACCACTGATCCGGAAGCTGTAGTAACCAGTATCCTTAGGCTCTGTTACAGTCACGATCCACTCTGTGTTGGAAACCTTCTCCACACTGTTGTTAAGCGTTCCGCCCTTCGCGGCGCTGCTGTCCTGGCAGTAGTCGTTGCCTTCGAGAGCGATCTCGCCCCTGTCGCGCGTGCCTGAGGATGTCTTATCCTCGTCATAGCCAAGCGTAACACCCTTCTTATTGGTGCACGTCGCCGTGCCTTTGGTGTCAACGCTGCCGTTAGGCGCGTTCACATAGGTAACCGTAACGGTCGGGCGCGTCGCGTCCAGACGCTCGTCAGATGTAACCACCAGCGTAACTTCATCGCCGTCGCCGGCAAGGACCTCGTCCTGCGCCGTCTCTAGCGTCGAGGTTATCGACACTATCGTGAACTTAGGCGAAATCCAGTCGTCTGCCTCGTGGTCTCCGTCGTCCTGCTCGTTGCCGGCACTGTCCTCAACACCGTTCGGCACTATCGTGACGTCAGGAGTCTCGTCCGCTAGCAGCTCGTCTGCAAGCTCGATGAATACCACGTTCTCAAGGTCCCTGTACCGGTCCATATGGCGCAGGTTCCTATGTCCTTCCTTGGCATACCTGCCGCTGTCAGCCCAGTCCACATCGTCTGCGTCCGGGTTCTCATAGACAGTGACGCTCTCAATTGTGTGACCCTCGACCACGAAGTCGTCAACCTCAACCGTCGCCGCGTTAAGCTGCGTCAGGTCATTGAAGATAACCTGGATGAAGTTGCGGTCGTCGTCGTACTCGTTGTCCGTCGAGTCCCACTTCAGGCCCGTCCTGGCCTCTACGAATACCGGGTCCAGCGTGTCAACCGTGATCTGTGCCAGCTCTTCGTCGTCATCGTTTCCGTCAGGATCGTGGTACGCGCAGTTACCTGCGTTGTCGCACACGATGAAGGTCACATAGTATGTATCGTTTTCGGTCAGAACTATCGTCGTCTCAACGTCGTAACCGTTGTCGATCTCATCGAAGTCCTTGTCGTCGCGGATCGGGGCGAAGCCGAAGCCACCCTCACTCGCAACGTACTCACCGGTCTGCGCCTTGCCCGGGCAGTACAGCGTGTCATTTTCGTGGATGTGCGCCGCGAAATTCAGGACAACGTCCGTGTCCTTAGGTGCCGATCCGGTATCCGTAACCGAGCACTGACCCACGCCGCCCTCGCTCTTGCTTATCAGAGCTACGACAGGTGTGTAGTTCTCGTCGCCGTCATTGTCCGGCAGATCCTCAGGCTCCGGCAGACCGGAATGGTCGTCCGTGATCGTGAACGTGTAGTCAACATCGGCATCGTCGAACGCGCGCTCGTGCTCAGGAGCGAAGTTGCTCACTTCAGGAGCCTCGTTCTCGACATCAATGGTGTCACGCAGGTTACCAAATTCGACTTCTACTTCGTCTTCTTCGTCAACCTTAAGCGCAGGCACGCCGCCGCCATTGTGCTTGTACACCGCGGCATCGCCAGGTGTCGCGTCACTGCTCAGCTCGACCAGCATCAGCGCCGCTACGAAGTGGTTCTCCTTGGAGGCTGAGCCCGCCGGAGTGTCCACCCTGTAAGCCTCAAGCTTCAGAGAGTCGTCAGCCGAATCGCTGTTGACATTTACTACCACGCACTGGTTGCCGTTGCCGCAGCTCGCGTCAGGCGATTCCGCCGTAACCTCGATCCGCAGTACCGTGCCCCAGTTCGCCCACGCCGTCTCCACGAAGTTCATCGGGGAACTGCCAGCAGTTGCAGGCAGATCGTACGGGCTCTCAGCCGGCGCGTCCATGCCAAGCGCGTCACTAACCTTCTTCTTCGCAGCGTCGCTCAGGCCGTCCCACATCTTGCAGTACGTGCCTTCGTCGCTGGATCCAACCAGATCAAGCATGCCCGCGCAGTCCAGCAGGTTCCAGAGATACTCGTCTCCGCCGGTCTTCGCGTTCGAAAGCGCGCTCATCGGGTTGCCCATCTCAGTTCCGGGCACCGGGTTGGCCTTGCTCACGTCAAGCGTGCTGACCGAGTCCTCGGCGGCCGTAACCGTAATCCTCACGCTGGCAGTGGCCTCACGCTCGCCGTCGCTCGCAACCACCGTCACCGAGCAGCCGTCAGAGCCGCAAGGTACCTGGCGGTCGGCGTCGAGTGACTCGAGAGTCATCAGGTCGCCGCTATCCGAAATCGAGAACGACTTCGCGTCTGATCCCCTCAGGCTGTAGCTCACGCTGTCGCCATCCGCGTCGCTTGCAGAGTAGTTAGTTATTCCGTGACCACGTGCCGTGTTCTCAGGAACCGATAGACTCGTAGCAGGAGCTTCATCAAACTCAGGGTCGTTGTCGTTAACGTTGCTCAGGTTGACCGTGAGCAGCAGCGTCGCGTTCAGACCCTCGGGGTCGTTCGCCTCGACGTGCACTCTCGGATCATAACCGGCATCTTCGTAGTCGAGTGTCACGCCAGGCTTCACATGAAGCTCACCGCTCCATACTTCAACGCCGTCCGACATCTCGCTCTTCACATTTTCAACTACGAACAGGTCCCTGGACTGACCCTCACGCAAAGTGAACTCAAGGTCGTCCTCGTCCTCATCCGTTGCCTTGAAGGTGAATATGACGTAGGCATTGCCCGTGTCCTCAGGTATCGTCGTTACCGCCGCGTCACCCTTAGGACTCGTGAATATCGGAGTCTCGTTGGCGTTCCGCACAAGGACCGTGATGTCCATCGAATCGCTGTTGCCCGCCGGGTCGGCAGCCATAACCGTGAAGCTGTGGCTACCGGCCATCTCAGTGTCGAGCCCTGCGCTCACAGTCAGTGCGCCCGACTCCGCATTTACCGCGAACGGAACACTGCCGGAGCTGCTTATTGAGTAAGTAATCTTCGCGTTCTCGGGGTCGTCCGCCGAAAGCATTATCGGCAGATCGGAACTTGAGGGACCATCCTGGCCAGCCGGCTGCTCGACCACCGGGTCGCCTATCTGCGCCGTCTCATACACCCAAGGCGTGCCCGCGATTGCGGCAAGCACCGGGTCTTCGTTAACGTCTATAACCGTAACGCGCACCGAAATCAGTCCGGCGAGCCCTTCGGCGTTATTCGCGTTCACCAGGAAGGCAGGGCTCAGCTCGTCTTCATAGTCAGGCGCGTTCAGCACCGTGATCGTTCCATCATCGGCAACCGCGTAGTTCGGGCTACCGTCGGCGGCCTTGTAATCCTCACCGCTCTCGATGCTGAAGGAGGTCGCGTCAGGAACTATAATCGCCAACGAACAGCCGACACTGTCATCCTGCATGCACACGGTGCTGTTCTCATCGACGGTTATGCCCACGAAACTGGAAGTAATCGGGTCCGGTTCCTCCTCTGTTACCGAAACAGTGACCGTGAATTCCGCGTCCGGGTCGTCGTCGTCGTCGTTCCAGCCGTCGCTTACGACGAACTTTACGGTGTGAACGAGATCATTCGCTCCAGACGGAATGTAAGTCAGCCGCAGCAGGTCATCCCCGTTCGCGTCATGCTGGTGAACGATATGCGTCTGGTTGTCGTCGTTCAAAACCTTGAATACCGGTGTGTTGCCGTCAGCGTCCGTCACCAGCTCATCAAGGTTGAGCAGCGTCTTCGGCACATCCCCTGCGGTCACACTCTCTTCAAGCGAAATGGCACCGCCAGCAGCCTCACCGACGAGCTCCACAGGTGCGTTCGCATCCACCGTTACGGTGGCGTCGATTAGCTCGTCATTCGCAGTTATTCCATCAGAAACCTTAATCTGGAAGTTGTAGTCCTTATCGGTTCCGTCCCCAGAGGAGGCCGTATCCGGAATGTCAGCGGGCCCAACTTTTATCATGTTGTCATCGTCTAACATAAAGAGGTCAGAATCGCCGCCGACCAGCGTGTAAGTCAATACGTCGCCGTCATTAGCCCTGACACCTACTTTGGCATCGCCAATTAGGGTTCCAGCCTTAAGAAGGCCGTCCCCACGCAGGTTTTCCTTTATGATTTTCGCGAATGTATTAGGCACCGTCGGCGCCATGTTCGACGCGGTAACGGTTATAGTCACATCAGCAATGGCTGTCCTGTTGGCAAGGCCCGCGTCACCGCTCACGGTAAGCTGGAGGTTGTAAGTCTTAACCTCAAGGTCGTCAGCGTCACTGCGGTACATGAGCGTCATGTCACTGTCGTTGACCGCGAACAGGTCGCTGCCGTCGCCGCTCAGGATGCCGTCCAGGTACTCATCCTCATCGTCAATGCCGCCAGTGACCGTGAAGCTACCTATAAGAGTATCCTCATCATTGTCACTGATGCCCCGCGGTATCGTGAACTTATTCTCAGACGTAATTACGAGGTCTGACCGCATATTAATGTCACCCGTAAGGGTGGAGATGGCTTCTTCTTCATCAGCGTTCTTATAATTCAAGTCAACATTGATTGACCCTGAGTAAGACGCTCCGGATTTGCTCACGAAGAGCCCGAACGTGCCGTTGCCGGTGTCTCTTATCTCGAAATCACCATTACCGACATCGCCATTATCCTCGATACTGACAAACGTCAGATCCGTGTCTGCGACAACCCACTTCAGCGGATTGCTGGCAATCGTATTGCCCACACCCGACACTCTGTCGCCCTTCACGGCCTTGGACGAAACAACGTCGAACTGGAGGTTATTTGTCGTCACTTCCGGACCGGGATCCGGTTGTTCGACCGAGACCGTGATATCCAAGTCACCGCCGACCGTATGGTCATTGAGATCATCATCCCTCAAAGTGCCGGAGAATGAATACGTACCCTCTGTGCTGGAAGCCGTTACCTTATAATTGAAGGACAGATTCTGTCCTAGCAGTGTGAACGTGACTTCCTGTCCGTCTACCGCGGCAGCAAAGGCACCGTCCTGGGAAACGTACGTGAATCCCGCAGGCAGAGTCTCGGTGACGGAACCAAGGCTGCCGTAGTCGGCAGCTGCGATCGTCACCGTCACCATTCCGCCCGGCACCACAGTCGCCGGCTCAATGGACCGACTGGCACTGGCTGTCGTCTGGGCAGCCAAAGGGGCCGAACCCGACATCACCCATAAGCCGCCTACCAAACTGAGCATCAATGCAGCCAGCATTATTAATCTATTCAAGGCCTCTCTCCTTTAATTTGGTCTAGTAGTAGGTCCGTCTAATCTTAGACGGATGCCGCAATTGCCTCGGCCGCTGTCAAATTAAACAGACCTACCATCTCTACTGTTTGATGTTTGATTCTATGATGTTCCGGAGAGGTATAGCTTTATGAGTTCCAGAACCTGCTCTTTGCTAATCGTGCGATGGTTAAGGTAGTCATCAATGGCCTTCAGGATTTCTCCCTTGTCGAGCACCATATTGTCGTTGGCGTCGTATCGTTCGAATAGAGTCATCATAACGGCGCGGTCAACCATGACCGTGTACGTCATCGTCGTCCCGTCTTCTGCCGTTACATTCACCTTGACGGTGTTCTCGCCGGCCATCAGCGGGACGCTGTAACCACCACCATCCATCATTGTTGCCATCATGTCGTCGGCACCGTACATCACGGACACCATCGCGTTCGAATCCATCGCCGCCGCCATGACTTCTATCATGTCGACATCGTTGGCAACGTCGGCGTAGTACATCCTCGTATCGGGCGCGAAGGCCACCGACATGTCGTTCATGTCCATCAGGTCAATAGCCATACCGTCGCTGTCCATCAGGCTCAGTGAGGACAGACTTGCGTCGTCCGATGGAACGGTCACCATGTCGGTTGCCATGCTTTCGGCCATCCTGCCGGAACGGTTCTTATCATTGTACGTAACCGTCGCCCGCAGGTAGTAGTCCTCGTCCATCTCCACCGGCGTGTACGTGGCGGTCATGTCTCCCGTGATGTCCATCCAGGAGGTCTTGTCCATGGACTTCTGCCACTGCCACATCTGGCCGGATACCATGCCGTCAGCGTCAGTCAGGCTGGCAGTTATCGCCATGCCGACCAGAGGCTTCTGCGTTGACAGAGTTACCGTCCCCATCTGGTCCGCAGGGAGCGTGACGGCGGCATCGGTTGCCATGCTGTAGGCCATCCTGTCGGAACGGTTCTTATCGGTGTACGTAACCGTCGCCCGCAGGTAGTAGCCCTCGTCCATCGCCGCCGGCGTGTAGCTCATCGCCGTGGCTCCTGCTCCTGTGATGTCCATCCAGGAGGCCTTGTCCATGGACTTCTGCCACTGCCAAACATGGTTGGATAACGGAGTGTCAGCGTCCCTCAGGGTCGCGGTTATCGCCGTGCCGACCATGGGCGCCTGCGTTGACAGGGTTACCGTTCCCATCTGGTCTGCTGGGCCACCAAGCCTGACAGAGTCAGAATACGGGCCCCTGCCGGCGTTGGCGATTACAGCACTGTTGACGGCCGCAACCCGATAGTACCGCGTCTGCCCCGCAGGAACATCATCTGTTATTGAGGTGACGGTCTGGTCGGTCGGCTGGTTAGTAGTGGCAGCCCAATTGTGCTTGCCGGTTTCTGACCATTGAACATCGTAGCCAGTAACCGTGCCCGACGGAGCGACCCAGGAGAGTGTAACGGTCGTAAAGTTTGTCGCCACCAGCGTCAGTCCCGTTGGCGCACCCGGCTGCGTACCAGCCTTCGGAAGGGTCACGTCTGTTGTTTGAATGACGTAGGGACCCATACCAACGCCGTTGATAGCCGCCACCCGGTAGCGCACTGA
>MPND01000092.1 GCA_002238855.1 SAR202 cluster bacterium bin90
ACTCGAAACTCTCATACTCATAATCGCGCAGCAGGCCCATAATCATCGGAATGCTCGCGCTGTAGGTCAACGCCCGCATCGAAGTGAAACCGCCGAAGAGGCTGTCGCGGTCGAAGACTCCGGTGTCTTCCGAACGAGCGTACAGCACACTCAGAAACGGACTCTTCGTCTTCGAGTCGGGATCGTCGAGAAGCAGACTTCGCTGCGTCATATTGCCGACGTCAGGATTTATCATGGCTAATGTCCCATTGGGTGAATTTGGACGGATTTTATCATGGTGTCAGACCGAGTCCGCCAGGCAGCGCAGCGCAGATGCGTTTCGGCATGATGCAGCAATCAGGCACTGAGGAAGAGTCGTCTTATGTGCGGCGCACAGAATCTGCAAGCGATCTTACAATGAAAGTCCTGCGAACACCGCGGGTGATTCCACGCAGCCTAGGGAGGTGGCAGGTCTTTCAACAGGCTCGATCTGCATACGCATTCCCCTGCTCCCGGCCCATCCCGGAGGCGTCCGGACAATCGTGTCATCGCAGCGCTGCAGCTGGCCTACGTCCGATTAGTACCAACCCTCGTCATCCTCGTGAACAGAGCCGTGGTCTGGATACGCCTGTGCGCAGGAAAGCGGACAGAACACCCGCCGGTCAATATCGGAGACCGTGGCCAGGAACTTTGTGACGGCCCCGGACGGGAATTCCGGCCGGCTTTAACGCGTGTCTGAACAGCGGTGACGGATACGCTACCCGCGGCTGGTGCAGTGACTGCATCTTCCTGCTCCCTGAAGCTGTTCGAATGCAACGGTGGCCCAGGTGGCAGTGACGATTCCGGAGATTAACCCTACCTGACTTAGTTCCCCCGAACCCCACTGAGGGCCGGGACCGCGCACATTGAAGGACGACAGATCGGCTACCCTCGGCCTATATGAAGACTTTCCCCGGCGATTCCCAAAATGAGGACTTGGCAGGTTCGCGGCAGAACTGCGCCTTTGCGGCCGTTCAACGGGAAAACAGACGAATTGGGCTATGCCCACCACCCTCAGATCTCAGCTCGTCGACACGCTCGTCAACGCAGATGTAGCACACTCTTACGCCCATGTGCTGAAACTGCTGCCTCGGAGTGCCGGGCTAGCCGCAGCGCTCGCACTCGGTCGGTATCCCGTCGCCGTCCCCGGCATCCTCCAGGGTCTGCCAGCTTGGCAAAGTTGTTTCATAGCTCTGATTCAAGATAGTACGGCCTCCTTTCCCCACGCCAGACACCGGACTGGCATAGGTCTCTCTTACGCCAGTCGTGCACCAGAGAGAACTGACAGCACGCCAGATGGCGCCATAGTGCAGGAACTGGGTTGGACTTCCCAAAGGAATATGAATGTCATGCAGCCTATCGCGATATCAGGATCAAAAGCGCCGCTATTCGACGCGCCGTATCCGTGAAGTGCTGGATCTCCTCAGGTCTTAGCGCCCTGCCCAGGATCCTACTCTCCCGATAAGAGAGCCATTTCTTGAGCACCTGGTAGCCACCGAGCTTGTAATCCCACACGGCGGCGGGGATGTTTTTCCAGTAGGCACGGCCGTTTAGATAGATGTCGAAGGTGGTTTCGCCGAGAATAGCGACGTCATCGCCGACCACGGACCGCTCGTCGGAGGTATAGGGCCGCTCCTCGAGTCGGCCCTGACCCGGCATGACCGCCTGGGCTGACCCAAAATGCCCCCAACCGGCTTACAGTTCGAAATCCCGACCATCCATGTTGCTGCCGTCGAGTGTAGACGGAACGGCCACTACAGCGACCTCAGAACGCAGCGGTGCTATCGTAACACCGGGGACAGGAGAATCCGAATCCAGGAGCGCGGCAATCTCTCGGCCGCGCGATGCAGACTCTGTCAGCTCAGCTGCATCTCCGTCATTGTTGCCATCCGGCCAGCCCGGAATGGGGATCCGCGGCCACTCCATCCTGAGAGCGCCGGCGTTTTCCTCACGGTAACTAGGGTCGTGTAGCACAGCCAAGACGTGATGGAACAGATCTTCGACGTCCGTGCCGGTTCGTTCGAGGTAGGTTTCGGCAGTTGGCGATAGATTTGGCCTGCGCTGTTTTACGACTCCTTCCACTCCGAGACCGTCGTTGCGAAGATACGCAGGGAACATGCTGGCGCCCCACTCGTTCAAGTGGAGAGATGCGATATGGGACGTGATTGCGGTTTGGGGTTCGGTAGAGTCCCTTCGCAGCCGAGGGACAGAGGAAAGCCACAGGTTGTTCTCGAATACATGCGATTTGTAATCAGCACGCTTCTCGTCAAGTAGCTTCGTCTCAGCCTCCCAATAGAGCCAGCGAGTGTTGAAAGGCCTGTAAGCATATTGAACGAAGCCTGAAGCGATTGGAGCCTCGCGCTTTAGCAGTTCATCTCGGATCGTGCGCGCAGAATATCGGGCCGAGTCCTTCATCACCACAGGGTAACGGCGTGCGATTTCCTCGTGCGTCAGATCTGAATTGAAGTAATCGGTGACGCGGCCCCTCAGCCGGTCAAGATCGACATCTACCAGGAAAGCGTCACGGCTGGTCTTTACTCCCGGAAATGAGGCTGGGAATAGGTCCGGTAAAGACGGCCAGTCAGGCCAGTCACAGCTTACCGAAATTGGAACGAATGGCAGCCCCAGATGCAGAGCAGGAGGAACCTTATCATAGAGTGTTGCCGGGCTGGACTCAGCTGTCTCAGCAAGTTTCTCAGGCTTGTCCTGGCCCCATAAGTTGCGGAACGCGACAGTCTCGGTCGGCGCATGATCGGCTTTCCGCACCAGTGTCGTGATCGCGGTGCCAACCTGTATGCCCACGGGATCTCCAGGTGTCGAGAAGATGCTTGGGTCGGGAGTGCCATCAGGGGCGACTTTACCCGTTCGATACTTGTCTCCATTCAGACTGTCTATCCGTATCGCATCGAACTCACGCAGGTAGCGCTCCCGCATTCCAGTGAACGACAGGCCGTCCAGCCAAGAATAGTTGGATATGAAGCAGACGATTCCTTTTCCCGTTCTTTCGGCGATGCGACGCTCCGCCATCCTGAAGAAGCGCACGTACAGGTCGTTTAACCCTTGTCCTTCTGGCCTCCTCACTCGTCTGGTAGTCCGGTAGGCTGTTGACAGCTCTCGCTCTTCCTCCACCGCCATGCCCGCATAGCCGTTGTACGGCGGATTGCCCAAGACTACCAGTACCGGGGTGTCCTGTTTGACCCTTTCTGCGCGGTCCCGTTCTTCCTCGAGTTCAAGGAACGGGAGTGATTTCTGTACTGTCGGCTCCCATCCGGTCAGCGCGTTGGTCAGGAATATTCCCGCACGCTCGCCACCGTCCTCGGACAGCGGCGCATCGAGATCCTGCATGGTGAGTCCAACCTGAAGATGAGCCACAACGAATGGGGCGGGCATGATCTCGAAGCCGAAGACACGCCCAGTGGCGGCCTGTTTCACCCTAGCTCCGACGAGCGCGCCCAAGCCTCGATCCTCGAGGTTCTCTCCGATGCGGCGCAGCACCTCGCTGACATATGCACCGGTGCCGCAGCAGGGATCGAGCACGTAGACGTTCTCAGCCGCCAGTCCGTCGGCGATACCCAGATCCTCCTTGAGAGCATTGTCCACCCGGGCTACCATGTAGCGCACCACTTCCGAGGGCGTATACCAGACACCGAGCTGCTTGCGAAGATCGGGGTCGAACGCAGCCAGGAAGGGTTCGTAGAAGTAGGACACAGCCTCGCCCTGGTCGAAGCGTTCGAAGAACGCGTCCCGGTCCACACGATCGAGCGCGGCAGAAGTCCAATTGAGGACCTCGACGAGCCCAAGAGGCGCCAGCTGACCGGGGTCAGCAACCTGCTGGAAGAGCGCTCTCAGCACGGGAGCGCGGAGATGCCAGGTGGACAGTCTCCAGTCGAAGGTTTCGCCCTCTTTGGGACCTGGCCTCTGCCGACACCACAATACCCAGGCAGAAAAGATGCCGTAGAAGAGTGTCTGCACCAGCGTGGAATGGAAGAATGCGGATCCGCGTTCTCCCTCGAACCTCACGCCCAGAGCGTCTTCGAGCGCCGAACGAATGGTGTTGAGATGCGGTGTGTCGCCGGCTGCCTCCACTCGCGCCAGGGCATCCCGTGCGTAGGACGCCAGAAGCCATGCCAGGTCGCCCGGATCAGAGAGTGTAGCGCGATGGGAAAGCACGCGGCGGAGATATTCCCCCAGGCCTGCTCCGACGACCCGGGCGGACGCTCGCGGACGCAAGAGCATGTTATTGAAAGCTTCTTCCGATTCCGCCAGACGAAAGGTCTCCAGCGGCACAGGCTTACCTTGCGGACCCTCGCCTACGAGTACGAAATCGCGGGTGTTCGTGACCAGCACGAGCCGGTACTTTTCCCAGTATCTGCTGACCTGATCGCCTTCGGCTGTCAACCATGCGTCGTCGTCGGCAGGTTTGACCTCGACGACACCGCACGCCGGTATCTGACCTCGGCGAGGATTTCTCCGCTGCACCTGATTTGCGGCATAAAGACCAAAGTCGGGATGTCCAGCGCCCTGGTCAGCAACCTCCTGCACGCAGAAAACCTTGGGCTTGAGCGTTCCACCGACAGAGCTGAAGAGCCCATTCAATGCTGGGTAGCTGGATCGCTCGCCAGTTGCGCCTCCGGATGCCCTGATTCTGCGCAGTTCGGAGAGATATGCCTCGACTGTAACGATGAGTGTGGCTGGATCTCGTGCCATAGTGTCCTTCTTGAGGTGGGGAGAGCGCTCATTAGAGCGCGCCTCTCCACACCTTCCCCTACCACCTCCTCATGTAGAGAGTAGGTAGTAGGGTGTAGGCATGTAGGGATAAGCAATTTAGATATGGAATCGGCCGCTTTTATAACTTCAAAAGGCGGTTTCAGTAACATCAAATGGCGAAGCTTATAACATCAAACGGAATGCCTGGTAACATCAGATGGTAGTCTGGATAACATCAAGTGGTGGTATCTCGTAACATCAAATGGCACTCGCTTTCGCGGCAGAATAACATCAAATGGTAGTGAACAGATATCAGTAGCAGGAAACTGTAACATCAAATGGTAGTGCGTCTCTTACGGCGTATCTGGCGGCGGAAGGATGCGCCGTCCCTCAATGCGTAGCTCGCCATATTCTTCTAAGTGTTCAAGTGCATCCCATGCCCGCCGGACTAGCACACCTCGGTTGCGTACGCGGGTATTTGGAAATGCCAGAGCTATCGCGTCCTCATCTGATAGGGGGTCGTAGGGGTCCAATCCGGTTCTTCGAAGCCAGCGTCCGCTTTTCGTCGGCGCGTGAGTGCGTCCGGGCTCATGCCAGAGGAACGACAGCCCAAGCAGAGCGCGGTACGCTGGTGCGCTCTCGGCCCCCCACTGGTCGAGGCTGCCTGGTAGCTGTACCCCACCTTCGACTTCAGGCGGTATGTCCAGTACGACGCCGATCGGCATGTCGAGGTCAATGCGGCCAAAATTCTCGTTGATGCGCAACAAGTGATGGAAGTGACCGTAGCCAGTCTCGGGGTCAAGGATAGGGATCCGCGCGTCTTGGTTGATCACTCTTATGGCTTCTCGGATGCGCGGCCACAGTTCCCCTACTGATCGCTGCCGACGAGGTCTGCCGTCCAAACGTTCCAGTGGGTATAGTGCGTTTCTAAGGTCCCGGAATGTAATCTTATACGAAACGAAGCGCTCTCCATGCCTCACGACAGAGGAAGGTGCAGCTGCCAGCTTCACCAGCATCCTAGCGGGAATTGGCGCAGCGCCGTGTCCGCCGCGAGCTTCCCCGGCCTCGACGCCAAGGTCGTACAGGTTGACGGGCAAAACGGGAATCCGTCCAGTGACACGTCCATCTTCGAAGCCTGGCAGTGCGGCCTGAGCCCCGTCGGCATCAAGACCGACGTGAGCAGGAGGGAGGTAAAGCCTGTTTGTTCCGGTATTTCCGTCACGCATCGCGATACGAGGAGCGATCGTATCTCCTCTTAGACTACCGTCGTCGTCCCTGACAGCCTGAACTTCGAGTGGTCCAGATTGCCATGCGGATATCAGCGGTGCGAGAGGGTGCTTTACCTCCGAGTCGCTTTCTGCGGCTTCTTCCCAGACGAGGTGAGCGAGTTCCGAAAAACTCCCGCCGCTCTCGATGGTTGCATTGTCCGATGGTGCCAATGCCTGCCAACGCTGGAAGAATTCTTCACGAGCTTCCGAACCCCAGGCCGTGGTCGTAATAAGGTCGTCAAGTTGCCGAAACGTGGGGTACTTATCAGGAGGGCAAACGTCACCGTTGCCGAGAGATCGCCATACGACCTCGGTGAGCAATTTCAGAGATTTCTGGCTTGTTTGCGCCATCGAATTTACTCTCTATTTAATCTTGTGTTAAAACACAGTGTGTTTAAGCAAACTATGTTCTGGCACTCAAACACTATATTGCGTTATTAAATCTCTCAGGGTCGAGATTTCCCTGCTTATCTGCAATGGGTGGTTCAGTGTCTCCGTAGTCAGCGATTCGACCAGTGCTTTCTGACCAAACGCCGAGCCGGTTTGTAAGCCATATCGCCCCCGTCACCTCACTATAATTCTGCTTTGCGTTCACCAGTCGGTATGCATAAGCAGGCTCGCACTTGCAGTTTCGAGGGGTGCCGCAGTCACCCTGACATCCTCTCTGAACGCTCTCGATGTTCCACATTGCTCGTACGCCTCCCAGGATTCCCGTCGATCCCGAGTAAGCAACACCTGGCGTCTTAGGAGGATGGGCGATCAGCAACACAGCGCAGTCGTTGGCGTCGGCCCAGGCGGCCCAGTCAGAAAAGAATGCTCCGACTTGTGACCGGTCAATCTCGCTTGCGCCATTGGCGACTCCAAGTGTGTCTATCACCAGAAGTCTAGCGTCATTCTGCTCTGCCGCCAGACGTAGCGTTTCACCTGCAGGTGTCAGTCTTGGTACGGCATTATGTTGACTCGAAGCCCACAGGTGGCCACGAGCGCGCATGTCCGCTATCTTGAAGTTATGTCCGTCGCCGACTCTCCCACTTTGCTCAAGCCAATAAAGACGCCCTCTAATCTGCTCCGGACTATCTTCCCAGGTCGCATAGACGATTCTGCTAGGGTCAAGAGGCTCGAACCCCATACCGTAGTCTGCTCCGCATGCCGGCATGAGATTCGTTTCACCGAGCCACTGCCCATCGCCACTAAGGGCCCAGGCGAGTTGAAGAGCGAGGCGGGACTTCCCTACCCCGCCGTCACCGGTGAGCATAGCGACGGAGTTTCTAGGAAGCCAATTCTCGACGAGCCATCCTTGCCAGTAACGGGCTGGGATTCCGTCCAGCAGTTCAAGCGGCCTGGCCCGTTGCGCATGTTCCAAGGAAAATCGGACAGCATCGAAGTCCGCAAGCAACGGTTCCCGCCCAGACAGGAGGGACTCGTTGATTCTTTTAGCAGCAGCACTGCCAGCGTCGAGAACGGGAGACTCGTACCCAGGCGAGTCTGTAAGGAGCTCGAAGTTATCCTCTACCGCTGCCCAGTCGACACCGCCTTTGGCGTCGAAAGCTTCCGCGAGGTTGTGTGCAGCTTGTTGGAGGCTTGTCGGTTCGACCTCTATTCGGCTTGCTGCCAGATGCCCGTTCGGATTGTTCGTCGTCATACTCGGCCGTCCTTATTTCAGAAGCGTTGAGGCATATCTGAGCGCCTCGAAATCCGCCATTCCCTCGCTACAAAGTTCTTTCGCGAATTTTGCCAACTCTTCTGCATCGATAATGCCCAGTGGGGCCTCGCGAGCCGCGTCTGCGGCATCCTTGCCAGTGTCAACTCCCATTACGTCGACGGACTGTCCTTTGAGTTTTCTCGCTTGGGCAAGTGCAATTACAGAGTCAAGGCCGGGGCGCCTACCCTTTTCATCTAATTCGTCCATATCGGGCCAAAGTGTCACTCCACTGAAGACCGACAATGCATCTCTCCAGGCGAGCGTCGGACGAGGAGTCGTTAATGTCGCAATCACCGGGTCTGGGTCTCGTACGGCGAGCGCAAGGGCGTCTGCTGCGCCTTCGCATACCGTTACGGAAGCGCCTCGAATGTCTCCGATTGACCATACGGCCAGTCTGGCATTGCCGAACTTGGGCTTGTCCACCCGGTTGCCCTGCGAATTATCGTAGTCCGCTCTTTTGCCATCCGCGTCAATACAGATGAGTTGCACCGCGGACAGCGGCGGAGTCTCTGGATAACTCCCTCTCCAGCTCTCGATGGATGCAAGAGGAAGCGCAATCGCCCCAACTCCAGAATGCGTTCCTCGAAAGACCGGGGCCTCCGCCGGAATCCAGCGTCGAGATGATGGAAGTGGCAACTCAGGCCGCCAGAGGTTGCGCTGGCGCATCCAATTGCGAATCGGATGGTCTGCGGCGTCTGCTATAGGCAGGATTTGGGCTCGAATCCACCGGAGAGACTCGCTTGGGCCCCTGTCAGATGTCCTGATACCATTGGGCTGTTTCTTGGCTCTCTCAGAAGCGTGTGCGCCGCCGCCCTTTGTCGGATAACCTGCATTCGTGGCGTTCTCGAACTGTTTTCTCAAAAAGCCATGTTGCTCGAGCCACCCCAGAGCTCCTGCCTTGTCCAGGCGTCCTTCGCGCATCACTAGAGTGACCACTCCCCACCCTCCGCCTCTTCGAAGTCGCTCCATGTGCCAGTATCGAGTCTGAGCGTGAACGAGCTCTTACGTCCCCAGCGCCACTCCCGACTGGAACGGCTTGACGGTTCCCCGAGAAGACGTTCGCATACTGACGGAGCTATCGAAATGAACTCTTCGTCGGATCGTGCTAAGTGGACAGGATGCAGTGGCGTCGTCATGGCTAAACTTTTGTGCTGAAGTCGAGCACCGGATGTGAGTGCAGCACGTGAATCACCCCGTCTTCGACGTTCATGCTGACCCCATTGCGGCGCATTCGGTTCAATTCGCTTGGGTCCGGGGCTCGGGACTGTCCCCAGTATTCAAAAGCGCTCCGGACGTCAAGGAGGTGTACTGCTTTGCCTGTTATGCCCATGACGACGGGTGACGCGACGTAACCCCTAAGCCTTGCGGCTCTCACTGCGGCTTCGCTGATTCTAAACAGTCGAGCTGCGGCAGCTGGAGTAAGGAATTCTCCTCTCGTCTCTTCAACAGGTTGAAAGTCAAACTGCTTGGTGACCATGTTCCGCTCTCCTGTTAGGCGTTTGAAGCATTATGTCAGTTGCGGTTGCGTAACGCAAACAACTGGGCTTTAAGGGCGCTCGCATAGGAGCGAATGTGCAGCACTGTGTCAACGCACACTATAACTGAGCACATTATGGGAAACCAGATTATGTTAATCTGGTTAAGCACCATGTGTTTTAACACACTCTGTTTAAGTACATTGTTGGCCAGGAATGCAATTGTCGAGCCTGATGCCCTCTACTCATTCAGCCGGGTACAGGGCGTCGAATTAACCAGAAGATGACCTAGAATCTCACTGAAGGCTTTTGAACTCCGCTCTAGAATACAAAGTGCGAAAGCAGATTGTGTAGATGTGTTAAAACACATTATGGTAAAACTTAGCAAGAGAGGGAGTGCCATGATTATTGCGGTGCTTGGCGAAAAAGGGGGGACGGGGAAGACGATGGTGGCCACCAATCTTGCAGGGATGAGGGCTGCCGCGGGTAACAGGACGCTACTAATTGATGCCGACCGACAAGGGAGCTCGCAGCGCTGGGCCAACATACGCGAGAGCGAAGATCTGCCTCGCGTGGATTGTGAGCCACTGGCAGGTGATGCGCTACTCCGTTTCGTGAGAAATCGAGTATCCCGTTATGATGATGTCGTAATTGACGTCGGGGCAGGAGATAGTGGCGAAATGGAAATTGCACTTCTCGTGGCTGACAACGTGATTGTTCCTGTGCGACCCACAGCAGCGGACGTTTGGACCATGAGTCTCGTGGATGGCCGAGTTGGCGAAGCAGTGCGTCGTAATCAAGGTCTTCGTGCCTGGGCGCTAATAAATCAAGTGTCGCCGAATCCGCGCCATACCGCTGCTGCTGAGACTCGTGAAGTGCTCGAAGATGGCTGCACGTTCTTGGGCGTGGCGGAGCCAATACTGTGTGACAGGGTAGCCTTTCAGAGAGCATATTCGGAAGGGCGGACGGTGGAAGAGCATGGGTCGCGTTCCGAGAAAGCTGCGTCTGAAATGTCAGCACTGTACAGCGTCGTCTACAGTCAGGAATACGCCCAACGGGACCCGGAACAAGCTGCATAGCCGACACCCCGTCCAGACAAGGAGATTGCTATGAGAATAGAGATGGCACCGTCGGGTGCAGGTGGAAGCGGGAGGGGGAGTGGCTCAGGCATGAGAAGCGTGAAAGAACCCAGAAAATACATTGCGTTCCGGCCACCCGAGAGTGTAGCGCGAAAGATACACCTCGTGGCAACGGGTAGAGGCATGACCGTCACGGACTACATTCTGGAATTCATGGGTGAACAGATAGATCAAGACTTTGTCGATTTGGCGGCTCAGCTTCAGCAGGAGACCGGATAAAGTTCGATCATCATGTTTACGACTGCCGCATATCCTACCGCCGTCCGTGATCCAGTCGACATCGTCTTTATGGCGGGTGAACTGCGGATGTACGAAGGGCATCGGCTACTCTATAGTAGGTTAGAGTTCTTTACCGAAGGAAGATGATGGCTCTGCAAGAATTACTGCCGGAACGGCTCGGCGCGCTCATACCCCGTCATTCCGATGAGGATGCGCCTTTGTGCCTAATTCGAAAGGACGCAGCTCAGGAACAGGAGCATCAACTTGCCAAAGACCAGGACGCAGTCGACCCGAATGTGTCGCAGCACCTGGAACAGTTGCTCCTAGCTGACTCGGATGACAGGCTGGAGTATGTGCAGCACGCGAACCCCGGGCTCACAGAAGACCATCTTGATCAAATTGCATCGACATCACAGCGCTGGCTGGATGCTGAGGCGCGGGATCGAATCAGAGTATTGGCTCGCAAGTGCTATGACGATGGACAGGACGCGCGGACCGCTCTAATCAATTGGTACACGATCGAGGAGTTTCATAGGCTGGCGGAGATTTTCAGAGCGACTACGATTCCCGATCTAGATCTCGCAATGTGTTATGCCGTCTGCGAAGCTCGCGATGCTGTGTATGCCTCCCACTTCATTTACCTTGCTCGCTCTCGCCACGGAGTGGACCTTGGTGTCACTAATCAGACTCCAGAAAAAATTGCCAGTGACATCAGTTTCGTCAACGCGCGTTAGGACACATCAGCAAAGTGCCTCCGATCACAAGGGGAAGCATCTACTGGTATGACTACGGCCCTATAGTCGGCAACGAGCTTTCCGATCGCCGCCCCGCTGTGGTCGTCAGCAACACTTCTCTCAATGACATCCTCTCGTATGAAATCTCTCTTCACCCTCGTACCTGTCGAAGTTGGTAATGGACAACGCATCTTGAAATACGATCTGTGCAGTTTCGAAGCCGATTCCGTGTTTTGCCTTGTTGGCGGCGTTCTTGTCCTCATCCCATGTCCAGCGCAACGACCCGCCTCCGCTCGATTACGATAATAGCATATACACCGAAGTGTTCAGGTGATCTCAGAATCGCCATTCTATCTCATGACGCTGTTAGAGTCAGCGAGTCTGCTGTCGCTTTGTGGATGAGTCAATCTGCTCTATAATCTTTCCCACTGATTCAATAAGCTGAAAAGGGGCAAGGCCATGAGCAGCAG
>MPND01000093.1 GCA_002238855.1 SAR202 cluster bacterium bin90
CCGCACCGTAGGCAAGGAGCATACCGGCGATCAGCGACGCCAGCTTGACCCCCTGCGAGATCTCGTCCCAGTTGGCGGCGAAGAAGGTGATGACGCCGAGGCCGATGAGGACGCTTCCCAAGATGGACAGCCCGGTGACGAGGCCCTGCCGCCTGCGTGCCGCCTCGTGGCCGGGAGGATAGTCCGGGTAGCGGGCGAGGATCGCCATCACCTGCTCGGCGGTGATCGCTCCGTCCCTCTCCCAGGCCTTCAGTTCCTCCCTCAGCCGGGAGACGAACCTGTAGTCGGCGTCGCTGAAGGGATTCATCAGGAGGTATATTACTCCCTTCGAGGGGCCAATGCACGTACTCGTTCACCAAGAGACCGGACAGTATCGACGAGACCAAGGGCATGCAGTGCCGTCCGATGTGCACTAGCGGAGTGCGGTCGTCCGGTGAGCAGAGGAGGCGGGAGGTATCATGGTCCTGCTCCCAACGCAGCGGGGCATTGATGCTGGCCCATCTGTATTGTGCGGATCGCCTTGATTGACATGGCGCCAGACCGTTCCTAGAATGGGGTCATGTTGGCTGTTGCAGCGAGAACGGTAGTCCTTTCTCTTGGCTTGTGCTTGCTGGTAGAGGCGGCCTTCATCATACACTTTGCGACCGGGTGGACGACCTCCGAGCGGGAGGATCTGGAATTCGGGGCTATCTTCCTGAGGACCCTGTTGATTGTGGTATGGCCCATGTCAATTCCACTGAGCTTCGCGGTGCTTCTACTCCACCGGCTGTCCCGCTCAATCGCCTATCTCTGCGCCCTGGTGCTGATACCGCTTTCAATATTCGGATTCATAATCGCCGGGCTATTGCAATCGGAGACGGTCGTCATCGCGACTGCAGCGCTTTTCCTGCCGGCGTGGCTTGCCCTGCTGCTGGTTAAATTGTGCCGGAGTCGGGCCTGTGCAGACGTTTTCTAGGAGCAAAAACACACCTCGGAAACTGTTTTTTCTGCTCTTCCTATACGCGATATAACCGAATTTATAACGCAGATAGAAAGTTGCCAGAATAACCATCCGGAAACAGCAACCCGCATCCGAAAACACACCGGCGATTTTGACAGAAGAACAACGCCGGCGAGTGGCGGACGCACTCGAGAGCGCCTAGTCTGAAAACACCCGCAGAAACTACGCGAGCCAAATCGGGAAATTCAGGTCCTGGTGCGCGCAGGAAGGTTACGTTCCTCTCCCAGCCCAACCTGAAGGGCTGCCGGCGATGCCCGCCGGTCTAGCACCTGCGGCGTCTGGTCATCCGCCGGGCGTCTGGCCGGCGGGACGGTGCGCGGCGGATGTGTCGCCTCCATGGCGCTTTCCGCTCTCTGCGTTGCGTTCATCATCGTGGCATACGTCACCGGACTGACGCAGGGTAGCGTAACGGGAGTATGGTGGTCGGGCTTGCTCCATATTGCGGTGCTGCTGTGTGGGCTTGCGACTACGTGGAGAGCCTGGCGGTGGCTGCGCTATCGTGCCAGTCACAGCCAGAAGCGAGTATCCAGCCGCAGCCCTAAGCCCGCTTCAACGGGTTGAACTCGCCGCACACTACCCGGGAATTAAGGCTCTGAGGCGACTCAAGAGCGACGGAATTTCCGGCCCAGAGTGAAAGACGGACAAAATTACGGCGAAAACCGCGATTCCTTCAAAAATGACGACCTCATCAGATTGGAGCCGCTGTTGAATCCTGACCATCTGGAGAGCAAGCCACGAGGGAGTTTCTGATGGATCGGCGATCCGGCGACTGAAATCTACTGCCGGACCCAGGCCGAATCCACAGCACACGATTGCGCCACGACCTGGCGCTGGAACAAAGTAATTGCCTTTGAACTGCGTTCGTGTCGTTAGATGGAAGTGAAGAGGGAAGGCGGAAGGAAAGCGACGGCAAGTTGCGTGCCTTCTTGATAAACTATGCCTTCCCTATTACTTACTTCACTGTCCTTAAGATCTCTGTCGTTTTAGGGAAATGTCGGCAGATACCTCTTGTATTTTTGCTATTATCGTCCAATTGGGCATAGCACCTCTATGAAATGGAGGCACGCAGACGAGTCCCATCGTCTTGTTAGCCAAATTGTAAGCCAGCTCAGCGGGTATCTTTACTTTATAGCCGTTCTCCTCATAGATTGCCAGACAGCCTACTTCTCGAAGATTCTTGCCCCAATCATGATTCACAGAGAACTCTGTGTCCAAGACTGACTCACCTTGAAATTTGAGAGGATACGCCCTTTCATCATAGGAGTGAGGTGTTATGAGGGCACGCCGCTTTGCTATCACTCCCGCTACCGCTCCTACTGGATCGAACCAGTCTGATAAGGAGAAAGTCTTAATCATTGGGAAAGCGAATGCGATATGGGACAGGTCGTATGCCTTGCGAGCGGCCCTGACCCATTCATAGACAGATTCACACACTGCTGAATTTTCTGTCACCGGCACATCGGCAGCCAAAGACGCGAAATGCCTTTCAGCATGTATTCTACGCAGTTTCTTAGCTTTCCGTCCGTTCATCGAATACTTCCATTAGTATCATTCTAGCAATTACAGGCTCATTCCATTCGGCAGCACCGCGCATCGGTTCAAATGACTACTCTGGCAATAGCGGCAGCACTTCAATAATTGCCTATTTTACAATTTCACTCTGATCCGTTGCCAGCAGGTTCTCCCCGACGTTTTCCTGCTTCCTTGCCTTGAACGATTCGAGCGCGGAGTCGCAATACTCCTGTTCGTGCTCGTTCCACCACATGTCAGCAGTTTCTTGAAGCCACTGCTCGAGTTTGTCCACGATAGATTTGAACAGTCAATCCGGTATCGGCGTCGTCTCCGCAACAATCGCCTGCCGCCACTCCCTGACGCCTTGATAAGGCGGGCGCTCAGGATCGCCAAGTAGGGCCATCTCGCATTGCTGCAAGTATCTCTCACCCTCGCGTCCTTGGGACTCCCAATAGTCGATGCGCTCTTGCAGCCAGTATTCCAGGTTGTCCAAGACAGACTCGACAGCCGCTAAGCGCTCCTTGGTGAATGTGCGTTCAAGCGGCTGTTCCTTGTTCCAGTATTTGCGGATGTATTCGTCTCGGCCGGTGCCGGTAGCTGAGCGATAACCACCTAAATCAAAATTGCACTTGGCGCCTGGAATTCGGTAGTCGTTCTTCGGGCCGACTCGTCCCCAACCCGCTGACATCATCAAGATGTCTGACTTAATAATGCGACTACGTAGATTCTCCGACCTATCCCAGTCGACTCTTTCTTGCCGCTCTTGGGCATCTGTGTCCGCAGCGCTCGCATAGCGCACATCCTCCGCTTCGCTCAATGCGCTGGCGCGGGCTGCATTCGCCGCCTGTATGTCATTGTTCAAGGCATCGACAACGCCTGCCAGCGCGGCTTTGAAGTCCGATAGGTTGGCTTCCGCCTGTTGATTCAACGCCACAAGAGACAAGTTGTAGGTAACAGCATCTACGCCGCCGTCCGTGAACCTGAAAATCGCTCCGGCACGACCTTCACTGATACCATATTCTCTATAGGCCTCCGTCACACCGAGGCGGGCATTCGTAACGGCAATGCCAATCGCCGACGCTTCCTGGTTGTATGCACTTAGCTTAATCTGTGCTTTCTCGTTTGCGGCGATTGCCCGTACTAAAGCTTTCGAGGCGTCGCTCAAGTCCTTCTGCAAGAGTGTCAGGTTCGCATCCTCCCTCGGTTTACCTTGCTCACGGATGCTGGTAGCTCCAGTTACCAAGGCTTGGCTATCCGTGCGCTGGAAAACTCTCGGAAAAACGTAACACCATATCCCGCTCCAACTACGACCACAGCTACCACGATAATAGGGGAATCGTGGCTTGCTGTCATCATCTGCAATATAGTATTCGTAGGTGGCCAGCCAATGTCTTTCGTACTCCTGAACCTGCTTCTCGAACTCTTTCACCGCTTCGTCGTAGCGTGTCTGCACCTTGTCCTTCGCACCATAAAGTGGCGTGAGGTCCACAACGTCTGCTTCGTTGGCTGAAGCGAGTTCGTTCGCAGCGGCAATGCCTTCAATCTGCGCGATGGCGGCTTTCTCCGCTTCCGCGAGCGCGTTGGTGTGCGCCAGTCTTGAGTCCTTGTAGCGAATCAGCGCCTCGCCGTTGGCGCGGTCTATGCTGAATGCCAGATGCTCCCGCTCTATCTGCTCCGCGAGCGCGAGCGACCTGTCTTGCGCCACGCCGATACGCTCAAGTAGTTGCGCGTATGTCTGACGCAGTTCCTGAAGTTCCTGCTTCTTTGCGTCGAGATACGCCGCGGTCGCTTCCTGGTTGGCGAGTTCCTGCTCTGCCTGCACCACGGCGTCCGCCGCCTGCTGTATCAGGCTCTCGGTGTAGGTGAGCACCTGAATACTGACTTCACCTTCGACTGCGACAATCTCTTGCAATTCGTCAACCGCGCCCCCGACATCGTCGATAGGCACGGGCGTTGCGTCGGGTTCGTCGGGTAAGTCAATGTCCGGTTCGTCGCCGTCTGGTCCGGTCTGGTTGAGCGCGATATTCTGGCACACGCCGGCATCCAGTCCCAGCGATGAGCAGAGGGTGTTGCGCCTGTCGTTCCAGCGTCGACTGACGGCAGCAGCTGGCTGGCTGGATTGACTTACGCCGGACTTTGCCGTGCTTTGAGATGCGCTCCCAGCAGGCGCAGAGGTGGGCTTGGCTTGAGGGGTTGTCGGCGCGGCCTGAGACGGGGAAGCTTGTGAACCATCATCTTCCGTCTGAGTGGACTGCGCACTCGTAGGCGTAACCTCCGTGCCATCCGGCAGCAAATACACGGTCTTTTCGGTCGTACAGGCAAGGCTACTGCCAAGGAATAGCGCGAGCGCTACTATCAGGATGCGATTAAACACACCCTTTCCTATACTGGGAAACGATTCACCAGGCGTTTCTCGGAAAAGCGCCGTCTTTATGGCATCCATTCAACTATTCTCCGCCCAGATATTTCCAGAGCATATCTACGTACCTCTTATTGGTGAAATAGTGGTTCCCATCGTCGTCACACCTTATGGCCGCGTCATAGAGTCCCCGCGCCGGGGCGGCGTAAGCAAATTTTGGCGGACGCCCTGAAATGCTGCTGCCATAAATGTAGAAAACTTCGGCGCATTCAGGCGTATAGTCCACTCTCTGCTGGAATCCGTAACCCGTGACAGAAGGAGGCTTGTTCTCAATAACGAGCCTGATCAGCCTGTCCTCACGACTGGCGGTTGCAGATGCAGTAGGTGCAGACGTAGGCTGCACGGTTACCTCCTCGGGCTGAGATGCGGCAGCCGGCGTACTCTCGCCTGCTATCTGAGTGGCCTGCGCCGCCGTAGGCGTAACCTCCGTGCCGTCCGGCAATACATACACGGTCTTTTCGGTTGTGCATGCTGTGACAACACTGAGAAATAGTGCTGCCGCTGCTATCAAAAGGGCCGGGGACGATGCTGCATTTTTCATTGCACGATGCTCGCTTCACGGACACGCATTCCGATGGCATTCGGCGTCTCTGTGAACATCAGACTATCGATCATTTTCGAGGGGTCCTGCTTGTCAGTGCGGTACATTCAGTTCAATTCTGCCTCTACCGCTCCACCCGTCAGTGTGTTTCGTCATACTCGCATCGCCAACGTAGTAAGTGTTGCCGTTCCATCATCGGAGGACATAATCACCTCGACTATGAGGCTACTGTGCGACAAGTGCGATGCGGTGGTTTCCGCCGCTTCCAACCTCCTGCTGCCCAATAACGGCGGCGGCCTGTAGAAGGCATTTATATGTATGGGAACAGGGCCGCCGCCGTCCATCTTGAGATGGCCGTACTAATGATTTTCGCCTGCACGCCGGACGTGACAGCCGCGATTGGCGGCACCCTCCTTAGCATTTCTGAGTGTGCCCTGCGACACACGATCCGACGCGCTCAACTGCGTATGCTGTGGCATCGGGCACCTACGGTGACTGTAAAGCTGTCCCCCTCGAAGCCGCTGAACGCTCCGACGCCCGACGCCCGCTTTAATGGTATGGTTCGGCCCGCGGCCCGAATGCCCGGCTAGATCAATGAGACGGGAGCCACGAACCTAGCAACAAGTATAGGGATTTGAGAGTAAACTGTGGGTAAAGCCAACCCTTCAGTTTGGTCAAGTATTGGTGAAGTTTCGCCGACTTTCCCGGAATAGCCCCAAACAGGCCCGTTTCAAGCCGACCATTCCAAGACCCTGGGAAGGTTAAAGAGATAATGACCAGAGAACCGAACCGCCGGCTGACCTGGCATCAAGAGCGTCCTGGATCGGGCCGAGGCTATTACCCCGACTAGCCGTCCTGCTGCTGCCCGTCCCCCTCTTCCTCCTGGTCCAGTGGGGGTTCCGCCTCCGGCAGGGTGATGCCGGCACGGACCCGCTCGCCCTTGCCCGCCTCGTTCTCGGCCCGCACCCACACATTGTAGGTCCGGCCCGCCTCCAGGTTGTCGAAGGTCACCTTCGTCTTCTTAGCCTTGGGCGTCTTCGTCCGGCCGCTGCCCTCAGCGCCGCCCTCCGGCCTGATGTGCACGATGTAGCGACGGGGCGCGTCCCCGCTCTCCGGAGCCTGCCAGCTCACGATGACGCCGTTATCCGTGGCCGTCAGCTGGAGATTCACCACCGGCCCGGGCAGCTCCACCGGCTCGGGTTCCGGCTCAGGGGCCCGGATCACAGTTACGTTGAAGACGTCGCTGACGGTGTTGCCGTCGGTGTCCTGGGCCGTGACGGTGACCGTTGCAGTGCCTTCGGCCACTCCGGTGACCGTCAGCTTGGAGCCGTCGGATGCCACCGAAACCGTGGCTGTGGCCTCATTCGACAATGCGGCGCTGATGGTCAGGGCGTCCCCGTCGGCGTCGCTGAACACGCCGGACAGGGAGATGTTCTGGGTTGATCCCACTTCCAGGCCAGTTACGTCGGCCGACGCCGACGCCACGAGCGGCGCAGCCTTCACCCTGACGGCGAAACTGTCCGCCACCGAGCCGCCATACCCGTCATCGGCGGTGACCGTTATGGTCGCCGTTCCGCGAGACTTGGCGCTCACCGTGAGCGTGGAATAATCAGCGGACACCGCAACGGTTGCCACGCTCTCTGCCGACGAACTCGCCGTGACAGTCAGGTCGTCGCCGTCAATGTCAGCAAAGACGCCCGATAGCGCTACCCGGTGCGTGCCGGTCTCGTTGACTATGGTGGCATCCACTATCGCTGCGGACACCGTGGGCGCGTTGTTGACCTGCTGCTGCGCGGCAGGCGCGCTCACCGTGACGTCGAAGGCGTCGCTCACCGCGTTCCCGTCTGAGTCCCGGGCCGTGACGGTGATGGTGGCCGTGCCCTCGGACTTGGCAATAACCGTGATGGCGGTGATCGCGGACGTTGAGCCGTCAATGGCGGCCGATACCGCCGCCACCGCGATGTCGGACGATGCCACTTTCGTGACGGTCACCGCGTCGCCGTCAGGGTCGCTGAACACCCCCGACATCGAGACCTGGTGCGTCGCGTCAACCTCCAGATCGCTCACGTCGGCGATGGCCGACGCCACGGAAGGAGCGGCCTTCACCGTTACCGTGAAGGCGTCCTCGACCGAGCCGCCGTTGCCGTCGGGTGCCGGGGCCGCGCTCGTGACCGTTCCCGCCGTTGCGGTCGGATGCCGTGACCGTGATCGTCACCGTTCCGTGAGACTTTGCGCTCACCGTAAGCTTTGAGTAGTCGGCGGACACCGACACTGTGGCGACAGCGTCGTCCGATGACGTTGCGGTGACTGTCAGCTCGTCGCCATCCGAGTCGTCGAACACGCCCGACAGGGATGTCTCATGCGTGCCGCTTTCGCTCGTGATGGTGGTGTCCGGTATGACGCTCGACACCGTGGGCGGGTTGTTGGGCGGTGCGGACACGGTTACGTCGAAGGCGTCGCTGACGGTGTTGCCGTCGGAGTCCTGGGCGGTGACCGTGATGGTGGCCGTACCCTCGGCCACTCCTGCCACCGTCAGTTTGGACTGGTCAGCTGCTACGGCGACCGTGACCTTGCCGTCATCCGACGATGCGGCGGTGATGGTCAGGCTATCGCCGTCGGCGTCGCTGAACACTCCCGACAGGGAGACGGCGCGGCTGTCCTCGGCTTCCAGTCCGCTGATGTCCCTGATGGCCGAGGCCACCACCGGCGCGGCCTTCACCGTCACGGCGAAGCTGTCTTCCACCGTCCCGCCGTTGCCATCACTGGCGTTTACCGTAATGGTGGCCGTACCTCTGCTCTGGGCCGTAACCGTCAGCGTCGAGTAGTCGGCGGCAACCGACACGGTGGCCACGCTCTCAGCCGAAGACGCGGCGGTAACGGTCAGGTCGTCGCCATCCGAGTCGTCGAACACACCCGACAAAGACGCTCGGTGCGTCCCGCTTTCGTTGACGATGGTCGCGTCCGGTATGACGCTCGACACCGTGGGCGCTTTGTTAGGCGGCGCGGTCACGGTTACGTCGAAGGCGTCGCTGACGGTGTTGCCGTTGGCGTCCCGGGCCGTGACCGTGATGGTGGCCGTGCCCTCAGCCACCCCGGACACCGTGAGCGCGGACTGGTCTGATGCCACCGACACGGTGGCCTTGGCCTCGTCCGACGATGCGGCGGTTACGGTCAGGCTGTCGCCGTCGGCGTCGCTGAACACCCCGCTCATGGAGATGTCCCGGCGGTCGCCAACAATCAGGTCGCTCACATCGGCGATGGCTGAGGCCACGATGGGCGCGGCCTTGACCTTGACAGTGAAACTGTCCTCGACGGAGCCGCCGTTGCCGTCACTGGCGTTTACCGTAATCGTGACCGTACCTCTGCTCTGGGCCGTAACCGTCAGCTTAGAGTAGTCGGCGGACACCGACACCGTGGCGACAGTGTCGTCCGATGACGTGGCGGTGATGGTCAGCTCGTCGCCGTCAGCATCGCTGAACACTCCGGACAGCGACACTTCCTTCGTGCCGCTCTCGCTCACGATGGTCGCGTCGGCTATGGCGGCGGAGACGGTGGGCGCAGCGTTGGGCCCCGCCACCGGCGTGGTGTGCTCGCCCCTGACATGCACCCACTTGCTGGACGTGGGGTCGCG
Organism: SAR202 cluster bacterium bin90; assembly: GCA_002238855.1. Classification (GTDB taxonomy): domain Bacteria; phylum Chloroflexota; class Dehalococcoidia; order Lucifugimonadales; family JADFKI01; genus Bin90. The sequence continues at coordinate 9,104 of MPND01000093.1, forward strand.
CTCGCTCATGTTGTTCCGATGCCCGGTGAACGACCTCACCATGACCCCGGCGGTCACCCCGTTCTCCAGGCCGGTGATGACGTATCTGTTCTCCCCGGGCGGCACGTGGACGCCGTCGTTGCGGCCCACCGCCCTGGGGTCGCGGGGATTGTTCCACTTGGCGTACCCGGGCTCCTGGCTCCAGCGCAGGGCGTGCCGGATCTCCGAGTCCTCAACCCCGGCGCGGGAGCCGACGTTCCAGGTCACCGTCAGCGTGCCGTCCCCCGGCACGACCCGGATGTCCCACGGCTCCGGCCCTTCCGGCGGCTCGTCGTTGTCCTCGATGGTCACCACGGCGGTGGCCGTACCCTCAGGATCCACCGCCCAGGCCGGTTCGCCCGTGTGGGCCACGCGCACCGTGAAGCGTTCCTCGTCCTCTTCAATCGCCTCGTCGTCCACGGTGGGGATGATGATCCGGGCGCTCTGTTGGCCCTCGGGCACCGTCACCGCAGTGGCGAATTGCCCCACGTCCTCGGCGGTCGCCCCGCCGTCCGGGTAGTCGGCGGACACCGTGAAGGACACGCCCCCGGCGCCTGCCGGGCTGCCCAGACTCAGCGACAGCGTCGCCTCCGCTCCCTCCGCGACCCGCGCCTGCGGCGTCAGCGTGTAGGTACGCGGTGGCGGGTCGATGGCTATGGTGTGGGTGGCCACCTGGGAGCCGTTGGTGACCCGGACGTAGACGTAGGTCCACTTCGAGGCCGGGTCCAGCTCGATGGCCGGAGTGAAACCGCCGCTGTCTAAGGCCGCGAAGTTGCCGGTGACGCCATGAACGTTCCCCCCGGCCCACTCCAGCGTGCTGCCCAGGTGCGAGGGCCCCACCCACAGCTTGGCGTGGGTCGTCGTGAGCATGCCCTGCTCTGGGTCGCTGCTGCGGAACTGCCCGGGGATGTAGGCGACCAGGCCGTCGGGGAAGTAAGCCGACACCCTGGCTGGGAGCCAGGCTCCGAAGCCGTTCACCGGCTGCCCATTGCGCATCTCGTCGTAGTGGACGCGCACGTAGTCCAGGCCGGCGGTGAACTGGTGGATGCGGACCTTGACGCCCCGCACCCAGCCCTGGTCCCAGCCGAGGGCGCCGTCTTCGAAGAGCAGGGGCCAGCGGAAGGTGTTGCCGTCGCGCTCGGCCGCGTTGAAGGCCAGCCGCTTCTCGGTCACGCCGGGCGTGGTCAGGACCAGCGTCATCCCCCGGCCCAGCTCTGCGGTGCCGGAGTCGTCGTCCACCCTGAAGACCACCCGGTAGGCGGTCTCGCCCCAGGAGGTGCTCCGGTGGGGCTCGATGTAGAGATCGAGCACGCGGTAGCCCCGCGTGCCGAAGCGGACGTGGCTGACGCTGAACTCGTTGCCGTCGAAATTGGCTAGCTCGCTGCACTCCGCGCCGCCCGACCTGCCGGGCATGGCACTGACCGTGACGCCGCTGCGGCAGCCGTACCTATCGCCGCCCAACTCCTGCACGAACACCGTTGGGTTCCACTTCGACACGTCCGGCCCCAGCGTCGTGCCCCTGGCGTAGGCCCAGTCCGAAGCGGTGAAATCGCTCAGGTGATAGCGCACCCGCACCCGGTAGGTGGCGCCGCTGGTCAGCCCCGTGATCGGATGCGAGGGCGTGACGCTATTGGCGGTCAAACTCAGAGCGACGACCCAGCCGGCGTCCGGGTCGTTGTTGGCAACATCCGCCACATCCGCGTTGGAAACCGTCGCGGACGAGGTGTACTCAACCTCATAGTTGCCCACCGTGCCCACGCTGGCCGGGGGCGGATTCCAGGACACGTCCAGCCGCTCGTCGCCCCGCCTGACCGTCAGGCCGGTCGGCGCGGGGAGGCTCTGCGCCTCCGCGCGCGTCACCGTCACCGTGTAGGTCTTCGTGGTGCTGCCGTCCTGGGCAGTGACCTTCACCGTGATCGCGTTCGCGCCCACCGAGAGCGGTATGAAGTCGTCGTTTGTCTGGCCGCTTGGCACCGTCGTCAGGCTCTGCCCCTGGAGGCCCACCTCCACCGTGGCGTTGGAGTCGCTCGTCGTCGGGGTGATCCTCACATCCCGCACCGTGTTCGCCACCGACGCCGTGTATTCGGTGGTGGCCGCGGCGAAGGTCTCGGGGTCCAGCGTCAGCGGCGGGAACGTCCCCTGGGCGACTGCGCTCACCGTCAGGCCGGACAGGTCCGCGTCGCTGGACCCCG
>MPND01000094.1 GCA_002238855.1 SAR202 cluster bacterium bin90
CGGCTCCCCCAGCGTTCCAGCCGCACTCAAGCAAAGCTTCGCCACGTTGTCCGATATGTCGTCGTCATGTGGACCTGTGCCCGGCGGGGGATTCCCGGTCAGCGTCGCCGTCAGGCACTGTCCGTTCACGACGGCGTTGCTTGACACACGGACCGGCAGGGTCACAGAATTGTAAATTGGCTCTGCTGCATTGTTAACGTCCGGCCCCTTCAGTGTCCCGACATTGAACACGCCGTTGCTGTCGTTTACCGAAATGTATTTTACCGAAGCGGGCACGGGAATGCCTACCCTACCGGATACGACAGTCGGAGTGCCGGAAACGGACAGACCGTCAGTCATCTCGATAGCAACCTCCAGGTCAACCGGAGGTGCGGGAGCAATACCTCGATCTACCTTCTCTCTATAAGTGCCGATGGTGAATTTGACCTCGCTCCCCGGTGAAGGGGACGGATTGTCCACTGACACGGTGACAACGTAATTTCCCGCCACCTGCCAATAATCACCAGCTGCGTTATACCTGTATGACCAGACCCGAGATTCGTTGTTTCCTTTGTGATGCTCACTCTCGAAGGATGAAGTGGTCACTCGTCCGAAGTATCCATGGGGGTATATGGCATTATCAAAATTATTTCGATCGGAACGGGTTTCTGTACGCCTTACCAAAACTTCCAAAGTTTCGCGGCTCAGTCCTCCGAGCGCGGGGATGGACCATCGTAAAGAATATTGACTGTCATGAGACACGCTCCCGACAGGCGCTATCAAAGGTGATCCTTCTTTCCCGCCCTCTTGGATTGACCGGAAATGGGATTTTTCGGGGTACTCTATGTCCACTACTACTTCCACGTCGTAAGCGGTCCTGGACCCATTGTTCACAACGATAATGTTTAGCTGTTGACTTTGGAGGCCGACATGTTGATTGGGAACTTCCAGGATTACACCCACGTCCACGTAGTCGTTATCATCTCCCTGGGCGTGGATTGGGTCCGGAGCAAAGACGACACCCGCCACTGCGACAAGGACAGCGGCGAGCGCAATCAACCGGACGTGGCATTTCCATTTGCAGAGCTTCATCCACACTTCCTTCATAGGGGTACACAGGGGCAGGTATTTGGGCATTTCAGGTATAACTTCGCTCTAAATGCAGCAAGAACGTGCGAAAAGCCGAACCGTAAACTCCTTCCCCCTTGATGGGGGAAGGGATATGTTACATACGCTTGTCAGCTTCATAAGGGCTACTATTCAAGGGAGTGGAGGCGATTCACCTCCACTCCCTAATGAGACTATTTTGGGTTCAAGAAACCGGCGATTGCCCGCCTACCGCCATCTCGCCCATTCGCTCTCTACCCGTGGCACGCTTTGGCTGTTCCCGTCGCCGTCCGTGTACGAAACGTAAACGCGCGCCTTTACATCCTCGAAGTAAGGTCCGGGATGGGTCCAATGGAACTGTGCGCCAGTTTCGCGACGGTCTTCCCAAAATGGCTCGGTATCATAATCATTCCTGAAGATTGACCAGTGATATACTACGTCGGTCGCATCGGCCGGCAGCGAGTCCAAGCTCGCCGTCCAAGTGACCTCTTCTCCAAACGAAGGGGTCAAATCGCTCACCGACAGCGTCAGCTCAAGTACATCGGTGATTTCGATTGTCACCGCAATGGTGTGGTCGATAGACGAGTCGTCGTTGCCCGCCTCGTCCTTGCCGTCGCTCACTCCAAGCGTCAGGTCGTATGACGGTGTGGTCTCGTAATCCAGGTTGGCGCCATTGGCAACAGCAATCTGTCCGCCGCCGTCAACGGCTTCGACGGTGAACTTGCCGTGTCCGTTGTCGCTCAGGCTGAAGGTCAGCGTGTCGCCGTCGTTGGGTTCCTTGACCGCTATCAGGCCGCCCACAAGGGTTCCGGCTGACGAGTTCTCCGGCACCGATCGCATAACCACAAACATCGGGTTCTCGTTGACGCCGCTCGCCACCGTGACTGTGCCCGTTTTCATGTCGTTGCTCGCATCCTGGTCAGGCACCGGCACGGGGTATGTACCGCTGTTGGTGGTCACGGTCTCCGTGGCGGAAATCGTTGCCTTCACGGTCAGATCCTGCCCATGGGTTTCTGCATCCACCGTCGCTGTGATGGTAAGCGTCGCCGAGGCGCCGTTGGCAAAATCGTCGATAGTCCAGACGCCGGCGGTGGAGTCGTAGGTTCCTGTGGCAGTCTGCGCGGATGAGAACGTCAAGCCATCAGGCAGGTCGACATCCACATTGGTCTCCTGCGCCGTGTCCGGGCCCGCATTGGCGGCGGTAATATTGATGGTAACGTCATTGCCAGGCTCGGGGCTTTGCGGCGTCACCGTCATTGCGGCGCTCAGGTCTGCCTCTGCGCCCACATGGATAATGTATTCCCGAAGGTCGCTGGTTACGCTCTTATCCTCGCTTATCGGATCGGCCGCCTTGGGGTTGGGGTTGCCCCTGATATAAACCTGGAATTCGTAAGCTCCGCGGCTGGGGAAGAACCACATGGGGCGGTCGTACCCTCCAGCCGCTACAAGCACCTCGTCGGTTTTCTGATCAGACGAATACCAGCGGAGCACAGTCCGGCCAGCTTCGCCGTCAGGGACGTCGTAAACGACCACGTACCTCTGGTCCTGCTTGTCGATATCAACCTGGTGGACGTGGGTCACAATGAACTCGATGTCGCCTTCCCAGTCCGCCGGATTCAACAGGGCGGCGGAGTAGCTGATGCACAGACCATTGCTCGCGGGGCCGTTGGGAGGGCACGCCGGCAGCACCCACACCAGGCGGTCGCCATCACCAGTGGGGTTTTCCTTATCGTCGGCCTCCCACACTTTCTCATACTTGTCATTTGGATAGTTGGATTCGCTCAGAGTGACCTTCGCGCTGCTCGGGATGTGGATGATGGTCGGTGGCTCTGCCGTGATGTCGATTGTGGACGCGGTGCGGTCAGTCCTGGCCGGTATAGTTTCCCCTTCATCTTCACTTTCAGGCACGTACTCCACGCTCGGCGGGCAGACGGTGTTCGTCAGTTCCTCCTCGACGTCGTTCCACCACACGTCGAACAGGGCGTAGTGGCCGGAATCGACCACGCTGGCGGCCTGACCTTCCTTGGGGCAGGCTTCCGGGGTAGCGTGGCGTGTTGGCGTCCCTTGCTGCTGGGGTAGCGAGTTGTTGATCTCGCCGTCCGTGGCGAGGGTTGCGGTGGTGGTGGCCTAAGCCTGACCGGCGGTCATAGTCACCGCCAGCAGGGTCATCAGCAAGGCTGCCAATGCCACCGCCGCGTAGAGCTTGAATTGTCTTGATTCTGTGAGTGTTTTATGCATTTCGTAGTTAAGATTCTCCTTCAGTTGACGATACAGATTTTCGATTTTGGTCCTTCGATAAGGTCTTTCCCGTTTTTCCTACACTGGGTTATCCTCCTGATCCCTTCACTAATGAACGCTTGGTCCACCCCGACCCCCTGGCCGGAGCGTGGACGCCGGACCCGGCTGGTCCAGGCGATCACAACCTCGTCAGATGCGGCCGACGGCCAGAAAATTACTGAGCCACTCAGACCGGCTTGACTTTGTCTATATTTGGTCTTGCAATGCGCTTTATGAGAGTGATGTGTCATTTATGCACTGATGGGGTTGCCCAGCTAACCGAACAACTACATCTTTTGATAGATAGTCTCATTAATGGGTAACCTTTCTAATACGCAGTATCAATTTGTAGGTCAAAACAAAAGCCTTTATGGAGTGCAGTTGTTTCCTGTCGGCGACCTATACTAGCACGATAAGAGCCTCATAGGTGTGTTAATTGCATACAAAATATGCTGTTTTTGTAATAAAAAGCATAATAATTGCCGAAAATATGGCCTCACGCAATTGTTGCCTTCGCCGTGGTTGCGGAAGCCGGAATCCGACGTATTTGCGACTTAGTACAACTTCAATCACACGAGCGTGCAGAGGTCACCGGAGTGAATGTGCTGCTTCGATCCGTCGGGTTGCGAGTATCACTACAAGCCTCTTACCGGTGACACGCTGATCGATGGCGAGTACGTCCCCATTAGAGGTTGTCGCCGAGTCGGATGGAAGGCACTGGGGATACAGCGCGATACTGGAGCTGGAACTCTGGTGGGAGGAAAGTACTCTGCGCTTCCGAGACCCTGCGAGCGGGCAATATCTGCTGACGCCTCAGGAGTTGTATGAGCGCGCTGAGGAAGAGCGCGCCAACCGCATGGCGGCGGAGTCGCGTCTTTCGGAGCTTGAGGCAGAGCTTCGACGCTTCCACGGCGAATAGGGCGCTTTCCTCTCGTCCGTCGTCCCCCGGAATCGCTCTCTCGCCCTCAATTTCCCTTGACAATCCCATGCAAGGAAATAGTGCCTTTCCTTGCATGGGAACGGGGTTTCCTTCTTTTAGTCTGTCGAATCGCCAAGCTGAAGGGACTATGGCATTCGCTGCTATTTCGGTCATCGATGCCTACCAGGACTCAGAGCTACCTGTAGTCACATCGAACGCACCTACTTAGGCCTGGCTTCTGTGCGCTATGCGTCCTGACCTAAGCATTGAGCATTCTCCTGGCAATCACCCTCGCCTCATCCAGGTCCGCTGCGAATTGTTCCGCCGGAACGCGCTGCAATACGTTGAGCGCCAGAAGGCTGGTAGCCGGCAGGCCCGTCAAACCCATCACGATGCACCCGGTATCCTGTTCAATAGCAGTGTCTATCATCTGCTCCACTACGAGCGCGGCGCTGTCGTCAATATAAACAGTGTTCGAGAAGTCGACGATAACGACCTCGTGCTGTGCGATGTCCACGCTGATGGCAGTGATGAGCTTGCTGGATGAAGCGACCGAGAAGCTTCCCCTGAGGGAGACCAGGCCGACGCGGGCGGAGAATGGGTCAGCCGAATCGAGATCGTCATTGGAATCTCCTTTACCGTAGAGGAAGGTGCGATCGAGAAGTGGAACGGAGACAACGCTGTCCAGTTCCATGCGTTCGAACTGGCGCGCGCTTGCCATTCCCGCCGCGATCAGGCCGATGACGACGGCAGTTATAAGATCAAGGAATACTGTAAGTCCGAGAGTTGTGAGCATCACAAGAAGATGCTCACGCTGAACGCGGTGGATGCGCGTAATGAACCGCCAGTCAATGATGTCCCATCCCACTTTCATAAGGATTCCTGCAAGCACAGCGTGGGGAATCGCTTCGACGTAGTCGCCCAACCCAAGCACGAGCGCCAGTAGAAACAACGCGCAGAGAGCGCCCGAGAGTCGTGACCGTCCACCCGCTCGGAGATTCGTGACCGTGCTGAGGGTGTTGCCTGCGCCGGGGATGCCACCGATGAACCCGGCCACCATATTCCCGATGCCCTGTCCGACGAGCTCACGGTCCGGATTGTGTCTGGTGCGCGTCATGGAATCCGCAATGAGTGAAGTGAGCAGGCTGTCAATCGACCCAAGCAGCGCGATGGTCAGGGCGGGCTGGAAGGCGCGTATCAGGAAGTCGGGAGAGATAACCGGTAACTGCAGATTCGGCAGGCCCGTTGGCACATCTCCAATGACAGGTGTGTTCGTCAGCCACAGGACGCCCATCAGTGTTCCGACTACCAGTGCCGCGAGGGTTGAAGGCAGAAACTGCGCCAACCGCCTTGGCCACAGAACCGCCACAGCGAGCGTGGCGACGGAGATGGCTAGGGCACTGTAGTTTACATGATCGAGATGGGTCACCGCGGTTACAAAGGCTTTGGCGGCGGCAAGAGGCCCACCCGCGGCGGCAGTCTCGCCACTGAAGGGGAGGATCTGCAACATTATGATAATGATGCCTATGCCGGACATGAAGCCGGAGATCACCGAGTACGGAGTATATGCAACGTATCGCCCGATGCGCAGGACGCCCAGCAGGACCTGCATCAGCCCTGCCAAGATTGCGATCGTGAGAGCTTCGGCAACAGAGGAGGCGTGTACGGTCACGATGACGGCCATTGCAACCGACATGGGACCCGTTGGACCTGATACCTGTGAGCGAGTGCCACCGAACACCGCGGCGAAGAAACCGACTGCGATGGCTCCATAGATGCCCGCAACAGGTCCCAGACCGGATGCGACTCCGAAAGCGAGAGCTACGGGCAGCCCTACTACCGCCGCAGTCAGTGCGCCGAATAGGTCTCCACGAAGAGTATGATAGCTGTAATTGAAGTCTAAGCGTCGCCTCATGCTGAACCTGGCTGCAAACGAAACTGGAGGAATTCATTCATTGCGTCGACGCACAGACTGGAAGAGTAGGTGTCAAACACGGGGGATTCATTTCTTATTCGCGCCGCCCACGTTTCTCGGATGTGCAGACTCATGGGTAAGACTGAGAGAGCCAGGAGGAGGGCGACGGGGAAGTCTGCGGAGTTGTCCGGCAATTCACCGCTGCCGGGTGGTTCTGCTCGCATTTGGGTCGATTTCGTCATATCCATCAATTATCTCCCAGGCTCTGCCGGTGTCTATAGAACGGTACACGAATGTACCCACTCCTGACTCGGTAGTAGGCTCAATTTCCATATCAGCGCGTTCGTCCAGGCTGAAAGTAAAGTATAGAGGCGGGCGCACCGCCTCGGTGAAGTGGGCAAGCACCAGGGCATCCAGAGCGTCGGTCTTCGCAAACCTGCCAGTGGGCCGCCCGCGAGATCTACCCGCTCCTCGGATACATCGATGCCGCCAGAAGTTGGTTCTTGAGACAGGCTCGCCTCCTTACATACTGAACCTGCTCTGCAGATACGGACTTGGTTAGCCCCGTCGATCGTTCGGGCTCTACTGAGATGAGTTCGACGACCCTCGCTCTTCCACGGCCTGCCACGACCAATGCTCAGTCGGTCTGTCACACTCTGAAATTGCTTCTTCAGGGGATTATCCTATTGCATGTCAAAGATACAATGCCAACGACGCGTAGCTTCGGCAGCCTGTTCCTCTGCCGATGGCTGCTCTGATCGAAATGGTCTGGACAGAGGATGTCATTGTCGGCAGACGGGGCTGGTCCAAGGGCCGCTGCGTCCACTACTCGCAGAAACCCAGACCGGTAGCGCCAGGTCATGGTACAGGGCATCACGCAGCCCCTTTGGGATACAGCCGGTCAGGTTGTTGTGACTAAGATACAAGAATTGCAGCTTGTCAAAGTTGCCCAGCGCGGCGAGTATTGAGCCGCTCAATCCATTGTGATGGAGGTCCAGTTGAATCATCTCCGTCAAGTTGCCTAGCTGAGTGGGAATGGAGCCAGTCAAATTGTTGTTTATGAGCTGCAGGTTCCTTACCCTGCCGTTTTATATGCGCGTTATCACACCGTCCCATTCGCCTAACGGCCTGTTGCTCAGCCAGTTGTCCTTGCGCGACCAGTTCGCCCCGACTGTGCTGTTGTACAGCGCGACCAGCGCGGCTCTGTCACGCTCACTCGGCGGTGTAGGCTCGGGCGTGGGTGTGGACGTTTGAGTCGCTGGAACTGGCGTGGACGTTGGCCTTGCCTCGGGCGTGGGTTCCGATGCCCCGAAGTCGATGCCTGCGGCGGTCAGCGTGAACTCCCCCGTCGCCTCCCTGGAGTAGGTCGTCGCCTCTATTGTGAAGTCGCCCAAGTCGAGCATCATCTCTATGCGAGAGTTGTAGTTGCTTCCACTCGTGTCGATGTCGTCGTTCTCTGCCACGGCCTCTCCATCGCCGTCAAGCAGGAAGAGATACGGGTTCGTTTCCGACTCCAGCGTAATGGTTACATCGGATTGCTCGGTGAGAGAGAACGAGTAGAAGCGGGCGTAGCGGGTTCCCAGCAGGGGATCGGTCGGCCCGGTGGGTATGCTCTCGGAGTGGCAGTCGCCAGTCCATGCACCGCTGACGGCGCTGTTGTCGCCCAGCGTCTGACCGCACTCGGACTGCGTTGCCGCGACACTGAGGAGTTCGAAGACGCCCGGCACTGCGATGGCCAGCGGTATGACGGATACTGACCTGGAGCTCAACCTTGGGGATGTAAGTTTGAACATCAATCTGCAATCTATCTCGTCGAACGTGTCGGTACAGAGTGAGGATGCTCTCTATAAGACATGCGATATTAGCACGATTGTGGCTATCGATGTGTGTTAACTGCATATGAAAACTGCCATTTATATATGAATATACATAATATCTGCCGAAACTGTCGACAAGCGCAATGTCTGACTCCGTTCTCCGGCCCCGCAGAGTGGGGATAGGTCCCGATGCGGAGAGACATCTCCGCTCACGAAAGACGGATTCTTTAGCGAAACTCTTCAGGCACTCAGATTCGACGACTCGGACGCGTTCGGGGTCAAGGCCGCAACGTCGCAGAGCTCGGCACTCTGGGCTTCGTCGCAGGGACGGTGCCCGACGGGTTAGCGATCCCGTTCTACTTCTATGACGAGTTCATGAAAGCCAACGACCTCTATGACGACATCGACGACATGCTTGCCGACGAAGACTTCCAGGCCGAGTTCGATGTGCAAGAGGAGATGCTCGACGACCTGCGCGACGCCATCAAAGACGCCGAAACTCCCCAGTGGATCATCTACGCGCTCACCGGCATGCACGCCGAGTTCCCCGAGGGCCAGTCGCTGCGGTATCGCTCCAGCACCAACAACGAAGACCTGCCTGGTTTTGACCGCGCGGGACTCTATGACTCCAAGACCCAGAAATCCGACGAGGCCGAAGGAGACGGCATCGACAAGTCCCTCAAGCAGGTCTACGCCAGCATGTGGAACTTCCGGGCCTTCACCGAGCGCGAGTTCTACCGCGTCGATCACACCGAAGCCGCCATGGGCGTGCTGGTGCATCAAAACTGCACCGACGAACTCGCCAACGGCGTCGCCGTAAGCTTCGATCCGTACTACAACTTTAGCGGAACCTACTATGTCAACACCCAGATCGGCGAGGACCTCGTCACCAACCCCGAAGCCCACTCAAAGCCCGAAGAACTCCTGCTTTTCGTAGACGACACCTACTGGGTGCTGGCCACCTCCAGCCTGGTGCCAAGCGGGCAATTGCTCATGAGCGACGACCAACTCCAACAACTCGCCGAGCACCTACAGACGATCCACGACCACTTCGAGCAGCTCTATGACCCAGCAGCCGACGAGCCGTTCGCCATTGAGATCGAGTTCAAGATCACCAGCGACAACATCCTCGCTATCAAGCAAGTCCGACCCTGGATATTCAACAGCACCCCAAAGCTGGAGCCCGAGGGGTCCCAGGGCCCTGGTAAACGGCGGAGTTATAATGTAACTGCGATGAGGGGGGGTGAGCGTCCGGGAGTGGCGCTGGAATAATCGTGGCACCCTTCGCATTCCATAGGGTTGTAGTCAATTCGGTGGAAGGTGTAGGGGATGGACAATGTGGAGTTGTACGCGGGGGTGCGCCGGTCCGTAAGGTGACGATATCCCTGATGGCATCGCACCGTGGAGGGGCGACAGCGTCGGACTACAGGCTGGAACCTGCAACCGTGACCTTCAGTGCGGGAAAGCCCAAAGCGAATGTACGCGTAAGTGCGGTGGACGAAACGGTAGATAACGGAGGCGAGACGTCGGTGATGGTGACGCCGATCACGGCGACGCAGGGCGCTAAACTCAGGGTGGACGAGTTCTCTCGGGCGTGCCCTCCTAGGTGCCATTCGCGGCCGACGCCACGCAGGCGGTCTTCACGGTTAAGTTCGTTGGCGCCGCCGTCGTGGAGGGTAACGAGACCCTCATGCCTGCGTAAGTGGCACTTCTGGCGCCGCCTGTCGAGTACACAGAAATAAGCAGCGGTGTGAACCACATATGTGCACTGAGGGCTGAGGGCACGGTGACGTGTTGGTGCACTGATGACTTCGGTCAAGTGTCAGCCCGTCCAACTGCAGGAAGGGTTGTACAGATCAACTGCGGTGACAATCATAGCTGCGCTCTTCGAGATGACGGTGCAGTAATTTGCTGGGGCAGCATAACGGTTCCGTAGTGGTCGCCCGGGCAGAGTTATGGCAACTTCTGCAAGCTGGAAGAGCGTCTACTTCAGATGCAAGGAAATGCCGTAAAGTGTTGCATCCGACCAGTACTCCTGAAGATCACTTTCGAGACTGGTTCGGTCCGGCACCTGGCTCAAAATCGCCCTTGAGCCAGCGCACAAATAACTGGGCGCGATTCACATATGTTTCTTTTGAAGATGGCGCCAATGAAGCTTCTTCAACGGCCTACTCATACGCCTTGAGAGCTTCGTCTACTTCCGCTAAAGTCTTACTCTTCATTCGCATCAATCAACACTCTACTTTCATAACAGTACTTCACTACATCATCTCGAAATATTTGGTGCCTCACCGGAGACTCCGACCTCGATTATTACCCTGCAGTGATCACTGGACCCCCATTCCTCAACGCCGTTCATCGCACTCACCCTGACATCTCTGTGAAAACCCTTCGAAGCGAAGGCGTAGTCCAACTGCTGGCTCGCCGCCTCTGGCGTTTTCTCATGTGTAGTGTGGTAGGTGGGAACATTCAGGGAGTCCGGCGCGAGCCACTCACGGTTCCTGAAAGCCTTACGCCCGTTTGGATAAGAGGGTCCCAGATACTCGAGACCAAGTGCGTTCATCCTGCTCCAGACGCTTTGATCTCGTGAACCCTCCCAATCCTTACCACCCTCGTTATAGACAATGTTGAGGTCTCCTGCAGCTACAATGCGGTGTGTAGAGGGATCGTCATCTCCGATGAAACCCGATACATCCGATAAGATGCGGTGAGCAGACACGTCCGGCATCCCAATGCGCCACTTACTGTCGGTCGAGGTGTGCGGTAGCATCCAGCGGGCCCACATCGATACCACGATGAAGGATTGTCCCTGCTGAGGTGTGATTCGCGCCACGGCAATAGTGCCGATTCCACTGACTGCTATCTCGTCCTTCTCCGGCATCGAGATCGAGCTTGGTCAACGACATTTATTCTGACCGATTTGCGCCAGTTACTTTGACCGTTCAGTGTCGGATGTAATTGTCGTTTTCGGTGTAACTGTCGTTTGTAATTGTCGTTCCTGAGCCTCACCGGTGCGGTAA
>MPND01000095.1 GCA_002238855.1 SAR202 cluster bacterium bin90
TTGCCTCGTCCACTATCTCTCCTACCTCCACCGTCACCGGTTCGATCGCAAGGGTGCCTGACTGTATACGGGCAACGTCCAGCAGGTTGCCGATGAGTTCCTCCATGTGGTCCACCTGCTGGTCGATAATGCGATGAAACTGGGCGGATACGGCAGGGTCCATGTCATCGAAGCCGCCAAGCAGGCTGGTCGTAGAGCCCTTGATCGTGGCCAGCGGAGTGCGTAACTCGTGGCTGACCATGCCGAGGAACTCGGCTCGCAGCCGTTCTAGTTCTTGTATCGGCGACATATCCTGCAAGGTCACAACGTAGGTTTCGACTGAGCCGTCTTCGGATACAATTGGAGTAGCATTGACCAGGGCGGTCACCTTGCGTCCGTCCGGCACGGAGAGCACGAATTCTTCGGCTCGCACAGTCTCGTTGATTCCCAGAGATTCGACTACCGTAGTGTCGTTAGGTGAGAATGTCGTTCCGTCCGCACGAGTGCAGGTTAATACGTCGAGCAGTTGCTCGAGAGGCTGGTCAGGACTCCGGAGGAATTCGGCGATTCGAAGGGACTCTCTATTGTATGACAACAGCGCTCCCGCCCTGGCGTCGAAGACAACGACACCGACGGGGGAGGTGTTCACCAGGATCTCAAGGTCTCTCCTTGCCCGCTTCTCCTCGCGGTACCTGCGGGCGTTGGCGATGACCATCGCCGCCTGGGAGGCGAACATCACCAACAACTCCTCATCCTCTTGGTTGAAAGCTGCCTGGTCCTGTTTCCCGGCGACGTAAATGTTGCCGACACGCTGGTCCTGGTAACGAATCGGTGAAGCGAGCAAAGATACAACCGGTTCCATCGTTGAGGGTAACTGCAACTCAGGAAGTCCCATCTCCCGGATATGTCCCACCATGTCGGGGACCCGCAGCGGTTCGGCAATGCTGCCCAGATACTCGTAGATCCATGGGGTCGTTTGCAGGTCCCATATATGGCTCGACTCATCGTCTGACATACCGGATGAGAGGAAGTTCTGCACCTGCCCGGATAAGTCGTGGAGTGTTAACACACCGTAACGGGAATTCGTCAGGGAGCGTGCCGAGTCAAGGACCAACTGCAAGACGGTGTCAAAATCGAGGCTCTCGTTGATGCGAAGGCTTGCCTGGCTCAACCGCGTCAAGCGCTCGCGAAGTATCTCATTCTGTCGCGCCAATTCATCTGGATGGTTCACCTGCCCACCTCCACCGGATCACAGGCGGTCAGCACATAATGCGACCTACATATCAGCAGTTTCAAAGTAAGACGAGGTATGAATATGTTCGAGTCTACCAGGTCTAGTTAGACTCCATATAGCTGTTGCAGCGTGTTTTGTATAGCAATTCACATAATTTGGCTTAATTTATTGTACATATCGTACATATAGATGTCCACAATGCTGTTGGATTGAGTTTCTGTCCTTGTTTACGAGAGCTTGTGGGAATTCGGCTTGCCAATCTTGAAATAGAAAAGTACCTCAACTATGTTCCGTGCATACGCGGAATGAGTCGCCTCAGATCAGCGCAGGGATATTCAGACGCCATTGGTGCCGCAAATGGAGACGGAAGTAACCGTCGCCGCTTGCTAGAGCAGGGAAGATGGAGGGAGAAGATGCTACCTACTGTGATATAGCAGGCGTGTGTGGAGGGTGTGTCCACCTGAAGCGCTTACGATCTTATGAAGGCACTGTGAAGCGTGGCTATCTCCAATTGCCAGCGACCGAGAATATTTGGTGGTCTGGACGGGCTGGGGGATAAGTTTCTGATCCGGCCACTCTAAGAAATACCGTATGCATGCCACTGGCTCGTCGAGATGACGCAGGTCGCGCGAAAAGGGCGCTGAATTGTAGATGATAGCGTGGCGGTGGGGATTCCCGTTAACGCCAAGTGCTAGATAGTGCTCGTGGATCAAGATATGAGCGCGAGTGAGCACGGTGTTTTCTATCCAATTAAACATCCAACTATTGCCGCTGGCACGGGATGGAGATCTGTGGAACTAGACCACCTTGACACTCTTCGTAGGCCGGGTGAATGCCACAACTTCTATGTTCAGAGGAGTGTGCTGGCAACGCTTTCGGATTATATTATCAGCCGGGCTGCGCGTTTCAAGAACGTGCGCAACCTCTGGTTGCAGCGATGCTGAGCAACAGAAATCAGCAGTCCTCTGCAAAGTCAGGTTCATATCCAGAAATAGAAGGAAGTCGAACTACGCACAAAGCGCCCTCCGTTGGCTGTATCGATGCTCGATGGAATCGGAACGTCTATCGCTAAGCCGCGGGCATCTTAATAGCGGAAGCGGCTGAAAAGGCGCTTCAACTTACAGCAGCCATTATCTGCTCTTTCTCTGCCTTGCACGGAAGGAATGCAGTCCTACGATTAGAGCGCCCACGATGAGGGGAATACTGAATGCAGCGAGGAGTATTCTGTTGACGTCGCCGGATCTCTGTTCGCCCATCGTTGTCTTCATTGGCGGCGCAGGCACTGGAGAAGGAATCACAGTTGGGGTTGCCGTAGGGGCGGGTACAAAGACAGGGGCAATGTTAGGCTTTCCGCTCGCAACCGGTGGCGTTGGCGCGGTAATGTGAATCGGATTGGGAGTTGGCGCCTGTGCAGGAAGCGAGGTGCGCTGCACAGCAGTCCCTTGCGGCATACTGAGCACAGTGGTAGTCGTTGCGGCCGGCACCACGGGGGCAGCAGCAACCGGCGTGGGAGTCGCGGGAGAGTCATCTATTACCACCGAGAAGGCACTTAGCCGCTCCACTTCACTCACCGCCCACACATTGCCGGACTCGTCCGATTCACAGCGATGTTCATCCAGATTCCAGACTCCGGACCGCACCGAGTACAGTCGCACCCTGCCCGCTGCGCATGCGTCAGCGTCACTGGCGGGCAACATTATCCATACCTCCACCTCCGGCGAATAGGCGACATCTTCCGGTGTGTCTCTTCCAGGTAGGTAAGTGTTTGATTCAATCGCTACAGCGACACGCTCGTGTTCACCCGTTGGCTCACCGTGTGACATCAGGTCGACTTTCGTCAGTTCCACATCCACGTCCTTAGGCGCCGCAAGCGGATGAACCACAATCTTCACTGTACCGTCGGGTAGTACGACTTTCCCACCCCCATTTCGAGGCACGAACTTCCTGACGTAGTCGGGTGGCAGCACGTCCAGCGCCACGATGACCTGTCCTGGAGCCTTATCTGAGGACGTGACACTTATGTTGATGACATCTATATATTGCCCTGATGCAAGCTCTGATATATCAACTGAGGCTGTAATGTACGCGAGGTCACCCGGCCCGGTGGACATGCCAGACGCCGGCTGTTGCTTGAGCCACTCTTCATGGTTTGACAGAATGAAGTCCATCGCGCCATCCGCCCTGTTCCATACGGTGAAGGTCTGTGGTGACGGGTCGTCTCCGCCTTCGATCGCTGTGAACGTCAGCGTCAGCGGCGAGAAACCCAGAAGCGGTGCATCCGAGGCACGTGCCGCTTTCGTCATGTGGCTTTCAGAACTTCTGCTGTCATCGTTTCTGCGTCGCTGAGTGGTGAAGGTAGCGGACATCGTCTCATCCGACGGGAATGTGTTGTCTAGGGACGCCTCTGCGATGTACTCGGTATCGGAAGACAGTCCTCTGATCCTCAGGTCTGCGACATCATCGACAGTGTCCGTTCCCTGCACTATTCTCCAGGCGGAGTAGCGTGCCTGACGGTGTCGTATATAAACCGTCTGCGCATTGCCATAGGAATCGCCAATCGTCGCTCTGACGGTTGCGCCATTTCTTCCAATGTCCTCCACAGAGAAGGAGGATATGCTGGGCCAGTGCAGTGTCGCAAATGATTCGGACTTCGTGCGGTCTGCAGGGAATGAACTTTCCAGCGATGCGTGGACCTCGTATTCCGTGCCGGGCGCGAGACCGGACAAGCTGACTTGCGCGATCGCCTTACTGCTTGCGGTCCCTTGAGTCTCGTTCCACTTGCCCTCTGGAGTGGTTGTACGGTAGCGCAGGTGAACGGTCTGCTCTTTGCCGTTCGCGTTGGCGATGTCGACACTGGCTGTAGCGGCGGTCTGCCTGATGCCGTCCACGCTGACTTTCGATACCGCAGGGTCGGGCGGCAAAGTAACAAATACTGTCGATACGGCGACGGCGAAGTCAGAATCAAGGCTTACCTCAAGCTCGTATTCGGTGTTTGCGGTGAGCTCTGAAATGCTGATGGAGGCTCCGTCTGTCCTGCTGGTAGTTTCCTGTAAGGAGCTCCACGTTCCTTCCGGCGTCGTACGGTAGCGCAGATGGATGGTCTGTACGCTGCCGTCAGGGTCCGCGACCGTAATCGCTGCAGTCGCGCCATCCTTCTGCACATTCGTAATTTCGACTTCAGATATGCTGGGGTAACGCAGCGTAGAGAATGTCGTTGACTCTGCTCTTCCGAAGTCGGCATCGAGAGACGCTTCTACCTCGTAGTCAGTATCGGCAGCGAGGTCAGACAATGCTATGCTGGCGGCTGTGATGCCTTCCGGTCCCTCTATATCGTTCCACTCACCAAGAGGCGTGGCTGTGCGATAGCGCATGTGGACGATCCGTGAAATGCCGCCCGAGCCCGCTATATCAACATTGGCAGTGGCTGTGGTTTGCCTGATTCTTGCCACTCTTAAAGCCGATACGATCGGGTCAAGCGCTGATGTCGTGAAAACGGCTGTCTTTGAGCCGGCGGAATCGCTGCCGAGCCATGCCTCCACTTCGTACTCTGTACTTGGTGTCAGGCCGTTTAGCTCGAATGACGCGGTCGCACCATCGGTGGTTTTCGGGTCCGCCGCACTCCATTCGGCTTCTTCTGACTCACGATATTGCAAATGTACCGTATTCCCGCCATTGTCTGGATAGATAATATTCGCCGCGACTACTGCTGTCGTCTGCGTGATATTTCCTACGCCAATACTGGACAGGCTGGGATCAGGCGTTGAAGTGGCGAATGTCAAATACTCTGGCGAGTCCGGATCGATGCTGAGATACGCCTTAACCTCGTAAGTGGTCGCAGGCTCCAGTTCGGTGAGATTGAGTGTTAAGCTCGCACCGCCCAGCGTCTTGCTGACTGCCTCACCCCAGCCGCTTTCACCAGATTTGCGGAAGTGCAGTTTCAACGTATTCTGCCCGGTCCCGGGATTCGATATTGTCCCTTTGACGACCACAGAGTTCTCAGTCTTACTCTCAATGCTGATTTCCGCAAGACTGGGCAATCCCAGCGTGGTGAATGATCCCGCAACCATTTCATCGAATTCGTCCGACAGCGCAACTGCCACATGGTAAGTCGTTTCCGGCGTAAGGCCTCTCATTTCTATCGATGCGCCACTACCGTAGGTGACCGCGGGGTCAGGGAGCATCGTCCAGCTCTCCGCACCCTCCATGCTGTGCTTCAGGAAGACCTCCTTCATATCGGTGCCGGCGTCCGCGATTTCCACCAGAGTAGTTGCGGACGTCTGATCTACGCTCTCAAATCTGAGGTTCGATATGCCGGGTTCATTCGCATCCAAAGTGCTGAAGGTGTAAGTTCGTGTGCCGGAGGGAGGGGAGTTGCTGTCCAACCACGCCTGAACTTTGTAGGTTGTTCCCGCGGTCAGGCCCGTCAGAGATACGGTCCTGCTCGGGCCTCTGGTCTTCTTGCTTAAAGTCGTGCTCCAGTCCGCTGTGCCGTCAACGCGGTAGCGCAGCCGCACAGTCTTCTCTGCCGTGCCGGCGTTTGCGATGTTCACCGTCGCGTCCACTGAGGTCTGTTTTACATTCGCGAAGTTAACCGACGAAACACTGGGATCCGGACGTGCCTGCTCCGAACTTGACCGCTTCGTGCGTACCTGCTTCCCCTGCGGAGTCGGGACTGCCGCTCCCGGGCAGCTAACTGACGTGATTAGAATCACGGCATCGTTGAAATCACCGTCTATGTAATCCTCGTAACCTCTATCTCCGGGTTGCACAACATTGCTTTTATAGCGATAGCTGGTCTCGCCGTTGCCAGCGATTTCAACCCCGATTCTGGACGGGAGTCCTCGCAGCACGATAGAGGAGTCGATGTCATTATTGCTCAAGCCGCTGCCGCTTTGTATGTCAACGAGGCGATTTCCGTTGCCATCAATAAGATAGAGCGTATTCCAGGCCTCCGCGTAGATCATCGTCACCCGTGTGCAGCCCTGCTGGGCGTAGGCGCGGGAAGAGGCAAGGAGGGCAATCGCGAGCGCGACGGTAATAAGAAGAGTACAGGCGGCAAGCCTGGTTGCGGTCGTCATGGCAATATTCTGCGACTTCATCGTCCTCCACACAGCGTCACCCTCCCTGTGGGTGATTAATGGCCGAATCCGAAATTTCAGCACGGGTTATGTACTCGTACTGGAACTCTTGGCTCACACCGTTCTCTGTCTCGTAAACCGGATTCTCCATTACCTTGTATATCTAATTGTCGATTTGTCTGAGAGAGGATCGTCATTCCGAGCCCGCCAGCGACTTCCACACGTTACTTCGAACTAGCTGCTGACCTGGCGGTACGGAATGGCGTATGCCTTATGGGTACGCCGCAGTTGTTCCGTGCGCTCCCGTCCACAGTGGTCTGCAATTCCCTTGAGAATCGACCACATTTTCTTCCGTGGAGAAGGTGTTCGGCGGTGTCGCCATACTAAGAATCGAGGCCGTAAGTGCAGACGATTCGGAGGTCACTGCGAGCCATAACATGCGCGACACAAAACTATCTGTTTCTTTTCTCAAACATGTAATAATACATGTATTAAACTTGTCAAATTATATGATCACAATTGACTTTTGTATCAAGGAGTTTCAAGGCTAGTTTTTCGCTCTCCGAGCACGGGCAACGCAGACATCCAGATAGTTGGAAGGGAAATCCTCGCGCCGCCGCCGCTGTCATCGGTCGCTGCGCTCCGAAACTAGCCGACTACATTCAGGCGAGCACTGCGCCCATACGCCCGTTCGTCAGTCGATCTCGGCCTTGGCTTCCCGCTCTGCGACTTGACGCAGTAGGGCTACAATATTGAAGTGCTAGTCTGCGCGGCAATGGCGTCAAGGTGAAAATCCAGTATTGTCCAATTGTTATGCTTTAAATTACAAATATGTGATTCGATATACGAATTACTTAAAAGTACTTTGGTGAAACTCTGCCAATAACTTCATGGAGGGCATTCTCGCGATGGGGATCGAGAATGGGAGAGTGCCGTAATCCGGCTTATCCCGAGCCGCTTCCCTAACTACCGAATCGGTCGCACCACTTCGTGTGAGTGATACGGAGAGCTGTACCTCGAAGTGGACGCCCACGCAGGGCATATTTGGATTCCCCGCCCGCCGCTTATGAGAGGGAAACGATGTCGCAGCTTATTCGGTGAATCTGCCGGTCCAGAAAATCTCTTGTAGGTAACACAATTCTGCAACAATTCACTCTTATCGTCTGAGGCATCAGGAATACACTCACACGATAGGAGTGAAGAAATGAAAACGATGTGTCAGATGGAACGGGTCGAGGAGTTAGAGCGGGAAGTCCTGGCACTAAGGGAGCGCCTATCCCGGCTCTCCGAGGCCAGTATGCGCATCAGCGAGAGCCTGGACTTCCAAGCGGTGCTACAGGGAATATTGGACAGCGCCCGGTCGCTCACCGGAGCGCGCTACGGCGTCATATACCTTGAGGACCACTCGGGCCAGGTGGAGGATTATCTGTACTCTTGGTTGAGTCCTGAGGAGACCGCGCTGTTAGTGGACTTGCCGGAGGGCCCGACGCTCGCCACGTATCTGCACATGCTTGAAGAGCCGCTGTGCGTGAGGGACTTCCAGAACTTTGCGATCGCTCAAGGCTTGCCGGAGTTTCGCCCACCATTTCCAACCGGCTCTACAATACCTATTCTTGCCGCACCTATCCGCCACCTCGGAGAGCGTGTCGGAGCCATCTTTGTCGGAGACACACACCGGTGAGGAGTTTACTCCAGAAGACGAGGAGACACTGGTCCTGTTCGCCTCACAAGCGGCGCTGGTTATCGCTAATGCCCGCAGACACCGTGAGGAGCAGCGTGCGAGAGTCGACCTGGAGACGCTGGTCAACACCGCTCCCGTTGGTATGCTTGTCTTTGACCGTCTAACGGGAGTACCGGTATTGACGAATCGTGAGATGAGGAGAATATTAGGTGGCCTGCACGGACCGGGCGGAACTGGAAAGCAAGTGCTGGACACACTGACGCTTCGACGGGCCGATGGGAGCGAGGTTTCCCTGCAGGAGTTGCCGCAGACGGAATTGTTTGCCTCGGGACAGACGGTGTGTGCCGAGGAGATTGTTCTGGTGGCCCCAGACGGTCGTTCCGTAGCTACTCTATTAAATGCCACTCCCATCCGTTCGAATGAGAGTGAAGTCGAGTCGGTTGTCGTGACCCTACAGGACATGACGCCATTGGAAGAACTGGAGCGGCTGCGAGCGGAGTTTCTGGCCATGGTGAGCCACGAACTGCGTGGGCCTCTGACCTCCATCAAGGGTTCAACAACCACTGTGATGGGAGGCTCAACGACCTTCGGCACCCCGGAAATGATGCAATTCTTCCGCATCATAGACAGGCAGGCCGACCAGATGAGTAGTCTTATCGACGACCTGATGGACGTGGCGCGCATTGAGACGGGTACGCTGTCAGTCAATCCTGAGCCGGTGCAAATGGCCGCTCTCGTAGACCAAGCCAGGAGCGCCTTCAAGAGTGGAGGTGGCAGGCACCAAATTCGTACCTACTATCCACCGGACCTGCCCAAGGTTATGGCAGATTCCAGGCGCATCGTGCAAGTTTTGGGCAATCTTTTCTCCAATGCCGCCGGGCACTCGCCAGGGGAATCCACCATACGTGTGAGAGTTGATCTGCAAGACTACCACTTAGAGTTGTCAGTCGAAGATCAGGGCAGGGGGCTACCAGCAGAGGAAATGTCCCTTCTCTTTCGCAAGTTCTCCGGGCTTGGGCTGGGAAGCAGGGGTGGAGACACCGGCTTGGGTTTAGCGATATGCAAGGGGATCGTGGAGGCACACGGCGGAAGTATTTGGGCCGAGAGCGACGGGCTGGGCCAAGGATCGAAGTTCGTGTTTTCGGTTCCGACAGTTGAAGAGACAGACGCTGGAACTGTGACTGTACCGGTGTCTTGCTAATCTGAGACAGCGTGTAGTATTCCCAAGGCGGTTGCGTATCTTATGAATACCAACTGTTCCGCCTAAGAGTGTGTGGGCATTCTCCACACCCGCGTTCAATCACTCAAAGGATTTTCAGATTTGGGGGACGCACTTATGGCTGACCGCGCGCAAACCGGCGCGACACCCGTCGCTCCCACTCCGATTCCTGACCGTCCAACCTGAACGGGAGATAACCTAGCCTCTCTTATCTGAACTAGGGGATTTTGGCAGGATGCCGTCTGTAAGTCAGTGTGAAATGCATATTCTTTACCCAGAATTTATATGAAAAACTATATGAAACAATAAAAGTCATCGGTCAATGTTGCCTGAGACTATTCGTTTCCGCAAATGATATTCAGGGGAATTGGGAGTTGCCGCATTCAACCTCATTTAGCGGCGCGTCGAGGCGACCACATCACAAAAAGAGGACGAGGGGATGGGGTCTAACCCGGTGAGTGTAATGAGTAGGTGCGGCGAGGGACTGTCGTGTGCAGTGAATTGAGACACCCCAACCCTCAAATGCTGACGGGAGTGTCTCGATAGCTCACACTTCGGAGGCTTACAGCAAAGTCCCTTCGGAAGTGCAGCTCACGCAACGGTCTGAAGCTGGATCAGGCCAAGAGATTTGATGAACTCCAGCGCTACTTTGGCAAATTAATGATTGTTCATCGCAGTTTGAATTGCCAACTGCGTCCCGTCAGATAGCCTGAATGCTAGCCTGCTTCTTGTCATATAGTTGCTCCAAGACACTAGCTACATAGGACGCGTCCGCATTATCGGCGGGATCAACAGTACACGTCCATACTTCTGAAAACTTGTCAGTGCTTCTGCAGCTGAATCTGCCTTGTGGGTCGGACAGGGACATTCCAGGGTAGGTGTATGCGTGAACTATATATCGTCGTTTGCTCCAACGTTCGACATGGAAGGTCACCGTGGCAAGTTTCAGCCCGTCCGGCAGCATAATAACCGTTCCACTACGTCCTTGCCGATCCGCAGTAATGATCTCCCTGTTAATTCTGCCGACAAACTCTTGCGTCATTTCCTGCTGTATTGAGTGCAAGAGGGGCCTCCCGAGTTTCACTCCCTAAGTCATGCCTTCTGCGGATGTCGCCTATGTGCTTTTCGGTCACTCAAGCAGACTTATTTCCAATAGCCTGGCTCGCTGCTATCGCGTCGTCCTAATGACCGATCACGTCGTTATTCTGACGGTCCTGCCGGTTCGCCGTTACCCGCAGCTCATTTCAGGGGTAAAAGGAAATATGGCGATCGGTCCCAAAAGTTGAGACGATCCGTGTGAATCAATGCTTGAAGTAGGCAGAAACGTTCACCTCGCTCAGACCGCGTCCGCATCACAATCTATGCCAAGGCTTATGGGAGCCGGCGCACTTGACAAAACGACTATTGCTCAGTGATGGAAAAACCTTAGCAATGTTCGTGCGCCGGCACGAAAGGACTGCAGTTACCAAGACTGGTATCCGAAACCCAGGCACCCATTATATGTACCTAAAAATGACAATAGGGTGACTTTAAGCTGGATATAAATTACTGTTCGATAACAGTTGAGATTGATTCCCTGCCACCCACAGTGAATTATGCCGGCAGATTAAGCGAGATCAATTCCAAGCTGGCTGGATAAGGGGATTAAGTCATGCTGCCATTGCTTGCGACAAACTCACGAACGCTTGTGTGTCAAGGGCGGCGGGAAAACATGCCACTGGGGCGGAGTAAAAGTGTACCACCTGGGGTAATTGTTCAGCATAAATGTCCGTGCTAATTGCTAAAGGAATATGTCCTCTTCTGCGAGGATCGGCTT
>MPND01000096.1 GCA_002238855.1 SAR202 cluster bacterium bin90
CGTAGAACTCTCCACCCGTGGCGTCGAACCGCCAGTATTCCCCAACGCCAAGCTCGGCATACAGATCACGCTTGCTTCCCAGGTCCGTACTCGCTGTGCTCGGAGAACCTATCTCCAGTATGAAGTCCGGTGGCTTGCCGACCTCCCACAGCAGGTAGGTGTTGTTCCCCTCAAGCGACAGCGAATGGAGAGCGGCATCCGACAGGTCGAAGACAACGTAGCAGTCCGGAGACACGGAATGGCGTGGGTCGCCCTCGACGTAGTAGATGAACGTGTCACCGTTCACCCTTGCGCCCGGAACGTTCCTGAAGTGAGTCCTGAGCGTCCCCACGGTTCTGACATACAGCGGCGCTTGGTACTCTCCGTCTGGCAATGGCATACCGTCCGATTCGGGATAGACTAGGGCGGGAGCGGATCGGGTAGTCATGAACTTCTCCTTGCTCAGCCCGATTTTACCACAGACGAAATGTGCGATGAGGGGACTTCAATCTCACTACCATCGGCGGTTTCTATCCAGCAGGACGGCTTCTACCAGCGCGGCACGAACCTCCCTAAGCTGATCGTATGCCTCGGACACTTCAAGAGGTTGTCGCTCACCACCGGTCGCAAACGCCGTAAGTCGATATATCCTGTGCTCCCTCGGGTCCGGCTGACACCGCACGAGTACATCAAAGCCTCCGGGGCCGAAGGGGACTCTGGCGATGCGAGCGATGTCGTACCTATCGAATACCGGCACGCTTGTATCCCCTTCCGCCTCCTTCAGAAACATCAGGTAGGCTTGGTTCCAGAAGCGTTGAGTGAGGCCGGCCTCGCGCTCTGTCGTTGATGAAGAAATCGTGGCGAGTGTTGGAGTCGGTTTCGTGCATGCTGTTTTCCCTTGCGACTTATCCAAGTCTGGTACATCAATTGACTGTCAGCGGACTGCGTTATACCTAACGGCACAGGATGACAGTACGAGGCAACTACGAGTGCTGGTCTTCGAATCCCAGAAGGGGAAGGCAGGGACGCTCATAGTTGATGCTCCACTCTATTTCTGCTGGCCCAAGAAGATTATATTCCTTGCGGCAGCCCGCTCTCAACGCAACAGATTGCGGTATTTCCTTGCACGGGATCTGAGGGGATTTTGCGGGCGAGGGAACGTGTCCGGCTGGCGATGGACGAGAGATGGAAGGCTCCTACTCGCCGCGCAGGCGACGAAGCTCCTCTTCCAGCTCAGCAAGACGTGACTCGGCAGCCAGGCGAGCCGCCTCTTCCTCTCTGGCGCGAGATTCCGCAGTTCCGGCGCGAGCTTCCGCCGCCTTGCGATCGGCATGCTCTTCCGCAGCGCGCTCATACAACTCTTGGGGAGTCAGCAGAAAGTGCCCGCTCGCAGGGTCTCGGAAACGCAGCTTCCCTTCTTCCCACCAGAGTTCCAGCTCCAGTATCTCACTGTATCCCCGATGCCTTCCATCTGCCTCAACGACAATCTCTATGGGGACGTAATCGCCATCGGTCAGCGTGTCACCGGCGAGAGGGGCATCGTGATACTCGCCACCCGACGGGTCGAAGCGCCAGTATTCCCGTATGCCGAGAGCGGCGTATCCCTCGCGCTTTACGGTATAGCCGAGCCTACCCGTGTTGCGCGAACCCACCTCCAACACCAGGTCGGGCGGCTTGCCCACCTCGCTTATCACGTATCCGTTGCGCCGGATCACCCTCTCGGGGTCACTGACCTGCCTTGCGAAGATGAAGTCGGGAGCTAACTCCCTCGCGTCCTCCTCATCGATGCGCACATAGATCTCTCCGGTGAGCAGAACGTCGTTGAATGCGACGAAGTGGGGACCCAGCGTGCCGTCGAGTGTGGAGAGACTTTTGCGCTGCACCATATCAGGTTCCCGCGGTGGGTCGGGGAGCGGCTCTATGTGCGAGTAGTCTTCTGAGTGCGGCTGCGCCAGAGTGGTTTGAGTCGTCATAACTGGACTCTCCGTGATGCTCGCTCACTGACATCCTCAATGGGGTGAAGTGGTTCAGTCCATTGTATCACCGTCGGGCTATGGAGTTGGCAGGATGCTGGCATTCTCTGCGGACGCTGAAGCGCTCTCCTTGCCGACACCGACTGAAGGGGTCCGGGCATGAGCAGGCTAGTCGCGGACACGGCGACCGGACCGAAGTGACGCGCCTGCATCAGATTGCGGTATTTCCTTCACGGGTCGTGAGGGGGATTTTCTGACGAGGGAGCGTGTGCGGCTGACGATGGACGGGAAAGGGAAGGGTCCTACTCGCCGCGCAGGCGACGAAGCTCCGCTTCAAACTCCGCAAGGCGTGACTCCGCCGCCAGGCGAGCGGCGCGCTCTTCCTCAGCGCGGGCTTGAGCAGCCAGACGAGCCGCTTCTTCCTCTCCGGCGCGAGCTTCCGCAGTTCCGCGAGCTGCCGCTTCCTCCTGAGCACGAGCCTCGGCAGCTCCAGCGCGAGATTCAGCAGCCAGACGACCGGCTCGCTCCTCGTCAACGAGACCCACTGCTTCCTCATGCGAACGAAGGTAGCTCTCCGTAACAGGATCGAAGAACCGCAGCATCCCTTCCTCCCAGCACACGTACAGCCTCAAGGCCTCGCTGTATCCCCGAAGACGACCTTCGCCCAGCGCCTCTATCTCTATCGGCTCATACACCCCGTCCATCAGCCTGTCCCCCGCAGGAGCCGCATCGTGGTACTCCCCGCCACTCGGATCGAACCGCCAGTACTCCCCCACACCAAACCGCTCGTAGACCTCACGCTTGTCCGTGTAGTCAACCTCGCCCGTACTTCGTGACGCGACCTCAAGCACGAAGTCCGGCGCCTTGCCCTGGCTGTCTATCACATAGCCGTTCTGCTCTCGCAGGAGCGCAAGGTCACTGTCGAACGCCACCAGCAGGTCCGGTATCCGGACGTCACTTCCGCGAGGCCGACTTGGCGTCACAGGGACCTCGCTTACGACTATAGCGTTCGGCAAGTGGATTGCGAGGGCTGACCCGACGGCGGATTCGTGGAGGTAGAACCAGTTCTGCATATCGTCCCTGGGCGGAAAGTCAGGGAATCGTTCCAGATCTTCCCTGACCTGTGTGAGCGCTGTCGTCTTGTTGGTCATCGCGGGCCTCTCATTACTGACCGAGTTGAGCGGTTGCCGACTGTCGCCATTATACCACCGGCAAATCTTGGACATCGGAGCCGATAAAAATTCGTTGATGAATGTTGCACATCAATGAGTTTCCGAGGGCAGTCACTCACGCGACTGCCCTCACATTTCCGCTGAGACGTGAGTTGTCCACGCTCGCGGCGCACTCTGAGAACATAGTCCTTAGAGCGGGGGTATCTCCCAACGCGCGCAGGTATATCCCACGCGCTCCATTGTAGTCACGGTCCATTCGCTCACCATCCCGCCCCACGATGACAGACGCACCACCAACATTCTCCAGCAATTCACCGGTCCAGGAGACTGTCTTTGTCGTGTACGCCTCGTTGACGCTCAGGACGGTAACGCCGAACTCCGCTGCCTTGTGCCGCAGGAACATCCCGAAGCGATAGTGCGCCAGGCTCAGCAGGTTGCGGACCGTCTTCGAGCGTATGCGCCTTCTGCCACGCTCCACCATCTCGGATGTCTCGAAGGTGGGCAGCAATATGACATCGAAGTTGCCCACCAGGAACCGTGCCACCTGCCTGTGAAGCTCGGCGATGAGGTTCTCTATCCTGATACGCATCCTGCCGGCCGCACGCCGCATGTTCCGGCGCCTTCTGGCCGACGACTTCGCCGCACGGCTCAGCAGGTCGTCCAACCTCTCGCACAGACGCTGTATCCTGAAGAATGCGCCCTCGCCTATCTTGCCCACCGAGTCGGCGCAGTACCAGCTCAGGAACGACCGCACCCCGGGGTCGAGAGCCACCACCCGCGCTTGGTTCTCGCGCTGGGGCGGCAGCTTCTCGTCATAGGGCACTGCCAGATGGTACTGGCCATATCGAAGCGTCAGGCGGCAGATGTTCTTGTTCTCAGGTACGGGCAGAGTCTCCGCCATCTGCATACCGCCGAGCTTCGTGCGGTAGATGCCGGCATCGCTCACGCAGTTTGCCTGCACCGTGAAGGTCTGGCGTGGGTTCTTCCGTGAACGGAAGCGCGCGCGGGCGAAGCCCTCGTCCTGACGATGATCTTTAGCCTTGTCCCGGGCAAGCTCGGCATTGCGCTTCTTGGCTGCGCTCACGGCACGGCAGGCATCGAAGATCGCGCCCACCAGCACCTCACGGGGCGCACTCCTGTGCCAGGGCGGAAGTGCCGGCAGCACGAGGTCCCGTACTTTCGTCTTGACGGCGGGCGGAGCGTCCTCTGATGTCAGCATCTCGATGGTCTGGTTGTAGGCATAACGGGCAGCGCCGAACCAGCGGCGCAGCTCAGCCCTCTGCCCGGCGTCCGGGTAGAGACGTATCTTCCTTGATTTCCTTACGGTATCGCCGCAGTCCGTTGACCCTGGCTCCAAAGACATTGAGGA
Organism: SAR202 cluster bacterium bin90; assembly: GCA_002238855.1. GTDB lineage: Bacteria > Chloroflexota > Dehalococcoidia > Lucifugimonadales > JADFKI01 > Bin90. The sequence goes on from MPND01000096.1 coordinate 4,494, forward strand.
TGGCGATGAGGTCGGTCGTGAGTTCTTCCTCGGGGCTGAGGTCCCGCTGATTGAGAACCACGAGTTCCCCGCCGTTGCGTTCGAGCAACGTCTCGATGAGCTCGGTTCCAAAGCGCGCAAGACGGTCTCGGTAGGCGACCACAACACAGAGCTTATCTCCTTGGTGTACTCGTTCCAGTATGGAGAGAAGTCCCCTGCGCTTGAAGTTGAGGCCGGAGCCGACGTCGCTGACGATCTCGGCGTCAGGGTATCGTGCTCGCATGAAAGCGACCTGCCGCTCAAGGTCTGCCGACTGTTTCTTGGACGAGACGCGGCAGTAGCAGACTGTGATGGTGGGCTTTGCGTTCCCGATGTAGGAATCGACGTCATATCTTCGCTGGTTGCCTTCGGTTCTGATGTAGTCGATGCGTCCCTCGCGCGCCCAGGCTCGTAGTGTCTGCGGATGCACGCCAAGTATGCGACTGGCTTCCCTGGAAGGAACGTATCTCATGAATACATTATACAGTAATACTCAGTGTTCATCACTTATAATGGGTGCAGCAAGCAACCTTCGGGCGACAGCAACAGAATCTCACGATTTCCTACAACTTCTGATACTTTCCGCACCTAGACCTCCGATTTTACGTAAATATAAACTTCCAGTAAATCGTAACCGCTAGATGACGTGTTCACATATTGATGTATTGATGTATTACTGTATTTACATCTTTTAAGTTGAAAGGGGGGCTTGGATGATTATCGCAGTGTTGGGCGAAAAGGGCGGCACAGGGAAAACGACCATGACGGTCAACCTTGCAGGAATACGCGCCACGGAGGGATGGAAGGTACTTCTGCTGGATGCTGACAGGCAAGGCAGTTCTGCATACTGGGCGGAGAAGCGCGAGACCCTGGGTCTGCCAACTCCTGACTGGGACCAGTTCTTCGGAACTTCGCTGGGCCGGATGCTTCGCTCAGCCATACTGGACTACGATGACGTCGTCGTGGACATCGGCGCTGGAGATAGTGACGAGATGAGCGCGGCGCTTGAGGTGGTCGACTGCGCCATAACTCCTGTTCGCCCTTCCGGGATCGATGTTTGGACAATGGGCCTGATGGACTCCCGGATGGCGCAAGCGCAGCAAGAGAACGCAGCCCTTCATAGCTGGGCTGTGATAAATTGCGCCTCAACCCATCCGGCAAGCACGGATGTCGAGAGTGCGAGAGAAGCCCTGGCGAGCGCCAAGGCCTTGCGAGTTGCCGACACGGTGATTCGGCAACGTATCGTGTTTCAGAGAGCAGTGGCCGGTGGGATGACCGTCCTCGAAGAGCCAGCCGCGACGCAGAAGGCGAAGGACGAGGTGATGAGCCTGTACGGTCTGGTTTTTGGTGAGAACAACGTTGAAGAGAGTGACCGGGAGGCGGCATGATGATGGAAATGAAACAGGTCTCGAACGCCAGAACCAGGGGCAGCGGTCCGGGCAAGCAGAAGCGCGTGAAAGAGAAAGCGCAGACTGTAACCTTTAGCTGGCCTGAGTCATTTTCGACACGCCTGAAGCAGGCAGCAGCTCAACGCGGCATGAGTGTTACAGCTTTCGTTCGAGAAACGATCACTCCCGCGGTCGATGAGGCAATAGATGAACTCGTCCAGGAAAGTATGAAACAACGACGTCGATCATCTCGATAGAGCGATTATCGAGCGACTTTGCTCACACTTCCTTCGCGCGTCTGAATAGGAGGAATTCTAAAGACTGGAGGCGGGAGAGGGTGACCTCAAGGAAGCCCCTCTGCCGCCTTCCCCACCCCCTCCCCATGTAGAGGGTAGGGGTAGGGCATGTAGAGATTCGTGATTTAGGTATGGAAAATGACGATTTTGTTACACCTAACCATACTGAGCGTTACACCTATTCATAGTAGTGTGGGCTTACGGCGCGTCTGTGGGCGGTAGTATGCGCCGGGCATCGATCCGCAGTTCGCCGTGCTCTTCAAGGTTCTCCAGAGCGCTCCATGCACGCCGGACCAGCAGACGGCGGTTGGCCGTTACGCTGCTCGGATACGCAAGCGAGATTACGTCCTCGTCGGTCATTGGGTCGTAAGCGTCCAATCCCTTTTTTCGTATCCAGCGCTTGCCTATTGGCGCGTGCGTGCGCCCTGGTTCATGCCAGAGGAACGACAGTCCGATGAGCACCCTGTACGCCGGTGCGCTCTCTGCTCCCCACTGGTCAAGGCGCTTGGGTAGCTGGACCCCGCCCTTAACCTGCGGTGGTATGTCCAGCACCACACCTATCGGCATGTCGAGGTCGATCCGCCCGAAGTTCTCATTGATGCGAAGTAGGTTGTGATAGTAGCCGTAGCCGGTCTCCGGATCGAGCAGGGGGATACGAGCCTCATGGTTGATTATACGGATGGCTTCGCGGATGCGCGGCCATATTCTGCTTACGGTCTCCGGTTTGCGAGGTCTGCCATCCAGAAACTCCGGCGGATACAATGCGTCTCTGATGTCTCGCAGCGTGATACTGTAAGTCACAAATCGCTCACCATGTCTCACGGAAGTCGAGGGCGCGGCGGCCAGTTTGACTAACATGCGGGCAGGTATTGGCGCAGCCCCGCGTCCGCCCCTACGCTCACCGGCCTTCACTCCGAGGTCGTAAAGCTCTACCGGCAGCACTGGGACGCGCCCGGTCCTGTTGCCGTCACCAAAGCCTGGAAAGACTGTCTGTCTGCCCGTGCCGTCAAGCTCGATGTGCGCCGGAGGCAGGTAGAGTCTGTCTGTCCTTCCCCCGCTCTCACGCATTGCGATGCGCGGCGCAATCGTATCGCTCCGGAGATTGCCGTCCGTATCTCTGACAGGTTGGACTTCCTTCGGTCCCGACTGCCAAGCTCGAATCAGTGGAGCGAGCGGGTGCTTTATGTCAGGCGCAACTTTGTCGGCCTCTTCCCATGTAAGATGCGCCAGTTCCGCGAAGCTATTGACCTCGAATCGCCTGGTCGTTGCCTTCTCGACTATGGACCAGCGTGAGAAGAACTCATCACGGGCCTCGGTGCCCCATGCGGTCGTCGAGATCAGATCATCGAGCTGGCGAAACTCCGGGTACTTATCAGACGGACAGCCTCCTTCGCCGCCGTAGGCTTTCCACACGCTCTCCGCAAGCAGCTTCAGGGACTCTTCAGGTGTGCGTTCCATAGTCGGATTCCTTCCAGTCGTTGGCGGGATTATAGCACCGGCCTCAAATCGAATTCTGAAACATGTCAGTCGCGCCATCTTCGCCCCGGTCCGGCTGCACCACTGCCTTGCCGTAGTCGGGCGCCCGGCCAGCGCTCTCGATCCAGACGCTGCGCAATCCCTCTTGTCATGAGAGATTGCGAAAGTGATGGCGACTGTCGCACAGATCACAACACCGTGTTTCAAGCAAATGACTCTCTGAAAAGCAGTAGAGGAACAGGCTGCTTCTGAACTTGAAGTGTAGTATGGCAGCTGTGAAATGTGATTTCTTTTGCAGTACAGAACAGGGAGACGGGAGAGGACGACCTTAAGGAAGTCCCTCTTCCGTCTGTCCCTCCCCCTCCCATGTAGAGGGTAGGGGTAGGACATGTAGGCAAATCGAATTTAGGTACAGAAACGGGTGAATCTGTTTCATCAGATTGTATTGAGCGTTTCATCAGATTGCGTTATTCGTTTCATCAGATTGCATTGGCGGGAGTGGCTCATCTTCAGGTGGCAGGATTCGGCGATTCTCGATTCGCAGCTCACCGTGCTCTTCCAGTTTCTCCAGCGCGGACCACGCTCGTAGCGCCAGCAGGCGATGATTGGCATGGGTGCTGCTCGGATATGCCAAAGTCAATAGCGTCCGCATCCGTCAGAGGCTCATACGGTTCAAGTCCCCTTTTCCAGAGCCACTTGCCGCCCTTCGGCGCGTGGGTGCGCCCTGGCTCGTGCCACAGGAATGACAAGCCTAGAAGTGCGCGGTATGCGGGGGCGCTCTCAGCACCCCATTGGTCAAGACGGATTGGTAGCGACACTCCGCCAGTAACCTGTGGTGGGATGTCCAGCACAATGCCGATTGGCATGTCGAGGTCGATCCGTCCGAAGTTCTCGTTGATACGAACGAGAAGATGGAAATAACCGTAGCCAGTGTTGGGGTCCAGTATGGGTATCCGATAAAAATTCGTTGATGAATGTTGCACATCAATGAGTTTCCGAGAGCAGGCGCTTACGCGACTGCTCTCACATTTCCGCTGAGACGTGAGTTGCCCACGCTCGCGGCGCACTCTGAGAACATAGTCCTCAGCGCGGGGGTATCTCCCAACGCGCGCAGGTATATCCCACGCGCTCCATTGTAGTCACGGTCCATCCGCTCGCCGTCCCGGCCCACTACGACAGACGCGCCACCAACGTCATCAAGCAGCTCACCCGTCCACGAGACGGTCTTTGTCGTGTACGCCTCGTTGACACTCAGAACGGTAACGCCAAACTCTGCGGCTTTGTGCCGCAGGAACATCTCGAAGCGATAATGCGCCAGGCTCAGCAGGTTGCGGACGGTCTTGCTCCTTATCCTGCGCCTGCCACGCTCCACCATCTCGGATGTCTCGAAGGTCGGCAGCAGGATCACATCGAACTTGCCCACCAGGAACCGTGCCGCCTGCCTGTGCAACTCGGCGATGAGGTTCTCCACCTTGATACGCATCCTGCCGGCCGCACGCCGCATGTTCCTGCGTCTCTTGGCTGGAGACTTCTGAGCGCGGCTCAGCAGATCGTCAAGCCTCTCGCACAGACGCTGTATCCTGAAGAACGCGCCCTCACCTATCTTGCCCACCGAGTCGGCGCAGTACCAGGTCAGAAAGGACCGCACCCCTGGGTCGAGAGCCACCACCCGCGCTTGGTTCTCGCGCTGGGGCGGCAGCTTCTCGTCATAGGGCACGGCCAGATGGTACTGTCCATATCGAAGGGTCAGACGGCAGATGTTCTTGTTCTCAGGTACGGGCAAGTTCTCCGCCATCTGCATACCGCCGAGCTTCGTGCGGTAGATGCCGTTGGGAGTTACACAGTTGGCCTGCACCGTGAACGTCTGCCTCGGGTTCTTACGCGACCGGAAGCGCACGCGGGCGAAGCCCTCGTCCTTGCGATGACCTTTAGCCTTGTCCCGTGCGAGTTGTGCATTGCGCTTCTTCGCTGCACTCACCGCACGGCAGGCATCGAAGACAGCTCCCACCAGCACCTCACGGGGCGCACTCCTATGCCAGGACGGGAGCGCCGGCAGAATTAGGTCCCGAATCCTGGTCTTGACGGCGGGCGGAGCGTCCTCTGATGTCAGTATCTCTACGGTCTGGTTGTAGGCATAGCGGGCAGTGCCGAACCAGCGACGCAGTTCAGCCCTCTGCCCGGCGTCCGGGTAGAGACGTATCTTCCTTGATTTCCTTACGGTATCGCCGCAAGCCGTTGACCCTGGCTCCAAAGACAGTGAGGATGGCGATGAGGTCGGTCGTGAGTTCTTCCTCGGGGCTGAGGTCCCGCTGATTGAGAACCACGAGTCCCCCGCCGTTGCGTTTGAGCAACGTCTCGATGAGTTCGGTTCCAAAGCGCACAAGACGGTCTCGGTAGGCGACCACAACACGGAGCTTATCTCCTTGGTGTACTCGCTCCAGTATGGAGAGCAGTCCTTGCCCATTGCCTCGGCGAGTCGCCTGTTCTCGTCTCTGCTCGTCACGGCATATCTCCCTACCCTAGCGCTTAATTTGTTTCATCCAGTGATAGTGAATGTAGCTTGAGTGTAGTGATTGGTTGACGCGTCGATTGAGGGAGAGACGGGAGAAGGCGACCATTAGGAAGCGCTTCTTCCGTCTCAGCCTACCCCCTCCCCATGTAGAGGGTAGGGGGTAGGCATGTAGACATGTAGGGATTCATAATTCAGATACGAAAACGTCTGATTCTGTCCCCTTCCAGTATAGTGAGTGTCCCCTTCCAGTATAGTAAGCGTCCCTTTCGAGTATAATTTCTGTCCCCTTCGAGTATAGTAAGTGTCCCCTTCGAGTATAGCCGGATGGGTGAGTGTCCCCTTCGGGTATACTCAGCTCACGGACTACTCTGATGGGGTTGCGGGAGGCAGTATCCTCCTATTGTCTATTCGCAGCTCGTCATACTCTTCGAGCCTTTCTAGGGCGCCCCAGGCTCGGCGCGCTAGTTCGCGGCGGTTGGTTTTCACGCTGCTGGGATATGCAAGTGTGATTACATCATCATCAGTCAGAGGATCGTATGGGTCCAGGCCCTTCTTACGCATCCACTTGCCACCCATAGGCGCATGGGTACGTCCCGGCTCGTGCCAGAGGAATGACAGCCCGATGAGCGCTCTGTAAGCCGGTGCGCTCTCAGCGCCCCACTGGTCTAGGCGCTTGGGCAACTGGACTCCGCCCTCAACATGTGGCGGAATGT
>MPND01000097.1 GCA_002238855.1 SAR202 cluster bacterium bin90
GAGCGCCTCGGTAATGCGGCGCCTTGCCTCTTCCGAGACTTGCACCATAGTACCAGCGCCGTTTTGGGTCTGCGGTTCAATGCGTTGGAGCAACTGTGAAAAATCCTAAATGCATTATTACAATAATAATATCTATCTCTGACCTTCTACCGGATGCAAGACACTCTTCGGTCGATGCACTGCTGATAGGGTGTTTAATCATTTATTTATTTTGCTTTTCTGATGACAGAATGAATGAAAATAATAAATGTCCTTGGCGAGAACCACCTATCCCTAGTAGCCGTTATCTTTAAGGACCCTTTCGATTGCTGGCTCCAGTGCCTCAATGATAAAGCCCTGTTGTGTCGGACTGCCCGAAAGTGCAACCGCCAAGCGTAGCCTGCGGTAGAGTGAATCGGATACGCGAAATGCCACGGGATGGTAGTTGTGATTCTCGTCCACATCAACCGTCCGCCGTCTTCCGGAACCTACCCTACGCCCGCTAGCTCGCTCTGCATTGGTCCCGTCTCTGGGTCTGATATTCATTGTCATTTCTTGTCTCCTGAGGACAATCTCTATACCGCTACACTGCCAAACATTTCACCAGGTATCGTTGCTCCATATACAAGCTCATACACGGCGCCGAGTTCCTGCTCTCCCTTCTGATCGCGAGGCTGCCATTCATTTACGAGTTTTCCAGCCGGCACGGATCTACGGATTGAGGAGCGCTCTCGAATCGTCAATCCAGAGGCTTCTATGTACTGACACTTCTCAAGTGCGGATTGAGCCGCCTGCGCATCCGTGTTGGCATGGTGTGTTGGCGCGCGATTCAACACGGCCTTTACAGTCAGCTTTTCATTTACGGCACTCGCGTCTCCCGCAAGTTCATCCAGAAGTCCGACCGTCCAGATGTCAAGTTCGTTTGGCTGCAACGGAACAATGGCAAGATCAGCGATCCTGAGAATGCTCTCCATGCCCACTCCGTCTCCGGCTCCTACATCTACAATAATCTCACCGTAATGCCTGGTCAGGTCCAGTACCGACCTACGCAGACTCCGCTGAAAGGCCTGGACCGTAGATGGTGTGGAAAGCTCCAAATCGTTGCGCACCTCAACCCAATATGTCGCTGTACCTTGTCGATCACCGTCAACTAGCATAACTTCTGTGCCGCTGGCCCGACGCCAACCGGCCAAGTGAATTGCTAATGTAGTCTTGCCGGTGCCACCCTTCTCTGAAATTACTGCCACTATCACGTGAACACACCTTCCTCAATAAGTTCGGTGACCAAGCCCTGGTTTGGCACTATTTGAAGTATGAATTATGAATTTATGAATGTAAAGTTGTTTTGATAACAGAAAAACAGAATGTTTCGTCTCAAGAATGACATATCATCACTGTATTCGAATAGCTTTTCATCCGCCACCGTCAATGCAGACAGAATCGGCTAGGGCTGCCACGCTCGTTCGGCAAGATGATTCCCCGTCGCTGGTTGACGCAACAACGCAGGTCCTTAAAGAACGACAAGCCCCAAAAGCGGAGGTGTGGCCTGCAGTTGACCGAACGAAGGCAGACGACATCGTGCAGAATCCGGATGCACGCAAGTGAGCCCGAACACCCCGCTGAGGCCGCAGAGACGTGACCTTAGTCAGAAGTGAGGCATCCCCAGCGCCATCTAAGATTTCTTTTCCTCGTAAATGCTCGCAACGAATGGTCAGGGAAATCGCCGAAACCGACATAAATGCTCCTTGGAAAGGGCGATTCTGGCATATTACGAATGTATGTTCCTCGCTAGAAAGCCAATAGAGGCCTCTAAATTCGCTCACGGGTGTCCTGGTATATGCAGGGGCATTTTTCTGAAACTCTTTCCGACGGCCTTTCGAGAATTCGTTTCGTCCTTTTTTGCGCGGTGTCAGACGGCTTCCGGGAGCAGGTCGGCAAGATCAGTTCAAGCTTGTCGCAAAACACATTGAACATATTTTGAAAAATGTCCTATAATTCGGCTTATAGGACATTTTTAATTCGCCCGCAACTGACCAATGACCACAGAAGGCACACAAAGCCCAGACGATAATCTCCTGCTGATCCTACCAGAATACGTTCAGCAAGACGGCTCGGACAGCCCCTCGGCGTTATCCGACGAGGAGCAGCGGGCCAATGCCGAATTTCTTACCGGTGCATATGCCGCAAACACGGGGATTGCATACCGTTCCCAGCTGAAAGCCTGGGCCAACTGGTGCAGCCAGCGAGCAGTCTCCCTCAGGGAAGCGACTGGGGACATTCTCGTCACTTACCTAAGGGAACGCGCACAGGGAGTCAAAATTGGAGACCGCTTCCACAAGCCCGCAAAGCCAAACAGTCTGAACGTTGCGTGCGCCGCGATCTCGAAGGCATACGAATTAGCGGACCTTCCGGATATTACGAAGAACACGAGCGTACGCGAAGCACTCAAGTCCCACAGAAACAGGACCGCTCGCTCCGGTATCCGGGTCAGGCAGGCGGAGGCGCTCACCGCTGAAAGCATGGCCGCCATTCGTGCTACTGCACTGTATCCCCGAAGAGGACGCGGTGGGATGGAAACGGTAGGTCAAGCGCGACAGCGTGGGCTAGTTGACATAGCGATGATCGGACTCATGAGAGACTGCCTGCTCAGAAGAAGCGAGGCAGCCGAAGTCAGATGGAGCCACATCACCAAGGATTCAGATGGTACTGGCCGACTCTTCGTCGGAGTATCAAAGACTGACCAGGAAGGTGAAGGCGCCCTCCTTTTCATCTCCAGCCAGACGATGAGCGATCTGTCGGCAATCAGACCGAGGAATACTGACGACCAGTTAGTGTTCGGACTTCATCCCAGATCAATCGGCAGACGCATCGCCGCGGCCGCGCGCGCTGCCGGCGAAGTTGGAGCGTTCAGCGGGCACAGCGCCCGAGTCGGCATGGCAAGGGATCTTGCGCGAGCCGGCGAGGAACTGCCCGCACTAATGACCGCTGGTCGATGGAAGGGTCCTGAGATGGTCGCCCGCTACATCGCGCACGAACGCGCCGGCCGTGGCGCTGTCGCCCGGCAACACGGCGCAGGACGGCGCGGGCGGGGGTGCTGCCGCCCGGTCCCGCGGGGAGCCGTAATTTCTAAGTCTTTTTTTCTTTCTGTCATCAATATATAACAATACAATGCTGTTGGAATGAAAAAGAATACAACACTCAAGAAGATAAAATAGAAGAATGAATCAATTATGCCTCAAGTGATAGCTCAGGAGTCGCCCACCATCAGCGAGGGCGCTCAGGCTTGCTGCGTGCCTGCGCCCTGCTAATTTGAAGGATCAGGGTAGTGCCTCCGATCTGGAAAGTAGATCGAGAGACGGCGTAGCCACGCTTTGCAGATAAGGTGCCTCCGGCACCACGGCCGAATGCCTGCATATCGTCGCTAACCGTCATTATTATTTTCTGTTATCAGAATTACAGAATATCTTATCGTCAGAATACAAGAACGATTTTATTTCTTGTCCGGATTCGTCCCCACGTGCCATTGACGACCACTCTGAGTTCCTCACACCTCGGGCAGAGCCGGTGACCTGGCCCGCACGGGTCCACCTAGTAGTCGCCTTGAACTCCTGTAGACCCTTCCACTCAATCTCTAGTAGACTGCAGTTGCTACTCGTTGATACAACTTGCTCCTCGTTGATTCATATGGACTATTGTTGTAACATCTGTGTCGTCGCCGAACAGTGGCACCGAGGCTGTCCTGGAGAGAGTTATGAATAGGCACGACCAAGAGCCAATCGTCGAACCAGATGATTTGGCGGCAAACTACATGTCCTCAGCGGACGCCGCACAAGCCCTCAGAGTGAGCCGTCAAAGGATTAGCGCACTGGTGAAGGCTGGGAGACTACAGGCTGTGAGGGTTCACGGTGGCCGTGTCATGGTTGCAAATGAAAGCGTCGCAGCATACCAGAGGGAACGGGAAATCGGCAGGCCATATCCGCGGGAGGAAGGGATAGGGGCATGACGCCAAGCGCGTACGACGTCGCCCAACGGTTGAGTGGAAGCAGACGAGTCAGCGTCTCCGGTGGCTGGTACCGCCTGCGCGGGATTTGCCACGGCGGAGAGTCTCTACCTGGAAGTCTGGCAATCAGGGACTTCCGCGACGGCGGTATTGCGGTGAAGTGTTGGAAGAACTGCGACCGGCAAAGAATTATGGGAGCGCTTGAAAGAACGACAGGATGGAAACTTGGCGGTTCGAAACAAGCTGTAAGAGGTAATTCTTCAACCCCCTTGAGAACGCCTGCTAGTAGCCATCGACCGCGCCAGGCACATCATCTTAGACTCTGGGCAATGCGCAACCGTATCCCCTTCGACCCTTCCCATCCAGCGCGCCTTTGGGCAGCCCAGCGCTCACTGTATTGGGCACAGATTCCGTGGCCGGACTCGGTTCAATGGCTTGACTCCTCATTCATTCATCCGTTGCATCAAGGAGCCGGTGCTATCGTGGCGGCATTCGCTCCCCCTCACGCATGGCTTTCGGCCTGGCCAAGACTTCCACAACCATCAGCTGTGGAGCTAATTAGTGTTGACGGGAGTGGCGCGCCCGCATTTGACCGGCCCGAGGGCAAGGGAGGCAGGTCGAAGAGGACATATGGCATCCGCACTGGAGCACTCTGCCTCTTGGGAGAGCCCAGGCCTGAGGTGGCTGCCGGCCTGGTGCTGGCTGAAGGCATTGCGGATGCCTTAAGTCTTGCTGCGCGGGAGACTGACACCGTCGCAGCCCTCGGAGGGACGTCAGGAATGGCCACTGGTGAACTTGACGGTTACTTTCAAGGCTTCCATAGGATCAAGGTCGTTGCGGACTCAGATATTGCGGGTGTAGCGGGCGCCAGAGCGATTCGAAGGAGGCTTGGCTCTCAAAGAGTCAAGGCAGTCACAATCGGCAACGCGGACGACCCGGCAGACGCAGCAGCTATTGAAGGAATACCTGACATTGAGGATCTAGAACCGATCCGTGAATTTGCCGCGGACCTGAGAGACGAAGGACTCCCTAGCTGGGAGGCCGCGCGCCAGGCAATTCAGCTGGTGAGGTGAAATGAGGAAGAAACATGCCCTTTGATGAACGAAATGTCCCTACCGGTGCAGGAGAGCATCTGCTCTCGCTGCTGCTGGCCTTCCGGGCAGCCCCAAACAGGGAGAACTGGGAAGCGCTTTCTGCGGCAACAAATGCTGCGGCTGGTGGAGATCAGTTGGCGGAGTCCTTCAACATCCTAATTAGCGCTCTAGACGCGGCGGACCCATCGGCCACAGCAGTTGCAGATGCTCGCAGGGAAGCTCAACGCGCCCTCACTGGAGTTAAGCCACCCCATCTTGTTCCAGTAGGCGAGGCACCTGACGGGCAGCCTGCACCAGTGCTTTGGGCGGATCGAGACAACAGGCTTGATCCAGTGTTGAGCGAGGGCGAAATATGCCTGCTAAGCGCTGCGGGTGGCACTGGCAAGTCATACCTCACTCTAGCACTGGCAGCATCGGCTTCAGCCGCATACAGAGATGGAGCGGCATATGGAGACGCCTGCGGTCTACGCGTCCGTCCAGGACCTGTAGTTTTAATCTCGTACGAAGACACAGATCAGCGCATAAAGCACAGGCTCCGCACAATGGGTAAGCTAAACGATTCTGAACACGTCTACATACTGAAGGACCCGGACCCCCTCTATTCTGTCGACGCACGCAGTAGGGGGAGGGCAGAGGAAAGCCCTGGCTGGGATCTCCTGTGGGAGTCGATACGCGAAATGCATCCCTCCCTGGTCGTAATTGATCCGGCAGGCAGCGCACTGGAAGGGGCCGCGCAGGGTGAATCACAGCCAGTGCGAGCGTTCGTGCGGGCAGTCGAACGCGAATCACGTAACGGCGGGTGGGGCACACTCGTCGTGGCGCACGACAACAAGACGCACCGCAATGCGGTATCGACGGGAGGCGACCTGAATTCAGGAGCCGTCTCCGGAAGCGCAGCCTGGATCGACGCCGCAAGGGCAATACTCTTCCTTAGAACTATCTCCAACAAGAGAAGGCTTCTGACCGCTCTCAAAGCGAATTACGGCACGCGGGGCTGGGGCGCCCAGCTTTCAGAAGTCTTTAGCCCACCAAATGATACATTTGGAGGATTCCAGCTGGATGGACCAGTCCTTGATGAAGACGAAGTAGAGACCCTATTGCTTCGCTTGTCGAACGAATACAAGCCACGCAAATCATCCTCTTCGCGTTCGAGTAACGGGAGACAGGAGGAAAACATCTATGAAGACGCGGTCTAAATGGTGGCACGACCTAGCTAGTGCTTGCTGGGCGAAGGTGAATACCGATTCCGACGACCGCCCGCGAATTCCTACACGCGAGCAAGTGTTGGCTGACTTGGACGCCGAATACATGGCGGCGGCGCGCCTTGACTACAGGGCGCACTTCGAGCGGGCTGCCATACTCGTCTACCCTCACCTGGATACTGATCTGAGCGGAACGGTCGGAGACGATGAAACCCCTCTGCAGGCAGAATTCGAAGGATTGCCTGCGGCTTCGGGAGTTGAAGAGGTAGCGGACAAAGTCGACCTTGACAGCGTCAACGCCATATGGCTTGCGGCGAGGGACATCAGTAGTGAACCACTAATTCATCCAATTGCCCCACTTATCTCAGCCTGGCAATCACGAACAGTACCGGAACCACGGAAGACCGGCATATATCCGTCAAGCTTCTCCGTCGCGAGGACATCAGTCTTCCCTCTATGGGCTGATATAGATGTGCAAGGCGGTGAGACCTCTGTTTCCGAAATTGTGCCAGCTACCGCCTATCTGCCGGGTTTACAACCACCTGAGCCCCAACTGATGGCTTACCCTGCACTGAGAAGGTACGATCCGTCGTCAGGGCAGTTGAAAGCGTATCGCAGGACACGAGGCAACAGCCCCGCACCTATGCATGAGAGATTGTTTCTTGAGATGATTCTCAGCGTCAAGCGGGAGGACCGAGCGAAGTCGATACATCACGAAGTGACAGTGAGGAACCTCAGAAACTGGCTATATCCCAACGGTTGGGCTAAGGGAAGAAACTGGCCTTCAATATATGACGCTCTCAGAGAACTCCCATTGGCGGGCTTTGAACTTGGCGAAAGAATTTTTTTTCCGATTCAGGGTATCGTTTGGTTGCCCAAAGGAGTCCCAAAACTGGATGCGAAGGTAGTGCTCGCCATGTCCTTCCCCGAACAATCAGCGAATGGGCCACTGATGTTCAGACCGGCTACGCAGGCCCTTGGCCTCAAGTCGGACTCTCTATGGCGGACCTTCGTCCAGCTACAGGCTCAGTGGGCGGTCGGTGCGTATCCTGCTCACAGAAAGAGAGGAGGACAGAAAATCCCGGCAGGCTATGTTCGTGCCGACTCCAAGGCCAGAGTGCGCTATCGCGTTTTCGAAGTAGACGAACTAGTGCGTATGTGGTATGGAGCCGAATTGCCGGTCGTAATGAATCCCAACACAATGCGTTCCTGGCGGCAGAGAGCGAGGGAATCCTTCGAGACGCTTGAAAGGCTAGGACTCTGCCAGATCGAGAAAGACGCAGTCGATCGCGACGGCAGAAAAGGCTGGCGTATCATGCCGCCTGCTGGCTGGGGCGCCAACTTCGACATAAACATGCGAGAGGCCCTCAGGCAGATCAACGCCGGACGAGCAAATTAAGGCAATACTCGAATATCAACGACACTAAGCGTAAGGTCAACCTGACGACTAAGAAGGTTGTCCGAATGCAACGCACGCGTTCACAGCTTGGGATTTAGCCGTACCCGAACTTGTTCAAATGCAACATAGCGCTCCTCGAAGAGCCTTCCGGAACTCCGATCTAACTGGATTTGAGCGTTGTTAGAGACCAAATCCAGCCGAATTTGTAGACTTTCCGAAACAAATCAACTGGAAATTACAGTTTCAGGTGATTCGTGACCGTTATTGTTGGTCAAATGCAACGCCAGTTGGGGGAATGCGACAGCTAATCATCCTCTATGTTGGTCAAATGCAACGGTGGGGCCAAATCCCTCGAATTCCCCCTGGATATGTTGTCCGAATGCAACGGATAGCAACTGAGATGGGAGGAAAGTTCGATCGAGGCGGATCTCCACTAAGTTGCACTTGATCAGATACGCACGAATAACGGCCCTTCAAGCCATTCATCCAGCTCATATCGACTCTTTATGTCCCGCCGCCTATGAATTCTTCGGTAGTAAGGCGACGCAATTGAACAGATTGTTCAATTGCACCGGCTAAGACCGCCAGGTCGAGAGAATGGACATGCACTACCCACAAATTATCTTGCTCAAATGCAACGCGGTGCAAGCTGATGGCTCTTGACCCGGGCTGGGGTACGACCTCAGTAGATACCAGTAAGGCAGAGCTGGAGCACTATGTCCTGTGTCAATTTGCAAGAATCGGTAATATGAGAGACCTGCCACTTTCGACGCCTGAGCGGAGCCATTCAAACAGCGGTTCGCCGAAAGGTCTGACCTGCTGGCTGGCGGAATGCAACGCTTTTGTCGTCCCAATGCAACGAAACCTCTGGGCAGATGCAACACACGAGGTGATGGAATGCAACGCCAGACCTGATGGAATGCAACGTAATCGAGCCAGTTCAAGTAGCAATCGGGCGGTTCCTATATGAGCCAACACTATACCCTATACCTATACCTATAAGGGTAGGGATAGGGGTAGGTGGTGGATACTACGTCTCAGGACGCAGATCCACACCCCATCTCAATATCACTCCTTCCACATAGCATCATGCAAGGATCATGATTTCACCATCCGGCACTTCAACGGCGTTGCATTTGAACACCGTCAAAGCTGGACTAGCGCCCTTTGGTGACACTTCGCAATTTTCATTGATTCGCGGGCGTCCAGCATCGAAAGACTCACCTGGAGCAGGTAAGAGACCGTAATACGGGGTCGGTTGCGTCGTCGATTCCGACTCGACAGAATAATGGCATCAACATGGACCGTTCGATTTGTAGCTATGCAGCATCATTCACTTGGTACCGACTTCGCACCATTCATTCGTGGTACCCTCTTCAAGAAGCGTCACCGGCAGACTTCGCACGGAATCTTCCGCCGGCCTAGTCTGTTCTGTTCTGTTCCGGCACTCACGCCGTAGTCTGGGTCAGTCGAGTTGATAAATCATTCACGTCGTGAATGACTATCATTCAAAGCCTGCCGCCGTTGCATTCGAACAGCCTGTCCCATTCTGTTTCGCAAAATGCCGGCTGATCATGACAGTCATGAGTTCCATCGGTCGCATTGCCAGCCTCGTTGATGGAACCGTTATGATCGATGAACCTGAAATCGCCAATCTCGTCTCCTCACGAGGTGCGATTTACACCTTTGCCGGGTCTTGCTGGTCAACGACATTTATTCTGACCGCTTTGCGCCAGTTATTTTGACCGCTCAGTGTCGTTTGTAATTGTCGTTTCCGGTGTAATTGTCGTTTGTAATTGTCGTTCTTGGGCTTCACTGGTCCGGTAACTCGGCAGGTCGAACTCCAGTATGACCGAGTGATGCACGATCCTGTCTATCGCCGCTGCAGTCGCCATAGGATTGGCGAAGATCTTCTCCCACTCTGAGAAGACCAGGTTCGAGGTGATGCCGAGCGAGCGGCGCTCGTAACGCTCGGCTATCAGGGTGAACAGCACCTCCGACTCCTCTGCACCCTGGGGCAGGTAGCCCAGGTCGTCTATGATCAGCAGATCGAAGTTATCCAGCTTCCTCAGCATCCGCGGCAGATCGAGGTCTCGCTTGGCTGCCAGCATGTCCTGCACGAGCCTGTACGCCGGGATGAACAGCACGGAGCGTCCGTCCTGCACCAGCCTGTGTCCTATGGCGCACATCGCGTGCGTCTTGCCGGTGCCCGGCAGACCGAACGCCAGCACGTTCACGTCACGGTCCACGAAGTCGCCCTCTGCAAGCCTGACGAGCTGCTGCCTGAGCTTCACCGGCGCACGCTCGTGCTCGAAGGTGTCCCACGTCTTGCCGGCAGGGAGCTTGGATGCTCTTCTCAGCCTGTCCACCTTCCGGATGCGCCTGTCCTCAGCCTCCTGCTCCAGCACCTCCACCAGTGTCGGCAGGGCATCAGCGTGTCCTGCATCGCTGAAGCGGTCCACGGTCTCGGCCGCAAGCGTCGGCAGCCTGAACTGCCTGCACAGCTCCCCGATCCGCTCTCCAACCGCGCCCGGCGCATATGCGTCAGTCGTCATCGCGCACCTCCCGCAAGCAGCCGGTCGTACACGCCCAGGTCCACCTCACCGGACAGCTCAAGCGCCGGTATCTCAGGAGACGCGGGTGCAGCCAGCTGCCTCACCACCGCGTAGTCGAACCTCACCTGCGACTGTAGCAGCCTCTTCAGCGCCCTCTCGACTTCGCACTCCATGGTCGTCGCGGCCAGGTGCAGTATCCGCACGTAGTCAACGTCCGCACGCTCTCCCTTCCAGCCCCACATCGCGTCGTACGCCAGACGGAAGGTGTGGGTCGGATACATCTGCTCCCGGAAGTGGTAGCGCGCGAACGCACCGGGCTTGCGTACCAGAGACCCTATGATGTGCCGGTAGTCTATGAGTGCCTCACCCTTACCACGTACCCGCTCCATGCTCTCTACGAGATGCCCCTTGTAGTACACCTCCACGAGGTCGGGATACAGACGCACGTCAACCTTCACGCCTATCAGCCGCGACGGCACGGAGTATGTCCTGC
>MPND01000098.1 GCA_002238855.1 SAR202 cluster bacterium bin90
ACGCCCGGTTCCCAACTGGCGCTGTTCGCCAGCTACAGCTATCACGGCTTCATCACCGACCGAGAGGGAGACACCCTCCAACTGGAGGCCGACCACCGCCGACACGCCGAGATCGAGAACGCCATCCGAGACCTCAAGTACGGTGTGGGACTCAACCATCTGCCGTCGGGTCGCTTCGCAGCCAACGCAGCCTGGATGGCCGTGCAGGTCCTGGCACACAACCTTGCCCGCTGGACCGCGCGCATCGGTATGGGGGAGCAGGTGATGACCACCAGGACCCTCAGACGACGCTTCTTCTCCATTGTCGGACGGCTTACACGCTCGGCACGCCTTCTCACTCTGCATCTTCCGCAGGGCTGGCCCTGGGAAACACTGTTCGGCCGCGCACTGACCAGACTGCGAACCATTCCGTTACCGAGCTGACGGCGGCGATGGCCCACCGTACACCCCACAACCCATCACATCCCCAGACTCTAGCCGGACCGCGAACATCCCCTGCTGCTCACCGGTTCGTCAACTTCACCCACAATCGCCACTGTGGGCCTCCATTGGCGTCCAACATCACGACCGGGGACCTTCAGAACGCTCCAGCGCCGGCGTCATACTCTCACCGCCATCTTGCCACGCTCTTAAACCGCGATCCGGCAGAGATGCCACGACTCTTCGGTGGATTCGGGCTAAGAGCACGCCGGCTAGTCAGTCCCGAGGTCGCCGTCCAGCATGATCAGGAATATCTCCATGTTCAGGCGATCCTGGCGCGGCTTGTCTTGCAGTTTGTCCACACAGTCCTCGCAGTGCCAGCCCGCAGACAGCAGGGGCTGCTCGTCCACCCAGTACATCCTGTCAGCCGTGTGTCTCGGATACGCGCTCCCACATCCGGAGCACCGGTAAACCGGCACTGGAAGCGCCACAGCCTCGGGGCTGCTCATCAAGTCGATGCCCCGGTAGCGCTCCGCCAGCTCAGCGGCAGCAGCGATCCTGCGCCTCTCCATGATTCTTTCTACGACTCCGATCTTCATGTATCCCTCCTTGCATGCCAACCAAAGCAAAAACGATCCCTCGAGTCCAAGTACGACGCAGAACGTCAGCAATGGATAAAATACGATAGGCTCCAGATCAAACGTCAACATCACGGTCAACACCGCGATGGCTCCCAGAACGAAAGAAGTACCCATAATGAAAACAAACCGCTCAAAGCCATCCATCTGCTTCCACATAGCAATGTCCTCCAACTGCTCTAATTGTCGCGGACTGTCAGGACCCGCAGCGCCGCGGCAATGTCATCACCCTTCAGCTCTCCGGCTTCGCAGAAGTCATCAGAGTCCGGGACGAAGTAAGCCACCGACCCATCGGCGAACTCGTAGACTGTCGCCGTCCGGCCACCGGTCGCGGTAAGCAGCTCGGCCACTCCCTTCAGATACCGCCTGCACTCCTGCCTGAGAACGGCCACTGCCTTCCGGAGCTTACGCCAGGCCCGAGTTCATCCGCTCGGGACAATCGCCCTTCGTCAACTCACAGAATCCGCACTCCGGCCCACTCGGCACTCGTCGCGGCGGCATATCCGACGTCATCTTCTGCATGAAGTCCGCCAGGCGCGCTACGAAGGCGTCGTCAACACTTGCCGCGGGAATACCTACCTGGTGGCCGTCCTTGTACACAACAGCGCCCTCAAGAGGCTTGTCCCTCCACTGGGTCAGGTTTGACTTAGGGAGCAGATACATGTAGAGCTGCACCTGGGCGATGTGGGACGCCGACTCCTGTCCGGTCTTCGCGTCATACACGACCACCCTGCCGTCAGGGAACCGTGCTATCAGGTCTGCCCTGCCGCCGATCACGGCACCTGTGCGTGGACTCTCGACGCGGAAGCCGTTCTGGTGCTCGATGAACAGCTCGCAGCCCTGCTCTTCGAGGTCCGCGATCAGCTTGTTCAGCAGGTCGGTGTGCTCCATCGTCCAGCGTGCCACGTCGAAGTCTGACGGCATCCTGTCGAATGCCTGGTAGTTCGCCTTGAACCAGCAGGCCCACAGACAGGACTTGTCGCCTGTCAGGTATCTGGGAATCCAGGTGGCGTGCAGGTAGGGGTTTGTTCGGGGATAGGCCATAACGTAATCCTCCTAACTTCAGGTGTGGCGCATCGTAATAAGAATAGCACGGTCGTTCTAATTAAGTAAAGCCCGAACTCGATGCCGCACCACGCTTTGGAGCTTTGCGCTGCCTATGCTAAAGTTTGGCGCAAAAGCTGCCCTGGAGGCGCACCATGCCCGACAGACTCAATGTCCCCAACCGCTCGCTATTCACGGACGACAATCTCGAAGTCCTGCGCTGCCTGAACTCAGAATCCGTGGATCTCATCTACGTCGATCCACCGCGCAACTCAGGCGAACTGCTCAAAGCACCCCATGGCTCCCGTGCCAGGGGCTATCGCTTTGAGGATAAGTGGACGGCGGAACACGCCCGTCCGGATTGGGAAGACGAGGTCGCAGCCCGTCAGCCTGATGCCATGTACATCATCAACGCATTCAGGCTTGTCCACGACGAGGGCATGATCAACTACCTCGTGTTCCTCACCATCCGCCTGCTGGAGCTTCAGCGTATCCTGAAGCCGTCAGGAAGCATCTACCTGCACTGCAGGGTAGACTCGGCCCACTGCATCAAGGCAATAATGGACACGGTATTCGGAAGGGAGCAGTTCCGAAACGACATCGCTTTCGGACGCTACGGGCGCATCATTCCGTCTGGAGGGAACAAGAGATGGAAGTGGGCGCACGACAAGCTGCTGTTCTACGCAGGCCCGCACACCTATACCTGGCACAAGGTGATTCAGCCCCATCCTACCGAATACTTCGATTCGCTTCCTTATCAGGATGACCGCGGCAAGTACCAGACCCTTGCGCTGGCGCATAGCGACGTGATGGACGATGACCGGGGAGAGGAGTGGAGAGGTTATAACCCCAGCGAGTACGGAAAGCACTGGGAGATTCCCCTTGACGTGCTGCGACAGCTCTATCCTGACCGAGACGACCCGGACAGTCTCACCGCTCCGGAGAAGCTGGAGCTGCTGGAGAAGGCCGGAATGGTTGAATGGCCCGACGACCCGGGCAATCCGCCGAGATACAGGAAATACGCACACCAGGCATTGGGAGACCGGCAATCGGACATCGTGGCGACTATCAGAAATGTCAATCAGAAGTCCCGGGAAGGCACGGGCTGGCCGGCGCAGGTGCCTGAAGAGCTTCTTGAAGTAATCATCAGCGCCTCGACCGACGAGGGAGACGTTGTGCTTGACCCGTTCAGCGGCTCAGGGACCGCCTGCATCGTCGCCGAGAGATTCAACCGCCACTGGGTCGGCATCGAGGGGGCGCCCCAGGGTTTTGATGTCCTGGCCAGCCGGTTTCGCCGCGAGCTGAAAAGGGAGCGTCCATACGATCACCCAGATAAGCCCAGGCGCACCGATCTCAATGAGATGCCCGAGCTTATGAGCGCCGGACGCGCAACGCACGTCCTCTATAACAAGCAATCCGGCAAGTGCAAGGGCTGTGAACACAAGCTTCCGGTCCACGTTTTGACGCTGGACCTTGTGGACAAGGCACAAGCGACGGACATCGATGACTTGCAACTGCTCTGCCACTTCTGCCGTGTGCTACGAGGCGCAAAGAGTATGGATTACCTGGTGGCCCAGACGTATATGCAAGGCGTCCACAACGCACTTGACACCTCCTCCTACCAGTAGTAATCTAGGGGCATCAATATTAGAACGGGTGTCCGAATATGTAGAAAGGAGGGCGAGTTTGTATTCGGATTTGATGATTTGGGGCGAAAAGGGTTGACAGAAGGCCAAAAATTTGGCGGAATGAAGTGTGTACTACAAGTTTATAAATGGGGAGACCACCGGAATGGTACTCCGGCGGTCTCAGCGACCATTTGATGCACCACCTGTGAAAGGAGGTTGGTCTCGTGCATTGTAGAAAATTCTTGCGCTTCACGCAAGCCGTGAGCGCTTATAAGCCTGTCCGCGCCGTTCTGGTCGATTATCCCGGACAGCATTCCGCAGCTCTTCTCGCTCCTCCAAATCCTGTCCGCGGCGCTCTGTGCGCGTCGTCGGACGCATTCGCTGGGCCTCTACGGCCCAGAAGGAGATTTGAGATGCAAAGAAACGGGATCCACCAGAGAGAAGACGACGACTATCCCTTTGAGCTGCAGCTCAGGCTTTTCGGCAACCACTTATTGAGTCTCGCCGAAGAGGCAAGCAGGTTCGATTTCCGTGGAGTGTATACGACAGCCGAAGTGGCCAACATTCTTATGGTGACGCCGAGCAAGATTTACGATTTGCTGCACACGGGCGAGTTGCCTTCCGTGCGGATCGGACGACAGTTCAGAGTCGGCAAATTCGCGCTCTGGGCCTACATCAACGGCCTGGAACGCGAGGGATTGACCGAAGACATTCTTAACCGATTCGTGACCCAGCATTGCTGCCGTGACGGCGAGTGTGTGCCGCGGGGAGAGCTGCGATGAAGGGGTACGTAGGAGTGCGCCGCGGCAAGCGCGCAGATTCGTGGTTCTACAAGTTGTACTTGGGGAAAGACGCAGTGACAGGCAAGAAAAAGTATGTCTTGAAAACAGGGTTTTCGACTAGGACTGACGCTGAACGCGATATGGAGTTGACCATCAGTGCCATGGAGGAGTGCTGTTGCCCTGACGGTGAGTGCGCGGCTAAGGAGGTCGATGATGACAGGCGACATCGAAAAGCGCGGCAATAAATATCGCTACAAGTTGTACTTGGGGAAAAATGCAGTGACAGGAGAGCCGGATGTGTTCAACAGTGTTCCTTTTGACACAAAGGAAGATGCTGACCTTGAAATGCAGTTGCACATCAGTAAGCTCAATTATGAAAAGAAATTGAAGCGTATGCAGGCGCTCATGCCGGACGTACAAGGGATGATGCCCGCCGCCCCTTCCCTGCAACCCCTGGCCAGCACAATAACGGTGGCGGAGCTGCTTCGCAAGTGGAAAGCGGACTCTGTTGAGGTCAAGGACAGAGGAACGACTAATGACAGGTATGAGAGGATTATCGAGGGGGCCATCATTCCCGTTCTCGGGCATATCCCCTTGGCCGAATTACAGCGTGGCCATATACAGGATTGGGTCAAGTCTATGCAAAAGAGAGGAGGTAGGACAGGAAAGGGACTCGTCCCGCAAACGATACACTCCTATTTCGCACGCCTTTACACGGCGTTGAAATATGCAGAAAAGGAGCATCTGCTTTTGGAAAATCCGGCGAGTGATGTTGACCTGCCCCAAATTGTGAAAACAGAAAGCCAGAAGGTAGCACCTGATCAGGTAAGGAAAATCTTGGATGCGCTCCGAGAAACGCGATGGCATTTGATCACCTTCATCGGTTTCCACACAGGCCTTCGCGTAGGCGAAATTCTCGGACTTCTGTGGAAATACATCGACCTTGATGCCGGCACACTGGAGGTTGCTCACGGGCTGACTGCTGTGAAGGGCAAAAGTCTGGTGTTGGGACCAGCGAAAACGGATGGGAGTCATCGCACCATTCATTTGAACGAGACGACTGTGAAAGCCCTGAAGGAACACCAGAAGCGCCAGAAAGAAGTATTCGCCTCACTGGGGAAAAGGTGGACGACTGAGAGCGCAGTATTCGTCAATACCAAGGGAAATTTCATACGCCCAAGTCAGGCGTCTGATGCTTTCAGTAAAGTTGCGAAACAGCTAGGATACAAGTTGACCTTTCATGCTACGCGGCATGCCCACGCTACAATATGCCTGAAGGGTGGAATCGCCATGAAGACTGTTTCTGAACGTCTGGGACACGCGAGCATTGCTTTCACGATGGACCTATATGCCCATGTCCTTGATGGGATGGATCAAGAAGCCGCGGACACATTTGACAGAGAAGTCGATATTCCTCGGAGCGACTAGGAAGATTCCCAATAGATTCCCGCAACCAAGGATACTGTGCAAGGCAGGCAGGTGTTTAGCAGTCTACCAAGGTACGGAGAGTTATCGTGATGGCAAACTTTGAAATGTCTAGCGACATTTTGACCCCATCTCAATATTGGAATCGTTTGTTCGCTATGAGACGGCTCATGACTACAAATAGCCTTGCTATTGAGACTGTACACCCGTTCTAGTCCAATCTAAATCTATCTATTTGATTCCCGTCAGGTTCCCAAGTATCGAGCAGTTCAACCCTCTCAGCAGCTGTACAAAACCCCGACACAAGAACCACCTGTTCACTCCAGAGTTACGGGTGCTCATCCGCTCCCTTCTCACAGAGCCAGGTCGCTCTCCGGAGCACCGACCGATGACGTCCCATTTGGCACCAGCAGACATTTCGGATTCCCAGATGCGTGCTACACATCATTCAGTCCCATGGTTAAAGCAACAGGTTTAGGTTGCGAAACGCTAACCCCGCTACCGAATCGGACCGCAACTGATATCTACCATACACAGGAGTATGCCGTAAATTGTCAAGGTCGCTTCAAAGCGCCAGACCGCCCTCCCAGCCCACGTCCCTGATGCGTTGGGCGTAGGCCTAGATGACACCTTGCAACTCTTGGAGCATCCTGATGATTTCTTCTTCGGCCCAGGCGCATTGACTACTCACGCCTTGGAACCCTGCGGGGGAAGATTCCTGCTGGTCACCCGCCGATTGACATTCGCTCATTCCGCGAGAGGGTTTACGATCCGGCTCTGCGGCGATAATGGCGCGAAATTGCCCGAAGTGCGCCAATACCAGAAACTCCATCGCCGCTAAATCGCCGCAGAGCCTCTATGCTCGTGGCGGATTACCCTGATACGGCTCTAGCCTAGAAGGACGCAGCAGCATCGCCTGTTGCGTCCAGCGGCTTCTTCAGGCGCACCAATGACACAAGGAGCTAAGAGGATGCCCGGGCTTCTCCTTTAAATCAAATGCCTTCTCCAAGTCTGTAACAGCCTCGTCGCACTTTCCCAAACCAAGGTACGTCTTCCCCCTCACCAAGTATGTGATAGGGTCGCTGTCGTCAAGTTTCAGCGCCCTTTTGCAGTCCGAGATAGCAAGCTCGTACTCTTTCTTATTGCGATATGCCTCTGCTCTGAACGTGTAATTGAGAGCATCGTGAGGGCTGAGTCTGATAGCACTTGTGTAATCAGGGATCGCAGCATCGAAGTCTCTCAAGTTCCGAAGGGCGCAGGCTCTCCCGCTATAACTCCGAGGATCCTTTTCATTCTCAAGACTTATGGCATTTGAGAAACTGACAATGGCAAGTCCAGGACGATAAGCACGTAAGCCAACATGTCCAAGGTCTCGGTGAAGTTCTGGGTTTTTCGGGTCAGCGCCGATGGCTTCCGTGAGAAGAGGGAGCGCAAAGAAGGGCGTCTGTGCAGCGATAAAAGCCTTCGTTTTTTCGTGTGGCGAGTTGGGGTCCATTTCCTTTTTACGTGACCTCAATAACACCACAGCATACTCACCCGAAATAAACGACGCGATGGACGGGAATCAATGAATTGCATCCCACGTTAATATGGGGGATCCAATCTCACCAGTACCGCCTTGGCACGGTCTGGTTCGAACTGGATTCCGTCTTAACGACTTGCGCCAACGCAAGGGGCAAAGGGCAGTGCTGGTGGACACTACCGGAAGGACGGACGCATGACTGACCGCAAGCCGGACAGCCTCAAAAACCCATCAGCGACGTGCGCCGCAGGCCCACGCTCGATGAGGTCTGGCCGGTCCACTCGGCAGGACACTGGCCGGCAGGTCTCTCCTTCGACCGCGGCGGCATCTACGAGAGCGCAGCTCTAAGTCCAGAGGACCTGTGCAGAGCCAAACTCAATCAAGATTCCACGCTATCTTGCTATCAAGACAACCTGATAGCAAGCTAATTTGATACGCCACACCACTTAGGTCGTCTCATCCATCACGATGCCGTGCTTGTCCAGCAGCTCGTCGATCATCGGCTCGATCTGCTTGATGATGAACTCCTGCTGGCTGCCGTACTCGGACAGCACGACCGCCATCTTGAGCCTGCGGTACATCAGGTCCGACACCCGAAACAAAACCGGGTGATAGGTATTGTTGTCGTCCACATCGACAGTGCGCCGTCGCCCTGCGCTGACACGGCTGCCGCTCGCGTTCTCGGCCAGACTGCCATCCCTGGGCCGTATATCCAGTGAAGGACGTTGCTGATTCATAATTTATCTCCTGCCTGCGCTTGTCGCGTGTAGCTCTGTCTCGCCGGCCAGTGCCAGGCTCTCGCCATAGGCCAATTCGTAAACCGCGCCCAGTTCCTCGATTCCCTTCCGGTCCTTCGGCTGCCATTCATCAACAAGCCGGCCCAATGGCACGACCCGGCGGACCGACGACCTCTCCCTGATGACAATGCCGGAAGCCGTAAGCTCCTGGCATTGCGCGAGCGCGTCCTGCGCGGCCACCGCGTCCGTATCGAAATGATGAGTGGGCGCCCGGTTGAGCACCGCCTTCGCGACCAGTCGGTCGTTGACCTTGCGCCCGTCCATCGCCATGCTGTCGAGCAACCCGACCGTCCAGAAGTCCATGCCGGTCGGCTGAAGCGGGACTATCACGATGTCAGCCAAGCCCATGAGCGTTCGGATGTCAGCGCCCTGTCCCGCGCCCACGTCCACGACCACGTCGTCGTACTCCCTCGCGGCATCGAGGACGGCCCTTCGCAAACGAGTGCCCACCGCGACCGCCGTGTCGGGTGCTGGTAATCCCTCTTGCTTTCGGATCTCAACCCAGTAGCCCGCGCTTCCCTGACGGTCTGAGTCGAGCAGCATCACGTCACGTCCGTCCTTCTGTCGCCAGCCCGCCATGTGAATCGCGATGGTCGTTTTCCCTGTGCCGCCCTTCTCCGAGACAATTGCCGTAATCACGCTTGCCCGCCTTTCCGCTGTGTTTCTTGTGCTTGAACCGAGTCTAGGTGGGCGGTCATCGTTATTTCAAGTTGTCTTGGTATCTTGATAGCAGTATTTCAGTCGGACAGCCCGTGCCGCGACATACTAATTGAGCTAGAATTAGAATAAGTCCCAAAGCAAGTTCAGGAGGTTGACATGACAACTTACAGAGCGGTTCTGGCAAGCCAACCCGACCGCGCAGATGCGATCTACACCGAGGCCCTCTTCAGGATGTTCGGGCTGGTGGCGCTCGGCGTAGTTGTGACCGCCGCGGCAATCTGGGTTGGCGATGCACTCAACATAGGTCAGCACATCTTTGGAAATGGCTGGATGGGGGTTCTGCTGTATTTCGGCGCCACGCTGGGTGTATTGATTGCATCCAATGTCGTCGCCAACAAAGGGCTGCTGGGCCTGGCGACCTTCCTGTATCTCGGTTTCGCCACTCTTGAGGGCTTCTTCATCTCGCCGATCCTGGAGCTGGCAACCGGGGAGTCGATGGCGACTGCGTTCATCCTGGTCGCTGCGCTCTTCGTTCTGATGGCAGCGATTGGGCTACGCACGCAGAGAGACCTGTCCGGCATGGGTTCGATGCTCTTCTTCACGCTCTTCGGAGCGGTGGCCGTGATATTCCTGAACATGTTCCAGTTCCAGTCGGGAGCCTTGCAGACCATCATCAGTGTCGTGTTATTCCCCGTGTTTCTCGGCCTGACCGTCTGGGAGACCAGGCACATGAAGGTGCGCGCCCAGGAAGCGGCGCTCGAAAGAGATGCGGCCGGCGCGAACAAGGTGGCAGTTCAGGCCGCGATTGGGCTTTACCTGAATGTCCTGAACCTGTTCCTGATCGTCTATGACTGGCTGCCGTTTTGAGGAAATGAGCCTTCAGCCGGCTACACCACATCCTCCATACCAAGTTCCGCGACGCGCTCATCGGCGCAGACGAAGCAAATGGTCACGCCCATGTGCTCAAACTGCTGACGCGGAGAGCCGAGATTGCCGCAGCGCTCACACTCGGTCTCCGGTCCGGCTCCGGCCCCGATGTTTTCGAGTGCCCGCCACCCCGGGAAGTCCTCAGATACTTCGGGTCCCAGTAATTGGCGAATTTCTACTTCGAGTCCAGGACTTAACCCCGATGCGCCGGCAGGCAGCTCATCCGAACCCATCCCTCTGATGCGAGCGACGTTGCGGGCTGCCTTCAGGAATACCAAGAGATCACTCTCTTTGAGCGCGGCCTTCAGGTATTCGATGATGGTCTCGTCGTCCGTCAGGAACTCCGCACTGTCCCAAGAAGAATCGTTTGCTGCGCTCATCATTCCGACCTCCTTGTTGGTGGTGTACTAAATCTGGCACAACCCAATTTTGCCCCTTTCAAAAACCATACCAAATGAGATGTTTGCAATAGTGCCTTGCCGAGCGATTTCGCGCGACATCGCTCTCTTGGACGAACCCAAAATATATGCCCTCATCAAATCGAATCACTGACGGCAACTTATTGCAGTCCTGACCGCTCTAGGCCTAAATTATGGGAATGATGTCGAATGTTGAGGTGGACCCAATAAATCGGACAGGTGGCT
This sequence comes from SAR202 cluster bacterium bin90, assembly GCA_002238855.1. Lineage (GTDB taxonomy): Bacteria > Chloroflexota > Dehalococcoidia > Lucifugimonadales > JADFKI01 > Bin90. The sequence continues at coordinate 10,488 of MPND01000098.1, forward strand.
AAGAGAGAGTCCGGCTCCTAGAATGTACGAAAAGAGAGGAGCAGGCAAATGAAGCAGAGCAGGAAGAAGCACAGTCCGGGGTTCAAGGCCAAGGTGGCGTTGGCCGCGCTCCGGGGAGAAGAGACCGTTGCC
>MPND01000099.1 GCA_002238855.1 SAR202 cluster bacterium bin90
CTGGCGGCGGCGGCGGACGAATACGTGGAATTGTCTCCAGATGGCACAATTCGGGTGGTTAAAGAGGAAGAGCAGGAAGAAGAGTAGTGCAATACCTTATATACGATGACATGGCCGCAACGAGAATCCACGCCAATCAGACCCCTTCGCAATCGCCACTGCACCGGATGCAAGGAAATACCGCAATCTGTTGCATCGCGCCGCTGTCTTTCACCCGATGGATACGCGCCACGCCCAAAGCGCCATTCTGACGCTTCCAAGTCTGGCGAAAGTCTCGACACGTACCCTCTTTTAGAAACAGAGAGATGTATGCTTAAGGCCAGGAAACTGGCATTATGGTAGAGCAGAGAAATCAGAGTGAGATACCTGGATGAGAATTGTCCGCCCAATGTCGTTGACATTCATAATCGTGCTGGCGCTCGCTCTGCCGCATGGCGCTTCTGATGCGTTCTTAGCACAGACCGAATGTGTGCAGCCACTTATTTCAGTTGCTGTCGAGGACAAATGGAACAGCGACTGCCTGTCACGGAGCCGTGAGTACGCCTACGCACGCTACTATACATTCAGCGTACTGCAGCAGTCTGACGTGTCGATAACGCTTGAATCCGAGACCGATCCTTATCTTTTTATCTTCAGCGGCACCGGCGCTGACGCCGACTATCTCACAGAGAACGACGACATAGACGCGAGTGGTCGCAACTTCAACTCACGCATAGCGATAACGCTTGAGCCCGGAGACTATACGATAGAAGCAACAACCTACGAGCAGCCCGCTACGGGCGACTTCACCCTGACCGTGATGGGCATTGGACCACTTGATGACCGTGCCGTTCTCCTCGCCCTCTACAACGCCGCCGGAGGCGACAACTGGCGCCAAAGCGACAACTGGCTAACGGATAAACCCCTATCTCAATGGCACGGCGTGACAGCCGATGCCTATGGACGGGTAACAACGCTGGATCTCGAACAAAATAACGTAGCGGGAGAGATACCACCGGAGATAGGCGGTCTCAGCAGTCTGGTAACTCTCTACCTGGGTGCCAACGATTTGTCGGGCGAGTTACCTGCGAAACTCGGGGAACTAGAATATCTGGTGACCCTGGACCTATGGGGCAATGCGTTCACGGGAGAGATACCACCTGAACTTGGAAAACTGGCCAACTTGAAGACTTTCTATCTGCTGGCCAATGAACTTTCGGGTGAGATACCCGCCGAATTGGGCGACCTCAACAGGCTGGAGGTCCTCCACATCGGGGAAAATCATTTGACGGGTAAAATACCAGCCCAATTTGGAAGCCTCTCGAACCTTCGGGAGCTGATGATCTTCGATAATGATTTGGCCGGCGAGATACCGTCGGAGTTAGGTGGACTTGTCGAGCTTAATCGGCTGTGGCTCTATGAGAACCAACTGACCGGAGAGATACCGCCGGAATTGGGAAACCTCACTGGGCTCACGGAACTTCACCTCTATGAAAATCAGATTGTCGGGAGCATTCCTGTAGAACTCAGCAAGTTGACCAGCCTGACTGAGTTACATCTTCGTGACAACCATCTGACAGGCGAGATACCGCCGGAACTGGAGAACCTGACCAAACTGAGGTACATATTTCTGAGTAACAACAGGTTGGAGGGTCAGATACCACGAGAGCTGGCCAATCTCTCCAGTCTCGCCGCGCTCGCACTTGGCAGCAACCATCTGACAGGAGAGATACCGTCAGAACTGGCCGACATCAAAACCTTGCGGGCGTTGTGGCTAGAGAACAATAATCTAACGGCGCAGTCGTTCTTGCCGAGGCTGAAAGAAATCGTAAACCTGGGGGTTCTTGATATCGGTGGCAATCAGATTGCAGGCGCTGACGTGCTCCCACAGATTGGCACGCTGGCGGAATTGCGAGTGCTGGGACTGCAAGACAGTCAGCTCAGCACTGACCAACTGGTGCCGCACCTAGAGGCGCTCTCCGGACTCGAAATGCTCTATCTCGGCGACAATCGGCTTACTGGTGACCACTTACTGACCAGACTTGCGAATTTGAAAAACCTGCACACTCTGGATGTCCACAACAATCAGCTGACGGGGACAATCCCTCCGGAACTAGGCACTGGGACTGGATCGAGCGCATTCAACAGAAGTTACCTGGACCTCAGTTACAACCAATTGACCGGGCAGGTGCCGCCTGAACTTGGCGATGCAGATGACCTTGAATATCTGGACCTCAGCAACAATAGGTTGACGAACCAGATCCCCAGCAACCTCACAGAACTGGACAAACTGGAAACCTTCCGCTTCCACAACAACGCCGGTCTCTGCGCCCCAAATGACGAAGACTTCCAGGAATGGCTACGATTTATAGTCAGGGTCGAGGGTCCAACTTGCGACGACACTCAGACAGACCCAGATCCCACACCGGAGTTGTCCGAATGCGTCGAGCCTCTACCCGCGGTAGGCGTCGTAAATGCCATGTGGAATACCGACTGCACTTCCGACGTAACCGCACCTCAAGGCAGGGGCGACAGGTACGCCCGCTTCTACACCTTCATCCTCTCCGCCGCATCTGATGTGACCATCACGCTCAGCTCGGAAGAGGATGCCTTCCTCTATCTGCGCACTGGGACATCCACTGACGGCCCTGCGTTTCATGAGAACGACGACTACGATTACCCGGACTCCACCGACTCGAAGATAGAGGCAACTCTCGACGTCGGCACGTACACCATCGAGGCCACCACCTACGCCGCCGGAGTGACCGGAGACTTCGCCCTCACCATCAGCGGCATAGGGCCGCTCGAAGACCGCGCCGCCCTCACAGCCCTCTATAACGCCACCGAAGGCGACGACTGGGAGGACAACGACAACTGGCTTACAGGCGCTCCATTAGACGAATAGAACGGCGTGGAAACCGACGTAAACGGGCGCGTGGTCATTTTGGATCTGGCCGGAAACGACCTGGTCGAGCACATTCCGCCGGAACTGGGCGAGCTCAGCGAGCTGGAGGTCCTGGAACTAAACAGCAATCTGTTGACAGGCACCTTACCGTCCGAGCTGGGAATGCTCGGCGAACTGGAGCACATGGAACTAGTACCAAGTCCACGTGATACTGGCACAAGTATAAGATATGAGTTAAATTCGGGCACATCTTACAGCGAGGATGTAGCCGAATATGACCGCAAGCAAGTACAGAGTTGAGTTGACCGATTCCCAGAAGCGCCGGCTGAGTGAAGTCGCCCACCGTGGCAGATCGCAGGCCCGCACGGTAAAGCGAGCGCTGGCGCTGCTCAAGGCCGACGAAGGACAGATTGATAACCGAATAGCAGATGCGTTGTCTATAAGCAGGTGCACGGTCGTCAGGATACGCAAGCGCCTCTGTGAGGAGGGTCTTGAGAGCACGTTGGTCGATCGAGCGCGGCCCGGTAAGCAGCGCAAGTTGGATGAGCGTGCCGAGGTGCACATTGTAGCCATAGCATGCAGCGACCCTCCTGCGGGTCATACGCACCGGACGCTGAAGCTGCTTGCGGACAAGGCTGTGGAGTTGGGCTATGTAGAGAGTATAGCGAGGGAGACGGTGCGTCAGAGCTTGAAAAAAACGAACTCAAGCCCTGGAGGAACAAGGCGTGGTGCATCCCGGAACTGAGCGGGGAGTTCGTGGCAAGGATGGAAGATGTCCTGGACCTGTATGAGGAAGAGCACGACGCTGAGCGACCTGTGGTCTGCTTCGATGAGACATCCAAGCAGATGATAGGACACACGAGAACGCCGATAGTCGCAGAACCCGGGAAATTGGAGCGCATAGACTACGAGTACAGGCGCAACGGAACGCGCAACCTGTTCGTGTTCTGCGAGCCGAAGGGAGGTTGGAGACACGTGGAGGTTACGGAGCGGCGCACAGCAGTGGACTTCGCGCATCAGATGCGATGGCTGGTCGATGAAGCATATCCCGATGCCAAGGCGGTCAGGGTGGTGCTGGACAATCTCAATACTCATAAGATGGGTTCGCTGTATGAAGCCTTTGAGCCAGCCGAGGCGCGGCGTATAGCGCGGAGGCTGGAGTTCCATTACACGCCAAAGCACGGGCGTGGCTGAATATGGCGGAGATAGAACTGATTGTCTTCAGCAAGCATTGCCTGAGGGGTAGAGTAGCGAATGAAACACAGTTGAGACGACAGGTAGCCGCACTCGAAGCCGAGCGCAATGATGCCGGAGCCATTATCCACTGACGCTTCACCACTCACGATGCCCGCCATAAACTTCATCACATATATCCACTAAATTCATATTGAACAGGTACTAGAAGCGAGAAGGCGCTTGAGGCACTGGAGTGGCTGGTCTGACGGAAAGCGAAGAGAGCGTTATGACTATGGGACTAGCCGTGAGGCACGCTCTCAGGGGTTATATGGACTTCGGCGGACGGGCCACAAGGGCAGAGTTCTGGTGGTGGGCCCTGACGTGGGTACTGGTATTCATCGGAGCGAACATGCTGTCCTCACTTATCGAGAGGTTCTCCGTTAGCTGGGGTTTCCTTTTATGGGTCCGCGCCGCGTTGGAATGGCTTTTGCTTGCGTTCCTTGTGGCGACTCTGATTCCGAGCCTGGCGGTGACCGTGAGGAGTCTGCACGATACGGGCAGGAGCGGTTGGTGGCTGGCGGTGTGGCTGACCGCTTTCCCGGCGTCCTGGATACCGTTCGGCTTCGCCTTCATTCCCGCCCTTGGAAGTTCGCTTGCGTTCGGAGACGCTAACTGGACACCGGTGATAGCGATGGCGCTGTTGGGCGGAGGATGAAGCCTGGCGGTTCTGGTCTGGTCGGTACGGTGGCTGGCGGGACCGGGGCAAAGAGACGCCAACCGGTTTGATCGGGAGAGTAGGGCTGCGGTGCCGTAATACCGGGGCGTTCCGGAGACGCGCGGCGTCTGCGCTGAGTACGGGACCGCGACCGTCAGGAAAGAAATAGCGCCCCAGCGGTCCTGCCGCCTATTGCCTCGCCACCTGGGCGAGAGTCGCGCCCGCCCGAAAGCGCACGCGCGTATGCGCGGGAACCTTGATCAGATCCCCGCTGCTTGCTCCTCTTATCGGCCGCACCCTGCGCGCCTTCACCTCAGCGAGCTCGAACGTGCCGAAGCCATTCAGGACGATCCTGTCTCCCGCGCGCATCGCGTTGGTTACGCTCTCCAGCACGGCGTTCAGCGCCTTCTCTCCCTCGCCATTGGAACAGTCCATTGCCTCTGCAACTCTCCGTGACATCTCACCCTTGCGTATCGTATCGCCCATATTCTCGTATCCTGCATTGCTTTTACCATTCTCGCTCCACGAGCTGATAGTGGTAGGCAAATGTCCAAAGCACCTATAATCCCCATACGAAAAGTCCCTTCCTCCTCGATGGGGGAATACTAGGATGGGGGTGGAATCACAACCGCAAGCACGGCCATCTCCAAAACCTACTCCTGTCAGCCCTTGATGGGGGAAGGTTAGAGCCTGTCATGAGCCTGCCGAAGGGATGGGGGTGAAATTGCTATTCACCCACGCAAACGGAAATACTACCACGAGGATTCAAATATCGACGGTCAGGCTTAGAGATCAGGACTAACGAGGTGTACAAGATTGGGATTATATGCTGAGATAGAGTTCTTGGAACAAATCAATCTGTTCATTCGTTTGGAGTATTGAGAGGGGTCTTCTCAATGGGGAATGTATGCTTATGTTGGGTACAAAGCCTTTGGAGGCGAGAAAGATGAACAGAACGCATCTGATTGCATTGCTGCTTGCTACGCTGATATTGACGAGCGCGGTCATCGCATGCGGCGGAGCGGAGTCCGGAGACCGCCGTCCTGCCCGCGCCGATGAGCTAGCGGCGGCTGCGCCACGGTCTTTACTGGCAGCAGAAATGGGGCTGGACAGGCCGGGATTGCTCGGTCTGTCGGGTGAAGAGCAGGGGACGTTCACGTTTACTGATGGTCCAGCGCCGGCACCCGCCGCTCCCGCTCCAGCCGACGCGCAAGCGGCAGCGCCCGCTGCGGCGAGTGCCCCAGTCCTCAAAGAGGTGGAGGTGGAGATCGTTCAACAAGAATCGGAGAAGGTCATGGAGGAGGCGCTCGAGGATCCATATAATGCTGGGGAGTTCAGTGAGGAGCGAGCGGCACTGGTAGCGCAGAATCGCATCATCGTGCGTACTGTGCAGCTTGCCCTGGAAGTGAACGATGTTGCGGCTTCCATCGAGGAGATTTCGCAGAGCGTGCAGCGGGACGGCGGCTGGGTTGTCAGTACGGACAGAAGCTCGAACCACTTTGGGTTCATATCAGTGCGTGTGCCTGCCGCAAAACTGGACGATACATTGAAGTGGATGCGGCAGGTGGGTGTGGATGTGCAGTCGGAAGCATCGACTAGCACCGATGTTACTGACGAATACTACGACTTGCGGTCGCGCGTGACGAGCCTGCAAGCTACGGAAGAGGCGCTGATAAAGCTGCTTGACCGCGCGCAGGATGTTGAGGACGCACTGGAAGTACAGAGAGAGCTTGCACGTCTTCAGGTGGAGATAGAGTCGCACCTGGGGCGCATCAAGCTGCTGGAGGAAACTGCCGCCTTTTCGCTGGTGAACATCTCTCTGAACCTCGCGCCGCAGGACATGAGAGTTGACGCGGGCGAAGACAGGATCTTCAGCGTGGGCGAGGTCGCGCGCTTCAGAGCGACATTCTACCCTCCGGAAGGTATAGATGACTTCGACTTCACGTGGGATTTCGGCGACGGCTCGAACGTCATGACAGGTTACAGCAGCGCGCCCAGAGCCGACGGTGGGCGCATTACCGCTACCGTACACCACCAGTATCACAGCGACCTGGAATCGCCGTTCATCGTCGAAGTTACGATGAACGGGCGCGGCGAAGCCGGCGTAGTCGAAGGTTCGGACGCCCTTATCGCGACTGTTACCGAATTGCCCGCCATTTCGGTGTTCGCAGGCGAATATCTCTTTGTAGAAGAGGGGGAAGAGGTTGAGTTCTCCGGGTCGTTCACGAGACCGGACGGGCTAACTAACTACCAGTACGGCTGGGAGTTCAGCGATGGGAGCGAGGCGGTGACTGGCGCGCCTGAAGAGGGTGCGACTACGGTTACCACGTCGCATGTGTACCAGAATCATCGGCCGGAGCCATTTTATGCCACCCTCACAATCTCTGCCGAAAGCGAGGCAGGAAACGTCGAGGGCACCGCAACTATCGAGGTCTTCGTGCAAGAGGCGGAAGGCTTCGTGATCACAGGCTGGAGCGCGGGCGACAATCTGAAAGACGCCGTGCGCGCGCTGTCAGGTTTCGCTCAGGCAGCAGGCACTGTGGCCATCTGGGTGACGATATTCGTTCCGGTGTGGTTGGTCCTAGGGGTGATCATTTACTTGTTGGTTAGGTTCAGGGGAAGGGTGAGATTGAACCGGCGACGGCGCGAGGGTCGAGAATCGCGATCAGATTCAGGCGGCGGCGAGGGTTACCTCTCCACAGCGCAAGACGGCGATGCGGAGGAACGAAGCTAGAATGACGACGGTACGGCACTTCACTGCAACAGGATTCGTAGTTTATATGGACGGAACGCTGCTGCACTGGCACCCGAAAGTGAAGATGTGGCTGCTGCCGGGTGGTCACATCGAGCCGAATGAGGACCCGGTGCAGGTGTTCGCGTCGGGAAGGCTGCTCGGGTGTTTACCAGACCAGGCATTAGGGTGTGTTGACAATTGGATTAAACTTGAAGCATGTCAGCAGTTAAACTAACTCCGGAACGATGGTCGAAGATACTCGATTTCCTAAGAGAGAAGACTGGGATCTATGTCAAGTCTGAGCAGGAGTGCAAGCGATTCATAGAAGCCGTACTGTGGATGAGCAGGTCGGGAGCGCCGTGGAGGATGCTTCCAACAGAATACGGCAAGTGGTACAGCGTGTACAGACGCTTTGCCAGATGGACCGAGCAAGGTATATGGGAGAAGATGCACCGGCACTTCGCTGATGATCCGGATATGGAGCATCTGATAATAGACAGCACGACAGTGTGCGCGCACCCCTGTGCGGCGGGAGCGCCGCATAAAAAGGGGGACAACGGTCGCAGGCTCTTGGGAGAAGTCGAGGCGGATTCAGCACGAAGGTACACGTAAGTGTCGATGCTCTGGGCAATCCACTGAAATTCACGCTTACGGGAGGTCAGGCACACGATGTCACCCAAGCCTGTGAACTGATAGACGGCATTGAGAGTGAATATGTGATAGCTGATCGTGGATATGATTCACAGTGGTTTCGTGAGCGCATCGTCGCGATGGGAGCGACGCCTGTAATACCGCCGCGTTCCAACAGGATAGAGCCTCAGCCATACGATGAGCATCTATACGGTGAGCGCCACTTAGTTGAGTGTTACATAAACAAAATGAAGCATTATCGACACATATTCAGCCGGTTCGACAAGTTGGCAAAGATGTACCTTGGATTCCTACACTTTGTCGGCGCTCTCATATGGCTGAAATGAAATGTCAACACACCCTAGCCTTATCATCTCGTGAGGTATTGTCAGACTTTACAGCGGGAGTCTCTCTTAACTTGGCCCCTTCGCTGTCCTAACTGTGGGGTCGACTCTAGGCTATGACGTTGAAAAGCAGGTTCGCACCTGCTGACACAATGGCTATCATTTGACTCGATGAGTGGCTTATCTGACACGATGGGAGTTGATAACCGAACTGCTGAAAAAAATTGTGAGGATAGCCATGAACAAAACTGGTGGAACCTAAGGAAAGCTTTGAAGACTTCGATGAGCTTGACCTCGACCAAATCGCTTTTGGCGATTTCTCCCTGGTTCTTTCAGCTGGTCTGGACATGGGGTTCGACTCTGTTGCTCAGTTGACTGCGATTTATACATTGATTGGCCAACAACGTCACTCCGGCGCTGAACTGAGAAGTGAAATCAAAAGGGTGGAGGGGATCGCTGCAACTCTATCTGGTTCAGCCAATAGTCATGCGGTCGATACAGTTGTTGACTTGATACACGAATCGATTTACCAGAGCATAGCCCATAGCCCATAGCCCATAGCATGGCTGCCGCTGGTATGTTGGCCCCGTTCATCGAATCCGTATTTAGGGCTGCTTTTCGGAGCGTGTGCCGAGAATTGCCTAGCAGAGACTTGGTGAAGAATATAATGAACTTTGTCGATGAAGAAGAACTGGGTATTAAGCAATACATGCCGACAACACTGGAACCTACTCTTGAAGCGCTTTTCGCTTACAGAAACAAGTTGTTTCACTTTGGCTTCGAATGGCCGGAGGAAGAACGCCGCAAATTTCATGGGCGTCTTTCTGAGTGGCCTTGCCATTGGTTTGGCGTTTCTACTAAAGGTGGGGAGCCGTGGATGTTCTATATGTCACATGAGTTCATCACACAATGCTTGGACACCGCGGTGGAGGTTCTCAAAGGGTTTGCAATGTATCAATATAGCAACTCATAATATGATAGCAACTCATAATATGCGTCGTTATCGGTGTCGATGTACTTACAAACTCTGTGCAATATTTTACGGCAATCTGTTGCCGCGCCTGGCAGGTGGTATAATGACGACAGTCGGCAATCGCTCAACTCACTCAGACTCGGAGAGGTCCGCGATGACCAGCAGGACGACTACACTCACACAGGGAGCGGGCAAGCTCGAACGCTTCCCCGACTTCCCTCCGCGGGAAGACATGCAGAACACGTCCCATCTTCACCGTCGCTCGATTCTGACCGCCCTTGCCATACACATCGGCAATCCGGAGACAACCCTGGTGCATGGAGAGGTTCCTGTCGCTCCGACGCTTGACCCCTGGGGTGCCTATCGAATACCGGACCTCATCGTGGTTCACGACTGCGACATTGCGCTTGTGGACGAGCAGGGTGGATATGCAATAGACCGTCAGGGCAAGGCGCCTGACTTCGTGCTTGAGGTAGCGTCACGAAGTACGGGCGAAGTTGACTACACGGACAAGCGTCGAGACTACGAGCGGTTCGGCATTGGGGAATACTGGCGCTTCGACCCGAGTGGCGGCGAATACCACGATGCAGCGCTTGCGGGTGATCTGCTGGTGGACGGCATGTATGAGCCGATAGCGATAGAGGACTTGGGAGAAGGTCGTCTTCGGGGATACAGCGAGGCGCTGGGGCTGTACGTGTGCTGGGAAGATGGGATGCTGCGGTTTTTCGATCCTCTGACCGAGAGCTATCTGCGCTCTCACGATGAGGATACGGCCCGCGCCGCCGCCGCCGAGGCTCGCGCTGCGGAGTTGGAAGCTGAGCTTCGACGCCTGCGCGGCGAGGGCGAGTAGGATCGTTCCTTCTCCCGTCCATCGTCAGCCGGACACGCTTCCTCGCCCGCAAAAGCCCCTCACAGCCCGTGAAACAATCTACCGCAGACCCTTGCGGCGTGAGGCGG
>MPND01000100.1 GCA_002238855.1 SAR202 cluster bacterium bin90
GTGGACCTGGAAGGCGAGGGTTCGAATCCCTTCGCTCACCCCAGATTCCGCGCAGTCGCAGACCGGATAGCAACGCCGCGAGCTGCTGAAAACGAGTTTAAGGCGGAAACTCCCGGATTCGCACAAATCGGGCGACTCTTCGAAAAACCGTCGCCGCACAATCGCTGCAGAGCGCCTCACTTTTCGCCAAAGGTATCACAGTTCCTCTCGTCGCCTAAATGGACACGGCGCAAGCGCCTGGGAGCGCGAAGGGCTGATAATCACTCTGCGTTTCCGCCTGCATACCCCGCTCATCGAGGATGCGCTGGAATTCAGACTTCCGGTCGAAACAGGTTCCACAAGAACAGGTAGGCTCCGATCAGAAGCAAGGCTATGAATATCGTGACGCCGCCGACTACACCCGCCAGCTGTTGCACGAGCCACACAACGCCAAACCCCAGGGCAACAAGGTCTACCAGCACACACATCGTAAACAGCACCAGCAGGTGCGGCCATGTCCAATGTCGTTTCAATCGCTGAAACCGGGTGCCTTCCCCGGCTCCGGCTGACGCATCCTCGGCATGGTAAATCGGCGGCCTGTTTGCAGGAAACGGATCATCGAACCGCTCGCCGCGCTCTTGGGCTTGCAAACGGCGTTCATTCCATGAGCGCCATTCGGCAAGTCCTTCATAACGTCCAGTCGCGTATCCTTGATTGAACTGCTTCTGCCTGGCCTTCCTGGTTTTCTGCGCGATATGTTCAACTAACGCCATTCGCATCCTCACTGCGCCGGGCGCCGGCGCGACTCTCCCACCTACGCTGATATGCCTGCAACTACTCCCCCAAACAAATTGAATGTCCTGGTACGGAGTCCAGCGTGACCGACAGTAGTGAGCCGCCAAGTCTGTGATAACCGTCATCAATAGGACTCTAATTACGGCGGCAATACGGACAGAAGAGGTCAGCCTCAGCGCCATCTCAGTCTTGTGGTCGGTAGATATTCCATAAGAATAGGTAGACTCCGATCAGCAGCACTGCTATGAAAATCGTTCCGCCGCCTACTACGCCCGCCAGCTGTCGCACCAGCCATACAACCCCAAACCCTAAAGCAATAAGGGCCGCCAGCACACATATCGTAAGCAGCACCATTAGGTGCGGCCACACCCAATGCATTCTCAGGCGCATAAACCAGGTGATTTCTCCGGCGCCGGCGCACCCATCCTCGATCTGCTCAACAGGCAGTTCACTGACCGGAAACGGCTCGTCGAACGCCTTGCCGCGCTCTTGGGCTTCACGCATGCGCCCAACCCATGCGCGTCCCTCAGCGTGTCCTTCGCCATACCCGACGGCGTATCCCTCATTGAACTGCCGTTGCCTGAGCTTCTCGGTCTTCCGCCTGAGTTCCTCGGCCTTCTGGTCGATATAATCCGCCGCCGACATCCGTATCCTCCCTGCATTGAGCGCCGCTGCGACATCCTGCCATCGTCTCGGCAGGACGGCGGTTCCGACACCTTCCTAAGAGCACGCCGGCTTGTCAGCCCCGAGGTCGCCGTCCAGCATGATCAGGAATATCTCCATGTTCAGGCGATCATGGCGCGGCTTGTCTTGCAGTTTGTCCACACAGTCCTCGCAGTGCCATCCCGCTGACAGCAGGGGCTGCTCGTCCACCCAGTACATCCTGTCAGCCGTGTGTCTCGGATACGCGCTCCCACATCCGGAGCACCGGTAAACCGGCACTGGAAGCGCCACGGCCTCTGGGCTGCTCATCAAGTCCATGCCCCGGTAGCGCTCCGCCAGCTCGGCGGCAGCAGCTATCCTGCGCCTCTCCATGATTCTCTCTACGACTCCGATCTTCATATATGTCTCCTTGCATGCTAAGTAAAGCAAAAACGGTCCTGACATTCCCCACACGACGAAGAGTATCGACAATCCACTAAACGCGTCTTGGGGCAGATCAAACGTCAACATCACGATTAACAGCGCGATGGCCCCCAGAACGAAGAAAGCACCCACAATGAGAACAAACCGGTCAGGGCCATCCATCTGCTCCCACATCGCAATGTCCTCAAACTGCTCTAATTGTCGCGGACTGTCAAGACCCGCAGCGCCGCGGCAAGGTCATCACCCTTCAGCTCTCCGGCTTCACAGAAGTCATCAGCGTCCGGGACGAAGTAAGCCACCGACCCATCGGCGAACTCGTAGACTGTCGCCGGCCGGCCACCAGTCGCGGCAAGCAGCCCGTCCACGCCCTTCAGATACCGCCGGCACTCCTGCCCGAGAAGGGCCACAGCCCCCCGGAGCTTGCGCCAGGCCGCACAGTCGTCATCGGCACTGCGCCGGCAGTGCGGGCAGTTTCTCACGGCATCGAAGCCTTCGAGCACCGGCACGGCGTACAGATGCGCCGTCGAGTGCCTGCCCAGGCCGTAGAGGTCGGACCTGACGTCTCGCGGATGCACTTCGTCCTGGCAGTCCGGACAGAGAGTCGCGGCCCTGCGGGCGTCTCTCAACTTGAAAATATTCTCGGACGATACGTCGGCTGGGCCTGCGGCAGCGCTGTCGCACAGGCGGACTTGTGCGCGGTCATGGATATGGTGCTCGACCGGCTTGCATTCTATGCCCATCCTACGAGACGACCGGCTCCGGCCCGATGCGCTCAGGGCAGTCGGCGCCGGTAAGCTCGCAACGGCCGCACTCGTACTCACTCGGCACGCGGCGAGCTGGCATATCTGACGCCATCTTCTGCATGAAGTCCGCCAGACGCTCGATGAAGCCCGCGTCGATGCTCTCCGGTGGGATGCGATGTTCCGTGCCCTCCGGATACACCACCGCGCCCCAGAAGCGCGTGCCGCGCCAACGCTGATCCGGTGACCGCGGCAACAGGTACATGTAGAGCTGCACCTGCAACAGATGCGAGGTGGACTGCCTGCCGGTCTTGGCGTCATAGATCACGGTCCTGCCGTCCGGGGTGCTTCGCTATCAGGTCGGGTCTGCCGCTCACCGTGAGACCGGACTTCCTGCTCTCGGCCCTGAAGGAGTTCTGGTGCTCGATCCAGACCTTGCAGCCGTGTCGCTCCAGTCTGTTGACGAGAGAGTTCACCAGGACCGTGTGCTCCGCCTGCCAGCGCACCAGGTCGAAGTCGCCGGGCGCTTTCTCGTAGCCCTGGTGGTGCGTCTTGAACCAGCAGGCCCACAGACAGCACATGTCACCGGTCAGATACTTCATCGGCCAGGTCACGTACATGTACGGAGAGTTTCGAGGAGCGGTCATGCGCTGCACCTCCGGATGGCAGGATTGGCATTTCTCAGGGGGTTGAAGTGCCTGTCGACTAATATTAGCACAGCCGTTCCATTCATGGGAACAGGGCTTAAGCTCTCGAAAGCGATGACTCCGGTGAAGCCGGCTCTTTCCGCTTCGCCCACGTGGACCGGTCGGCGGAACTCCGGAGATGCGGTCTGCCGGCGCGACTGTCGCGGAAGGCCCCGCTCAGGCGAGCGCCCAGATTCGGCGCTGCGCGAGTTGAAATGAGACCTGCCGGCGACCCGGCTAACGCTTTCTCGAAAAAGCCCTGTCCACGCCTAAGGCGACCAGCAGGGCCGCAGTCGTCAGCCCGACCCAGGTGACCGGCACGGATGACGGCACGCCGAGACCGGCGGACAACTCCAATGCCGTCGGAACGACCAGTGCGGCCATCAGCCACAGGTAGGCGACCGTGCCGCCCAGCATGCAGGCCCCACCTGCCATCTGTCGTCTTCGAAAATGCATTTTCTGCCTCCCTGTGGCTTAGTTTCGGTGCCGAGGTTGTTTCTGCGCGCTTTTCCGCGAGCGCATCCGCCCCTGAGCGGATGCCGGAGATCACTTAATGCTCACTCAATGAACCTGACTTTCATCCGTTCTCTATCCTGCAACCCTGACGTCCTCAACCTGTCATATGGTTTCAATTGTCGATTTATTCATTGCCCGAAGCTTCGGATCCGGCGCGCCCGACAAGACTCTCGCGATGTGCGATCTGATGCCTCGGAATTCCTTCGCCTGCGACTCCCCCTTCTGTCAGTCAAGACAGTAACGTTTCAGTCACGAAAGGACTTCCCTTTCATGAATACCCACGCACGGCGCTGTGGCAAACTGAACAGCGCTTCCGAGAGAACTTCTGCACTAGCGGTTATTGGCGGCGGCAAGACGCGCCTGGGACGAGTCCTCAACCGCCTGTTGATCCGAGGTCGTCGCTGCCCGTTGGAATTGGAATTCATAGAAGCCGCCTCTGCGCGCTCAATGCCCGTGGATTACTCCGGTAGAATTCCCAGGCTTCGTGAATCCGCATGGCGAGATTCCACGCAGCTCTGTTGGTGACGGGCAGGACGTCGCGAATATCGATAGCGTCTGGATTGGAGAGCGCGGAGCAGATATGGAAGGCTACTACCCAGGTCCCGAGAGAGTGCTTAGAGTTCCTGAGGGCACTGTGAGACGTGACGCTGAACTGGGCTCTACAGACCCGACACCTGTACGGTTGCGGCTTGCGGTCCGGGGCTGTTGCGATATTGTCGGAGTTGCACTTGGGACAGTGAACGCCATTAGGCCATCGTCGGGCGATGAGCCATGCTTCCGCTAGGCTTTCGTTCTCGTAGCGCTGGATGATATTTAGCAGCGCCTCGTCAATCGAAGTGAGATTTTCGGTCTTGGCGGCGGGCTGAGGTGGCTCGCGCCGAGACTCGTCGGAAGGCAAGTGTGCGCTCATTCAGGATGCCCCTTTGCGGTACAGGTTGCGCAATGCTAACCGCACTTCCTTCCCGTGTAGGGCAACCGCGCAGGGGCGCAGCGCGCACCCTGCATGAAGAGCCTACCCTTCGGGTAGGTTCCTACACGGAAATTACGGTTAGCAGAATAATAGTAGCACGAATGTAGACTGCGGGACAATAATCTCGATAGCATATTGTTAACTCGTTGGATGACAGCCTGCTCGGCAGCCTTCAGGATGGCCTGCATCAGATCGATGCCGTCGGTGTCGGGCAGCGCCAGGACCCGGACGCCGCCAGCCCTCGTCGTTGCGTTAGCGGCAATGAATGGATGGCATCACCAGTGCTGTGGGATGCTGAAGTCATCTCCGGTGAAACCATTGCGGGGTGGGCCGCGCCAGTGCCTCAGCTGCGGCCGCCAACAATCCTCACCGGCCCGGAACTCTCTACTCGATGGTCACGACGTTTGTGAACGGGGAGCAGCCAGCCGTGTTGCATGCCCTGCCCTTCCAACTGGTCAGGTCGTAACTCCCGAAGAGTCCTCTGTTGGGGGGACCTCGAATGACTGGGCTTCCAGCGGGGGCTTATCTGTTCCACAAACACAAAGCGTCATGCCTGCCTGCTCACATCGCACCGGCTGCTGGCATCGACACCGGAAGAGACACAAATGGAAGGCTAAAAGGACGAGGGTAGGTCACTTCTTACTTGGCGAAAATTGCAAACAACCAAGTTGCGTTGACAGGGCAGATGAGGCGAGTGGGAAATCGAGCGGCGGCAGGGTCGGGATGGATGAAGCAAGGTCGAAAAAGTTGCAGCTGGAGGGAGGGGAGGGACAGAAGGAAGGGGCGAAATAGCAAGGAATGGTGGATGAGAAAAGGCGCCGTGGGGAAGAAGATTGGGTCAGTAGGGATTGATTAGGGGTTGATATGGTGGAGACAGGGATTGGGCTTGTAATAGGGGTGGTTTAAGGCAGATTTGGGGCTGGATTATTAATTGATACTGGCGCGTGAAATGTGGGTTGACGTGGAGATTGCTTCTTGGGCTGGATATTGGGCTTGGAGACGGGTATGGCGGGCTGGATGGGGACTGGGAGTGAGGGTCGCAGCGAAGGTGAAAAAGTGCTGCAATTAGATGTACTTTTTTCTAGTGCGGTGATTTTGGTTGGTTTTCTTAGCTGGTGTGAGTTCGTGAGGCTGTCTATGGTGCGGTAAATGGGGCGTCTGTCGGGTTATCAATTCCTCTCTTTTCATGTCGTTATATCCTATCCTACCCCTGTCGTGAATCGCACGCATTTAAGGGTAAAATGGGGCCAGTCTCATAAAATCCCAGATTTAATCTCTTTTGGCGCATTTTCATTGGTTTCGCGTAACTCTTGCCGGGTTTGATGAAATCGCTGGAAGTCCCGTCTGTTTACGGTCCAAAATACAGGCGTTGTTTACGCTCGACGGCTTATCGTGTGCCGTTCGCGGCACAACAATTCCGACCCGTGAACATATCGATGAGTTCGTCCATCTCTCCCATAGGCGCGCCGCAGAGGGCGTGTATGCTGTTATACACGCTAGACGCCTCCCTTCGCGCTATCGCCTCCCTTCGATACCAGCTCGTAACCCATCCAGAGCCACTGAGGCTCTCCGTCCAGCCGCCTCCAGCTCATCTTGTCCTCATCGAAGGCGAATCGGAACTGCCGGTGGATGTCCCTTCTGTCGATCCCCGCGATCAGCGGAAGCGACGATGACTCCCCATTGCGCTCAGCCCACGCCTCCCATATCTTGTTCCCGGACAGGCGGCCGTCGGGCGCTAGCCTGACGGCTTCCCGCAGAAACAGTACGAATTGCCCTGTCGCGCCTGAGGCGTCGACGGTCATCTCAACGGACACGAATTCAATGTCGTCCGGAAGACGTCCGCGCGGAGCGCGCAGCATAAAACCCTCTTCTGTGAACGAATTCTCGAACAAGAAGCTGTTAGAGGTATTACTGCGATCCTGCTTCAGACTGAGCAGAACTCTGACCGTCGTCACGCTGCACCTCCTAGTGTCTGCGTACTGGGATTGTGATGATGGCTCGGGTAGCGTATACAATATCGTACACGGCGTACCAATCGCTCACAACCGCATCCCTCATCGGGGTATGCGCCTCTCAGCCTGAACGCGCTCGCATCGCGTCCCGCGGCGATGTGCGGTAGAGTGATGAGATGGGAGAGAACTAACGGAAAGGTTCCGTTCAAGGCGCCGCCGGGAGCGTCATTGCCCGAGACAACGGTATACCTAGCCCGAGGGCGCAACGGCGTCTCTCCGTGCCTGAAGAGCCCGCACTGAGGCGTACAGGCACAACCATTGACGCACACACGACGGCTGAACGACCTCTCACGAGGCGTAATGACTCAGCAACGACGACGTTGCGCCGGGCGCCGGAGCATAGCGTCACGGCGGGCGGGGCGCGTCTCACGAAGGGAGATACGGGACACGTCGCACCGACAGCGCTAGGCACGATCGCAGCGACACGGGACGCGCACCGTAGAACGTACACAGCAGCGCGTCCCCGGCATCGCCACTTGCGTCAGTACGCAACATCCGTGCGAGGCGCATCTGCCCAAGGCGATGACGATGCAGCGGTCACGGCACGGCGATGCCACACGGAAGCGCGTCACATAAGCGCTACGGCTCCGCGCCCTTCGCAGTTAGATTCAAGAATAGGTGGCCATGACGAAGGTGTGAACACCGGTGTTTACGCTCGGTGTTTACGTAAACAGGCTGGCTCGACGGTGACGCCGTCAACGCCAGTCTAGGACGTCAATCACCCTGCTCCGCTGTCACGCTCAGGTATGCGTTACAAGCTACCCCAGAGCCTGGGGAAACACTCTGACTCCCGTATTCCTTGGCTACTGGCGCCGCGGTATATGATCCTGGAGGTGTAGCGGGTGTGACCGGGAGATAGGGACCGTTCGGCTTGGGTAGAAGTTCATCTAGTAAGGCGCATTCAGGTTGAGGCGCGTCTAGATTAGAGACGGCTGGGTGAGGAGAGGCGACTACTGGTGAGAGCAGTGTTAACGAGGTGGGATGGAGAGGATGCTCATTTCAGGCAACATACATCCTGGCGTAGCTCCAACACACGAGAAACAGCCTTGTGGTAGGCGGAGAAGGCTGAGTGGCGAGAAGGAGCCGTGACAGGTGAGGTTGCGCGCGGGAAATCCGGACAGGCCGCCTGTTGGAGGAGTCCTGTCAATTGATTCCGGGTGACAGAGGAGTAGTGACGTGAGGGGAGGCTACGAGGGACAGAAAGCGATATGCCCGCGAAAGAACGATGCGATTGGGCGGGTCGGTGAGGTAGCCCAAGTATGATGAGGTGAAGTGAGGCGACAGAGACGGGCGGAATTTGGAAGGGTTGGGCAGGAAGACGTGAACAGATGTGGCGATGCGAAGAACGGGTGGCAGATGGTGGGTTTACGGTCGAGTTGAGGTGAGTTCCGGCTAATATACTAAATTGAGACTGGCGCGTGAAATGTGGGTTGGCGAAACGATTGATTTTGAGGGCGGTATTGGGCTTGGAGACGGGTGATAAGGGCTGGATAGAGATTAGGAGTGAGGGTAGAGGCGAGAGTGAAAATGTGTTGCAATTAAGTGTATGTTTTTTTGCTTTGGGATTTTGGACTGGTTTTGTAGGTTGGTGGCGTTTCGTTAGGCTGTCTATGGTGGGATAAATGAGGTTTTCGTATGGTGTTCTTTCTCCCTCTTCGTCAATCTCTATATCGTATCCTACCTCTCTCGTGATTCGTGGCCTTTTAAGGTTGATTTGTCGTCAGTCTCAACAAAGTGGCGGTTTAATATATTTTGGGCATTTTCATGCCAATATTCACTCGGTTTACGTGACTCAAGCCAAGGTTCCATAAATCGCCGGAAATGGGGATAGTTTACTTGGTTTTTAACGCCGATTATGTTTACGCTCGGCGACTAATCGTGTGACGTTCACTGCACGAGAGGCCCGACCGCTGAACATCTCAGGGAAAGTTCAAGCAGCACCGTCGCCTGCAACTTCTCCTTCGCATCCCTGCGCAGCAACGGCACTATCTCCTCTTCCCACACCCCCGAGAACGCGTCCGGGCGCGTTCGCCAGCTTCGCTTCTTCTTCTCCGACGGCAACGGTCCGCTCCGCCACCTGCGAGCGCCCCTTGCGCTCATACCCGCCGCTGCCGCTGATGCCTGTTGTGTCTTGCCTTCCATAATCCTCCACCTCAGTAGTAGTACTTGCTGATGTGTGACCATCCAGTACCTCCTGTACGAGATGGTCAAATCTACTCACTCAGGCGGCCAAAATGAATGCCGTTGTTCAGCATGGACCTCGCAGACACTGCCGAGGGTGCCCCTTTAGCTACGACAAGACCGCAGACAAGATGTACTGGGTGGACGAACAGCCGATGCTGACGCCGGGCTGGTACTGCAACGAGTGCGTGGACAAGCTCTCGGGCAAGTCCCGCCATGACCGCCTCAACATGGAGATATTTCTGATCATGCTCGACAGCGACCTCGGGGCCGCCTAGACGCGGCCCCCGCGACTGCCAAAAGCCCGCCGTACCCCGTACATGCCGTCGCGCCGTGACCACCATACCACCACACTCCAACGAGCATGTCGTCCGGCATACACCTTGTACGCCTGTCTGACACGCAGTTTCTTCGCTCTCCCGTAACCAGAGCCATCTTCACAACTTCTACCCGGTGTCTTCCATGCGGTCACACACTCAAGTATCATGTGACCAAGCGGCACCAGAAAGAGGTCTCAGATGCTACTGAAAATAGCGATGACAAAAGGTGACAAAAAGCGGCGAATCACCGAGTGCAAACCGACCGACCAGCAGTCAACATCGCTCCTGAATGTCCTCTACCCTCACACCGAGTGGCTGATAAACCAGCCGTTCGACACCGCCCAGTTCACCCTCTTCGTTTCCGATGAGCCGATCGGCGACGAGGCAGCAGTCACGCTGCCCCAGGTGCCATACGCCGAGCCTGCAGGCCGCTACAGCCGTTTTGAACTCCGTGATGACAAAGGCAAACGCCTCGGGACATCGATGGACTATCCGGTCACACAACTCCTTCTCCAAACCACCGAACTGGACCCCGAGATCATCGCCGAGCAACGGCCGATCTACCTAGCCGTGGGCCCAACGGAGAAACCCGAGGAGGTTGTCATAATCGACACCCCTGAGGCCACAGGCGTTAACACCACCATCGTCGAGTGCCCACCCGACGAAACCATCCCCGACGAGAGCGGCCCACAGGTGACCATCATCGATGATGTCGACATCAACATGAGCGACCAGGAACTCGCTCAGAAGTACTTGCAATTCTTCCTGCAACACCACGTCTCGTTTTTCAAGGGCGGCAGACTAACGTCTGCCCAGCTCGCGGCCGCCATCGAGGCCACCGCACCAGATTACATTCGCACCGACTTGCTGGAACGCAAGGAGGTCGTTGCGGCCTTCAGAAACCACTACGGCGCCGTCATGGCGAAGCACAGCGCGCGCTTCGGCGGCAGTGCTCCCGAAAAATACTGGCAGGACTTTTGCGTCCGCGTCCACCGCCCCGACCCCCTCGAGAGGACATGGCTATGAACGGACCCTTTCTTGAACACTATCGCAGCAACCCGGACGATGACGCGATTCTCGCGGAAGAACTGTTG
>MPND01000101.1 GCA_002238855.1 SAR202 cluster bacterium bin90
ACGTGCGCCAGCTGGACAGGATGAGCAGGGAGCTGCTGTTGCGAGGCTGGGACGTAGGGGTGGGACCCGGGGACTCGCCACTGACCATAGACCTGGACTCCACCGTCTGCGAGACCTATGGACTGGCAAAGGAGGGAGCCAGCGAGCACAACTACACCGGGCAGAGAGGCTATCATCCGCTGGTTGCCGTCGCCGCAGGAACAGGGGACGTGCTGATGGCACGACTGCGCAAGGGCCGTGCCAACACCGTACGGGGCGCAGCCAACTTCCTGCGTGAGACGCTGAGCAGGGTGCGCTACGCAGGAGCCACGGGAGCGCTCACCGTGCGGGCCGACAGCGGCTTCTACACCCACGACATCGTCAGCGTCTGCCGCAACAACGATGTGCGCTTCTCCATCACCGTCCGACAGCATCGGGGACTGCGCAATCTCATAGAGGCCATACCCGAGGCGGACTGGACGCCCATACCCTACTGGATGGAGGGTGCAGCAGACGTTGCCGAGACGACCTACACTCCCTTCGGAGGTGAGCCAGACACCGCACCGGTGCGACTGATCGTCCGCAGGGTCAGGCCCACGCCCGGTTCCCAGCTGGCGCTGTTTGCCGACTACAGCTATCACGGCTTCATCACCGACCGAGAGGGCGACACCCTCCAACTGGAAGCCGACCACCGCCGACACGCCGAGATCGAGAACGCCATCCGAGACCTCAAGTACGGTGTGGGACTGAACCACCTGCCATCGGGTCGCTTCGCAGCCAACGCTGCCTGGATGGCCGTGCAGGTTCTGGCACACAACCTTGCCCGCTGGACGGCCCGCATCGGTCTGGGGGAGCAGGTCGTGACCACAAAGACCCTCAGACGACGCTTCTTCTCCCCGGCCGGACGTCTCACACGCTCGGCGCGCCGCCTCACTCTGCATCTTCCGCAGGGCTGGCCCTGGCGCAATCCGTTCAGTTGCGCCCTTAAGCGACTGCGCTCCCTGCCGCTTCCCGTCTGACGGCGACAGTCGGTCCGCCAACTCCATCCTCGTCGTGAGCCAGTCCCTGGTCTGCTCAACTCGCGACGAACGGACCGGCAGGCGCTCCCTGGAGGCTTCAGAGCCTGAAATGGCACCTCCCGAACGCTACTGACGGCCGGCAAGTGGCCAATCGATACCCTGTCAATCCGAAATCCGCCCGGATACTCACGTCTCCCACTCCCACCGTCACTTTACCGCGCCGCCAAGTCTCGGTTCGGTGGATTTGGGCTAAGAAGCTGGCTCTGACAGCTTGCACGCGAAAGTTACTGACAATACTCAATGCGATGGCGAAGTCGGGTCAGCGCTGGGCTCCTCGGGTCAATTCAACTAGACTCTCGAGACGGTTGCTCTCTCCGGCACGGCATTCATCGCCATTCTCCCCCTGACGCCGGAAGCGTGCTGCTCATACCGCGGTCTCCCGTGTTCTTCATGGCCCTCATCCGTCTGGAGCCACGAGGGAATGGCTTCACGGTCGTAGGCTTGCGACAGTATGCGCGAGTTCCGCGGCACCCGACGCGCTCAGGCGGTCCCCCGGAGGCGCGGTTCCCTGGACCGTCCAGTCTGCATTCTCCGTGTTTTCACCTCCCCTGTAAAATCGGGCTTGAACGGGCCTGATTGGGTCAATTTCAGTGAATTGGACCGAAGTTCACCTCCGTTTTACCAACTTCAGGGCCGTCTTTACCCACACTTTACTTACATATCCTTATAATTCTAGATGGGTCCTTGGGGAGATTCCGTCCAACCGCGGTGTCCGCGGTCTTGAAGACTCCTGAAGGGCTGTGTATTGGACGGTGACCGACCGACGATCAACCGGAATGAAAACACTGGCAACCCTGCCACAACCATACCACGTGACACAGGTGTATTGATTCCATGAGCCTTTCCGCCGCCTTATCCGCAACCCTGTCCGCACCGCGCCGCCTGCTGAGGTCGGCCATGCCCGCTATCCCCCTCCCCACTCCTATCCCTGTCAGCTATCAAGGAGATTTTCGGACATGAACGAGAAGATTCGAAGACACCGCAAGAAACTCACGACATGGAGTCTGGCGGTCGCAGCTGCGGCAGTCCTCTTGCTGGCGCTCTCGGCAGATAGCGATGCGCCCGCAGCCCTCGCCCAGACGGCCGACACGCCCACGCCAGAGACCACAGTCGTGCAGGAAGACGAGCGAGGCATCGAAACGTTCCCGCCCATGGAAGGGAAACTCGACCAGCCGCAATACGCCAACCTGGACTCACACCTCAACAGCATCGTCAAGCAGGTGCAGACAGGGGAGTTCACCGCCCAAGCCGCCGCTGCAAGCGCACCCGTACATAGCGGCGAATCGGTCGCCGTAACCCTCTTCGTCACCGAAGGCTACGCGCAGGATGTGTGGGACTGGCTCGAACGGAGCGGCGCATCTCCACGCAACATCGGTGCGGACTATATCGAAGCGTACATCCCGGTCTCACTGCTCGCAGACGCGTCCCAGCGGGAAGGAGTCAGCAGCGTCCGAACCATCGTTCCGCCCCAGCCAGCGCAGGGCACTGTCGTCAGCGAGGGAGTCGAAGCGCACGGAGTACCCGCCTGGCACGCCGCCGGGCTGAAAGGGCAGGGCGTCAAAGTCGGCGTCATCGACGTCGGCTTCAAGGGCTTCGTAGAACTCATGGGAACTGAACTGCCCGCAAGCGCGCAGTGGAGATGCTACACCGAAGTCGGCGTGTTCACGGCGAATCCCACTGACTGCATACCCGAGGGTGTCCCCGAATCTTCTAAACTTCACGGCACTGCCGTATCCGAAGCGGTATTCGACATCGCCCCGGAAGCCGAGTTCTATTTGGCTAACTTGGCATCCTGGGCAGACATGCTCGCAACCGTTGAATGGATGGTGTCCGAAGACGTCGATGTCATCAACCATTCTGTCGGCTGGGCATTCGCCGGTCCCGGCGACGGCACATCGCCTTTCCGCAACAACCCACTGAGCACCGTTGACGTGGCAGTGGATGGCGGCATCGTCTGGGTCAACGCCGCGGGGAACGGCGCGCTGTCAAATTGGTTCGGCCCCTTCACCGATGCCGATGCCAATGACTTTCAAGGCTTCAGCGCCACGGGAGACGAATGCAACGCTGTCAGGATTGAGCTGGGCCCCCTTAGGAGCTTCACGGCGCAACTCCGCTGGGACGACTCATGGGGCGGCGCGAGCAAAGACCTGGACCTCTATCTGGTTCCCCTGCCCGGAGGAGGCGTATTCAGTCTGTCCGATGCCGTCGCAATGAGCGAGGTTGTACAGTCAGGAGGAGATGACCATATCCCGTATGAAAGGGTTAGGCTCGAATACGGCGATGTCTCCGACGGCGTCTATTGTATTGCCGTGAGAAAGGACAGTGGCGACGTGCCGTCCTGGGTTCAATTGCTGGTGTGGGGAGCGTCAAGTGTGCTTCAGCACCATACACCTGCACACAGCATCGGCAACCCGGCTGAGAGCCGCAAGCCCGGCCTCCTGGCAGTCGGAGCCTCGGGACGGAACGCCGGTACGGACGATAACTCATTCGACAATCCATTCGACACCACCATCATCGAACCGTTCAGCAGCCGGGGCCCAACGCTCGACGGAAGAATCAAGCCCGACATCGTGGGCGCGGACGCCGGACAATCGATTACATATCGTTCGGAGCGCAATCCCAACGGCTACTTCTTCGGCACAAGCCAGGCATCTCCCCATGTCGCCGGTCTTGCCGCGCTGGTCAAGCAGCGCTTCCCTGAATACACTCCGAACCAAATCACCCAGTATCTCAAAGACCACGCCGAAGAGCGAGGCACTGCAGGCGCCGATAATGTTTGGGGCCACGGCTTCGCTAGATTACCGGCCTCTGACGTGCCCACTCCACCGGCGGACAGCTGCGTGGAAACGTTAAGCGAAGACGGCGCAGTCAACGGCAGCTGGGACACGGAATGCGCGTCAGAGAGCAGGGACGGCAGCTATGCGAGCTACTACACATTCACGCTCACCCAGTCCGCAGAGGTCACCATCACGACAGATTCTTCCGTGGACACATTCGTGTACCTGCGCGAAGGTTCCGGTCGGGACGGAACGGTGCTGCACGAGAACGACGACATAGTGAGCGGTAACACCAATTCCCAGATACGGGAGACGCTCTCAGCGGGAACGTACACGATAGAAGTGACAACCCACGACTCCGGTGCGACCGGTGACTTCACGCTGACCGTGACGATCGCCGGCGCAGTTCAGCCGGCACCTTCGCCCGACTACGATATAAAGGAGTACGCATGCGCAGCCGAAGACCTTGCGGACTTGGGGAGTTTTGCGCTTGACAGCGATAAGGGACCTGAGACTTTCGCGGTCGGCTACGACGGTATAATCGGATATTACAGAGCGACCTGGGATGATTCCCAATCCAGCTTGCGAGTCGTATGCATTGCGACTCAGTACGACGGCGTGCCAAACGCACGCTGGCATGGCCTGAATTACACGACGGTCCTGCAGAATCTTGGGTCAATTACGAACCTCGACATCTCAGAACACTTCCAGAGCTTTGTCTCGCCGGGGATCCCCGACGACATGCTTTCATTCAGCATGAATTATGAGATTGACGCCAAGGCAGCCAGACTGTCCGAAGTCAGATTCTTCCACTCGGAGACTGGCACGGTGTCAACCGTTCGCTTTATTGTGGACGGCAGGAACGACTATCCGAGCGTAAACGAAGTTGCGGGCGCTGCAAAGCGCGTCGCCGAAAGAGTCATGACAGTCGATCCACAGGATCAATCCGAGCAGGACGCAATCTTGATGTCGGAGCCTCACATGACGCCAAGATAAGCAAGAACGCGTCGGAGAAAGTCTTGCGCCTAAGAGCCGGCTGCCCGAATGACCATTAACACCTCCATGACAGTCTAGTAGAGTGAGTTTTTTGCCAATAAGTGAAGGAGTTCGACGATGCTCGGATTAATGGTGATGGGCGTCATACTGGCCCTGATGGGTCTATCTATCATGTCGGGCCATATGCAGGTTCTCATTAATTGGACAGGGAACCTGTTCATCTTCGGCGGAATTGCCGCGGCGGTGATTGGCGGCGCTTCCGTGCTCTTCGGAGACCTGGTGGGCAAGATAGTCGGTGTGGCGTTGCTGATAGCGGGCATTGCCGTTTCTGTCATGGGAATAGTGATGAAGTTCGTCCTTCACTTGTGGTTTGTGAACTGGCTCATCCAGTTTGGCGGAATGGTGATGTTGGTCATGGGGATAATCATGGCCGTCATCGGATTGTTAGGGGTTGTCAAGGGGAGTGGAAGGCGACGGTACATCAAGTACGGCAGGGGTAAGTACATATACTACTAGATGAGTAAGCGCTGGATTACGAAATCAGGCTATTGCTGGGCCTACTCCGCCGGAGAGAATGTTGCGCGGAATCAAGGGGTTATCCGGATGACCACACAAACCGTGGCCCACCATCGCAGATTTCACAGCAGGGCACGGTTATGAAACGCCAGATAAGACGAATCACCGACTGCATGGACTGCCGCAAGCGCGGATGGTGTTTCCAATTCTTCGAGCAGCGGGCGGATGGAACGCGTCACGGCATCTGGTTGTGCAGCGATTGTATCGACAAGCGCCCCGCAGCGTTGCATTAGAACAACTTATGCGATGGGCATGACTTGCAACTGCGCCATCGCCGAACGCAGTTAGCCTGACCAATGCGGCGAGTCTCGCAGAAAGATGAGACCCGGACGCAACATTAATGCAATTCAAGAGAACAGAGTCGGTTTCAGGGGCAGATTGAACGGAGGGGTCCCGCCTTCTCTCAATGTTTGGCCCAAAACGCCGCTGTAGTCGCGGAGACGAGCAATACCAGTGCCGCAGGTAGAAAGAACACCCCAATGAAACTGATATCCACATCCTGAACGAACCAGAGTGGTACAGAGCAATAGACGAGACAAAGCGCTCCCAAGCCCCATTGCGCCAGCTTACCCCACTTAGCGCAAGCACTCCGAGAACAAGCCAGCCAGAATGCCAGGCCGGTTAGCGCCACCGGTATCAGCAGCAGCATTACGTCTTCCGTTCCCAGATATCGCCTGAAGGGACCCGGTGAGTAACCGAATACCGCCCTAATAGAACCGCCCGGGAGCGTGGTGCTAGTATTCTCGGAGTAACCGATAGGCCAAAGAATCACTCCCAGGAACGCAACCCAAGCCAATACATGCGCCATCAGAGACGACACCTGAAAATAATTCATCCTCTAGGCTGCCTCCTGACGATTCAATCCTCACCGCGTGTGTCCCCAATGCAACAGACACTAGTGTAAGAACACAGGAGCCAATTCTACAAGTTCATGCATTCAGAGTTCTGCCTACCAATCGTGGTGGCAACGCCCGAGGACGGTGATCCACAATGAGACGGGCATCCTGAGAGGGTACTGACGAACGACAACTGCCTATATGTGAGAAATGCCTGGAAGTCCATCAGACGGGATAATGACCGGATCATCAAGTTTCCCAATGTGATAGCTACTGACCTTCCTGAGAATATGTGCCGACCGGCGCTACGGCGACCCCAGTTGAGCCCAGACATTACACATACTGCCTGCTCCAAGAAAGCAACTCGTCATTGCTACTCCATCGGTGAGTCCCACATTCGATTTCCCTATATTCCACACCCATAAGCGTATTGTAGAAGCATCAGTATCACCCTAAGCTATATTGAGTTATGCAGAGTACTATTCGGGCCGAACGGTGTTCGGTAACAAGGAGCTTGTAAGAGAGAGCTGTCCAGGGACAGGCTGTCGCGTCATCCTTGTCACGGAGAATTAAGAGAGGCGAGGGACGGCGAAGGACGATGGTCATGGAGGGCTTGGGCCTTCCGGAGCTATTGCGCAAGAACTGCTCTGGATTCACGTGTATTTTACGCTGGGCTCGTGGAACGTTCAGGTTTATGCAAACTCCTCAACTCGGTATGTTATCTCTGGGTAGCCGTTCTATCGTGTTCTACGCCTTATTAGTGTAAAGGATGTGGCGGTCCCGGCCATCCACATCGGGGAAGGAAAGCGAAATGGTAAAGTACATCGTCGCAGTGGCGCTCTTCTTCGTTCTGATCGGGGTCGTAGTCTACCTTGCGAGGCGTTTGTAGGGACCGGAAGAAAATGAGGAGAGAACGCTATTGCACAAGATACTTATCCTGGTCTCGGTTCTATCACTGGCGCTATACGGATGCAGTGGATCCAGGGACCACGCAGACCCCGAAACCCTGGCTCGGCTGCACGTCGAGGCGAATAACGTGACGATAGCGCACGATCTGGCAGTCGAGCTAACCAGCGAGCACTGGCTGCTCGAAGAACTCGGCGTAGAGTGGATTGCCGTAAGAGTGGCGGACGGAATCGAATGGACTTACACGAAGCCGGAAGACGAGGCAGGCGTGGTCGAGATGGCGAGCACAGCGATCGCGGCAATCCCCGTGTCGCATGAGCGACTGGACCGCGAATACACCGTGACAGTCAGTGTTCCCTACGTGCTGGCAGTGGACCTCGAGCGCGAAACAGTCGATGCGAGTGCCAATTACCTCGACATGACGATAGAGCATGACATTCCGGTGTTACCTGACGTGCACGGCGAGGATGTGGCAAGTGCTGCCGACAAAGCGAAGGGACTTCTGAAGCAGTTGGGAAATTAGCGATGGCACGTGAGGCATATTGCCACTGCCTGATGTACTCTTCGCCGCCTGCAGCACCCGTCCCTCCGGTTCAACGCGTTGCCGTAGCACACGCGGCTTCCACCGCTCTCTCCGCATGCCACCTGGCGGAGTTGCGACCGTACAGGCGCGCACACAGACAGGTCATCGTCTCGGTGACGTCACGTACCAGATCATCATTCTGCTCCTCTTCGCCCATCACGACCATACTGCATCCACGTGATGCCAGAATCGATAAAATGTCGTTGAAAAATGTTGCACATCTATAAGATTCCGATGACAGTCACTTACGCGATTGCCCTCACATTTCCGCTGAGACGCGAGTTGTCCACGCTCGCGGCGCACGCACAGAGCCAAGCTCCCAACACGGGGGTACCTCCCAGCGCGTGCGGGTAGATCTGCAACACTCGAGTTAAGATTGGCTTTGTTATGGGGAGAATTACTTCTGTGCAGACAGCAATGTTCGCTGTGTCTCTGATAGTGCTTCTTGCCGTAATAGTGAAGGCGTATTCATCAGACGGGCAGATTGAACAGACTACAAGAGATGAGCATACCGAGCAGTTCACAGAATTGGAAACGCCACTGTTGACGATGTTAAGTTCATTGTAGTTGAGACTGCGATGAACATCCATCGAGACGGACTAATGCCGGAGCGCGTTGCCTCAACAAAATTGACGCTCCTATAGCTGTCAAGCGGCTTTTCCAACTATCTGGGCGGGTTTACGGATGATCGAGTAGACTTCGCGAGCGACATAGCGTTTAAGGCAGCGGATGACTTCGACCTTGCTCATTCCTTCCGTGGTTCGTCGACGCAGGTAGGCCTGCGTCCTCAGATCGTGACAGAGTCTTACGACGACTATGCGATAGAGTGCCGCATTGGCCTGGCGGTCGCCACCACGGTTGAGCCGATGCCTGTTGGCCTGCCGGATGATGCCGGCACGGGACTCACCCCGCATAGCGATGCGCAGGCAGCTTCGGAGTTGAGGCGGTCGGGTAAATAGGGCCGCTGCCGTGTCGGGTCCTACCCCAAAGGCTTCGACAAGTGCTGGTGCCGTAGCCTGGATAAGCCGTTCGAGCTCGGCCTTCAAGGCCTGGATCTCCTAGCTGAGTTGACGGTAACGACAGGCAAGCGAACGAAGTGTGTACTTGGCAGCGGCCTTTGGGCTGTCCAGGCGGCCGGGCCGGAAGTTCCTGCACCGCTCTGCGAGAGCGCCAGTAGCAAGACCGTCAAGCCTCTCGCGTAGTTCGGCAGGAGCTGTGACAACGAGTGCCTTCATCTGGTTAACGGCCTGGGTACGGGCCATTACGGCCGAGTTCTTGGCGCTCTTGAGCATGCGGATCATCTCGACTTCACCCTCTCCAGACTTAGGAATGGCGTCGGCTATCCCTGCAAGCACTGAGCGGGCTGCCATCTCTGCATCAGTGGGATCACTCTTCCCCTTGCGGTAGCGGACCGACCGGTCAGGTCGATTGATCTCGATGACCGCATGGCTTCTGTCGGTCAGGAAGCGTGCGAGCCCAGCACCGTAGGAACCGGTGCCTTCTATGCCGAACGCGTGAATCTGTCCCAAGTCACACGACCACCGCTCGAGCTCCTCGTACCCGGAGGTGGCAACGGGTACATGCCTCTCGCCAAGTCGGATACCTCGCCCGCCAATGGTCACCGCCACATGCTGGTCCTTATGAGTGTCCACTCCGATGATAACCTGAACGGCACGACTGTTGAAGTGACTTACGGCTCCTGTCATCTCTACCTCCCCTGGAGTATGGCGCATGGGCTTGAGCGAGCGGACAAAACTGCGATGGGGCTTGAAGTCACGCTCCTTGACATCATGTGCCTGTGCTGTAGGAGCTGGGTAGAAGATACCAGCCGGAATCGTGCGGGGCTCATAATCTACTCTGGTTCTCGATTCACCGCCAGAGATGTTAGACACAGTGGCTGTTCTCCCGCAGTATGGGACTACTGCTTCGAGTTGAACTCGGGCCAGTATTCTCTCTTCGTAATCCGACCTGCATATTCCGGTGGTGTCACACTCCTCGCAAGCTCGCGGCAATTAACTATTGTCCCCACTCATTTCTTACTCCTTCTTAAAGTTACGAATTCTGTGATGCAAGCTTTTGGTGTATCTTCTTGCGGCGCGGCGGTTCGGCCGCGACTCGCGGAATAGGGAGGTAATAACAGAAGTATACTGCTGGGGCAGCAGATCAAGCTGGCTATTGATGACCGTCGCGCACTGTTTGTTCGAGCGTGTTCCCGGCTTTGAACGCAACATACTTGCGAGCCGGCACATCGATCATCTGACCAGCATTCTCACCGGCTATCGCTCGCATCTGGCGGGCAGCCCTCTCTTTGACGGAGAATGTGCCGAAACCGGTCAA
>MPND01000017.1 GCA_002238855.1 SAR202 cluster bacterium bin90
GTGCGGAGCTGCTCTTCGAGGTCTTCAGCCAGCGCTACGAGCGTGGGTCGATCCTCGTGACAACGAACCTGCCGTTCGACGAGTGGACCGAGATGTTCGGGTCGGAGAGGCTGACCGGCGCTCTGCTGGACAGGCTCACTCATCACGTTCATATCATCGAGATGAACGGCGACAGTTACCGACTCAAGCAGAGTAGCAGAGCAACCGCACCATCGTCCTGAAGTAGAACCACGACCTCAAGCCGATCCTCGCAGAAGAGGACATATTCCTTTAGCAATTAGCACGGACATTTATGCTGAACAATTACCCCAGGTGGTACACTTTTACTCCGCCCCAGTGGCATGTTTTCCCGCCGCCCTTGACACCTTGTATTTGGTAACGCTGAGATTGATGCCCAGAGGACGCTATCAGAAGCACCTAGGGCAATGGTTGTATTGGCTGACTCAGAACAGAGCAATTCCTGGAACGAGGGCGAGTGCTCGTCTGCGGAGGAATGCAGTTATGCGGTTATTCTGGTTGGTGATCATTTTGTATATCTGGCATCGAATACCCAAGAATCAACTGACATGTCCGAGTCCCCTAAAATGAACACCGTGTACGCGGTTCCTATAGAGGACATAGCGTATTTTAAATACCTGAAGGAGTGATTGACTGGAGGACAGCACGAAAGGCGTTAGTGAGGTGCGTCAGATGCTTTTCGAGTCCTATATCGGTCTCTTTTTCAGTCGTGCCTAGTGCGGGTGACCTTGCCGTTGAGGGTGGCTTCGGCTAGGCAGAGCCAGCAGATGGGCTGCTCCAAGAAATTATAGTAGGCGTTCTTCTTTGCTACTGCGTCTCCGCACCATTGGCAGACACGTAGGCATGCCTGTTGCTGCTTGTTGGCGGTTTCGGGAGTCATGGTCGGTCCTTTCTTGTTTTCGTGGTGGGTGAGTGGCTGCCGTGGACGGCGTGGGGTTAGATTGAGCGGAGCGCCATGAGGGTGGCGGGGCCGAGGATGAGCGCGAGCAGCACGGTGTTTGGGGAGGGCGCCCGGATGCTGATGAGCGTGATGCCTTCGGAGAGGCGGGACCGGATGCTGGTTGTGCGGGTGGATGCGGTCTTCATGTCGGTGGACTCCTTTTTGGGTCGTGATGCTGGTTGTGGTTCCCGGTTAAGGGCCGGGGAGTGGCGTTTGTTTGCGTTGCCAGTCTGGTAGCCCTTCTTTATATTACAAATCGTAACATAGAGTATTGTATATGTCAATGATTGGATGATAATGGTGTGTTTATGGCTGGTTGGGTGGGGATTGAGAATGGGCTGTGTGTGGGTCACATCACCCCCATCCTAACCTTCCCCCGTCGAGGGGGAAGGGATTTATATGATGCTATGGGATAGCAGTTGACATTCCGGGTGGGGCTGTGTTAGTGTTATATATTAGTCAAAATATGTGCTTTTCCACCAATGCGTACTCTCGATTGCAGACATATCACCTCAGTCGAGGTGCGTCATTTTTTGTATCCCACTGTTTTCCACATGGTTTGCCCCATAGTTTGACCCATCGTCGTGGTCATTGACGGCTAGGGCGCATCAGAAGCATCCCGCAGTCAATCTGACCAGAGACAGACGACAGAGAGCCCGTTTACGAGCATTGGCAGACAAGAAAGCCAAGCGACGAATAGCCATCACTTTGCCGAGGAGCGTGAGTGTATGACCTTATCTATTGCGAAGCCCGCTACGAATGGCAATTCCAGAGGAGAGAGGACGCGATCATACGCGGCGACGGAGACGGTTCTTGATGTACCGAACCTGATACAGGTGCAACTCGACTCGTTCGAGTGGTTCAAGGCTGAAGGGCTGCAGGACCTGTTCGACGAGATTTCGCCTATTGAGGACTCGCCGGGGGCGAGGTTCGAGCTTTCGCTGGGGGACCATTATTTTGAGGACCCGAAGTACACGGAGGATGAGTGCCGTGAGAAGGAGATAACCTATTCGGCGCCGCTGTATGTGACGGTGACGCTGGAGATCAAGGCGTCGGGGACGGGGCACGGGGAGATCAAGGAGCAGACGCTGTTCATCGGTGACATACCGATGATGACTAGCAACGGGACGTTCGTGATCAACGGGGCGGAGCGCGTGGTTGTGAGCCAGCTTGTGCGCTCGCCGGGGGTGTATTTCACGACGACGCCGGATACGAATACGGGTCGCGGGCTTGCGTCTGCGAAGATGATTCCGTATCGCGGTGCGTGGATGGAGTTTGAGACTTCGAGCCGGGATGTGATTTCGGTGAAGGTTGACCGGAAGCGGAAGACGCCGGTTAGCACGCTGCTGAGGGCGATGGGTTATGCGACGAACGAGGAGCTGATCGAGCTGTTCTCGGATGTGGATGTGAACCCGGAGCATGAGTACATCCGGACGACGATCGACAGGGACGGCGCGGTGACGGACGAGGAGCAGGCGCTGCTGGAGTTTTACCGGCGGCTGCGACCGGGTGAGCCGACGAGCCTGGATAATGCGCGGGACCTGATCAAGAACTTGTTCTATAACGATCGGCGGTATGACCTTGGGCGCGTGGGCAGGTACAAGCTGAACAAGAGCCTTGGGCGGAACCCGGAGAATACGATACGGACGCTGGAGGCGGAGGATATCATCACGCTGCTGAAGCAGATGATCCGCATCAATAATAGTGAGATTACGCCGGACGACATAGACCACCTGGGTAACAGGCGGGTGCGCGCGGTGGGCGAGCTGATACAGAACCAGGTGCGCGTGGGCCTGCTGCGGATGGAGCGGGTGATCAAGGAGCGGATGACGACGCAGATCGATCCTGCGACTACGACGCCTGCGGCGCTGATAAACATCAGGCCGGTTGTGGCGGCGGTGCGGGAGTTCTTTGGCGGTTCGCAGCTTTCGCAGTTCATGGACCAGACGAATCCGCTGGCGGAGCTGACGCACAAGCGAAGGCTGTCGGCGCTGGGACCGGGCGGGCTGTCGAGGGAGCGCGCGGGGTTCGATGTGCGTGACGTGCATCACTCGCACTACGGGCGGATCTGCCCGATCGAGACTCCTGAGGGGCCGAATATTGGTCTGCTGGGGTCTCTGGCGACTTATGCGCGGACGAACGAGTTCGGGTTCATCGAGACGCCGTACCGACGGATTCAGACTGAGATCAAGAATACTGACCCGGACATCGAGGGGCGCACGCTGGCGCAGGACCTGATTGATGCCGAGGGCAAGAGGCTGCTGACGAACGGCCGAGTGGTGAACAGCCGGTATATACGGCGCGTGTCTGCGCTGCCTGAGCAGATGGTGCAGGTGAAGCCGTATGTGTCGATGGAGCCTGATTCGATCGAGTATCTGACGGCCGATGGCGAGGAGGGGCTGGACATCGCGATGGCGAGCGCTGCGCTGGATGAGAAGGGGCAGTTCGCCGATGAGCGGATCGAAACGAGGCGAGGCGAGGGCGTGGGGATGGAGCCGCCGGAGAATATTGCTTATATGGATGTGTCGCCGATGCAGCTTGTGAGCGTATCGACGGCGCTGATCCCGTTCCTGGAGCACGATGACGCGAACAGGGCGCTGATGGGATCGAACATGCAGAGGCAGGCAGTGCCGCTGCTGAAGCCGGAGTCGCCGCTGGTGGGAACTGGTATGGAGAGCCGTGTGGCGCGGGACAGCGGGCAGGTGATCATGTCCGATGTGAACGGGGTGGTTACCGAGGTTACGGGCGAGCGCATAAGCGTTGTTGACGAGAACGGCGAGGTGCATTCGCACAGGCTGCTGAAGTTCCTGCGGAGCAACCAGGGGACTTGCATCAACCAGCGCGCGATCGTGAACAAGGGAGATGTGGTGACAGTCGGCCAGGTGCTGGCGGACAGCTCATCAACGGGCGGCGGACAGCTTGCGCTGGGGCAGAATGTGCTGGTGGCGTTCATGAGCTGGGAAGGGTACAACTTCGAGGATGCGATCATCCTGAGCCGCAAGCTGGTGAAGGACGACAAGTTCACTTCGATACATATCGAGAAGCACGAGGTCGAGGCGCGGGACACGAAGCTTGGGCCGGAAGAGATCACGCGGGACATCCCGAATGTGGGCGAGGACAGCCTGCGGGACCTGGACGAGGAAGGCATCATCCGGGTGGGCGCGGAGATCAAGACGGGCGACATCCTTGTCGGCAAGATTACGCCGAAGGGTGAGACCGAGCTGAGCGCGGAGGAGAAGTTGCTGCGCGCGATATTCGGCGAGAAGGCGCGGGATGTGAAGGACACTTCGCTGCGCGTGCCTCACGGCGAGCGCGGCAAGGTCATCGGCGTGAAGGTGCTGAACCGCGTGGACAAGGACGAGCTTTCGCCGGGCGTGAACAAGATGGTGCGGCTGTGGATAGCGCAGACGCGGAAGATCACCGAGGGCGACAAGATGGCAGGCCGCCACGGAAACAAGGGCGTGGTGGCGAAGATAATGCCTGAAGAGGATATGCCGTTCCTGCCGGACGGGACGCCGGTTGACATCATACTCAACCCGATTGGCGTGCCTTCCCGCATGAACCTGGGCCAGGTGCTGGAGACGCATCTGGGCTGGGCGGCGCATAATCTTGGGTTCAATGCGGTTACGCCGGTATTCGACGGCGCGCCGGACGCGAGCATCGAGGACGCGCTGGCGCAGGCGTGGATTATTGACCAGGCGGAAGCGGTAGATGTGGCATCCAACGACTCAACGGGTCTGAAGCAGATTGACCTGGGCAAGGTGCGCGAATGGCTTGAGGAGCGAAATTACAGCTTCGATAGGGTATTTTCGGGGTTGAACGGCACGGACCAGGTACCGGGCGAGGCCTCGAGGGTTTGCCTCGAGACATGGCTGCGCGATGAGGTACGGGTCGATGTATCGGAAATGACGCTGCATGACATGAAGGAAGAGGCGCTGCGGCTGAACCGAGAGGACCAGATTGCTGCGCCGACGCTGGGCAAGTCGATACTGTACGACGGGCGCACCGGCGAGGCATTCGACCAGCCGATTGCGGTGGGTTACATCTATATGATGAAGCTCATCCACCTGGTCGAGGACAAGATACATGCTCGCTCGACGGGCCCGTACTCGCTGATAACGCAGCAGCCGCTGGGCGGCAAGGCGCAGTTCGGCGGGCAGAGGTTCGGCGAGATGGAGGTTTGGGCGCTGGAAGCGTACAGCGCGGCGAACAACCTGCAGGAGATGCTGACGCTGAAGTCTGACGATGTTATCGGCAGGGTGAAGACTTACGAGGCGATCGTGAAGGGTGAGAATGTTACCCAGCCGGGCGTTCCGGAGTCGTTCCATGTGCTGATGAAGGAGCTCCAGAGCCTGGGC
Source organism: SAR202 cluster bacterium bin90 (assembly GCA_002238855.1). Lineage (GTDB taxonomy): Bacteria > Chloroflexota > Dehalococcoidia > Lucifugimonadales > JADFKI01 > Bin90. The sequence goes on from MPND01000017.1 coordinate 5,317, forward strand.
ATGTCCGTTGAGCTGATGCATGAGGCGGCTAGCCAGTACATGCTGGACGATTTCGACGATGATATTGGCACGCTGGAGGAGTTCCCGCCGGCGTTGGATATGGATGACATGTTCAGTGATGTGCCGCTGCTCGGAGATGACCAAGAGAATGGTTTTGCCGAGGCGAGCGTGGAAGCCACGCCGACCGCTGGCGTAGATGCTGGCGCAACTACTGAGGGGGATGTGGAAGCCACATCGCAGGAAACTCAGGAGACGCCTTCTCCGACGGTCGGGGATGATTAGCGCGAGAAGAATACTGAATGGATGGAGGGGAGTGGAGATATACCCCCTCCCTAACCCTCCCCTGAGGGGGCGGGGACAAGATGAGCGGCGATGATATGGAGGAACCCGGCAATTGGAAACGCCGCAAGGCAGTGATTCTGAGCGGTTGCCGGAGACGATAACGGCGAGAGGCCGGACTAGAGCAGTCAGCCGACATGCCGTACGTGACACACATACGGACATTACCGCAGAAATCATTGAGTTTGTGCTTAACAACTGGGTTTTTCGTGGAATTTGCGTTGATTCACAAAACAGACAAGGACGAGTGCACTGGGCGTTCACGACTGAGCATAACGAAATGATCAGGGTGGTTGTTTCTATGAACGATGAAACAATCGTAACGGCTCATCAGGATCGAACGGCTACAAGACATTGGAATGCGGGAAGCCGCGAATACTTTGAAAGTCGTTGTGGGAATTTGGAGGAGCGAGATGCAAATTCACTATGACGATGAAGTGGATGTACTGAGCATACGCAAAGAGAACTCCAGTGGTGTATTCGAGTCTTTGATTTACGATTGCGGCGTGGCCGTCGAACTTGCTACAAAGGATGGCAATGACATAGCAGGGCTTCTGATCGAAGGGGCTTCGGCTTTTCTGCCATTGGGCGAAAAGGATTACGATGCCGAGTCCGACACGCTGCAGGTGGGCAGAATAGTCGCCGACGCCGACCTGGTTACCGAGAACGGCGACCTTACCGCCTATTGGCAGGCCAGCGAGATTGTTCCGGAAGACTACGATGCCATAGGTGTCGCCATCAGGAATGCATCCGTTTACTTTGAGAATATGGTCATATTATCCCGCGAGCCTGCAATTCACTGACATAACGAAACTTCTACAGCCCGGCAAGCTCACATATCGACAAACGGACATGACAAACGGACACACCGATCAACTCACAATCTACACACTGACAAGACATTCAGGAGTGTGCTAAATGGCTCAAGGCGGCAACGACTTTAACGCAATCAGGATTTCGCTTGCTTCCCCGGAGCAGATTCGGCTGTGGTCATACGGCGAGGTGACGAAGCCTGAGACCATCAATTACCGAACGCTCCGTCCGGAGAAGGACGGGTTGTTCTGCGAGCGCATTTTCGGGCCGACGAAGGACTGGGAGTGCTACTGCGGGAAGTACAAGAAGATACGACATCGCGGGATCATCTGCGACCGCTGCGGCGTGGAGATCGCGCGCGCGAAGGTGCGGCGAGAGCGCATGGGACATATCTCGCTTGCGGCGCCTGTCGCGCATATCTGGTTTTCGAAGGGCACGCCGAGCAGGCTGGGCCTGATGCTGGACCTGTCGCCGAAGAATCTTGACAGGGTGCTTTACTTCGCGCAGTACCTTATCACCGGCGTGAACAGCGAGATGGTCGCCGACGAGGTTGACCGCCTGCAGAACGGTCTTGACGGGGAGCTGATTCGAATAGAGGAGAAGCTGCTCGAAAAGACGGAGGAGATCCAGGCGAAGATCGACGGGGCGGAGGAGAGCGGCCTGTCCGAGAAGGAGCAGGACGCGCTTAAGGAAGAGATCAAGCAGCTTAACCTGAGCTTCGAAGAGGAGCGGGACAATCTGGAGACCGAGATACAGGACCAGATTGACGACATGGAAGGTCTTGCCGTGGGCGGTCTGCTCACGGAGAGCCGCTTCCGCGACCTGCGGGACAGTTGCGGAGAGGTGTTCGAGGCGGGCATGGGCGCCGAGGCGGTACTTGAACTGCTGAGGAACATGGACCTCGACGACATGCGTGACGCACTTCAGGAAGAGATTCGCACGACTTCGGGCCAGCGGCACAAGAAGGCCGTTAAGCGGCTGCGAGTTGTGGAGGCGTTCCGCAAGAGCGAGAACAAGCCGGAGTGGATGGTCTTCACTATGCTGCCGGTGCTGCCGCCGGAGCTTCGTCCGATGGTGCAACTTGACGGCGGACGGTTCGCGACTAGCGACCTGAACGACCTTTACCGCAGAGTCATCAACCGAAACAACAGGCTAAAGCGGCTCATCGACCTGATGGCGCCGGAGATCATCGTTCGCAATGAGAAGCGGATGCTGCAAGAGGCGGTTGACGCGCTGGTGGACAACGGCAGGCGCGGCCGGGCCGTAGCCGGTAGCCATAACCACAAGCTGAAGTCGCTGTCCGACCTGCTTCGAGGCAAGCAGGGGCGTTTCCGCCAGAACCTGCTGGGCAAGCGTGTGGACTACAGCGGACGCTCGGTCATTATCGTTGGTCCGGAGCTGAAGCTGAACGAGTGCGGATTGCCGCGCAAGATGGCGCTGGAGTTGTTCAAGCCGTTTGTGATGAACAAGCTGGTGATCAATGGCTACGCGCACAACATAAAGAGCGCGAAGCGTCTTGCGGAGAGCGAGAGGCCGGAGGTGTGGGACATACTGGAGCGGGTGGTGCAGGACAGGCCCGTCCTGCTGAACCGCGCGCCTACGCTGCACAGGCTGGGTATTCAGGCGTTCCAGCCGGTACTCATCGAGGGCAGCGCGATACGGCTGCACCCGCTGGTGACGACGGCGTTCAACGCAGACTTCGACGGCGACCAGATGGCGGTACATGTGCCGCTGTCGAAGGAAGCCGTGTGGGAAGCGAAGCGGATGATGATGAGCACGAACAACATGCTCGCGCCAAGCTCGGGCGAGCCGATCGTTTCGCCGACGCTGGACATGGTTCTGGGCTGCTTCTACATGACGCAGGCGATGGAGGGCGCGCGCGGCGAGGGTCGCGAATTCGCGGACATCGAGGACGCGCGGCTCGCATACGAACTGGGCCAGCTCGAACTGCTGGCGCAGGTGAAGGTGCGCTCTCAGAGTCATGAGGATTCCGACAGCGAGATTTGGATGGAGACGACTCCGGGGCGGATTATCTTCAACGATGCGCTGCCAGAGGAACTGGGCTTCATCAACGAGGTAATTGACCGGCGCGCGCTGAACGAGATCACCTCGCAGGCGCACCAGATACTGGGCAATGAAGGGACGGCGGATGTCCTGGACAAGATCAAGGACATTGGCTTCCACTACGCGTCGAAGTCGGGCGTAACCATAGCGATCAACGATGTGGAGGTGCCGACCGAGAAGCAGGGGATCATCGAGGAGGCGGAGGACAAGATCGCCGAACTGGATGATATGTACATGGACGGTCTGGTTACGGATGACGACCGCTACAACCAGACAATCGGCATCTGGACGGATGCGAACGACAACCTGACGACTGCGGTCGAGAATAACCTGAGCAGGTACGGCGGAAGCAGCCGCGGCTCGATGAGCAACGCGGGCATCGGCCTGTACATGATGGCGACATCGGGGGCGAAGGGTAACATCGCGCAGATCAAGCAGATGGCGGGAATGCGCGGCCTGATGTCGGACCCGCATGGTCGCATCATCGAGCGTCCGATCAAGTCGAGCTTCCGCGAGGGGCTTAGCGTGCTGGAGTATTTCATCTCGACGCACGGAGCGCGCAAGGGACTGACGGACACGGCGCTGAGAACCGCAGACAGCGGATACATGACGCGGCGGCTGATAGATGTGGCGCAGGAACTCATCGTATTGGAAGAGGACTGCGGCACGCTCGAGGGCATGCTGATAGAGACTAAGAGGCCGGAAGCGATATTGCCTCCGTTCGAGGACAGGACGAAGAGCCGCTATGCCGCTGAGGCGGTGGCGGACCCGAATACTGGCGAGATAATAGTGGAGCGCAATGAGCTGTTCAGCCTGGAGGCGCTTGCGCAGATAGTGGAGGCGGGCTTGACGCATGTGATGGTGCGGTCGCCAATCCGCTGCGAGGCGGAGCGCGGACTGTGCCGGATGTGCTACGGGCTGTCGCTGGCGACCTGGAAGCCGATAATGGTCGGCGAGGCGGTGGGAATCATCGCGGCGCAGAGCATCGGCGAGCCGGGGACGCAGCTGACGATGCGTACCTTCCACACGGGCGGAATCGCGGGATCGGACATCACGAGCGGTCTGCCACGCGTGAACGAGCTGTTCGAGGCGCGTGTGCCGAAGGGCGAGGCGGTGCTGTCGGAGATTGACGGGACCGCGGTGGTTAACGAAACGACCGAGGGCAGAATCGTCGAGGTGGTGAATACGGAGACCTACACGGACGAGTATCTGCTGCCTGAGGGGAGCAGCCTGATGGTGGGCGACGGGGACCTGGTGAACATCGGGGACACGCTCGCTGCCCTGGAGATGGACGAGGAGTCGGAGGGCGTGGCGCTGGTTCCGAACGACATCCTTGCGAGGGTGTCGGGGATGGTGCATATTGAAGACGAGACGCTGTCGATAAGCTGGACCGACGAGGACAAGCGGCAATACCAGATACCCGCGGCATCGGCGATTATCGTGAATTCGGGCGACAAGGTATCGGCGGGCGATCCGCTGACGGCCGGGCCGAAGAGTCCGCAGCGTATACTTAGCTTGCAGGGTCGCGAGGCTGTGCAGCAGTACCTGATCGACGAGGTACAGAATGTGTACCGCTCGCAGGGCGTGACGATTCACGACAAGCACATCGAGGTGATAATCTCGCAGATGCTGCGGAAGGTGCAGGTCGAGGACTCCGGGGACACGAACCTATTGCCGGACGACCAGGTTGATCGCAGGCAATTCGAGGAGCACAACGCGGCGGTGCTGGCAGAGGGCGGGGAGCCGGCGACGGCAAGCCCGGTGCTGCTGGGCATCACGAGGGCGTCGCTGAAGATGGACAGCTTCTTGTCCGCGGCGTCGTTCCAGGAGACTACGCGCGTGCTGACGGAGGCTGCCGTGAACAGCGAGGTGGACTACCTGCGCGGACTGAAGGAGAATGTCATCATCGGCAGGCTGATACCTGCGCGGCTTGACCTGACGGAAGAGGGCCGGGCGTTCCTGGACATCCCCGAGGACGAGGAAGTTATCGACCCGATCAGCATGCTGACTGGGCCGGTGGACGAGTTCGAGTCGGAGATGGCGCAGGGGCCGTACGGGCTGGGCGTGGAGAACTCGGACGAGGATGTGAGGGCGACGGATGCGATGTCGACTGAGGAGATGGTGGAGGAGCAGGCGCCTGTGGTTGGGGACGACTAGATAAAACGGACATAGACGGATAGGATGGACGGGACGCCGTAGAGAAGGTGTCCCGTCCATTTTTTTGCTCAAAGCTGAATTACGGAGCATTTCACTTCGTTCGGGCCGAGGAGGATAGTCTTGGTAGTAAACGGTACATCACGCAATGGAACGGCAGTCAAAGATCGAGATGCGGCTGTAATGGAGTTACATCTGCGTATATCCGACGCGGATCTGGTCGCCGAGTTATCAGCACGCGAGGAGGGCGAGGAACGCGAGGAGTTCGCGATCTCGGCGTTGAAGATAGGCACGATTGCGCTGCGGCAGGCGCAAGGCAGGATTGACGCCGATACGGTTCGTCACGAGGGTGAGCGCTTTATTTCGGAAATGGGGTATGCCCTTGAGACGCACCAGAATGAAGTTACCGGGCAGATCAGCACATGCCTCAAAGAGTACTTCGATCCGGAGAGCGGGCGATTCAACGAGAGGGTGAAGAGTCTGATTCAAAAGGATGGCGAGATTGAGCGGGTTATCCGCAGTCAGATAGATGGCGACGGATCCGAATTGGCGCGAACGCTCACCACACATGTTGGTGTAGAAAGCCCTTTGATGCACATGCTTGATCCCAACGCCAAAGACGGATTAATCAACAATCTCTCCGAGTCGGCAAGTGGCACGCTGACGGAACAGCGGGAATTGATACTTCGTGAGTTCTCGCTGGACAACAAAGAAGGCGCGCTCAGTCGTCTGCTTGAAGAATTGGAGAAGAATCACGGGGAAGTGGGGGACTCCCTGCAGAACCAAATTGATACGGTGACTGAAGAGTTTTCACTGGACAAGGAGGACTCGGCACTGTCGCGGCTAATGAGTCGGGTTGAAGGAGCGCAGAAGAAGATCACTCGTGAGTTTTCTTTAGATGAGGAAGACACGGCTTTGGCAAGGATGCAGAAGAAGCTGTTGGATGTTCTCGAAAACCAGCGGCAGACCAACGCGCAATTCCAAGAAGAAGTAAAGATTTCGCTTGCTGAAATGAACACGCGGAAAAAAGAGGCTGCCAAGTCAACGCTGCATGGCCTCGAATTCGAGGACCAGGTGTACGGTTTCGTCAATGATCTGAACGTGAATACGGGCGATTTCGTTACACAGACGGGGAACCAAACCGGAGACTTTGGGCGCAGCAAGAAGGGAGATGTAGTCATACAGCTTGGTTCTGAGCATGTGGCTACCGGTGCGCGGATTGTGATCGAAGCGAAAGACGACAAGTCTTACACCATAGACGGCGCACTAGCCGAGTTGGAAGAAGCAAAGAAGAACCGAGACGCGAGCATAGGACTGTTCGTATTTTCTTCCGGTTCTGCCCCAACCGGCCTGGAAGCGTTCAAACGCTATGGAGATGACCTAATGGTGGTCTGGAACGCTGAAGATGCGAATACCAACGTGATACTCGAGGCAGGTGTATCAGTTGCCAAAGCACTCTGTGTGCAATCCAGGGGTCACAGTGAAGAATTAGGCGCCGATATCGATGCAATCAGAGAAGCGGTTCTGGACATAGAAAAGCAGCGAGAAGGGTTAGAGGACATCACAAAATCCGCCAGTGCGATTGACAATCATGTCACCAAGATACTCAATCGTTCTCGAATAATGGGCAACAATTTGGACAGACAGATAGGCATCCTGAACGAAAAGGTAGAAATTCTTCGGCAAGGACAATAGACGAAGGCGAAAGCGCCGGAAGTGAGATTACACGGGGGAGACTGCCATGAGCGCGAAGGTACACGATTTTCATGATGGGAACCTGCATTTTCAGGAGCGGTTCGGGACGGTGAAGCTGGCGGAGCGGGTGGCTCAGAGGGCTTCGGAGCGGCTGAAGAAAGAACAGCGGGAGTTTATCGAGCAGGCGGATATGTTCTTCATGGCGACTTGCGACCATCGCGGGCTGCCGACTTGCTCTTATAAGGGCGGCGACCCGGGGTTCATTACGGTGGTGGACGACGGGTGCATTGCGTTTCCGAATTATGACGGGAACGGCAAGTACCAGAGCATGGGCAACCTGCTGAAGAACCCGAATGTGGGGCTGCTGTTCGTGGATTTCGTGGGGCAGGCGCGGCTGAGGCTTCAGGGGGTGGTGTCGATTGATGAGGATGACGAGCTGATGGCGAAGTACGAGGGGGCGCAGTTCATCGTGCGGGTGGCGCTGACGGAGGTGTACCCGAACTGCGCGAGGTATGTGCATAAGTACGACCTTGTGGAGCGGTCAGTGTATGTGCCGCGCAAGAATGCGAGCGCGCCGACGCCGGAGTGGAAGCGGGAGCTACGGGACTACCTGCCGGAGGGGGATCCGGCGCGGAGTGGCGACTAACATGGATGGGGAGGATTGTCTGAGTCTTGGGGCTCCGCGTAGGTGGAATGAATAGAGCGAGATTGACGATGACAAGACAACTGACCGCGGTTATCGAGCTGGAGGGGGATGGCTATGTGGCGCTGTGCCCTGAGTTAGACATTGCTAGCCAAGGGGACAGCGTACAAGAGGCCCGCGACAACTTAAAGGAAGCGCTTGAGTTGTTCTTCGAAGTAGCCCCAGATTCCGAAATAGAGCGACGACATACTAGGACGTGCTGACATTTTGAGATTCAAAGCAATTTGGTTAAATTTCAGCACCGAAAATGGAATGTCCAGCGTAAAATTGCCCCACGCAACCCCTCTGGATTCCCGCCTGCGCGGGAATGACGGGCTGAAAACCGCGAATGTCAACAAGAACCTAGTGATGCCGCCTAGTTCCGGGTGCTGAGAGGGTGCATGCCGTCCGGATGGACTTCAGCGATGAACTGCTCTTATGAAGGTGGATGCTCCGGTGAGGGGTTTAATGTTGCGCTCATTCCTGCGAGCGCTTCGGGGTCGTAGGAAGCGAGCCATTCCATGAATTCGGCCAGCCATTGCTCGGAGGGTGGGCCAGCGTATGGCGGCAGGTCGAATCTTGGCGGAGACTCCGTGAGGCGCGGGTCGTCCTGCTCTTGTAGCACTGCCATGAGGCGAGCGTTCAGGTCGGCGCGGATTTCTGCATACTCGTCTTTGTATGCCACGTTCTCCATGTAGTCCGGGTCTTTGCGCAGGTTGTATAGCTCTTCCTGGGGTCTTTTCCCGAATGACAGCTCGAATAGTGGCCGAACGTCTTCCCTCGCCCTGTTATAGAGTATCCACACCTTGGTTGGGCCTTTGTCTATATCGGCGAACACTGCCTGATAGTTATTCAGTATTTCTTCCCTGGGCGGCGGTTCCGTGTCGTAGTCATCCAAGCCCTCGGGGTCGCCCATTGGCCAGCGGTCAGGCTCGAAATTGTAGATATAGAGGAAGCCGTCGGTGCGGATCGCCCTCTGGGGATATGGAAGGCCGCCCTCCCTTGCGGTGTTATGCCTTTCGCGGCCGGTTACGACGAAATCACGTTCATCTTCCACACGCCCACTGTCGTCAGATTTGAGCAGTGGCACAATGCTGTTCCCCACCATGTCGGATGGTGGTTCCACTCCGGCGGCATCGAGGAATGTGGGGGCGAGGTCCATGAGGTTCACGAAATCGGTTATGGTGCGGCCGGGTGATACCTGCCCGTGCCAGCGGACTGCCATTGCCACTTCGGAGCCGAGGTCGTACAGATTGCACTTTGCCCTGGGGAATCCGGGGATGCCGTGGTCGCCGCTGACGACGATGAGGGTGTTGTCCAGCTCTCCGATTGCTTCGAGGCGCTTAATGATTACGCCCAATCCCGCATCGAAGGCGAGGCATTCGCCGAGATAGTCGTTGAAGTCCTCGCGTATCTCGTGCACATCAGGGAGGAAGGCAGGCATGCGACCTTTCAGGTTGTCGGGGTCGAGGTCCCAGAGTTCCTTGCCGGAGCCTTGCTGCCAAGTGCGATGGGTATTGGTTGGGCCCCACCAGTAGCAGAACGGTGAATCAGAAGGTCTGGCGGCGAGGAAGCTATCGAAGTTTTCTTCTACTTCGGTGAGCAGTTCCTGTTTTGCATCGTCAATCGACTGACCATCGGGGCGCCCTGTGACTTCTTCAGAGAAGCTGCTGAATCTGCTGCCCGCTGCTTCGTAAGCGGTGCGCGCTCCTCCGTACGGGGCGTCAACGTCTAGCCCGGGGGACCAGACCTTGTATGTGTAGCCGATGTGGTAGCCGGCTTCTTCAAGAATCAGGGGATAGGTTGGTATGGACTCGTCCCACCTGGCTCCGAATAGAATCGCGCCCAGTCCCGTCTGCCAGAAGTATCTGCCGCTCAGAACTGAGCTTCGGCAGGGGGTGCAGCTTGGAGCGGGGACGTGAGCGTTGAGGAAAAGTGCTCCCTCTTCTGCGATTCGGTCGAAGTTGGGAGTTTCGATGAGTTCGTGGATTGTGCTTTCGCCGGGCTGGTTGCGGTAGGCGCTGGCGTACCTACCCCAGTCATCGGCGAATGCGAAAACGATGTTTGGTTGCAAGAACTTGCTCCGGGTTGCATGAGTTGTGCTGGGGCATTAGGGAGGTGGGGCGAGCCGCGCGGAATTAGTCGCAACGGTGTGCGGAGGTCAGGGATGCGTGCGGCGTGGATTCAGGGCTGGGCATAATTCATTTCAGCCCCATCCTAACCTTCCCCCATCAAGGGGGAAGGGACTTGTTTGCGGCTATAATGCCCAGCCCTAGTGGTTTCGCTGACTAGATCCTCTTGGCGCGGTTGCTGGTTATGGTTGCATAGTAGCTCGGGTCGAGTTCGCGAGAGGCAACCCACCTCGCGTCTTCCTCCAGCAACTCTTCGGGGACGGGACCCGCGTATGGTGGCTGCTCGAACCTTGGTGGAGACTCCGTTACGCGCGGGTCGTTCTGCTCCTGCAGCAGCGCCATGAGGCGTGAGTTCAGGTCGGCACGGATTTGCTCATACTCGCTGTCATTGGCGACGTTGTTCATGTAGTGGGGGTCGTTGCGGAGATCGTAAAGCTCTTCCTGAGGTCGCTTCCCGAAGCCGAGTTCGAAGAGCGGCGTCACGTCTTCCTCCCCTCTGTGGTGAATCATCCACATCTTGGTGGGGCCATGGTCTATATCTCCGTAGATAAACCGAATTGGTACGCTGAAATCCGGCGACATCGGCGGCACCGGCGCACTGTAATCGTCCATTCCACCGGGGTCTCCCGTGGGCCAGCGGTCGGGCTCGAAGTTGTAGACGTAAAGGAAGTCGTCGGTGCGGATGCCCCTCATAGGGTATGGAAGAGCGCCCTCCCTGGATAGGACGTGCCTTTCGCGACCGGTAACGACGAAGTTCCGGTCTTCCTGAATGCGCCCGCTCTCGGTGGACTCAAGGAGCGGCATAATGCTGGTGGCTGTCATGCCGGGCGGGGGCTCGACACCGGCGGCATCGAGGAAGGTGGGAGCGAGGTCCATCAGGTTCACGAGGTCGGTTATGGTGCGGCCGGGTTCCACGTGTCCGGGCCAGCGAACTGCCAGAGCCACTTCCTGGCCGATGTCATAGACGTTGCACTTTGCGCGGGGGAATCCGGGAATGCCGTGGTCGCCGCTGACGACAATCAGGGTGTTGTCCAGCTCGCCGAGTTCTTCGAGGCGATTGATGATCACTCCCAGACCTGCATCGACGGCGAGACATTCACCGAGGTAGTCGTTGAAGTCCTCGCGGATGTCGTGCACATCGGGGAGGAAGGCGGGCATGCGGCCTTTCAGGTCGTCGGGCTCCAGCCCCCAGAGGTTCTTGCCGGACCCGCGCTCCCAGGAGCGGTGGGTGTTGGTGGGGCCCCACCAGTAGCAGAATGGCGTGTCGTCGGGTCTGGCGTCGAGGAAGCTGTCGAAGTTGGTTCTCACCTCGTCGAATAGCTCCTGCTTTGCGTCGGCAACCGATAGGGTGTCCAGTCGGCTGGTGACCTCCTCGGAGAAGTAGTCGTACCTGATGCCGCCGCTTTCATAAGCGTTGCGCTCTCCGCCGTAGGGAGCGTTGTAGTAGTGCCCGGGGGACCATACCTTGTACGTGTAACCGATGTGGTAGCCGGCTTCTTCCAGGACGAGGGGGTAAGTCGGTATGGATTCGTCCCACTTCGCGCCGAATAGAATTGCTCCCTGTTGCGTCTGCCAGAAGTACCTGCCTGAGAGCAGTGAGCTGCGGCAGGGGGTGCAGCTGGGAGCGGGCACGATTGCGTTCAGGAAGAGCGCGCCTTCGTCAGCTATCCGGTCGAAGCTGGGGGTTTCGATTAGTTCGTGGATTGTGCTTTCGCCGGGCTGGTTGCGGTAGGCGCTGGCATACCTGCCCCAGTCGTCTGCGAATGCGAATACGATGTTAGGTCGCAAGATTGTCCTCCAAGTTCTTATGGTTATGTCGTGTTGTCAGGATGGCATCCGGCAGTTTTGTTGCCCTACCCTGCCCTGCTGACGCTGCGCACACTATATGACAACGCTGTAGGGTGGTCAAACGGTGGGAGATGAATAAGGCCGGTCATCTCATTCGCTTCACCCCCATCCCCTGCCTTTGCAGGGGCAGGCTCCAACCTTCCCCCAATGGAGGGCTCCCATGGAGGGGGAAGGGACTTATCGGGGCGCGGATGTCAGGCGCGGGGTTGCTCGGTTGGATGTGGTCGATTTCCGTACACGGTTGTGTACAGCCTTGGGTCGCGAGAGGCGAGCCATCTCATGTTTTCGGCGTGCCATTCATCATCTAATGGGCCTGCGAATGGTGGCTGCTCGAACCTTGGTGGGGATTCGGTTATACGCGGGTCGTCCTGCTCTTGCAGCACTGACATGAGGTGGGAGTTCAGCTTGGCGCGAATCTGCTCGTACTCGCTGTCGTAGGCGACGTTTTGCATGTAGTCGGGGTCATTGCGGAGGTCGTACAGCTCCTCCTGGGGCCGCTTGCCGAAGCCCAGCTCGAATAGCGGCTTTACGTCTTCTTCCGCCCTGTTGTATATCATCCAGACTTTTGTGGGGCCCTGGTCTATATCGCCGTAAGCTGACAGGGTGACTGTCCTTAATTCTTCCATTGATGGCGGCTCTGCGGTGTAATCTTCCAAGCCGCGGGGATCTCCGGCGGGCCAGCGGTCGGGCTCGAAATTGTGGATGTACAGGAAGTCGTCTGTGCGTATCGCCCTAATCGGATACGAAATGCCGCCCTCCCTGGAGATAGTATGTCTTTCGCGGCCGGTAACAACGAAGTCCCGGTCTTCTTGTATGCGTCCGCTCTCAGGGGATTCGAGCAAGGGTACGATGCTGGTGGCCGTCATTCCGGGGGGATGCTCTGCACCGGCGGCATCGAGGAAGGTGGGCGCGAGGTCCATCAGGTTAACGAAGTCGCTGACGACGCGACCGGGTGCCACTTTGCCGGGCCAGCGAACTGCCATAGCGACTTCCGTGCCGATGCTGTACAGGTTGCACTTTGCCCTGGGGAATCCGGGGATGCCGTGGTCTCCGCTGACGACAATAAGGGTGTTGTCCAACTCGCCTATTTCTTCGAGGCGTTCGAGGATCACTCCCAAGCCGGTATCGAAGGCTACGCATTCGCCGAGATAGTCGTTGAAGTCCTCGCGAATGTCGTGGACATCGGGGAGGAAGGCTGGCATGCGTCCCTTGAGGTCGTCGGGCTCGAGGCCCCAGAGTTCCTTGCCGGAGCCTTGCTGCCAGGTGCGATGGGTGTTGGTAGGGCCCCACCAGTAGCAGAAGGGAGAGTCATCCGGCCTGGCGTCGAGGAAGCTGTCGAAGTTGGTTCGTACCTCGTCGAATAGTTCCTGCTTTGCGTCGTCAACAGATAGAGCATCCAGTCGCGCCGTTGCCTCTTCGGAGAAGCTGTTGAACCTGACGCCTGCGGCTTCGTGTCCGGTTCGGGTTCCGCCATAGGGGGCGTTTGCGGTTATTCCGGGGGACCAGACCTTGTATGTGTAGCCGATGTGGTACCCGGATTCTTCGAGGATCAGGGGGTAACTCGGAATGGACTCGTCCCATCTGGCGCCGACGAGAATCGCGCCCAAGCCGGTCTGCCAGAAGTACCTGCCGGTCAGTATGGAGCTGCGGCAGGGGGTGCAGCTTGGAGCGGGAACGTGCGCGTTGAGGAAGAGCGCGCCTTCATCGGCGACGCGGTCGAAGTTGGGTGTTTCGATGAGTTCGTGGATGGTGCCTTCGCCGGGCTGGTTGCGGTAGGCGCTGGCGTATCTGCCCCAGTCATCCGCGAATGCGAAAACGATGTTTGGTCGCAAGATTTTCCTCCGAGTTGTGTGGTTACGTAACATTCAGGAGTGGGCATAATTCATTCGTTATCCCCTCACCCTAACCCTCTCCCCTAGGGAGAGGGGACAAATTGCGGCAAATTATGCCCAGCCTCAATTGACGATTGTTAGAGCGGAATCCGGACTATGGCGCTTCGTCTCCGTACACCATTGCGTACACCTTGGGATCCTTAACAAAGAGCAGTCTCTTGTTTTCAGCGTGCCACTCTTCGGGAACGGGGCCGCCGTATGGTGGGAATTCGAACCTTGACGGGGACTCAGTTACGCGCGGATCGTCCTGTTCCTCAAGGACTGCTATGAGGCGAGAGTAGAGGTCGGCACGAACTTGCTCATATTCGTCATCGTAGGCGACGTTCACCATGTAGTCGGGGTCTTTGCGGAGGTCGTAGAGTTCTTCCTGGGGTCGCTTGCCGAAGCCTAGCTGGAAGAGCGGTTTCACGTCTTCCCGCGCCCTGTTGTAAATCATCCATGCCTTGGTGGGGCCGAGGTCTATGTCGCCGTACACTACGAGGTAGTTGGTCAGAATGTCCTCCCAGGGGGGCGGCACTGCATCGTCGTCGTCCAAGCCGTCGGGGTCTCCAGCGGGCCAGCGGTCGGGCTCGAAGTTATGGATGTACAGGAAGCCGTCAGTACGGATTGCCCTCTGGGGATAGGGAAGATGGCCTTCCCTTGCGAGCATGTGGCGCTCCCGACCTGTTACGACGAAGTCCCGTTCCTGTTCAACTCTGCCGCTTTCGGTGGAGTTCAGCAGCGGCATGAGGCTGGTGGCCGTCATGCCTTCGGGGTAGTCAACGCCGGCTGCGTCCAAGAACGTGGGCGCGAGGTCCATCAGGTTCACGAAATCGTTGATGACGCGGCCGGGTGATACGTGCCCGGGCCAGCGGACAGACATGGCGACTTCCGTGCCGATGTTGTAGAGGTTGCACTTTCCCCTGGGGAATCCGGGGATGCCGTGGTCGCCGCTTACTACCAGCAGGGTGTTGTCCAGCTCGCCGATTTCTTCGAGGCGTTCGAGGATTACACCCAGTCCCATATCGAAGGCGACACATTCGCCGAGGTAGTCGTTGAAGTCCTCGCGTATGTCATGCACATCGGGCAGGAAGGCGGGCATGCGGCCTTTCAGGTCGTCGGGGTCGAGGTCCCAGAGTTGCTTGCCGGAGCCGCGTTCCCAGGTGCGATGGGTGTTGGTGGGACCCCACCAGTAGCAGAATGGCGTGTCGTCCGGTCTGGCGTCGAGGAAGCTGTCGAAGTTGCCTCTCACCTCCTCGTACATTTCCTGTTTTGCACTGGCAACCGACTTATCTCCCAGCAACTTCGTGACTTCCTCGGAGAATTCGTTGAACCTGATGCCGGCGGACTCGTAGGCTGTGCGCTCGCCGCCATAGGGGGCGTGTTCGGTCAGCCCGGGCGTCCAGACCTTGTATGTGTAGCCGATGTGGTAGCCGGCTTCTTCAAGGATCAGGGGGTAAGTCGGTATGGATTCGTCCCACCTTGCTCCGGCGAGAATTGCGCCCAAGCCAGTCTGCCAGAAGTACCTGCCTGAGAGGATTGAGCTTCGGCAGGGGGTGCAGCTTGGAGCGGGGACGTGGGCGTTGAGGAACAGGGCACCTTCTTCGGCGACGCGGTCGAAGTTTGGCGTCTCGATGAGTTCGTGGAGCGTGCCTTCGCCTGGTTGGTTGCGGTAGGCGCTGGCGTACCTGCCCCAGTCGTCTGCGAATGCGAATACGATGTTTGGTCGCAAATTAGACCTCCGAGTGGCTGAAAATGCCTGTCCTTGGCGTAGTGGCGTACTGCTGCTGCAGGGGCGTGTCATGCCGTTACGCCGCTGACTATATGGACACAGGGGGTGGCAGTCAAGCGGTTGGAGACGGAGGGAGGACTCAGGACGGTGCTTGCAGGGGGATTACTCGTCAGCGCCATGCAGTTTGCGCAGGCATGGCACGTCACGGTCGGTTTGCTTTGAGCGCGCAGGCACTCGGCTGCACTCAGAGCAAAGTGTAGATTAGACAGACATGAAATGGCTGAGGTGCAACGATTTTAGATTCTTCACTCCGCAGGGCTGCGTTCAGAATGACAGTATGGGGAGGGCTGCGTTCCTGAATGACAATAGGCTGGGACGGTGTTCAGGGTGAAGTGAATCCATATTTTGTTTTAGCCTAGTTTGGGGCGCTGGTGAGGAGGAAGCCGCCATCAACGGGGAGGGTTACGCCGGTGATGAAGCGGGCGTCGTCGCTGGCGAGGAAGAGGGCGGCGTTGCCGATGTCCCAGCTTTGGCCTTCTACGGGGAGGGGCGTGGAGGACTGACGCATTTCGCGGGAGGCGGATGAGGCGGATTCGAGGCGGGGCGTCCACATTAGGCCGGGCATGATGCAGTTGGCGCGGATGTTGTCGGCGGCGTGGTCGAGGGCGAGCGCACGGGTGAGGCCGACTACGGCGGACTTGTTGACGGTGTACTGGGCGGAGGATCTGCCGGGCTTGGGTCGGAGGGCGGTTACGGATGAGACGTTGATGATGGAGCCGCTGCCGGCGTTCTTCATGTGGGGAACGGCGTAGCGGCACATGTTGACCATGCTCATGAGGTTGACGGATGCGCTGCGATACCAGTCCTCGTCGGTGGCTTCGACGACGCTGCCGCCGCCACCACCGCCGCCGACGTTGTTGTGCAGGATGTGGACTGCGCCGTAGCGTTCGACTGCCGCTGCAACTACATTGTGGCAGTCGTCGGGGTTGGTTACATCGGCGGTCGCGGTGGATGCCTCGCCGCCTTCTTCGGTGATTATCTGCGCCGTTGCCTCTGCCCATTCGCTGACGGCGTCAACGAGGAGGACCTTTGCGCCTTCACGGGCGAAGAGGATGGCTGCCGCCGCGCCGTTGCCGACGCCACTGCCGCCGTAAGTGCCCGCGCCGCTGACAATGGCTACTTTGCCGGTGAGTCTCATTTGGTGCCTCCGATACTTTGCACTGACAGAGATGTGAAGGCTATGCCTGTCACCGTGGAATGTCTTGTATTCTGCAACACTGGATTCCTGCCTCCGCAGGAATGACGAATTGGTGGAGTGGGGACTATTGAGCTTCGTCGAGGATGTGGAGGTACATGAAGGCTCCGGTGAAGGTGGTGGTTTCTTCGCAGTGGCCGCCGACCATCTCGCCGGAGGGGCGTGCGGCTGCGAGGTGGATGTGGACGCGGATGCCTGAGTCGGAGTCGGGCAGAGGCTGGATGTAGCCTTCTGCGCTGACTAGCTCGAGGTTTTCGTCCACGGTTGTGCGCTCGAACTCGGGGTTGCCGTCGTCGTAGCGGCAGAGGTTTCGCAGGTTGAGGTGGCGCAGGCTGCCGATGCAGGATGTGATGGCGGCTTCGCGGATGCCGTTGGCGAGTGCGAACTGCTCAAGGCCGGCGACGAGGGACTCGCCGGGGCCGAAGCGGAGGTATGTCATGCGGGTTGTGTCGATTTGCCAGGACTGGGTTGTTTGGGTTGTCATGTGGGGATCCTTTCGGTGACATAAACCAGATGCTGAGTTAAAGTGAAATTACACGGACGGACTGATGCACTCTTCATTGGACCGGAGTTATAGTAGAAAAGGACGAGCGACCCGCAAAGGTCGCAACTATCTATCAAACGAGCAAGATAAGCAAGTATTGGAGTTACACGCAATGAAGGTAACCTACGATACTTATACTGATACGCTTCGCATTATACTCACCGACTCCGCCATTGACGAGAGCGACGAAGATAAGCCTGGCGTCGTGCTCGACTATGACAAGGATGGCAATGTTGTGGGAATGGAGATACTGGACGCATCAAAGAGGATGGAGATTCCGGACTCAGTCGAGTATGCAGTGGTTGGGTAACGCGTCGCCATTCTCATCACCCAGATTCTAACCTTCCCCATTGATTGGGGAATGGGTTTTGTGCCGGCGGTCAGAGTTCAATGCGGCAGACGCGGGCGCTGGGGTCGCAGCAGAACCAGAGGGCGCCTTGGTGCATTGTGAGGCCGTGGAGTTCGGGTTCTGGGACGTGGATTTCGTCGTGGATTTCGCCGGTGTCGGGGTCGAGGCGGTGGATTTTCTGCATTGCGCGGTCAGCACACCACATTGTTTCGCCGTCCCAAGCTATGCCGTGCGGGGCTGCGCCGGGTGTGGGGATGGAGTGGCGGACTTCAAGTGTCTCTGAATCAAGAAGGTACAGGCGCAGGGCGGGCTTGATGGCTACCCACATGGTATCGCCGAGCCATTCCATGCCGTGCGGGCGGTTGTATGAGGGGCCCTTGTCGCGTGGGTCGTGGAGGCCGGTGCCGGGAGGTTCGCAGTATTCGACGGTCGTGCCGTCAAGGTTGAGCTTGTAGAGGCGGGAGTTGTGCGTGGAGGCGACCCAGACCTGATCGGGAGTGCAGGTGATGCCGCTGGAGCGATAGGTCTCGGTGGGAACGTCGAGCATTGCCTCGCCGGTCTCGTAGTCGAGCTTCTGCAGGCGGGCTTCGTCGTCAGCGGAGATTACCCATAGGCCGTCGTCGGCAGCCTGCAGACCGTTGGGACGGGTGCAGGGGGTGAGCCACATGTCTTCGATCTTCGGCATTGGGGCGCTCCTTGGGTGCGGGGTGTGGGTGTGATTCTAACATGTAAGCAATAGATCAGAGTTGAGAATTTACAGGACATGCGGTGGTTCTCATTGGACGAGGAGTGTTAGAAGGGATTGACGACGGTGACGCCCTCGTAAGACTGCCCGGCATTGAGGTCCTCAGTCAGAATCTGAGTGCATTCCGCTCTGTGGGCGGCGGCGACTATCAGGGCATCCCAGTACGCGATGCCATGCTGCCTGTGTATTTCGATGGCGTGGCGAACCATTCGGAAATCCAAGTCTATAACCGGCAAGATGCTGAGTAAATCCAGCACTTGCTCGGCTTCCTCCGCAGATAGCGGATTGGGGATGCGCTTAGTCACCACGGTAAAGAATTCGCCAATAACCTGCACAGATAGGACCGCGGTTTCGCCTTCAATGCCTTGCTTTAGTATCTCTCGCGCTCGCGCTTGCTTAACTGGTTCGTCAATGTCGTAGGCATAGACAAGGATGTTGGTGTCTATGAAAGATCTATCGGGCATGGAGGTCTTCCCGAGTCCAGTCACGCTGTCCCATACCCCGACTTAACCTTGCAAAGGAGTCTTCAAGGAGGCGGATGCGCTCGCGTCTCTCTGCCGCGTCGCTGTCTGCCAGCCAAGTTAGATAATCCCTGACCATTGCCGTGAGAGTGGTGTCCTTGTCGATGGCGATCTTGCGGACTTTCTTAACTATATCCTCATCAATGTTGAGTGTAATATTCATTTATTGTCCCTCCGCCCGCTCTTACCTAAACTTATTACATTTTACACATAATAAGGCTACATACAAAGGCTATCTACTTTCGGACTTCTGCATCAGGTGATTTCTGTCATATCTTGCGTGAGAATAGGCTGTCACATACTGTTACTAAATGGACAGTGTATGCTGGATTTGTTAAACTGAAAGCTACCACGAGTACGGTATTGGGCGGTTAGCTCAGTTGGCAAGAGCGCTACGTTGACATCGTAGAGGTCATAAGTTCAAGTCTTATACCGCCCACCATTTCCACCTGAGATTTCATCCGAGATTCCGCACGAATTACAGCCTTGAACCATAAGCGAGCCGCTGGCATCCAATTGGATGAACGGCGATACAAGAGGAGGCACGATGCGAGAACAGCCTAGTGATAAGTCGATGAACCGAATGCGCAACTTCGTGGAGAAGTATTGCCAGAAGTCGGGCACTTTCACGCATCCGGGAGAGGGCGTGACGGAGGCGGTGGTCCTAGGACTTGCGGAGAATGTGGACACTATCGGCAGGCCTCTGTGTCCTTGCCGCTTCTATCCGGACAAGGAAGAAGAGAAGAAGTATCGCACCTGGATGTGCGCGTGCGACGACATGCAGATTTACAAGTATTGTCACTGCCTGCTGTTCGTTACCGAGGATGGGCTGCCGATCACGGAGTACCTACCTGAAGGGCACGAGGGGCGAGAGATGTACGGCGAGGTCAAGGACCCGACGCCGGACAAGGGACGGCCGCTGCGCCACAAGGCGGAGGAACGCGAGATCGAGCGCAGGGAGCGACCGAGTTAGTCGGTCAGTATTTCAGTTAGTCAGTGGTTCAGTTTAAGAAAGAGACAGATTTGGAGGAACAGGTTTAGATGTCGAAGCCATTCGCGGTTACAGATGGTAGTTTTGATCAGGATGTGTTGAACTCGGATGTCCCGGTTGTCGTGGACTTCTGGGCGGAATGGTGCGGGCCGTGCAAGGCGATCGCACCAGTGGTTGACGAGCTGGCGGCGGAGTATGAAGGCAAGGTGAAGTTTGCCAAGCTGGATGTGGACACCAACCCGAAGACGGCAATCAACTATGGCATTCGCGGAATACCGGCGCTGCTGATATTCGATGACGGCAAGGTCGCGGGGCAGATTGTGGGCGCGCTGCCGAAGCAGAGCATCCAGAAGAGCATCGAGCAGGCGATAAGCTAAGTTACAGCACGATAAGACTGACGCCGCCCGCGGTTCAGGCTGCCGGGCGGCGTTTTTCGTAGCCTAATGGGGCGATAGGAAGCCTAGTTCCAGGGATGAGCACATTACTCACTTCACCCTCATTCCCTGCCTACGCAGGGGCAGGCTCTAATCTTTGATCATCAAGGGGGGCGACCAACAGCAGTTGCGCCGATTCTTGCTAGTTTAGGGCTGGGCATAATTGCCGTTCATCTTATCCCCACCCCCACAGGGGGCAGATCAGAGCCTGTCATGAGCTTGCCGAAGGGAAGAGGGATATAATGAATTATGCCCAGCACCAATAAACTATGGTCGCAGTGTAAGGCGTTCGGTGATTAACCGATTCATGCTGACACCTGCCTCGGCGGCGTCCATTGCCAAGGCGCGGTGGGTCTCCGGAGGAATGCGCAGAGTAATCGTTCCACTGTAGTGGCGTATGGACAAGGGTTCCGGGACTGGGATGCCCTCTTCCCGATTGAGTTGTACGGCGTGGGCCACCACATTTCGAATCCCTGCCAGAGCCTTTTCCGGCGTATCGTCCAAGTGACTGAGTAGGCCGAACTCGGCGCACAGCGCGACGTATTCATCGTCCTCATCTGACCAAAATACTCGGTAAGTGTAGCGATCAATTAATTCAGCCATGCATTTCCTCCAGTTTGTCGATTGCCTTGAGCGCCTGACGGACCTGATAAGGTTTGGCCGTGCCCCGGACGGGCTGGATATTCACCAACGGCCTTCCCTGCCAGGGCATCCTATAAAAGAGGTGGCTGCCTCTCTGCCTCGGCTCCCCGAAGTAGTGGTTACAGACTCTTCTGAGATCATCGAACCGTACGTTCCGAGGGTTTCGGCGCATATTGGTGATGGTTCTGTCCATACATCCATGATGGCGTTAATGACATCATTTGTCAAAGATGACACTGGCAGGTAGAGTTGGGTGTAATTCCGTCGATCTTATCCCTGCCCTCTCTAGGAGCAGGGCAGAGCCTGTGCTGAACTAGCCGAAGAGAAGGGGGGATGTCTCGAATTATGCCCAGCCCCAGCTAGGTTCAAAAAGGTTGACCTGTGGGCGTATTCAGGCTAACATCAATAGACAGCCGTTCAACAGTATCGTGCTTTCGAAATCGTGCTTTCAGGGGCACAAGGCTGTTGTCCGGTTTTCGTTTTCAATGCGGCCCCGTGGTGTAGCGGTTTAACATACTGGCCTGTCAAGCCAGAGATCGCCGGTTCAAATCCGGTCGGGGTCGCCACCTCTTCCCTACTCTATCGCGTAATCAGTGCATTATGGCGTCTCTGACGGGACGGTATGCCGAGGATGCGGTGGCTCCGGGATTTATCCCGAATTTGTCCAGATTTGACCGCAGAGATACCAGAAGTGAAATCACAATCAGGAAGTGTGCCGTGCTAGACGAACAGCTTCAGGTCAATCGAACGAACTGGAACGAGCGGACGCCTGTTCATGCGGCGTCCGAGTCTTACGATGTGGAGGGGTTCAAGGCGGGGCGGAATACGCTTCATGATGTGGAGCTGCGGGAGGTGGGCGATGTGTCGGGAAAGACGCTGCTGCACCTGCAGTGCCATTTCGGGCTGGACACGATGTCGTGGGCACGGCTGGGTGCGAAGGCGACGGGCGTGGATTTTGCGGATGCGGCGATTGAGCTTGCGCGGTCGCTGAACAGTGAGCTGGACCTTGGCGTTCGGTTTATATGCTCCAATGTTTATGACCTGCCGGATGTGCTGGATGAGCAGTTCGACATCGTGTTCACATCGATCGGGGTGCTGTGCTGGCTTCCGGACCTGGACGGGTGGGCGGCGGTGGTGGCGAATCACCTCAAGCCCGGCGGCATGTTCTACATTGTCGATGGGCATCCGGTGCTGAGTGTGTTCGAGGAGACGGATGCGGGGGAAGTTCGCCCGATGTATCCGTACTTCCACCACGAGTTCCTGTGGGAGGGCGGCGAACCGAGCTACGCCGGTTCCGAGATCATTGAGAGTCCCGTGTACGAGTGGAACCACAGTCTTGGCGAGATAGTTACTGCACTGATCGGCTCAGGGTTGCGAATAGAGTACCTGCACGAGTTCCCGTTCAGCAGCTACCGCGCGCTTCCTTCGATGCAGAAGGGCGATGACGGGTTGTGGCGGTTTCCGGAGGGTAATGACTCTTTCCCGCAGTTGTTCTCGATAAGGGCGACGAAGTGACGATGCTGTAACTGGGCTAACAGGATAGACAGCCCTTCGGCAAGCTCAGGACAGGGAAAGGGAGGACAGGTTGTCCGTAACCAGAGAGTACGCTGCTAAGGCGGTCGCGGCTGCGCTGTCGGCGGAGGCGTGCTGCGAGCCAGCGGATTTTCGCTCGGGGGGTGTGCGTGTCTTTGAGTTGACGACTGAGCGTGCCGGGAATCCACTGGCGAGGCGATTTTCGGTGCTCGAGCATAGCCTGTCTGTGGTCAGTATGGGATCAGGCGTTGTAGTGGGTGCAACTTCGGGATTGATTGGCTGGGTGGCGGAACTGTTCGGTAATGTGGGGGATGCTGACGAGGCGTTCAGCCTGGGTGTGCTCAACGAGGCTTCGAGGAGGATGGAAGGGCGTTCGCTGCGGCTAAACGGGCCTTATGCGTACAATGTTACTTCTGAAGAGGACTGGGTGAATCGGAGGGCGCCGAGCGGGTATGCGGTCGAGGTCGGAGGTGGAGAGTTGCTGGCGGGGCTGGAGCATGCGGACTGGCCGAACGCGGTAGCGCCGAGGCGGATGGCACAGGGCCGGCGCGAGGCGGTCGTGGCGGTAGCGGTGCGCGGTGGCGCCGTTGTGGGAGTGGCTACCGCAACTACGGATTCGGATACGCTGTGGCAGATTGGGATTGATGTGCATTCAGAGCATCGGGGGCTGGGTTTAGGCGCTGCGTTGACCTCGCAGGTGGCGCGGGGCGTGCTGGACGAGGGGCGCGTGCCATATTATGGATCGAGCATCAACAATATCGTGTCGCGGCGCACGGCACAGGCGGTGGGGTTCTATCCCTCCTGGGTTTCGGTGTTTACGACGGCTGGGTAGCTGGGGGAGAGTCGTAGTCATGAAAGGCGCAGTATGTGAGGTGGTGTGATGAGGGGATTGTGGATAGCGGTTGTGATGACAGTGGCGATGGTGTTGATAGCCGCGTGCGTGCCGTTGCCTGCGGATGTGCCGTGTGCTGAGGGGAGCGAGCGGTATGACGAGTACCGGCTGTTCTTCGGGCGGAATATCGGCAATGCGGAGGGTGTGAGCGACGAGGACTGGCGCGGGTTCCTGGCGGATACTGTTACGCCGCGCTTCCCGGACGGGCTGTCGGTGTTCGATGCGGCGGGGCAGTGGCGGGACTCGCAGGGGAGCGTCGTGCGGGAGCGGTCGAAGATGGTGCTGATTCTGGCTGAGCCGGACTCGGATGCGTTAACGCGGCTGGATGAGATTGCGGATGAGTACAAGCGGCGGTTCAGCCAGGAGTCTGTGCTGCGGGTGGTGGATTCGGCTTGCGTGGCGTTTTAGGTGAGCTGTGCGCTCCAAATTAAACGGGCTGGTAGCGCTCTACCGATATTTCGTCTGCGCGTGCTCGCATCATGGAGGCGTCGTGCCATGCCTGCATTCGCAGCAGTGTTTCCATGCTGATTCCGAATGCCTTCTCCATTCTCAATGCCATCTCCGGAGACAATGCCGCTTTGCAATGCAGCAGGTCGGAGAGCGTAGCGCGCCGGACTCCGAGAATCTCCGCAGCCTTGGATACCGTCAGGCCCAATTCTTCGATAATTTCCTCGCGGATAAATTCTCCCGGGTGAGACGGGGTCATGTTAACTTTGATGCCGTTGGCAGCCATTAGTGATAGTCCTCCAGGTCCAATCTTTCGATATAGCCATCCTGCTCCGCAAATGTGATGCGCCAGTTGCCAGATACGGAGACACTCCAATCGCCTTGTCTGTTCCCTGAGAGCTTGTGAACACGCCATCCGGGCGGTGCATCAGATTTGAAGCTGTCGATGTCTTCAGCCAAGACTAGCATTGTTAACACCCGGCGAACCCGGCGCGCAATTCCAGGGTCCAGAAAACGAGGATTGTCATCCTCTACCAGCATGCGCAATCCCCTGTGACGAATTGAGAGGATGATCATTATTGCAAGTGTACGGTGTTAGAGTACATGTGGCAACTTTAGTGAAAGCTAGAGCCAGAAGTACAGGCCGACTTCATTGAGGTGGCGGCGGCGGGCGCGGTAGACGGTGCTGAGGGTGGCGGATTCGGCTTGCGTGGCGTTTTAGGTGCGCAACACACCCTGGGGCTCATCTGCGAAGGGGTTGTAGATTGTCAGGCGGTTAATCTGCTGGCCGTGCTGCATATCTTCGCTGTATAGGCGAGTGCATCCGGCTTCCAAAGCGGCGGCGACTATCAGGGAGTCGTAGAAGCTGAAGCCGTATCGCTCGCGCAAGTCAAGGGCGCTCAGGTAGAGTGCCGGTGATGGGTCAACTCGCCACAATGGGGCTAAGGTTCCTTCGATCAACTGCCGGATCTGTTCCCTCGTTATGTCGAATTTCCGTAGGACAGCGTTTAATGTCTCTTGTACGACTTGAAAACTGATGCAGCCACTTTTGTCCGCTACTTTTTGATTCACTAACCGCACGGCAAGTTCGCGCTTACCCAAATCCGTTGGGTCAAACATATAGACAAATACATTGCTGTCGATGAAGTCATCTGGGGAGTTATCGCCGTTCATTCATTTCTTCCCGCGTGAGTTTGCGTCCATCCTTGACTTTTATGCTTTGTTGGATTTCCCGGATGGTCTTCATAGACCGCTCAGCCTGTCTTTTGCTTTCCTCGGGATCAATCTGATTTGCAGGCCCAGCGTAGTCCTTTAGCCATGCTTGGAACGCTGCGGGCAGGGTTGTTCCCTCGTGCGCCGCGCGCTTATGCGCCGCCGCCAACAAGCCTTCCTCCACAGGAAAATTCACGCTCTTCATACCCATGACTGAGTCCTCCCGCTATCCCATTGTCTGGATATAAGTGTACACGAATTAGCACACTATGGGACTATTGTGGCTAGAGCCAGAAGTGCAGGCCGACTTCGTTGAGGCGGCGGCGGCGGGCGCGGTAGTCTGGGAGGGCGTGTTCGACTTGCTTCCAGAAGCGGGAGGAGTGGTCCATTACGGCGAGGTGCGCGAGTTCGTGGACTACGACGTAGTCTATGAGGGCGGGTTCTGCCATGGTGATGCGCCAGTTGAGGCGGATGCTGCCGTCTGAGGAGCAACTTCCCCAGCGCCTGCGCTGGTTGCGTATGAGGACTTGTGCGGGCTTCTTGCTGCTGACTTTGGCTTGCCACTGGGCGACTATTTCTGGCAGGAGGCGGGATGCCTCACGGCGATACCAGCGTTCGATGGCGGCGCGGGACTTTTCTGTGCGCTCGTCCTCTGACAGGTCGGCGGGTGATGTGATGTGGAAGGCGTCGTTTTCGAGATTGACGGTGATGCCGCTGGCGGCGGTCGCGCAGGTTGCTATGGGGATTTCCCGGCCCAGGTAGAACAGCGTCTCGCCGTCGGTGAAGCGGCGCGGCTTGGGACGCAGGATGTCGTCGGTCGCCTTGCGGAGTATCCATGTGGCGCGCTTGTGTACGAGGTCGGCGATCTCTTTGAGCGTGGTGCGAGCGGGGGAGCGCACGATAACGCCCTGCTGTGGGTCGAGTGTTATTTCGAGGGTTTTCTTGCGGCGCTTGCTGCGAATTACCGTGTATTCGATGCGCTTGCCGTTGTGCTCGATGCTTGCTCTTCTGGTATCTCTCATGGGAATGAGAAGCCGGACAGTTTCAGGGACATTATCACCCCCACCTTGCCCCTCCCCCATTGAGGGGGAGGAGACCATATTGCCGCTAATCCGCTGCAGCGGATTCGGAGCTTGGGGTGCGGCGGAACAGGTTGGTGAGGCGGGCGTAGCCGCTGGGAATGGATACATTGAATATCCAGTACACGGCGGGTACGACGATGAGGGTCAGGAAGGTGGAGCTTACGAGGCCGCCGATGACGACCGTCGCGAGTTCCGCGCCAATGATGCCGGTGTCGGTGTCGCTTGCGGCGAGCGGCAGCAGGGCGAAGGTGGTGGTGAACGCGGTCATGAGAATGGGCCGGAGGCGGACGCGACCGCCTTCAATGAGCGCGTCGAAGACATCGTAGCCGCGATCGCGGAGCTGCTCGACGAAAGTGAGGAGCACGATGGCGTTGGTTACGACGATGCCGACGAGGAGCAGGAAGCCCATCATTGCGGACAGGCTGAGGGTGCGATCGGTTATGATGAGGGCGAGCAGTGCACCTACGACCGCGAGCGGCAGGCTGAGGACGATGATGAAGGGCGTTCGCAGCGCGCCGAGGCTTGCGACCATGACGAGGTACACCAACACTACGCCGACTGCCATTGCAATGAAGACATCCTGGAAGCCTTCGTTGATCTGCTCGAAGATGCCTCCGCTGGTGATCGTGATTCCGGGCGGGATGCCCTCTGCCTGGAGGGCGGCGATCTCCTGATCGACGAGGACACCGATGGCGCGGGTGTTCTCGCCAACGAGGTTGCCCGTGATCCTGGCGGAGCGCTCGCTCTCGAAGCGGAATATGCTGAGAGGGGTCTCCTTGATGCCTATGTGGGCTATTGCGCCGAGCTTGACGGGGCCGACGGGACTCTCGATGCGCAGGTTCTTGAGGTTCTCGATGTCGTCAACATCTGCGCGGTCGCCGCGAATGAGGATTTCAACCGTCTTGCCTGAGATGTCAATCTCAGAGATGTCCCTGCCCGATATGAACTGGTTCACCTGCAAGCCCACCGCGGTTGTGGTGAGGGAATACTCGCCTGCCTTGGTGGGGTCAACGCTTATGACGACCTCGTCCTTGCCTTCTGAGGCGGTGCTGCTGACGTTGACGATGCCGTCTATATTGCCGAGCCGCTCTTCGAGCTGTCGAGAAACTTCGGCGATTTCGTTGAAGTTGGGCCCGGTGACTCTGACGTCCATGTCGCCCTGGGCCGGGCCCCCGGCGATGCCGGATACGGTTATGAGCACGTCGTCGCCGCGGTCGGGCATGGCATCGCGGACTATGTCTTCGACATCTTCGGGCACGTCTTCCGAGAGCCGGGCAAAGGCTCCCGCCAGATGGAACCCGCCTGCGGCGCCGCTGTCAAACTCTTCGGAGCGCCCGCCGACGGTGGTCTGGTAAAGGGTAATCCAGCCTCGTTCGACGAACGGTATAAGGGCTTCCTCAATCGCGAGGGCTTCCTGATAGGTGCGCTCGACCGAAGTGCCGACGGGAAGCTCGACATTGATTGTCAGATACTCGGGAGTGGTCGTTGGAAAGAATGTTATTGGTATCACGGTTATCAGGCCGAGGCTTGCCACAGTGACGATGATGGCTATCGCGACAGTCAGGAACTTGTAGCGAATCGCCCAGCGCAGCATGGGTGAGTAGATGCGCTGGATCATAGACTGGCGGTCGGCGGGACCTGAGTCTGAAATTGTATCGTCGTCGAAGTCGCCGCGCCGCAAGAGGCTGGCTGCGAGAACGGGAACGATGGTAATCGCAACGACAGTGGATGCGAGGAGCGCGAGGCTGACGGATATGGCGAACGGGCTGAAGAACTGGCCGACAACCCCGGAAATGAACGCCAGTGGGATGAATATAACGACAGTGGTGAGCGTAGAGGAGATGATAGCCGCGCCCACTTCCTGGGTGCCGTTGATGGCTGCCTCGAAGCGGCTCTCTCCAAGATGAATATGGCGGTAGATGTTCTCCAGGACGACGATGCTGTCGTCCACGACACGCCCGACGGCGATGGCTAGACCGGCGAGGGACATGAAGTTAAGCGAGATATCGGTGGTCAAGGACAGAAGCAGTATGCCAGTGAGGAGGCTGAGGGGTATGGAGATCGCGATGATTGCGGTTGGCCGCAGGGAGAGGGCGATGCCCCGCATCAGGGACGGCCGGACATTCAGCAGGAATATGAAGACCGTTGCTACTGCGAAGAGGAAGCCGACGGTGCCCTCGCGGAGCAGGCTTGCCAGAGATTCGCGGACCTGCGGCCCGTTGTTGGAGATTTCAAGCACCTGCACGTGCGGGGGAATGACGCCCGTGTCAATCATCTCGTTCATAGCAGCCGTTACTGCCTCGGTGACGTCCGCGGTGTTGGCATCGGGGTCCTTGACGATGGCGAGGATGAGGCCCGGCTTGCCGTTGGCGCGGGAGATGCGCTGCGAGTCGGCGGTGGTCAGTTCCACATCGGCGACGTCCGCGACCTTGATTGCGCGCTTGCCGGTCTGCGGACCTTGCGGAGCCTGCGGGAACCCCGTGTCTGTCTGCTCGAAGCCTACCGTGAGCTCACGGATGTCCTCAACAGAGCCGAGCTGGTTCGCCGTGCGGACTGGGTAGCCGGTGCCGCGGGTGGTGATGCTGCCCGCGGGGAGGCTGACGTTGTTCTGCGTAATGGAGTTCGCAACCTGCACCGTCGAAAGGCGGAGGTCGTTAAGCTTGTCGGCGTCGACTGAAACAATGACCTTCTCCTCGATCTCGCCGAGGACGTACATGGTACCCACGCCTTCGATGCGGCTGAGGGTCGGCTGGATGACATCGCTGACAAGCCGTTGCAGCCCGGGAATATCCTCGTCACCGGATATTGTGAACTGGATGACAGGGAAGGCGTCGGGGGTGATGCGGCTGACGATGGTGAAGACGTCGTCAGGCAGGTCTGCGCCGTTTACAGCGCTTTCAACCTCGCGCTCGGCTTCTGCCATATCGGTATCGAAGTCGAAGGTCGCAAGGAGGTTGACGCGATTTTCGGTAGAGATGGAGCTGACTTCTCTAAGACCGCTGAGGCCCGAAATGGATTCTTCCAGTGGTTCGGTGATGTCGCGCATCAGGGTTTCGGGGTCTGAGTTGGCGGCGAATGCGTTGACGGCGACGTTGGGGAAGGAGATGTCGGGGAAGAGCTCGCGCTGGAGGTTGATGTAGGAATAGATGCCTAGTCCGAATAGCAAGATCATTACGAGAATGGTAACCGGGCGTCTTCTGAGCGCGAGTCGGGTTATGAAGCTCAAGGGAGGGACTCCTGAGAGTAGGTCAGCTGGTATGCAATTCAGTTGGCGGAACGAATGTGATGTGGAATATTGAAGCTACTTTATACGAAAGTGGTCTTTCAAAAAAATCACCCTAATAAGTTTAGCAAAGTTTTGGCTCCTGTGTTGCTCATGTTGCGCCCAATTTTGGCTTTCAGAGGATGCCCTCGCGGTATAGAATATCTTCGTGTTAAGAAGATGTTAATTTCAGGATTGGAACTTCAGCCTTGGCAAGTCGCATTCCTCGCAGAATCCACACATTCGACGCTTTCCTGAACCCGAATTATCGGCTGCTGTGGGTGAGCAACTTCTTTGCGTACATCTCGCGGTGGATGCAGATGACGATGCTGGGGTGGTTCGTGTTCGAGGAGACGGGGAGCGCGTTTCTCGTTACGCTGGTGGGGTTTTCGGGGATGGGGCCGCTGGTGGTGCTGGGCGTGTTCGGTGGCGTGCTTGCGGACCGGCTGGACAAGCGCAAGCTGCTGCTGGGGACGCTGTTCGCGAACCTGCTGGCGGCGACCGGGATGGCGGCACTCATCTTCTCCGACTTCATATTTGAAGCCGGTAATCTCCAGTACTGGCATGCATACCTGGTGATGCTGGTAGGCGGCATAGGTTGGGGGCTGGACATGCCGTCCCGCCGCACCATCGTGCTGGATGTGCTGGGCAGGGCGCGGGTGAACAACGCCATAGCGCTCGACTCGGTGGGGATGCATTCGAGCCGTATGCTGGGGCCTCTGATTGGCGGAGGGCTGATTACGATAAGCCTTTTCCTATTCAGCGACGGCTACGGTTTGGAAGCGGGCTATGCGGTGACGCTGCTGTTCTTCATCACTTCGGCGATCATGATGCTGAATGTGAAGACGCCGGCGCGCGATGTTACCGCAGCCGGACAGGCTTCGTGGAACATACTCAGAAATCTTATTGAAGGGGTTCGCTATGTTTCCAGCGAGGCGACGCTGATTGCAGTTGTGCTGATAACGGTGTTCATGAACTTGCTGCTGTTCCCGTACCAGCAGCTTATACCGGTGGTTGCCGCCAACGTGCTGCATGTGGGGCCGACGCTGATGGGGTTGCTGCTTGCGTTTGAAGGGCTGGGAGCGCTGATAGGGTCGGTCGGGATTGCTTCGTGGTCTAACCTCACACACCATGGACGAGTGTATTTGTTTGGCTCGATGGCGGGGCTGACGATGCTGCTGGCGTTCTCGTTCTCGCAGTGGTACGGGGTGTCGCTTGCGCTGATGCTGATGCTGGGACTGGGGACGGCGGGGTTCGGCGCGATGCAGGCGACGATAATCCTGCTGGTGGCGCGCGACGATATGCGCGGCAGAGGGCTGGGTGTGATCACGCTTGCGATTGGGGCGGGGCCGATTGGCGGACTGATGCTGGGCTGGACAGCAGACGAGATAGGTGCGCCGATGGCGATGACGATAAACGCGATCCTAGGGCTGATAACAGTTGGGCTTGTGGGACTGCTGGCGCCGTCGCTGCGGGGCCGGATGACATCGGACTCGGAGTCGGAACGCGCGGAGGAGCCGGGGGCGCAGCCTGCGGCTGCGGGTGGGGGGAATTGAATTGACAACCATGGTTGAGGCGCAATTATGATTCCAGAAAATCGTAATCCTACGCATCCAGGCGAAATTCTTCTTGAAGAGTTCCTGAAGCCTTCGGGTATAACTCGGGTTACTCTTGCGAAGCACATGGGTGTTTCGGTGCAGCGGGTTGATGAGCTTGTGCGGGGGAAGCGCGGAATTACAGCGGAGATTGCGGGGCTACTCAGCGAAGCTGTTGGCACGACGCCTGAGTTCTGGATGAATATGCAAAGCGGATATGACTTCGCGCTGAATCGGCTAACTGGTAGGTAGAGCCTCTGTCGGCGTTGGCCGATCAATCACCCAAGATTATTGCGGATTCGTCCATTAGCATGATGTAGGGTTCGCCGAACTGGTCTGGGTCTTCGAGGCTCCAGTCGGCGGTGGAATCGGCGGGTTTCATGCGGATGCCCCAGTCGCCGCCGAATACGAGGTGAACGACTGCCTGACCGGAGTCTGAGACGGGGGCGTACATCGCGGGGGTCGGCGTGCCGTCGTCCTCGCTGCTCCAGCCTGTTACCTGATAGACGCCGGGGGGTCTGCCGGGTTCGTCGAGGACGACGCGTTCCACAGGCACAGCGTCGGCGTGCGCTTCGTAGAGCATAAGCGGCATGTACTCGCAGTTGTCGTTGTCATCGACTTCGAGGTAGATGGATTCTGGCATGGGCTACTCGAATGTCTTGCGGAAGTTGTAGAGGGTCATTTCGGGCTCGACGGGGGCTGTGGGCAGGTACTCTTCCTCTTCAATCTTGGCGACGATGAGCCAGGGGCCGTCTTCGCTTAACGCCTGCCGGAATACGGTGGCGAGCGCCTCTTCGTCGTCAACGGTTGCGGTATTGGGGATGTTGCAGCCCTTGCCTACCTGCTCCAGGCTTGTGCCGAAAGCGGTGTGGGTAGGCTGCATGCCGGTCTGTCCCCACATCTCGTTGTCCCAGACGATGACAATGAGGTTGCGCGGCTGCTCCCTGCCGATGGTGGCGAGGGTGCCCATGTTCATGAGCAGGCTGCCGTCGCCGTCGAGGGATATGACCTTCTCATCGGTGGAGAGCGCCATGCCGAGCGCCATCGAGGAACATAGGCCCATCGAGCCGTAGCCGTAGAAGTTACGGTCGCGGTCGGGGGCGAGATGCCAGAGCTCGTCGGATGTGGGGCCGAGGTTGGCGACTATGGGCAAGTCGTCAGCGTTTTCCAGGATCATTTTCGTGGCGGAAAGCCTGTGCAATTTTTGTGTCCTTTGTTTGTGCTGCTCGTGATTGCCAAATGGTAAGTATTTCGTCTCGGATGGTTAATTGGCGACTTCACCCCCATCCTAGCCTTCCCCCGTCGAGGGGGAAGGGATTTTTTGATGTTACGCCAATTTTCCGCCGTGCAGGAGTGGGGTCATGCAGAGGGCGAGCGGCTGGCGCGAGGCGTAGCAGAGCTTGAGTGCGCCGGTGACGCGGCGGTGCAGGCGGTCGTCGGTGTCGTAGGTGTAGTGCGGGATGCCGAGAACGTCGAGGATTGGGCGCGTGGTGCGGCCCATGGTGACCTGCGCTAGGTTGAACTCGTCCACCTCGCCGCGCAGGTTGATGAACATTGGCAGGGGGATGCGATAGGGAATGCAGAGGGATGCGATTGCGTTGATGCAGTTGCCGAAGCCGCTGGACTGCATGAAGACCGCGGCCTTGCGACCGGTGGCGTATGCTCCGGATGCGATGCCGATTGCTTCTTCCTCGCGGGTTGCGGCGACTACGTGGAAGTAGTCGTCATCTTCGAGGAGCTGCGTTACCTGATGGATGCTGATATCCGGTACGAAGGCGATAAGCGAGACTTCGCTGTCCTTGAGGGACTGTACGATGGTTTCTGCCCAGTTCATGGATTGGTCCTTGGTGGTTATGGCGGTAGGCGATCATTCCGATCTGACGGGCTCCCTGTCTTAGCTCCAGAGAGACATCTAGCCGCTACTTTAGCGGTGCGTGTGTTGGTTCGTCAACCAGATTTGACGACGCAGAAACCTTCCTCATCCCTTCACATCAACAATTGCATATGTGTTAAAGTATCGGCACAGTGAGAGTATGCAATATAGACATAGCTGCAGGCAAGGAAAGCTAGCCTGCAGGGGGCAGAAGTGGCCAAAGACACCATCACTTTCGAACTCGGCGGACGAGTCGAGATTAGGGACTTGGAGAACGGCATTATTGCCTTTCGTCGCCTCGTTGCTGCGCTGACGCCCAGAAATGCTGAAGTGGCCTGGGTCGTTGAAGACCTGCAGCCAGGGAGCACGATAGCAACAATCAGGGGTGAATCCGACGATCCGCAGATAGTCGAGAAGATTGTCCAGGACTATGAACGGGTAGGAGATACGCTGGCAAATCATGAAGAACTTACGCTGTATGGGACGCAGGCGAAGAACGCGGCGTACGCAATTGTCACAATTACGCATGCAGTTGAGTATGTTCGATTTGAAACCTCTGATGATGACTACGTGATTTATGGCAATGGCAGGATTCCTGCCGAAGCTGCACTGACAGTCAGCATAGGAGCCGTCACCGGTCGAGTTCAGACGTTGAGCAACAGGGGCGGGCTCAGATTCAATCTCTACGACACAATTCACGACAAGGCTGTCGCTTGCTACCTCTCGCCCGGACAAGAATCACTAATGCGGGAGGCCTGGGGCAAGCAAGCAACCGTAAGTGGTAGGGTGTCGAGAGACGCCTATACGAGCAGGGCGATAGCTATCCGACAGATAATGAATGTTGAAATTCTTGAAGAAGTTCCACCGGGTTCATACCGAGGTGCTAGAGGCGCGGTCCCCTGGCAGCCGGGCTACAAGAAACCAGAAGAAGTCATCCGACAACTAAGAGATGCCTGAAACACCCAAACTAATATATTGGGACTCGAACGCCTTCCTCTCGTACATGAACGAGCTACCGGACCGCATGCCTGTCCTCGATGTATTGCTTGAAGCGAGTGCTCAAGTCGGCGGCGCGGTTAAGATACATACATCAACTCTGGCGCAAGTGGAAGTAGCATTTGCAGCTTCTGAACAAGCTCAGGAAGTGCTGGATCCAAGAGTAGAACAGAGCCTGAATGAACTCTGGGCTGATGCCGAGACAGTAATATCAGTTGAATATCACGTCGGCATCGGGCAAATCGCTCGAAATTTGATTCGCAACGCCGTCTCAAGAGGGTGGAGTTTGAAGCCACTTGACGCAATTCATTTATCCACTGCGCAGTGGCTCTCAAACTCAGGTCTGGCGTTAGAGGAATTTCATACCTATGACGGCAGACTTTTGAAGTACGAGTCCTTGGTAGGATTCAGTATCTGCGAACCGTACACTGAACAGCCGAGAATGATCTAAGCGGACTTGTCTGTTCGGTCAGGCGAACCCTTCGGATTCTTTCGCAGGCTATATTCCCATGATGTTGTAGCCGGCGTCTACGTGGAGGATTTCGCCGGTTACGCCGCCGGATAGGTCGCTGCAGAGGAAGAGGGCTGCCTTGGCGACTTCTTCGGTGGTGATGTTGCGGCGCATGGGGGAGCGCTCGGCGTGGATTCGCTTCATGTCGCGGTAGTGGCTGATGACGCGGGAGGAGAGGGTGTCGAGGGGGCCTGCGGATATGGCGTTTACGCGGATGTTCTGCTGGCCGAGGTCGGAGGCGAGTTGCTTGACTTCGTTTTCTAGGGCTGCCTTTGCCGTGCCCATGATGTTGTAGCCGGGGAAGACTCGGTTTGCTGCCTGGAAGGTGAGCGTGAGGATGCTTCCGCCGTTCTGCTGCATTAGCGGGGCGCCGTAGCGGGCGATCGGGAGCAGCGAGTATGCGCTGATGTCCAATGCGAGGCGAAAGCCGTCTCTGTCGGTGTCGACGAAGGGGCCGCCAAGGTCTTCACGATTGGCGAACGCAATGCTGTGGACCATGATGTCGAGGAAGCCGAATGTGTCCCCTACCCTGTCAAACGCGGCGGCGACATTGAAGTCATCGCTTACATCGCACTCGATTAACGGTGTTTCGCCTTCCCAGTCTTCGACGAGCCTGGCGACGCTGTCCCTGACGCGCTCGTTCTGATAGGCGATGGCGAGCTTTGCGCCGGCGTTGTGTAGGATTTCGGCGATTGCCCAGGCGATGCTGCGGTGGTTGGCGATGCCGAAGACGATGCCGTACTTGTCCGAAAGGTCTATTGGGTACATGTGATGCTCCAGTATGTATCTGTACGAATTGAGATTTAGTCGGTGATCTGCAGGCTGCCCATTGTTACGCTGCCGCCGATGATGAGGTCGGGGGGATCGCCGGGTATGTTGGGCGTGGGGCGCGTGTCCTTTGCCTCACCCATCTGAGCGGAATTGGCGATGCGGACGTCCCAGTCAGTGGGGACGCGTATCTTTACCTCGCCCATAACGACGGAGACTTCGAGAGTCGCAGGCTTGTCGGTGATGAAGGCATTGCGCATATCGAGCGTGCCGTTGCCCATGACTATATTGACGCTGCCGCTGTGATACTCGCCGGTTACTACTCTGTCCTGAGACGAGATGACTGCCTGCAGCGTGTCGTCGTCCGCGTCCGATATATTGGATGCTTCGAGGTCAATTACCGTATGGGTGCTGGCGCCGGACTGCGCGTTGCGGCGTCTTCGGCTGCGACTTCGCATTCCGCCCATGAGTATAACGACGCCAATGGCGATGAGGGCTACGGGCCAGTAGTCACTCAGGTCGATGTTGAAACCCAGTTCTCCGAGCTGGAAGAACGCGCCGATCGCAATTAGCAGTACGGGCCAGAACAGGCTGCGGAATCTGTTCGCGATGAGACGCCAGACGCCGTAGAGAATGATCAGGGAGGGCCACCATTCGATGAGGCTGTCCAGCTCGGCGATGCCGGTCTTGTCCACAAGGAAAAGGACGCCGACGGCAATGACGAGAATGCCAAAGAAGAACCTGGCTCCTAGTCCCGAGCGCCGAGCGCGGTTTCCTACTGCCATTGTCCAGTACCTTTAGTTACAGTTGGGCTACTTACTGTTGTGCCAGCCTGAGAACCGGCTTCGATGGATGTGGCGCGTCAACGCGGCGAGCGTATGGCGCGGCTGAGTACTACGGCACCGATGATTATCAGCAATACGGGCCAGTAGTTCAGCAGGTCGATTGATAAGCCGAGATTGCCCAAAAGGAATATCGCGCCTATGCCGATCAGCACCAGGGGGGCGACGAGTCTGCGGAATCCGCTTGAGATGAGCAGCCAGACGCCGATAGCGATGAGTACAATGGGCCACCACTGGAAAATGCCGCCGCCAAATGTCACTACGCCCAGGTTGTTCGCGAGAAACAGGACTCCGAGAGCGAGTATCAAGCCGCCGAAGAATACACCCGAGCCTACGCGCCCGGGGCCGCTTATGCCTGGCATCATCACTTCCGCCTCCATTCCTTCTTCACGCGCACTCTGTATGTTTCGAATTAGCCATGACCGGCGTATCGGCTGTGACCCCTGCGTCCTCCGGTGCATTCGGGGCAAACGGAACTTGTGCTGTCCGAGCGCGTCTTCAGGAGGACAATCCAGCCTTTATTATAGTCTAATCCGAATTGGGGATGGAAATGCTATGCATTGCCCGGGCGAACGTAGTGCGTAGCGCCGTGACTGACTTCATTGACACCATACTTAATATACTCTAATATGCAGAGTAATGTGATTTATAGAGTTTATGAGTGAGGGAGCTGAGAGCGGATATGGCTTCGAGTGAACGGATCAAGGACGATCTTGCCTATGTCAGGGGCGCGGTGGAGCGCACGGGCAGCGTGCATGTGCCTGCAGTGTACCTGATGTGGGCGGCGATATGTCTGGTCGGATTTTCGATGTCGGACTTCATAACCAACGGATGGGTGGGCTGGTCGTACAGTGTCATCGGGTGGTATTGGACGGTTATGGGTCCGTTGGGATTTGGGGCGAGTTGGTGGCTGAGTGCGCGGGCGAACGAGCGCGCCGGTCAGATGAGTCGACAGGTGGGAAACCGCTGGGGGCTGCACTGGGCGGCATTCGGGGCGACCGGAGTATTGGGGATTGCTCTCGCATTATCGGGGCATGTGGGCTGGGAGGTGTACGGGGCGCTCTGGGTGCTGCTTCTGGCGCTTTCCTACACGCTGGCGGGGGTCCATCTTGAGCGCCGCCTGCTGCCGATAGGACTGATGCTGGGCGTGGGTTACATTACAATCCTATTTCTGCCTGACTACGGATGGATTGCTGCGGGCGCGCTCACGGCAGTCGCACTGATCGCACAGGCAATCCTCGGAGCGCGCGCAAGTGGAACCGCAAGCTGAGCCGGACATCCAGGCTGTCGATGAAGAACTGGCCGCGCTGAACGGTCTTCTGGAGCATCGCGTGAGGCTGGCGGTATGCGTGCTGCTGTCGTCGCATGACGCGCTGACTTTCACGCGGCTGAAGCAGGCGCTAGGGGAGACGGACGGCAGCCTGGGGGCGCATATGCGCAAGCTGGAGGACGCGGAATTTGTTGCGGTGGAGAAGACTTTCCAGGGGCGGCGGCCGGTTACGTGGTACAGTCTGACGGCACTAGGACGGACGCGGTTGAAGCGGCAGATAGACGGGCTGACGCAGTTGATTGACAGGGCGGATGCGTGACTCTTCAGGCGTGTGCGGGAGATGCCTTGCTATAG
Organism: SAR202 cluster bacterium bin90; assembly: GCA_002238855.1. GTDB lineage: Bacteria > Chloroflexota > Dehalococcoidia > Lucifugimonadales > JADFKI01 > Bin90. Next base: position 42,765 of record MPND01000017.1, read on the forward strand.
CGCCTGCCAGTAGCGGCGGCCTTCCATGCGGACTAGCGTGCCGAAGCCGGGCGCGGGGAAGTGGCCGGAGATGAGCATGGCGTTGTCGTTTTCGATGCGTTCGAGGAGGTTCTTGCGCGATTCGGCGGAGACGTCGGGTTTTGAATCGGCGCGGGGGCTCCAGTGCGTTTCCACCGTCTGAGCGCGTGAATGGATGGCATCGCCGGTGATGATTGCGCGCTCGCCCTGCGATGCTACGAGGAAGCTGGTGTGACCGGGGGTGTGGCCGGGCGTTGGCAGGGTTGAGATTTCGCTTGTGATTGCTCGCTCGCCCTCGAAGAGTTCGAGGATGCCCTGATCCTGCAGGGGCAGGACCTGTGCGGGGATGTATGGCCGCTTGCGGAGCGCGCCGCGAGTGAAGACGCGCCAGTCGGCGTTGGCGACCCAGTAGCGGGCGTTGGCGAAGGTGGGCTTTGGTTCGCCGCTACGCTCGACTTCGCTGCCCTGCCCGTCGATACCGTCGTCGTATTGGAAGTTCCAGCCGACATGATCGAGGTGCAGGTGGGTGATGCCCACTACATCCACCTCGGCTCGGCTGATGCCCTTTGATTCCATATCGGTGAGAAGCTTGCCCGTGTCAAGAGTCTCAAGATGGCCCGTGTCGATGCCCAAGCCAGTGTCGATGAGTATGGTCTTGCCCTCGGAGCGCAACACGAAGCAGCCGAGGTTCATGATCATCTCGCCTTCGGGCGTGAAGTACTCGCGGTATGGGTCCCAGGCTTCTGCCGGAATACTTGGGAAGAAGTCGTCGGGAGTGAAGCGGATGCTGCCGTCAGACAGGGCGAGTATTTCCACGTTGCCGACCCTGGTGGTGTAATCAGGCATAGACCTTGACCTCCGCGTCTTCGATTGCGGTGTGGTAGTGCGGGACAATCTCGTTGCCGAGGATTTCGAGCTGCTCCTGCATCAGTTCGGGCGGGCATGCGGGGCGCATGACGAATTTTTCGGCGCCTGCCTCGATGTATTCGTCTATAAGCTCGCGGATAACCTCGGGCTTGCCGAATGAAGAAAACTCGCGCCAGTGAATGTCCTCGCGGCGGCGCAGCATGTGCGGGGTGGCGATGCGCTCGGCTTCTTCGGGGTCGTCGTCTATGAAGAAGCTGGTGAGGACGCCGTAGTGGTCTTCCTCGATGTCGTTGTCGTACTCGACGGCCCAGGTGGAGATTTTGTCCACGCCGTCCCTGACCTCATCGGGCGTTGCCTGCGATACGAGCCAGCCGTCGCCGATGCGGGCTGTGCGTCTTAGCGCGGGTTCGCTGCGGCCGCCGATCCATATCGGGGGCATGCCGTCTGGCGGAAAGACGGGCTTGGGCTGCACGGTTACATTATTGAGGGTGAAGTGCTGGCCGTGGTAGGTTACATTGTCCTCTTTCCAGAGCAGGCGCATCACCTCGATTGCCTCTTCGGTGCGGCTGACGCGGCGGCGGCGAGTGGTGCCGCATGCCTCGTACTCGGTGGCGTCTTCGGTGCCCAAGCCTACCGCGGGCAGGCTGCGACCGCCTGAAAGGAAGTCGAGGGTCGCGATCTCCTTGGCGAGTATGGTGGGATTGCGAAGGGGCAGCGCGATGACGCTGGTGCCGAACTTGAGGTTCTTCGTGCGGGCTGCGGCGAATGAGAGGGCGACTATCGGCTCCATGTTCATTAGGGGCGAGACGATGCGGTCGCTCATCCAAATGGAGTCGAGGTCCAACTCTTCGCAGGTGTCCACGTATTTCCAGAGGTGTTCGGGGTCGTCGCTCGGAAATGGCCAGCCGCCGTATCCAACGCCTATCTTGATGGACATGGTGTTATCCTCTTCCTGTTTTGCCTGACAAGGCCTGATTGGGGTTTACTGGGGTTGATCGCCCGTCACATGCAGGGGCTGTCGAATCTGCGTACATTATAGGTGTCGGCGCGCGCATGTTAAAGAGGGGGTGACGGTGGGCGGCGGGCGCGTCTTTACTGCCGTGGGGACGGGGCATATAATTCGCTGGGGCTTGTTCGAGCCTTGCCAATCGCGCACGGATACGGTCCGGCTTGCGGTGGCGCTCGGGCGAGACGCACCGCATTTTCATATGAGAGAAGCACATAAGAGAAGCACCCACCCGAGAGAAACACCCTTACTAAAGATACGCTCACACGAGAGAGATGCCCGGAGGGGGAGAACGATGGTCAACAGAAACGCCAATGTCGTGGTCATCGGCGGCGGGGTGAATGGAACGAACATCGCCATGCACCTGTCGCGGATGGGTGCAGGCAAAGTGATGCTGCTGGAGAAGGGGCACCTTGCGAGCGGCGCGAGCGGCAGGTCGGGCGCGATGGTGCGAGAGCATTATCTCCATCCCACGCTGGTCAAGATGGCGATGGAGGCGAGCAGCATATTCCACAACTTCGGGGACGCGGTGGGTGGAGATGCGCGGTTCACGCAGACCGGCAGGGCGCTATTCTTCGGGGAGCGCGACGAGACCGCTGCCCGGGCGAATGTCGAGATGAACCGGGAACTTGGGGTGAATATAGAGACCCTCACGCCTGTGGAGCTCGCCGAACTCGTGCCAGAGGCAAATCTGGAAGGTGTAACGCTTGGGGTTTACGAGCCGATTTCCGGCTATGCCGATCCGGTTGCGACGACATACGCGTATGCGGAGAGGGCACGGGAATACGGAGCGGAGATTGTGACGGGATGCGCCGTAACGGGAATACGAACGCAGGGCGGGCGTGTCATTGGGGTAGATACGGATGCCGGAGCGGTGGATGCGGATGCGGTAGTTGCGGCTATCGGGCCGTGGGTGAATCAACTGGCGGCTCCCCTGGGCGAGTCGCTGCCGATTTCGCCGGTCAGGGTGCAGATGGTGCATTTGCGCCGTCCGCCGCAACTGGAGTCGCTGACGACGAACATTATCGATTACACGACGGGCGCGTATTTCCGCGTTGACTCAGGATACGGCACGCTGGTCGGCGGAGAGGCGTGGGACGACCTGAATGAGGTGGTGAATCCCGACGGGTTCGGGCTGAATGCCGACCACGACACCATCACCAGGTTCTGGGACAGAGCGAAGATGCGCTTCCCGGACTTCAGCGCGGCGACTCAGAGGGGCGGATACGGGTCGCTGTACGACATGGCGCCGGACGGCAACCCAATTCTGGACAGGTCGTCGAGCGTCGGAGGGCTGTACTGGGCGGTTGGGTTCAGCGGGCACGGCTTCAAGCTGTCCCCGGTGGTTGGCCGCATGATGGCGGAGTTCGTGATGCATGGCGAGAGCGCGGACCATCCGATCCACGAATTCCGCGCGAGCAGGTTCGCGGAGGGCGACTTGATCGAGGCCGAGCATCCTTACGAGGGTCGCAGACACCAGTAGGGTTTCTGGCAAGACTTCGTCGGGCTGGAGAGCTTGCGGGCGGGCAAGACTTCGGGCGGGCAGGCTTGCGGGCTACGCTCCCCTGAAGCGCGTCGGGCTGAAGTGTTCGATCAGGTCGGGCTTTTCGCCGGTGATGTGGTCTGCGATGAGCTTACCAGTGATGGCGCTGAGGAGGATGCCGCTGCGGAAGTGTCCGGTGGCGACATGGAGGCCCTGCCAGCCGGGTACTGGGCCGAGCATGGGAGCGTCGTCGGGTGAGCCGGGACGCAGACCGGCAAGCGCCCAGTTGAGCCGGGCGTCTCGCAGGGATGGCACGATTAGCTCCGCCATGTTCATGATGTCCTGCACCGCGCCTGCGGTAACGCGGTCGTCGTAACCGGCTTCTTCGACGGTTGCGCCCGCGATGACCGAGCCGTCGTTGCGCGGGACGAGCAATCCCCAGCCGCCGTGAATCACCGTGCCGATGCTGCGACCGAGGGGCTGCAGGTTCAGGTTGACGCCGCGAACGGGCCGGGCGGGCACATGGCTGCCGAGCGTTTCGGCGATGATGCTGCTCCAGGGACCGGCGGCGATGACGACGTGGTCTGCCAGCAGTTCTTCGTCGTGCAGGCGGACGCCGCTGATGCGTAGGCCGCTGCGCACCATGCCAACGACCTCGGCGTGTTCGCGCACGGTTGCGCCGAGCAGTTCTGCCGCGCGAGCGTATGCCGCGCTGAGACGCTGGTTGTTGATGCGGCAGACTTCCGGCATGAAGATACCGCCCGCTATGCTGTCGCTGAGTTCGGGCTCCATCTCGCGCACTGCCTGGGCATCAAGCCATTGCGCTTCGGGGCTGCGCCAACCGCCATCCTCTACTGCGGCATGCAACATCTGGGCTTCGTCTTCGCTGAGGGCGAGTTCGAGTTCTCCGCTCTGGACGAATTCGATGTCCACGCCGGATGCTTCGGCGAGTTCGGGCGCTAGTTCGTGGAACATTGCGAGGCTGGAGTTCACGAGCCGGGTGTATGGGTCCGTGGGATTGCCGAACAACGACGAAAGTATGCCTGATGCGGCGTTGGAGGCTGCCATTCCTAACTCGCCGCGCTCCAGGATGGTTGCGGTGACTCCTGCCTTGGCTAGGTGGTATCCGATGGAGCAGCCGATAACGCCGCCGCCGATTACGATTGCATCGGTGCCTGGTGTCGTCATGGCTTACTCCTCCCTGTAGGGCAGCGTGTCAGGCAGAACGGGCGCGATGCCGTCAACGAGGTAGTCCGCAAGCTGCTCGAAGTCAACCGTCATAATGTCGGGCTGGTAGGGAGATTCTTCCATGGGTAGGCCGTAGCGGTTGACATACGCAGCCCGGTAGCCGCAGGCGCGCGCTCCCATGATGTCAAAGGAGTGGGAGGCGACCATCATCAGCTCGCCCACCTCTGAGCCGAGAATCCGGGCTGCCTTGCGATAGACACCGGGGTGCGGCTTGAAGGCGCCTGCCTCTTCGACGGATATGACGGCGTCGAAGTCGAACTTGATGCGGTTCTTGACCAGATGGTCGAGATACCATGGTTCGCCGTTGGAGAGGCCTACCAACTTGTAGTGCCCCTTCAAGCGGTGCAAGCCGTTTACTGCGTCCTCGAAGGGCTTGAGTTGCTGCCAGACCTGCATGAACTCTTCGATTTCTTCGTGGGTGAAGGAGATGTTGTTGGAGCGGAGAGTGTATATGAAGCCGTACTTGCAGACGGTCAGGTAGCCGCTGTGTCCGAGCATCAGGAGGGTGTCCTGGTACTGCTCGACTCGCTGGCGCAGACGCCACTGCGCCCAGAACGCCGCGGCGTCAATCGGAGATTCGCGCTTTGACAGGAAGTCGTCTATGTGCGGCATCAGACTGCCCGCGAGGTCGAGGACTGTGCCGAACAGGTCGAATGTGAGCGTGTTGACGCCTTCAACCGCGTTGTTGCTCATATAGGAGTTCTCCTTAACCGAGTCTGTCTGTCAGTTAGACTTCGTGGTATCGGAAGAGCCTGAATCCGTAGTACATGCCTCCCAGCGCCGTGGAGAAGAACGTTCCCCAAGTTACATAGACCCATACGGCAGGCGACTTCAGGTATCCCGTGGAAATCTGCGTAACATTACGCACTTCCACGTCGTAAAGCTCAGTGTAATAGTAGCCGGCAACAGCGCCAATTATCGCAGCGCCGAAAGCCACGATACAGCCGATGAGCTTAACGTCCACCGTTGATTCGGGTTTCAACCACGAGAGGAATACTGCGACGCCTACGCCGAATCCCGAACCAAGAGCCATCAGGAAGAGAGTAACGCGAAAGAAGGGAAAATTGAAAAAGACGAAATGTACGATGAAAAGTCCGGCTATACCGAACAGCAAACCGAGCAGGAAGGAAAGCCCGCCTCTCAGCGCCATAGCAAGGATTTTCTCCACCTAAGCCTCCATGTATCGGTGGCACCATGCAATCTGCGTCGTGCCGTGTAGTGTGATGCCTTTGATTTCCCAATTATAGACGATACAGGCGTGCAAGGTGAGGCGAGTCGGAAGTGTCTGAACAGACGAAGGGCAAGCATTTGCGCCTGCCCTTCGTATCTGCATTATGGCCGCCCATCGAATATAGCGCGACTATCCAATCCAGTTGCTGCCGATGATTGCAATCAAGATGACGACCAGCAAACCAGTCGTCCATCGCTGATTGTTGTCCACCTTGCTTTCTAGCCTGTCGATCCTAGAAAGCATCTCACGCCACCACTCGTCGTCGTTGTCACGCCACTCTTCAAGGCGCGCTATCCGCTCGCGGTCATCGATCGTTGTCATAGTTAATTCCCGAATAAAGCCACTCGTTCACAGGTCCGTTCTTTGCGGCAATAATGCTAGCGAGTTAGTTTGTCCCTGCTTCTACATTCTATCCATCCTGTTAGCCTCCGTCTAGTCGTCGCCCTGCGGGACTGCGACCTTGCCGATGCCGATCTGGGACATGCGCGCCAGCACATCCGCCTGCTGCGCCGCGGTAAGGGGTAGTCCCGGAGGACGCGGGCTGCCGCAGTCGATGCCCAGCCGCTCGCTGAGGATGAACTTGGCTGTCGGGTGCAGTCCGTGCTCGCGCGCCAGCAGAGTTGCGTCGCTTGCGCGGTCCTGCGCGGCTTCTGCGCGATCCCAGTCGCCGTCCTGATATGCGTTCCAGATGTCCACCCAGAGTTCGGGCGCGTAGTTCGGGGGGCCGTCAACGCAGCCGGTTGCGCCTAGGGTGAGCGCGGGGAGCATCAGCATGCTGTTGCCGATGAGGCAGTCGAGGCCCATGTGGGCGAATGCGCGCACGTTGGCGAATGTGATTGCAGAGTGCTTCAGTCCCTTGAGCTGCGGAACGCGGTCCTGAATCTTCTGCATCAGTTCGGGCGTGATCTCTACGCCGGTGGACTGGGGCAGGTTGTACACGAAGAGCGGGAGGTCGGCGGCTTCGCCAACGACCCTGTAATGCTCGACTATTGCGTCGTCGCTCTGGCGATAGAAGAAGGGCGGGACGCAGCAGATGGCTTCGTTGCCCATCTTGGCGGCGTGCTCGGCGAGCTTAGCGGCGCGCTCGGTGGTTGCCGCGCCGACATGCATGATGTTGTTGACGCGCCCTTGATTCTGGTCGGCTGCCGCTTCCGCAATGCGCATGTTCTCTTCGTCGTCGAGCAGCACGCTTTCGCCGGTGCCGCCTGCGATCCAGAATCCATGCACTCCTGCCTGAATGTTGTACTCCATCACCTCGCGGAACGCGGCTTCGTTCAGCCTTCCGTCCTCGCCCATGGGCGTGATGATTGCGGGCAATATGCCTTCAAAGTCTGCCATTGGAAATCCTCCTGATTGGGTTCACGCTGTATGTATGGTTGTCGCCGTGCCAGTGTGGTGAGATTCTATCATGTTGAGTCCAAAAGTGCCGACCTGCGGCGCATGGTGACCTTCCGAAAAGTGAATGGTGGGAATTTCTGTCGTAACGCGGCTGTTTCGTGGTTGTTCCGTGATTGTTTCGCCGCGCACGTCCACTTTGTATTCGCAAAATACAAGCTGCAATATTACTCATTTTCAAATCCAAAGCCTTGACTTGCCCTCTGAATGTATGATAAATATCGTGCAACTCATAAGTTACGGCTGTGAGGCAAGCCCTTATGGGAAAAAGAGTGGAATTCAGAATTAGGAGGGATCACATGAGACCTAAGTGGTTAGGGAAGAAGCTCCTTTTTGGGGCGGTAGCAGCGACCGCTTTGATAGGCGCGATCGCGTGTTCGGCGCCAGAGGCAGCAGCGCCGGCTGCAGCTCCTCAGGCACCGGCGGCTCCGGCAGCTCCGGCGGCACCGCAGGCGGCAGCTCCGGCTCCGGCAGCTCCGGCGGCACAGGCAACGACACCGCCAGCACCGGCGGCGCAGACATCAGCGCCCGCACCGGCAGCGCCGAGTGGCGGCGGTATGATGATGGATAAGCCTGAACCTCAGGGCAAGCTGCTTTTCGCGGTAACGCGCATCGGCGCGCCCAACGGCCTTCCTCGCTTCTGCTCCGCTAGCGCGGGCGGCTGCGCGGAAATCATCTACATGGCCGGCATGACGGAGACACTGTTCAACTCCGCGCTGGACGAGACAGGCTCACCCACGATCGAGCCGATGCTGGCGACCGAGTTCACGCTCGACCCGTCGCTGGAGCACGGTGACTTCACCCTCCGCGAGGGCGTGATGTTCCATAACGGCATGGGTGAGATGACCTCCGAAGACGTGGCGTTCTCCTATAACGACGCGAACTCGGTAACCAACCCCGAGAGCGTTCATGGACAGGCAGGCGACTTCGCTCCGCTGATTGCAAGCATGGACCCGATCGACCCCTACACCGTGCGCCTGCAATACCGCAACTACGACAGCCGCGGCGTTCTGCACCGCTTCAGCCGCTTCTGGCAGACGGCGGGCATCGTCAGCAGCAAGGTCTTCGCCGAGAAGGGCGTTGAAGGCATGCAGGACGACTACACCGGCGTCGGCGCGTTCAGCGTTGACGAGTGGGTGCAGCAGAAGCACATGAAACTCACGGCATTCCCCGACTACTACGCGCGCGGCGAGGGCAACATCGGCCCGTACGTTGCGGAGATTGAATGGCGCGACATTCCTGCCGGTGAGTCCCGCAGGGCGGCGCTAGAAGCCGGCGAGGCTCAGATAGCCCAGGTGGCGCTTGCCGACATCCCCGGACTGGTTGCGGACGGCTATGAAGCTCAGCGCGGCGGCAAGTTCAACTCTATGTTCAACATCTCGATGGCAGCCGGCAACTACTGGGAAGAGTTCGGCGCGCTAACCGGCGACCCGCTCGAACGTGACCGCGACGGCTCAGGCACCGCCGAGTTCCCGCACATCGGCGACCCGTTCGAGGATGGCGCTTACAGCGAGGACACGGCTTCCATGCAGTCGGCGAGGCTCGTCCGCAACGCCTTGGCGTTTGCAATTGAGCGCGATTCGCTACTGGAGAACACAATCGCCGGTCTGGGCGTTGTGAACCACCAGCCGTATCTCTCCATCAACAACCCGAGCTACAGGGACGAGTGGAACTGGGGCACCGACTTCGCCATGGCGAAGGACATGCTGGCAGAGGCCGGTTACCCCGACGGTTTTGAGACCGATATGTGGATCGGAACCGGCGAGCTTAACTCCGACGTCGGTGAGGCGGTCGGCGCGGGCTGGCAGGACAACCTTAATGTCAAGGTCAACCTGATTAAGACCGAGTACGGCACCTTCCGCCCGGGTCTGGTCGCTCGCACGAACAAGACGATGTTCACAGGCTGCGGCGACGAGAACAAGGCGAACTTCCCGTATGACTGGGCGCACGGCTTCGTGATGAGCTCCATCAGCGCGGGTGGCTATGGCGTAGCGCAGGAACTTCCCTTCGCCGCTCAGACTTACCTGGAGATGGCTGGTGAGCCTGACAAGGCGAAGCGCGAAGAGCTGGCGGCGGCGTTCTACGACAACAACCGCAAATGGGCGGCATGCGTAGGCGTATTCGAAATTCCGATTTGGCCCGCGTATAACCCGGACCTCATCGCCGAGTGGGACCAGAGGCCCATCGCCAATGGCAACCTCGCCGGAATCAACAACGTCCGCACAATCAAGCTCACTCAGTAATACTTGCGAATACGGCGTAAACAAGTTGCAGGCGCCTCCGTTTATACGGTGCGCCTGCATTAAACAATCTAACATTCAACAAGACCTTCTTTCGATGAGCGGGATATGGAATTACATCCCACTCATCGGTCACAATTTGCTTCCTGTCCATCATGCGCGAGTGATGTGAAGCTAAATCATAAGAAGCTAAACGACGGGGAGAAGTGTGGATAGATGATTAACTTCCTTATCAGACGCATCACCTTCGGCGCGTTCGCGCTCATTGGCGCGACGTTGCTAACATTCACCCTTTCGAGAGTGTATGGCGACCCGCGCTACTTGTACGCTCAAGAGGGCGGTTACGGCATCACTCAGGAGCGCTGGGACGCTCTCGGCAGAGAGCTTGGCCTGGACAAGCCGATTATCTGGCAGTATGCGGTCTGGCTGGGCAACATGCTGAAGGGTAACTGGCAGGACAGCCTCATAGATAGAAAGAGCGTATTCGACAAAGTCGTGGTCAGCCTTCCGGTAACACTCAAACTCGCGGCGTCTTCGTTCTTATTCGCGTCCGTCGTCGGGATACCGCTGGGCGTGCTATCCGCCGTGAGACGTGGCTCCACGCTCGACTTAATATCGCGCGGTTTCGCGCTCTTCGGACAGGCGCTGCCCGTGTTCTGGGTGGCGATCATGCTCATTCTCCTATTCTCAGTGCGCCTTAAATGGTTGCCTACCGGCACTTTAGGAGAGGGCTTGTTCCCTTGGAAATACTACATCCTGCCCACAATTACCCTGGGCTGGATAGCCGCCGCGAGCTACCTTAGGCTCGTGCGCTCTGCGATGCTGGAAATTCTGGACTCCGAGTTCATAAAACTGGCGCGCGCTAAGGGCGTATCCACCAATACCGTAATCTGGAAACACGGCTTTAGAAATGCGCTAATCGCGCCGCTTACATTCTCCGCCCTGCTGCTGACCGGATTCATCACGGGCGCGGTCGTAACCGAATCCATCTTCGCCATCAATGGCCTTGGCAGGCTGGCTTTCGGCTCTATTCAGGACAATGACTTCCCTGTAATGGTCGCGGTGGTGATGGTGTTCACTTCGTTCTATGTGGTCATGAATTTCGTTACGGACATGCTTTACGCGCTCATTGACCCTCGCATCCGCTACGCGTAACCGTGATACTCTTCGCCCTGAGACCGACATCTACAAGACGAAGCAAGCAAGGCAAGTACGAATCTGCGAATAGGCAAGGTGTATTTCGATGGCTCAAGCTGAACTGTCGGCCGACCTGACCCAAGGCTTATCCGAGTCAACAACAGGGATTCTGGGGTTCTGGAACAGGATCAAGCGCTGGCCGCTAATATCAATCGTTGTTCTGACGCTCCTGATTCTCACAGCGCTGTTTGCGAATGTAATCGCGCCGCACAACCCCATCACGGCAATCCCGGACTACACGATTTTGGCTCCCGCATGGGAAGATGCGAAATTGGTTTCAGTTCAGGACCTGCCTCTCGTAGCCGCAATCGACGGCGAATTCGTCAATCTGTCAGTCGCAGAGGCGGCCCAGCAGTACAATGTCACCATAGCCCCGGAAATCAGGGGAGATGCAAAGGCGATTCGTGAAGCGTTCAGGGACCAAGCCGGCGTGCGCGCCAATGTGATGGAACTCGCGACAATTTCGGAAGTGCGTCCGATTGACAGCCCTGACGATGCCCCATGGACGCCTGTCGGCTTAAATATCCTCGCCGCAGCCGAACAGTACGATGTCGAAATGTCTTTGGAGCAGATATCGGACCCGCTCTATGGCGGTATTGTCGCCGAAGAGTCATTCGAGAAGCAGGCGGGCTTGGAAATCAAAGTGCAGGACGCAGCCATTCCGAGGCCTGTTCTCACAAGCGTGACGGAAGCGGCCGAGCGTTTCGGGGTCACGCTGACACCGGATCAACTGCGCGACGAAGAAGCGATTGACGACGCCTTCCTTCAGCAGGCGAACCTGAGATCCAAGGTCCGCATTCCCACTACCAGTTACCTGCTCGGTGGCGACAACATTGGGCGCGACCTGCTCAGCCGCCTAATTCACGGCGCGCGAGTGTCGCTAGTCGTCGTCAGCATTGCCCTGTCCAGCGGCCTGCTCATCGGTGTTTCGATGGGACTCGTCGCCGGATGGTTCGGCGGCCTCATCGATGAAGTGATTATGCGTGTGACCGACATCTGGCTCGGTCTTCCGTTCATTCTCGTCGCTATCGTGGTCGTTATCGCAATCGGTCAGACATTCATCATCCTGATCGGCTTGCTCGCGCTGCTGTCATGGACGCCCTTCGTGCGTAATGTGCGCGGCGAGGTGCTTTCGCTCAAGACGCGCGACTATGTGAGTCTCGCGCAGGTCGCGGGCGCGTCCACATTCCGCATAATGGTCTGGCACCTGCTGCCTGGCGTTATCAACACCGTCATCGTCATTGCGACGCTGCGTGTTGGACAACTCATCCTCACGGAAGCGATACTCAGCTTCCTCGGCGCCGGCATCCCGCCGCCCACTCCAGCGTGGGGTGCGATGGTCAACGACGGGCGTGTATATATTGAAGACGCCTGGTGGATTTCGTTCTTCCCGGGCTTCTGCATATTCCTCGTCGTTATGTCGCTGAACTTCCTGGGCGACTGGATGCGGGATCGCTTTGACCCGCGTCTGCGCCAGCTTTAAGGATTGGAGCGAGCTTCACAGCACCATACAACGACGTTGTTGGATTAGAAGCATAAACGGCGCTTCGCTCAGGCTTGACCTTAAGCGGAGCGCCGTTATAAGTTAGGCATACATCAATATCGACTTACCCTCTGAAACTGATTGCCAACAAGGACGCCTATTATGAACAATACGCGAAATATCCCTCTGCTGTACATCTCCTTGATTTTCATCACTTTGGGAAGCATGGTATTGCTCGCCTGTGGCGTGGAGTCGGGAGACCGGCGTCCTGCGAGGAGAGACGACGACAAGACCGGCGAGTTTCACCGCTCTCCAGTCGCGGCGTTCGAGCAGTTCCGGGTGGACGTAGAGAAGACCGACACGGGCTGTACCGCTGAACCCTCCGACATCATGGTCGGCGAAGGGTCGCGCGTTAATTTTGCCGTTCAGCTCACGGGCGGCGAAGTGACCACCACAGCCACAGGCTCTACTCAGCTACAAGGCGAGCGTGAAAAGGTATCCTACAAGGTTGACGGCCTCGCCATCAGCAGCTCAGGTGGCGCGTTCGGTCCAGGCATTACGGAAGTTGACCTGGAGCTGGAAACGGGCACGCGACGCAGCTATTCCTTCAGTGTTGCAAGCGCGGGCGCGTTCGACATCCTGTGCGATGGTGAGAAGGTAGGTACTTTTACGGTCAACTAGGCCGCATATATCCCAACAATACCCAGTCACACTAAATACGAAACAAGCCAAAGAAGAGGGGCGGTCTGATCAGACCGCCCCTCTTCTTGTTATGCTCGCTAGTGTTTTGAACCGACTCGGAGATTACTCCAGGAGGGTTGTGAGGTCAATGCCCTGTTCCTGCGCGTTGCCGATGGTGCTCCAGGGAGTCTGGACTACCCAGTGGTCGGGCTCGATCTCGACCAGAGGCGGTCGGGACTTCGCGTACTCGTGGTTGGGGTCCACTTCGAGGGGCGTGCGCGTCATGAAGACGTCGCCTTCGGGCGGGTCAACCGGGGAGACGACCTCACCGGGCAGCACGATCTCCTCGCGCTGGATGTCCGGGTGCGAGGGCAGCGCCGCCGAGAGGAGCGCATTGGTGTACAGGTGAACCGGGTTGCTGAAGATGCTCTCGGTATCGCCCATTTCCTGAACGACGCCGAGGTACATCACTGCCATGCGGTCGCACATGTAGCGCACGGTAGCGAGGTTGTGCGCGACCATGACGTAAGCCAGGCCGTGCTCCTGCTGAAGGTCAACGAGCAGGTTCATTATCTGTGCGCGAATGGACACATCAAGCGCGGACACCGGCTCGTCGAGCGCGATGATCTTAGGGTTCAGTGAGAGGGCGCGCGCAACGCCGATTCTCTGGCGCTGGCCACCGCTGAACTCATGAGGGAACAGCGATGCTTGATATGCCGGCAATCCTACCTCTTCCAGCAGTTCCTGAACGCGGGAGGAAATCTGCCCCTTGGTCATCGTCGTGTTGACCTCAAGCGGCTCTCCAATGATGCTACCGACGCGCATGCGGGGATTAAGAGACGCCCATGGGTCCTGGAACACAGCCTGCAGCGAACTGCGCAATTCGCGCTTGCCCGCGCGGCTGAGAGTCGCCACGTCCTCACCTTCGAAGAAGACCTGACCGGATGTCGGCTCCTCGAGGCCAAGCATGACCTTCAGCGTGGTCGTCTTGCCGCAGCCGGACTCGCCCACAAGGCCCATAGTCTTGCCACGCTCGATGTCGAAGCTGACGTCGTCCACAGCCTTCAGGATGCTCTTGTTGCGGCTGAGGAAGGAGTTGCCCACCGGGAACCACTTGCGAAGGTGTCGCACGGATATGATGGCGTCGGAGCTGCTGTCCACGCCGGGGGCCGATTCAACGCCGAAGCGGTTCACTGCCCCGTTGGAAGAAGTGCCATTAGTTGTCATTTCTTAACACCAGCCTTGTTTAGTCTGCTCTGTCTGGGATGTTCCGGAGTGGTTGAGAGCCGCGCCGCCTAGTATTCCGCGCCGTAGGGAACGAGGTGCTTGTAATTGTCGAACTCTGCCACTGATGAGTGGGAAAGCTGCACCCAGTGATCAGGCTCGATCTCGACAAGCTCGGGCCGAATCTGGAAATCCTTTTCGAGGGTGGGAAGCGGTGTGCGGTCCGCGAAGGCGTCGCCCGGAGGAAGGTTATAGAGCAGCGGCGGCTGGCCTTCGATCTGTGCCAGACGTCCCGTCTTCTCCTCTAGCTTTGGCACCGAGTTGATGAGCGCCTTCGTGTACTCGTGCTTCGGATTGTTGAATATGGTGCGGACATCGGCGTGCTCGACGATGCGGCCCGCGTACATGACTGCAACCCTGTCGCACATCTTTGCGACGATGCCGAAGTCGTGTGTGATGAACATAATGCCGACGCCTGTTTCTGCCTGAAGGTCTTTCAGGAGTCGGAGGTACTGTGCCTGAATGGTCACATCGAGTGAGGTCGTTGGCTCGTCTGCAATGAGGACCTCGGGGTCGCAGGAGATGCCGATAGCGCCGACGACGCGCTGGCGCATGCCGCCGGAGAGCTGGTGCGGGTAGTCTCGGATGCGAACTTCGGGGGCAGGGATACGGACCTTGCGGAGCATGTCGATGACCTGATCGCGCAGGTCATTGCCCTTCATGTTGCGGTGAATCTTCAGAGCCTCACCCACCTGGTCGTCGATGTCGAACACAGGGTTGAGAGCGGTCATCGGGTCCTGCAGCACCATGGCGATGCGGTCTCCCCGAATCTTCTCCATCTCTTTCTCATCGAGCTGAAGAACGTCCTCTTCGTTCAACAGAACCCGCCCGCCGACGATGTGTCCCGGAGGCGAGGGTACCAGGCGCATGATGGAGAGCGATGTTACGGACTTGCCGGAACCGGACTCGCCCACGATGCCGAGGGTCTCGCCGCGTCTCAGGTCGAAGCTAACGCCATCGACTGCCTTAACCACACCCCAGCGTGTGACGAAGTATGTTCTTAGGTCGTCAACTTCCAGAACTACATCGCCTCTTGAGCCACTTGTAGTCATGCTATATCTCCCCTTCGTACAGGTTTTTGACTTTGCAGAAGTCCGCAAAGGGACACTGCGCCGAATTATGCGGAATTATCCTCAATTATCCAAAAAGAGTATGCAAACTATAGCCAATAACCATAGAAAAGGCAAGCCTGCGGACTAGGTTTTCGGTATTCGGGTAAGCCAGTTCGTTACGGGCTTGCGCTGCACAGTCAACTGGATTCAATTGGGTCAAGCTGCTGTTATACTCATGAACGTTGGGGACTGCGGATGGTTGGCATTCAGCGGGGCGGAGAGTTAGTGTATGCCCAAGGTGCGGGACGCGATACGATTGGTTGAGGGTGATGGGTGGTATCATGTGCGAACGCGGGGCAGCCACCGACATTACAAGCATCCCCTAAAACCGGGAAAGGTTACTATTGCCGGGAGGCTGGGCAAAGATTTGGCTACGCCTACTTGGCATAGCATCTTGAAACAGGCTGGGCTTGAAAGGAGACAATTACGATGAAATACCTTGCAATTATCGAGAAGACTGACAATGGATACTCCGCGTACCTGCCGGATTTGCCCGGCTGCATCGCCGCGGGAGATACTCGCGAAGAAACTGAGCAACTGATTCGGGAAGGGGTCGTGTATCATCTTGAATTCATGCGTGAGGACGGCGATCCCATTCCCGAGCCAACCACGACCGCGCTAACGGTGGAAGTGGAGTTGCCTGCCGTGGCGAGCGTGAGCGCGTAGTCATGATCCACATCTTTTTCGACAATCTGTATCTTTTCTAACCTGCCCATCCTGTTATTATCGGAGGAAGATTACCATGCAGCGTTCCGGTAAGGATGTCCTATATTTCGAGACTGGCCCTGATAACGCGCCGACGATGTGGGTTGATCCGGGGGAGGAGTTCGAGGTTGTAACGCAGATGAACCGGGGTCCGTGGCTGGATGACCATCCGGACGGCGAGAGGCTTCGGGAAGTGCTACGGGCCGGCAACCCTTCGAGCGGCTGTATCTATATCAACGGCGCGGAGCCGGGCATGGCACTGGTCGTGCATGTCGGCGAGATTGAAACAGAGCCTTTCGGCTTCACGAACTACCGGGGAAGCACGAGCGCGATGCCGGGGTGGATGGGAGACAGCGGCGTAGGACGGCACCACAAGGTCGTGCAGATACGGGACGGCAATATCCTGTGGAGTGACACTCTGAAGATTCCGACTGCGCCGATGCTTGGCGTGGTGGGGGTTGCGCCGAAGTATGATCGCCGGACGAATGCGTGGGCGGGCGAATGGGGCGGCAACTTCGATATACAGGAGGTTACGACGGGCGCGTCGGTTTGGCTGCCGGTGAATGTGCCGGGTGCGCTGCTGCACATCGGGGATATGCACGCGCGGCAGGGCGACGGCGAGATCTGTGGCGCGGGCGGCATCGAGACGGGCGGCACAGCACGGCTGCGCTGCGAGTTGGTGCCGATGCCGGCGGGGATGACCTGGCCGCGCATCACGAACGATACGCACATAATGACGACCGCGATGGCGCGCCCTGCAGAGGACGCATTTCGCGCAGCGTTGTCAGAGATGATCCTGTGGCTGCAGCACGACTATGGCTTCACGCGGGGTGAGGCGTACCTGTTCCTGGGGCAGGTGCTCGAAGCGCGCTGCACGCAGTTCGTGAACCCGACCTTCAGCTATGTGGCTAAGGTGAACCGGAAGTATCTGCCGGGGTAATTGCCATAGACTAAACCGTCATAGAATTAACTGTCATGTATCAGGCATCGGGTGCGGACTGACGGCGCAGACGCTCGATTTCGGCGAGTAACTCGCGCTCACGAGCCTCGGCTGCCAGCCGTGCGTCGCGCTCCAGCAGCCGTGCGTCGCGCTCGGCCAAGCGCCCTTCTCTCTCTATCGCTTCCGGACTTATCGTTCTGCCGGTCTCCGGATCTCGCACATCAAAGCCGTATTCGAGCTCCTCACCCCAGTGGAATCGCAGGTCGAGGACCTCGCTGTAAGCCCAGACGGTGCCGTCCGCGTCATTTTGTAGCTCAAAATGCTGGTACTCGCCATCGATAAGGCGCTCGCCCGTAAGTGGCTGACCATACAGATCACCGCCCGTAGGGTCGAGTCTCCAGTATTCGGCAATACCAACCTGCGCGTAGAGATCGCGCTTACGACCGAGGTCATTTGACGCCGTGCTCGGTGACGCCACTTCCATTACAAAATCGGGAGGCTTGCCGATTTCCCATATCCAGTAATTGGGCAGATTTTCCAGAACGGCTTTTGGGTCGACGTCAAACGAGATGTAGCAGTCCGGGGCAATGCGACGGTTGCCGTTTGAGCGATCATAGAAAATGAAGCCACCGGCCGACACGAATACATCGTCTCGTTTGCGGAATTGGGCAGTCAGCAGGTGTGCAATTTCGATGATGACCGGGGCTTGCTGCATGCCGTCCTCTACGGGTTCCGGGTCTTCGTAGAAGATGTCCGGGAGCACCCTGTTGACAAATGCGTTGGTAATCGTCCTGGTAGTCGCCATGGCCTACCTCCAGCAAATCCCGTTTATTTTAATACTGCTGATATATTATAGTGCAAGACTTTTTTATGTGATGATGAAGTGCCTGATTATTGCGGGCCGGGGAAGAAGTCGGCGCCTTTCATAATCATGTCCTGCTGCTTGATCGCCAAGCCGCGGACGCGGGGCATGTACTCGTTATTCCAGCGCGGGTCGGAGCGCACCTGCTCGCGCGCCTCTGCGAAGTGGGTGTAGTCCCGGTACGCCCAGATGTGGACGATGCGGTTCAGGGGGCCGATGTCGGTGTAGTACCAGCCGGCGAGCTTGACGCCGTAGTCGTCGCGTATCTTGATGGCGACCTCTTCGACGGCCTTCATGTATTGCGGCACCGAGCCGGGTTGCAGGTCGTAGATTCGCATGTCGTAGATCATGGTGTGCTTCGCTCCTTCTGCGATTTCAAAATCCCAAGTTTCTGATGCCCGTATGGTAGTCTGCCTGTCAACCCTCCGATACGCGGCGTCGCTCGCCGAGGATTCCGTTGGGGCGCAGGAGAATAACTAGCACGAGCAGGAAGCCTATGAGGAAGAAGCGCAGGTTGGGGTTGTTGATCTCCTGCGGCAGAAACTGGGTGCTGCTCCAAATGCCCCATACGATGAATGCGCCCAGTAGCGCGCCGAGGTTGTTGCCGCTTCCCCCAACCATGAGCATCACCCAGATGATGAATGTCGCGAGCAGCGGGTCGAAGACGAATGGGTCCACGTAGCGGAAGCCGTGCGCGTAGAGCGCGCCGCCGATACCCATGACGGCTGCTCCTAGAATGAAAGCCTGCAGCTTGAAGCGGAAGACGTTCTTGCCCGCTGCGGCAGTCGCCTCCTCATCTTCGCGGATGGCTCGGAGGACGCGCCCCCACGGCGAGTCTATGGCGCGCTGGACGGCGAAGTAGAGCGCGGCGAGCACGATAATAACCACTGCGAAGTACAGGAGGTCGTACTGGTCGGGGGATACCCTGTCACCGAGGAACTTGGGTATCTTGTAGAGACCGCGTGAGCCGTTGCCGAGCCATTTTTCGTTGAGGAACATCAGGCGGACGCTCTCGGCAATGCCGAGCGTGGAAATGGCGAGATAGTCGTCGCGCAGGCGCAGGGTTATCCCGCCGACTACCAGAGCGACAATGCCGCTGACTGCTGCCGCGCCCGCAAGCGCGACTATGAACCAGAGGTCTATTCCCAGTCTCAGCGTGTTTCCAAGATTTCCGCCGAATATGAAGTCCTCAAACTGATCCGGGGAAGGCGGAGTGGTCGTTAGCAAGGCTGCGGTGTATGCACCCAGCGCGAAGAACCCCGCGACGCCAATGTTGAACAGGCCTGTGTAGCCCCAGTGGACATTGAGTCCCAGGGTGAACACGCCGTAGATGCCAGCGAGGATACCGAAGCTGACGAGAAAGTATATGAAGCTTATTAGGTATTCCATATCACGAGTCCGTGTCGCCGAACAGCCCTCTCGGGCGGACAAGCAGCACCAGCAGCATTATGCCGAACGCTACGGCGGGTTTGTATGCCGGGGACAGCCACTCCGTGGAGACTTCCGTTGACACACCTACAAGCAAGCCGCCGACCAGCGCGCCCCAGGGCTTGCCGATGCCGCCGAGAGTTACCGCGGCGAAGAGCGGAATCAGAGTGTTCCAGCCGGAGTTGGGGAGCATTTGTGCCTGTGATACGGCGATCAGAGTTCCGGCGATAGCAGCGTAGGCGGCGGCGATTGCCCATGTCCAGTGGATTATGCGAGTGGTGTTGATTCCCGTAACGCGCGCAAGATCGATGTTGTCGGATGTTGCGCGCATTGCCTTGCCGATGCGGGTGCGACTGAGGAACAGGTAAAGGGCGCCGACAAGCACGACTGTGGTGAGTCCGAGGAATATGTTGTCCGGCGGGACGCGCATTTCGAACGGAAGCGCGCCGCCCATGGGTAGTGCTAACTCGAAGTCGATGTGGTAGAAGGGCCTCGTTTCGCGGGGGAGCTGCAAGGGCTCGGTGCCCCAGAGCATCTGTATAGCGCCTCTGACGGCGATGGCGATGCCGAGGGAGACCATCGAGAGCGTTACCAGGCCGCTGCCGCGCTCTCGTAGGCGCTCATAGACTGAATAGTCCAAGGCGATGGCGACGGCGCAGCAGACAAGGATAGTTATCGGCAGGGCAATCAGCAGTGGATAGCCGAATGTGAAGGGACCGAAGCCCGCGCCTTCGATGCCGAGGGCGGGTAAGGCGACTGTCAGCAGAAATAGGGTGACATACGCGCCGAGGGTCATGTAGTCGCCGTGCGCGATGTGGGCGAAGCGCAGAATGCTGTATATCAGGGTGATGCCGATGGCACCGAGGGCGATCATGCAGCCGAGCAGCAGTCCGTTGACCATCTTGCCGGGCGCGGCGAGAAACAGGAAGCAGCACAGCACGACCAGCGCAACGCTCCAGCCGAGTTCGCTGTGCGCTGCGGTTCTGGCTCGCATTGCGGCTGAATGCATGGACATTAGCTCACGCTGTCCCCTGCTCTATTCTGCATGTTCATCATGAATTCTACCGCCGAGGTACAGGCGTCCGATCTCAGGGTTGTCGAGCAGGCCGGACGCGCTTCCCTCCAACTGATTCTGGCCGTCGGCAAGCACGTATCCCCTGTCGGACATGGCAAGGGCTGTGCGGATGTTGTGCTCGATGATGAGGATGGCGACACCGGTGCTGCGGATGTCGCGCAGCCTGTCGAAAATGAGCTGTGCCATGATTGGCGACAGGCCTGCTGATGGCTCGTCGAGCATCAGCAGCCTGGGTCTGAGCATGAGCGCGCGCCCGAAGGCGAGCATCTGTCGCTGACCGCCGGACAGGCTGCCGGCGCGCTGGCGGCGGCTGCGCTCTAAGTCCGGGAATATGCGGTACATCTCGGAAATCTGCGCATCCACATCAGTGTCGTCCACGAACGCGCCCATCTCAAGGTTTTCCTCGATGGTCAGCGAGGGGAAGATGTTGCCTGTCTGGGGTACATAGGACATTCCCATGCGGATGAGCCTGTCGGTGGGCATGCCGGTGATATCGGAGTCCTCGAAGACGATGCTGCCCTGCTTCGGGGTGAGCAGTCCGAAGATGGTCTTCATGAGGGTTGACTTGCCGCAGCCATTGGGACCGAAGATGGTGACTGCTTCGCCCGGTTCAATGCGCATGGAAATGCCGTGTAGGATTTCGGTCTCGCCATAGCCTGCGACGACGCTGTCAACGGCGAGGATGCTCATGCGAGTGCCTCGGCGGTGAATCCGAGGTAGGCGCTCAACACTTCTTCGTTCTGCTGAATCTCGTCGGGGGTGCCTTCCGTGAGCCTCCTGCCTTCGCTCATAACGATGACGGGATCGCAGAGGCTCATAACTACGTGCATGTTGTGCTCGATGATGAGGATGGTGATGCCGGTCTCTTCTTGGGTGCGCCGGATGTCCTCCATAAGCAGCTCTGTGAGAGTAGGGCTGACGCCTGCGCTCGGTTCGTCTAGCAGGATCATCTTGGGTCTCGCCATCAGGGTTCTGCCGAGCTCAAGGAGCTTCTTCTGGCCGCCGGAGAGGTTGGCGGCGTACTCGTCCTTGAGGTGGTGCAGGTTCAGGAACTCCAGCGTTTCTAGCGCCTGCCGTTCTATGGCGCGCTCCTGGGGGCCGATGCGCCATGGCGCGAACCAGGATGCCCAGACGCGCTCGCCGGACTGGTTCGCGGGGACGAGCATGAGGTTTTCCAGCACGGTCATCTGCTTGAATTCGCGCGGAATCTGGAAGGTGCGGACTAACCCTGTGTGGAAGGTCTCGTGCGCCTCCATCCCGTCTATGCGGCGGCCCTGGAAGGTGATCGTGCCGCTGGTGGGCTTGTGGAAGCCGCTGATGAGGTTGAAAAGCGTGGTCTTGCCCGCGCCGTTGGGACCGATGAGGCCGGTGATGGTGCCGGGCATGATGTCGAGGGAGCAGTGGTCAACAGCGCGGACGCCCCCGAAGTCTTTGACCAGGTCGCGGACTTCGAGGATGGGTGCGGTGGCACCAGGCTGGTTGCTTTCGGACATAGTTGCGCTCGTCGTCTATTGACCATCGGGACGATGCCGAGTTTATCAACGGGCATGGGTGTGGTCAAACGCTCCGCAAATGGGCGGTTAGCCGGCTTCGTATGCGCCGTTGCCCTCATCCACGTAGGTCGTGCCATCCACAAGCGAGACCGTGATGTGCTGGCGGTATGTGCCGCCACCGAAGCGACGCTCGGCACGGTGCTCGTGAGTCTCCCAGTCGATATGATTGCCGCCTGCCAGCGCTTCGTGCAGCACTCTGCCGTGCATCGTCTCGCCGCCGTCCAAGCCCAGAAGGTGCAGCACGGTGGGCGCAAGGTCGGTGTTCCCTGTGGGGCTTGCGACGCGAATGCCGCTCTGGAAGCTGCCGCCGCGCGCGAACAGGGAGTTGCGCATCTCGTGGCGGCTCATAGAGCCGTGCTGCCCAAGCTCAGGCGCTCCACCTGCGGAGAAGGCATAGCCTGCGTAGCCTGACGGACTTACGTGGGAGTTCCATTGGAAGGACATTGCAAGGTCAGGAGCGCGGGGACCCTCGATGCCTACCAGCGATGCGGGCAGCGTGCCTTCGATCTGTCCGATGGCGTCGGAGGCGACTAGCGAGCCGCACCAGCGCTGCTGCATGAGGAATCCTGCCAGCGTGTCCACCGTCGCCGCGTCCCTGTCGTGGGCGTAGAAGAGCACGGAGCCGCCGTTTCCCGCGACCGTTACGCCGCCCGGCTGATCTCCAAGCGGGAAACCTTCAGAGCGAAGCAGGCCCTCAACGTCTATGACCTCGGATATGGTGGAGTAGCCGTGGTCGGAGATGACGATGACATCAGTGTCTGTCCCGGCAGCGTCTATCCACGACAGCAGCCTGCCGAACTGCTCGTCGGCTTCGCGGAGGGCGCGGGTGCTGACTTCCGTGCAGACGCCGTGCGCGTGCTGGGACTTGTCCGGCTCGGAGAACCAGACAAGGGAGACGGCGGGCTTACGCTCGGCGAGGACATACTCGGTCATGATGTCCACGGCGCGCACGAGCTTGTCGCCGTTGGTGACGCCTTCGGGCGGCCATTCACCGAACCTGCCGACGAGGTATTCCTGCAATTCGTTGGGAAGGCCGAACTCAGGATGGATGGTCGCGCCGCCGACGCGTTCGGCGTGGGGGCTGTGCAGATAGGCGTTGCCGCTCGTGCCGGTGCTGATCGCTACATATTCTAGCCCGTGCGGTTGCAGGTGCTCGGCGAGCGTGGGCGCAAGCAGCACCTTCGTCTTGAGGGCGACCTTGGCGAGTGTCGGCTCCAGCGCGGAGAATGCTGTGTGCGGATCGTAGTCGCGCATTACGAGTATGTTGGCTGCTATGCCGTGCGCGCCGGGATTGCGCCCCGTCACCATGCTCGCAGCGTTGATGCGCGTGACGGACGGGTACACTGGATGATGGTGGTCGAATGCGACGCCCTCAGCGACGAATGACGCAAGGTTGGGCATGAGCGCGGGCGTCACCTGCGCGGGCTGCAAGCCGTCGAAGGCGACTATGAGAATGTTTCGCATGGCAGTCGTCCCTAAGCTATCGGGCTGTGGACTTCTTAAGCCCGATCTAAAGCCTTAAAAGGCTACATAAAGCTACTTTATTATGTCTGTGGGGCCGTCGCTCTGGTTTACAATCCGCATCACATACAAGATTGTGAGAACGAGCAAGATGATCAGAGTGATGCCTGCAATTACACCTATGTCCACCATGTCTAACTCCTTTTTCCTTTTGATGGGTTTCGTGAATTAATAGTCACTTTTTGGGGCGGTCGAAAATCCCTGTATCATTCTACTCTTTTGGGGCGGGGCCGAGAACCCTGTAAATCCTGTCGGCAGTGCGCTCCGATACGGGGAGCACCTCGACGACGACGCGGGAGAGTCCCACCACCTCGCCTTGCTCGTCGAAGCTGAAGTTATCGCCGATCGCGCCGCTCCAGGTGATGTCGTAGAGGCAGTCGCGGAAGCCGTCGGCGTCTTGGTCGTCCTGCGTCTGCTTCAGGCACTCGGCGGCGATGAAAACGGTGTCGTACGCGGAGCCCATGTGCCAGGGGAATACGATATAGCCGTAGCGCTCCCTGAAGTTGGCGACGACCTCCTGCCCCTTGCCGTTCGCGGGATCAAGGTCGGCGGTGATTGCCTTCAGTCCGGTCGCGGCATCTCCGGCTATTTCCATAGAGGTCGCGCCGACGGTGACGGTCTCTGCGTATATGGGGCCCTCGTAGCCGAGTTCACGCGCCTGCTTGATGATGGTGCCAGCCGAGAACTCGGACTGCGGCGAAATGTGTAGGGCATCAGGATTGGTGACGAACAGCTTCTCCAACTGCGTGCGGAAGTCGGTTACATCGGAGGAGAATCGTTCTTCCGCCACCAGTTCGCCGCCGCGCTTCAGGAACTGTTCCACAGATGTGCGGCGCACGCCCTCTGCGTAGTCTGTCGCTTCCGTGATAGTCGCCAGCGCGCGGATGCCGTCTGCCCAGAGGGTGTTGCCGGTGTCTATGCCGGTGTACACATCGCTAATCTGGGTGCGGAAGATGTAGTCACCTGCAGTAGCGATGTCAGGGTTTGCCGCCAGCCCGGAGAAGAGGATGGTTCCGTCCGCCTCCGCGAGCGGAGCGGCACCCAGCATCGCGCCGCTGCACGAGGTGCCGAGGATAATCTTGACGCCGTCCACGTCGGTCAGCTTCCTGTACGCGGCGATTGCACCCTGCGCGCTGCACTGCGAGTCCTCGACGACGAACTCCAGCGGTCGTCCGTTGATGCCGCCCGCAGCGTTGATCTCGTCGAGCGCCATCTGCTTGACCTGGTTCGCCATAACGCCGTAGGTCTCGCCTGGACCGGTGAGGGATTCCATGACGCCGATGCGGTAGGGCGTCTCGGTGTCCTCGCTGCCGCACGCGATGAGTGCGAGCAGGAGGACCGGCAGCAGAGCGAGGGCGATGATGGGCTTGGAATGCGGAAATGGCACGATGATTTTTCTCCAATGTCTGTATGTCACCTCTGTATAATATAGAGCAAATACGACTGTACTGGAATATATTTTGCGCGCAAGGGGATCAGAGATGGCACAGACGAACGAAGATACAAAGGGCGAGCGGCGAGAGCGGAAGCGCAGGAAGAAGCGCTACGGGCACAAGGTGAGCGGTCGGAGCGTGCAGACGCTGCAGCGGGTTATTGTGGAGCGGGCGAAGGAGGCGGAGGAGGGGGAGGAAGAGAGAAAGCCTTAGTACATCGTGAACATACTTGGATTGCAAGTCTTGGCTTGCTTGGACTCGGAGCGTCTAAGTTACTTTTCTTTTGAGAGCTTATCGTGTGGTTCCGCATTTGGAGAATCGTTAACTGTTAGTCTTAAGAAGTTTGAGCTTCTAAGGCGTCAACGAAATCGAAACCCTCACGGGTCACCAAGTAATATTCTCCACTTGAACCCCATTCAATTAGGCCTGCGATAGCTAGGTCACGAATGGCTCCTTCCAACGCCGCCGCTAGTCGCCGATTCCCTCTGGCGTCAAACGCTCTTCTACCTGCCTTTATTACTATTCCTTTCATTAGCCGAACTTTTATTAAGTTCCCGCTGTCATGACTTGCCGCTGCCACGAGAAGTTCGACCGCTTCCTCTGAGAGCGAAGTAGGAGACTCACCACTTGCTATTTCTTCGTAGGCGGGACCTACATCAAGTGGGGCAATAGTTGAGTCAAGGTTACCTGCAGTATGCCAGTTGGTTCCGTGCATATTGACTGGGCATCCTGCGCTGCGTAGTCGTTGTGCGAATTCCTGTCGCCTCTCCGTACTGTTTCCAAGCCGAATTACGTGACGACCCCCAATATCACTGAAGGGTTTGACCATCCCGACTTCAACTAGGACAGTCTGGTCTTGCGACCTGCCCATAGCGATTCCGGCTTCAAAAAGGACATTGGGTCTAGCCTGTCCAGAAGGATCAGTCTCTATTGGGAGCTCTTCCTCCCCCCACAAGTCCTTCCGCAGATGCACAACATCGTCTGGAGTGAACAGAACGACAATGGCCCGTGCATTTTCAAATGCGGCATCCAGTATGTCTCCAACGTAGGGCGAAGGTTGTCCCGTTAGTCTGACTGCTTCTGACCATTCTAATGGATGAAGATCAAGCGCACGAAGGAAAGCAAATAATTCATCCCGAATTACTAGATTTCGGCCGTGAACTACAAAGACATTTCGTGATGAATCTTCAAGTCCCAGTTTAACGGCGTTGGGATAAGAACTTGCAGCTTGGCTATCTGTCTGAACCATTCTTAAATATCACCCTATTTCTGTGATTACACTCTAATCTTGCAGCGCAATGACGTTCCTTCAAATTAATGGAATCGGAACGCCTATATGCCAACTCGTGAGAATCTTCGATGCAGAACGGTGCCTACTGCCCCTCCAGTTCTTCGCGCATTTGCTCTTCCCGCTGGACTTGGTCGGGGGTTATGGTGTCGGCGAAGTCTTCGAATTCGTAGAAGGGGCGGATTTCGATTTCGCTGGGGCCGGGCATGGGGTTGGGGGCTCGCTTGACCCACTCGACTGCTTCGTCCATGTCTTTGACTTCCCAGAGCCAGAAGCCTGCGACTAGCTCGTTGGTGGCGGAGAAGGGGCCATCTATGACGGTGCGGTCGGTACCGTCGAACCTGATGCGCTTGCCTTCGGATGTGGGCTTGAGGCCGTCGCCGGATTTCATAATGCCGGCTTCGAAGAGCTGCTGGTTGTACCTGCCCATGGCTTCGAAGAGTTCGGTGGAGGGCATGACGCCCGCTTCGCTGGCGGCGGTTGCCTTTACGAATACCATAACGCGCATGGGTACGCTCCTGTGCGGTGAGGTGAGGGGTGGGGAGACTGCTGTGGAGCCAACGGACGGACTCGAACCGTCGACCTGCTGTTTACGAAACAACAAGTAAAAACCCCCCAAAAGTCGTTTTTTTCACTAATCCAGCATACGTAGCATCCTTCCTAGTTACAAGTCAGTCAGTATCAATTAGGAAGGATGCGAATGATGAAAACTTCTCAGGCTGTCGGCATGTTCTTGGATTCAAGACTCTCCAAAATGGTGTCGCCAGAGACCATCAGAGCATACACTTGGGCGCTAGAAAAGATGGAGAGCAGGTACCCTGAGTTACCCGATTCTCCGAATGATATGCAGCAGTTCTTCATTGACAACTCAGGTTTATCGCACGCTTCTCTCCTGAGTCTGTGGAGGAGGCTGCGCACATTCTGGACGTGGGCGGATGAAGAGGGGATCGCTCCAAACCTCATGTCTCGAACCCCAGCTCCGAGGGTAAGGAGGAAACTGCCGCGCACACTCACTTCACCCGAAGTTCATCGCTTGCTCGCCTCCGCGGACAATGAGCGGGACTATGCGATTCTTGCTGTGCTGCTGGACACCGGTATGCGTCTCGGCGAACTCGAGTCTATGACCAAGGACGGCCTAGGGCCGGATTACATAAGGATTACCGGCAAGACTGGCGACAGGATAGTGCCTGTTTTGCCAAGCGTACTCGAACTTGTAAACAAACAGGGGGACGAGAGAGGAATCTGGATCGGAAGGCAGGGGCGGCTCACCGCCTGGGGATTGCAGTTAATCGTCAGACGCTGCATGGAAAAAGCAGGTTTTAGGCCGCCGAAGATAGGGCCCCACACGTTGCGACATACATTCGGGCTACAGTACGTAGTGAACGGGGGAGACCCGTTCTCACTCAAACGCATTATGGGACATCAGGATATTGAATCCACTATGATATACGTAAACATGTCCACTGAACTCGTGGCTCAGCAGCACCGTAAGTTCTCCCCTATGGCGGGAATCGACGCTGCGGATTAGGCGCGCTCTGCCTACTCGGCCAGCTGTCGTCCTAGTATGAATTCTGCATATACACATAGGGGGGCGGATTCTGAGTGCCGTGTTAATCTCACGGCGACTCCAATGTCCTGCCAATCTGAAAGCAGCAGGGCCTCTTCATGGTCTGCAAGAAGGCTGGACGCCGCCAGATTTCCCATCTCCTCATAGGTGAGTTGGCCTATATCTTCGGGTACTGGATTGTAAGCACCGTTGTAGAATGACTGAACTCTAGCCCCAGGCTCGCCATATCCAATCTCGTGTAAATCGGTGAGGCGTTGAGCATCGTCAGGCGCTGTGTCCAAAGCAATATACGTGCGGGCCATACTTCGTAGCGAGTAGTCAGCTTCAAGAGTTGGAATTCTTGACGACTCTCGAACCCGGTTAATGTGGGCGATTGCGTATGCGCTTCCATCCGAACAACCATACCCGATAACAATGAACACGCCGAATAAGGAGTGGTCATCGTCGGGATAGCCGCAGGTTATTCCCATACCAAAGTCTTCATAAGCGAAGTTGCCGACCTGCCGGGATAGCACGTCGGTCATCTCGGATATGATCACTTCATCCGGCGTATCCATTGCCCAGACTTCTCTGAAAAAGGCCATCCTTGTCCAGCCGTCGTATTCGCCTTCCTTGACACTTTGGCTATACTCATCGTCGGCGTGTTCTTGCCCAACTACATCTTCTCCCGCCAGGTCATGCGACACTCTCCATGCTGCCAGTCCCAAGTCCGAATTCGCCATCGCCTTGGGCAAGCCTTGCTGCCTTCTTCTGTTGGCAACAGATTCTGAAACGCCATTTATGATCTTGTATTGACGAATAGCCCGTATGATGTCGTATGGAGAAAATGGCGGACTGTCATCGCCCCCAACTCTACTGCTGTATGCGCTATTGACGTAGCTGGCGACAAACTCTGCATCTAGCTCAATTGCCTTGTGGAAGTCTTCCGCTGCTTTTTCGAACTCCATTCTCTCCGTGTAGACATGCCCTCTGGCAACGTATGCCTCGACATTCCCAGAATCTAGAGAGACGGCCTTGTCCAAGTCCTCAATAGCTCTGTCGTAATCACCTATCAAGCCATAAGTCTCTCCCCTGTAACGATAAGCCTCAGAACTTGAGGGATCACGCTTAATGGCTTCATCAAAGCAGCATAAGGCTGAGCTATATTCACCTTTGTTCAATTCCTCGATTCCTAACCTCACGGAGTTGCACTTGGCACTCTCTGTGGCATGTCGCCATAGTTCACCGAACATTGAAACACCCTTGTGACCTCTCTGCCGTGGCTAGTCTTTAGTCCATTTGGAAATTATACGGCAAAGACAGGAGATCAGTTGTATTTTTGTGCGTTGACTACACACACTGCACAGGCCACCCCGCCCACTGAACAAGGATTTACGTCGATATATAAGCAACCATATCTTGGTCATACATCGCGTTTTCTGTTCGTTCTTTGACATTCCCTCTTTCATCACTTTTCAACGAAGGAAGGGCCAGAATGGGCAGCAGCATTGACGATTCCGCGAGTGTGCTGAGATAGATGCAAGAGAATACCCTAGAATGGTAACCCTCCCAGACATGGTGGGAGAAGGAAACGGCTGGGGATCCTGATAAGATTTTGGAAACACACGCCAATATCTGTCAGGGGTTCCAGTCGAAGCCAAGAGTACGATTCATGCTGCCAAGGGTCAACAAGTATCCGGATGCTCGTCCGTTGAGCTGCCCACATTGCGCCCGAGTCGCCTTTCACAAGCATGCCAGCCTCGAGAAGCGGATAAAAGACCTCTACATCAAGCGTGTTACGGTCGTCAGGTACAAGTGCGCGGACTGCGGCAGGACATTCAGGCGCTACCCTTCGGGCGTGGACGGGCACGCGCAGAGCAAGCGCTTGAGGGCGTTGGCGGCGCTGAGTTGGGCGCTGGTACTGTCGCACAGGTCTGTGGGACACTTGCTGACTGCGCTGGGGTGCGAGTTGTCGAGGATGAGCAGTTGGCGAGATGTACAGGAAGCGGGAGTGTGCGCGATGAGGGCGCTCGGTCGCAGGGTGAGGGAGCGTGTAGAGGTTGTGGGGGCGGACGAGACGATGCTGAAGTTGAAGGGTGAGAAGATAGTGGCCGCGTTCGTGGTGGACGCCGGCGGCGGCAGTCCGGTGGGCATAGACCTGCTGATGAAGCAAGACAGCGCGGGCTTTGTTGACTGGCTGAATGGGTATGTGCAGGAGTTGGGAGTGAAGGCGATAGTCAGCGATGACCTGAGTACATACAAGCCTGTGGTAGAGGAGTTGGGCTTGGAACATCAGATATGCTTGGCGCATGTGAGGAAGAATGTCTCTAGACGCCTGAAAGAGATAGAGGGATGGGAGTGGCACAAGGCAAGGATGTGGTTGTTGCTGAACGAATTGCCGG
>MPND01000102.1 GCA_002238855.1 SAR202 cluster bacterium bin90
GCCGCTGGTAGAAGACTCGTAGCACCGGATTGTATCGACTGGCGACGAGTGCGCCCATGTAGAGCGCCGCGCGCAACCGGGATCTGCCGCCCCACACGCTGCGTTTGCCCCGACGAGGACCGCTGTCACTGTTGAAGGGCGCCACCCCGACCAGTGCGGCGATCCGCTTGCGGTTCAGCGTACCCAACTCCGGGAGGTATGCCAATAACGACAGTGAGAGCTGCTCTCCCACACCGGGCACCGAGCGCAGCAGGTCATCTTTCTCACGCCATACAGGACTGCGACGCAGAGCCTTTTGAAGGTCCTTGTCCAGGTCACTCAGCTCCTGCTCCAGCCATCTGATGTGGGAACGGATACTGGGATGCACAGCGTGGGAAGCTCGCCTCAGACGATTCTTCTCCGCAACAAGCATGGTCATCAGCTGGCTGCGCCGCGTCGTTAGCGAGTTGAGCTCCTGAGTGTCCTCATCCCGCAGTGGGCGCACGGGCGGGCGCACCGCCTCGGCGAAGTGGGCAAGCACCTGCGCATCCAGCGCATCAGTCTTGGCGAGCTTGCCCGTGGCCCGGGCGAAGTCGCGCACCTGACGAGGGTTGACCACTATCACCGGCAATGCAGCCGCTGCCAGAGCCGACACCAGCGGCACCTCGAGGCCGCCAGTTGCCTCTAGCAGCACCGCAGCAGGTTCGGCAGTTCGCAGGCTGGATACCAACTCACTCACGCCCCGCTCATCGTAATCGGCACTCCACGTGTCGCCGCCCGGGCGTATGGCTACATCCACCCGATCCTTCGCCACATCGATGCCTACATAGATCTCTTCCCGTTTCATATTCACCCTCTCCTCATATGTTGGCCCTGCCTTGCAGATACGGGCTTGGTTAGCCCAGGCAACCGTTCGGGCTCTTCTGGAATGAGTGCGACGACCATCGCTTTTGGGCGGCCTCCAACGACCAGGGTCCAATCGGTCTGCCGCACTCGGAACTTGCTTCGATAGGGATTATCCCCTACATGTCAAGATACAAGGTCCATGCTTTCCTTGACCATCGTGCTCTCCTTACTTGGGATTTGTTCACCTACGATGATAAGGATGACGCGATGGTCTGTCTCTGTACAGCCTACTCTTTCACACCATGTTACGGGACACTGCTGCGTCAACCTGAAGGAGTAGAAGCGCGAGCAAACAGTGCGCGCCAATGAATTCCATGCACCTGCCCGGAGCTATGAATGACCGGAAGCGTGTTATTGGGCACATTATCAGCAGTTACAGCCATTGCCTGCAAGTCACCGAATCCGCTAGGCCAATGCGGGGAAAGGTGTTTACCAATCTGTTCAACGATCAGATCCTTAGCCCAAGCGCGGTGTTCGGAATCCGGAAATACGCGACTACTCTCGGTAAACGCTCTGTCCCGCTCCCCTAGAGTCTCCCCGGCCAATGCTATTGTGGGAAGCCAATCGGGCCCAGATGCACGTATACTCTCGAGTGCCCCTTGGAAACCGACGCCTAGGATTACACTCAGAACCACCGAATTTCCTTGCTGATTCCTCATGTGGCAGGTATCCCGTAATGAATCATCCGCGGCGAAAACTCCGATCAAGTTATCCAGTATCTGCCGGCCGGTCCCCGAGAAGTCGTCACAAAACAGAATCACGCGCGTTTCTTCGTTTGCCGCTAGGTAGTCTGCCACTTCTCCCATAGGGAGAGCCTTTTGCCTACTGCCGGCTCCTATTAGATGAGCCATGTGAGGCATAACTCCAGAGGAGCTCTTGATTGGGCCAAGGGGGTTGACCAAGATGGCTCTAATGCTTGGAAGAGTGTTGTCCGCGGTGGAAGGATCCCAACCATTAACGACATTACTTTTCACAAGCTCAGTGCATAATGCCGCATAAGCCTTTCTAATCAGTGCATGCATGCAGTCGGACGAAAAGAAATATCTCTGAGAAATTGCCTTCGCGATGTCCAGTCCGGTTGACCAAGGGTCGAACTGCCTGTCACGTGAGACTTTTGGGAATTGACTAACCCATTCGTACACGTCGCTCGCTTCTATTGAACGACCGACGTAGGATAGACCTTGTGCGCAGTGGTAACACTCTTGTCGCCGATGGTTATCGATAGCCGACATTCCTGGGCTGCCCACTCTCTCAAGTACCCGCTCACATGCACTGGCCGTAACCCGCTCACCAGAGGTGGCAAGGGCAATCAGCGATACAACTACCTTGCGTAGTTCCTCTAAGTCTCCGGGCCACGGCCGACTGATGAGTAGCTCCCTGGCATCCTCTGCCAGGGATACCCCGTCGAAATTGACTCTTGAGGCTTGCGATACGAACCAGTCTATAGCGGCGGAAACTTCACTAGGTCGCTCGTTCAATGGCTGCAATTGGACAATACGATCATAGAATGAAGCCTTGAGCCATTGGGGAACCACCAGATCTACTCTATCTATCCAGTCGGCGGTAATCGACGCGATCACTCTCGTGCTAGTATCCAGCTCAACAGAGTGACCTTCAATATTCACCGATTCCCCTTTGAGAAATGCTGGGATCCAATTGGAATCATTGGGGCCGCAGCGGTCAATGGAGTCCAGGAATAACGTTCCCCCGATGGCACGCTGCACTGCACCAACCGGGAGGTCCGGATCGTAAAATGAGAATTCATCATAGAAATAAGCCGCCGGACCAAATAATTGGGTCCGAAGTTCAGTGGAATCCGGTGTACATGCAACGCGTTCCAAGTTGCCGCCGCCTGCCGTCTCGTGAATCTCTCTGGCACACTGCATCTGTAGACTACCTGGTGTTCCGACTAATAATAGAGGAGAAGACCCACTTCCAAGCTGAAGCGCCTTCTGCACAGATTCCGACCATGGGGAGAGAGGATCGGACACGGCAAATCTCCCATTAGCATTTAGTCGATCATTGATATTAGGCGGCGACTCGTTGGCACTGCGAGTGGTCCGTTAGTTTCGAATACCACGTGACATTGCCTGACGTCGCCGGCTCTGGGCTGGACTTCAAACCATCTAGGCCGCGTCAATATCCGTTGCCCACTCATCTCCGGTACTTCCCCGTATGCCACCCAGTTTGACTGGAAATGTTGAATCCTCACACTGGCTTGCCTTCCTTCGGTGGGGTGAGAAACATCGCGCCAAAATGAGGTTAGACGTGTAGGCTGGAGATCTCCGGACACAAATCTACTCCTTAGGTCTCTAAACAGATTGAAGCCTCTTGCATAATCCCCAGTTTGATAGCAGAGCACGGCTTGCGAAAACCTCAATCCAGAGTGCCAGCGGAAGGGTAGCGTATCCAATTCGTCCAGAAGGTCTAGTCGGAGCTGAAAATCGTATCGTTTATCCAGAAGAGCTGAAACTACCCGGTACAGCAGAAATATGGAACGCCAAGAGTGATTATCGGCTGGTCCGGTGTAAGTTTCCAAGAGAATGTCAAATGCTTGAGCTAGAGAGCTTGCAGTTCCGGATTCCCAATCCTTACTACTGAGGTGGCCTAGTGTTCGGTGTGCCTTAAGTACGAAACCTATCTCGTTGCCCTCGCTTATCAAATTTTCTATATGGCGTTCCGCTTGATGAGGATCAGTAACATTCCACGCGTTGTTGCGTTCCATTTCGATATAAGACACATCTTTTTCGGACAAGGAATCGGTCAATAGGGCTGCTTCTTCGGCTTGGGCGAGATAACTCAAAGCATTGGCGATTTCGGGGAGCGCTACGGAAGAATCTCCGACTTCGCGGGCGTGTTCAATCAATCTATGAGCGTACGCTGACAGAACGACGAAATTGTCGGAACCGAAACGTAGAGCCAAGTCAAACGCATCAGCTGCTGATTGCCAGATGTCCTCGGCACGCTCTCCTTGCCCATCGCTGCGAAGTGTGCGGCTTAACTCAGAACGCGCCACCCCCAGGCTGTTGTAAATGTTTCTGGGATGCTCTCTTCCACGTTGGTTTTCCGCCAATTCACAGGCCAGAACTAGCTTTTGAATTGACTGCGTATAAAGGAATATCTTTTCGGAGGTGTCCTCGGCGTTTCTGGCTCTGAAGCTGAGCGCTCGGGCCCAGTGATGTTGCGTTGATGCACTTCGGCCGGCTATGACTGACGGTATATGGTCCAGAGTTTCAAGAAGAACGATAAGACGATCGTTCGCGAATGTCTCAAATCGCTCAACTCTCAGGGTCTCAAAGACAAGAGCTTCGACCAACCACGAATCAGCAACTGGGCTTGCCTCCAAGGTCTCTAGCAATCCCCAGCATTCTCGCAACCGACCCTCCCAGCCCTCTACGCTAAGCTGGTTGAGTAATTGGATGGCAATCAAACGATGCTTAAAGCTGATAGTCTGGTCGTAAAGGTGTTCCTCAGAGTCTCCCCACTGTAGTAGGTCTTCCTTTTCAGAGATCTCACGGAGCGTCCGGATGATGTTTGTGTCCAGCATCTTAGTCGTGCCGATACTACGAAGCAAGGGAACAAGAGGAACTGCGATCCCGAAACTGGAAAATGCCGCAATATACCGCACTGCATGTCTTGCTTCAGGGTCTGTTACCCGCTCTTCGAACGTTCTTCCAATCCAGGAGGCAAGATCAAAGTGGGGATTGCTCTCGCCAACGAAGAAACGTAGTGCAATCCAGAAAAGTGATTCAGCAGCACGTCCACCACTTAGAGTTTGTACACTGTGCCTTTCCTGATATGCAAGCCATTCGCTGAATCTTGGAACATGAGGGTGAAGCGGGGCGAATAAATTAGAAAAGTGCTCCGCAAGAGATCGAAGTTCGGCCTCATCTACTAGGCCTCGAAATTCCTCGGCGACGAAATGTTTGCCTTTAGGTCTCCGAGCGGGTGAACCATCGAAGTCATCACCGCCCGGAGGGACTACCGCGATTACAAGCGCATGCCTGCCGCGGGCTGCGAGGGTAGTTGCTAATTCAGATACTTGTTGTATTTCCTTGTGTTGTCGGTCGAAAATTATAAGCGCGGGAACATCTTCCGTACTGGAAGGCTGTCCTCTATTACGTTCTTGCAGCCTATTGAGAAATGCGCCCAATTTCTCAATAGAAAAATTCTGATTGGTTGGTTTGCAAAGTAGTGCCGGGAATCCTGCACAAGCTGCGATAAAGGCCGTGTAACGTAATGCAGTTGTAATTCCAGATCCCGAAGTAGCTGGAATCGTCAATGTAACATTCGCAACCCGATCAGACGTGACCAATTCCCTCAATTGTGACGTGACATAACCGGCCAGGTCAGCATTTGTGTTAGAAAACGGCCGGTAATGTCGGCGAAAAACCATCTCTGATGCAAATGGCAACCAATCGTCTGGTTCGGAACGCCACAGGCGTTCTAATCGGACTGCGTGATCACCGCCTGTTGTCGGCGCCTCTAAATCTGCGATCCGTATGAGATCAAATTCTTGGTCGATTCCAACGAGATCTTCTTCTCGAAGTTCGAAAGTGGCTCGCCCATATCTAACGCCAAGCCGAGGAGCTGCCCCATGGAGGGGCGCATCTACGCTCGCCAATGCGTCGACAAGGTCTGTCTTGGTGCCAATAAGAAATTGGATATCGACTCTTCCCGAGTGCTTCAAGTCGTCCGGTATTGGCGACTCAGGAGGCCACAAAATGACCAACATGCTATTTGAGGGAATAAAATCAATGGCAATCCTCACTGTTTCTAGGTCAGATGAATCGAGAGCACCCACAACTAGTAGAACGCGCCCTGGAAAATTTTCCAATCGACGGACTAGGCCCATCTTGTAAGCTAGGCGTCGTGCCGGCGACCCTCCGAAATTCCCTTCGGGATCGCCCAGACGATTGGTTCCATTGACTTCGTATATTGGCAGGAAACGTCGGCGATCAATCTGCCCCTCGACGTCAGGGTCGGAAGAAAGTCGATACGGTAGCCTCGTTTCAGATGCCCCTGTGTCTTGGTTCTGAGAATTTGCGGTATGGTTTACGGCATCGTAGAAATGGTCGACGACAGATTCTGTCCAACAGGCTTCCCAGAATACTTTGGCCATGCCAAAATCATCCGTATTCGGATCAGACCGATAACTGGAGAGTACATCTGCAGGTGACGCAGAATCGTTCTGAGGCGGGACCCCTGGCACCATCTCTGATCTCTGACAGACCCAAAGCAAGGCCTTACGCTCTAAGAGCGCTGAAATTAGTCGATTGGGAAGCTCGATGGACATTTCACACCTTCCTAATCTGAGTCTGTTCTTCTTGTTCACATGCAACTTGAAGGATTGTCAATGCGATACCCACCTTGTGAATGATAACTGACTTAGTAGATTTCGCAACTGGTATGGAATTGAACTTTCTTGCTTATCTGTCTACTCTGTCAATGGCGGTGCAATGATGGACCACCGCGGTGTCGCTGTTCAGGACAAATATCAGTGTGAGTGACCAGCATAAAGGAGCATCATTTCGTAATGCTGCTCTTGCTCAGAATACACTGCGTCGGTGATCAACATCATCGCTATTCTCTCAGGACGATGAGACCCTTAGTGAAATTGAAAGCCTCCCTTGATGGGACTAATTCGGTAGCACAAATCCTCGCTGTCGCTCAACGGCGAATGCTCAGCCCAATAAAATTCATGACTGAACGTCGAGTGCTAGCGAGGGTATCCGCCTATATGACAAGAGAAAAGGCTCCTTCAGGTGGTAGGTTCTACATTCGTCCAGATGAAGCAAGCAGGGCTTCAGATGCATTTGATGAGCTGAGGGTGAGATGTTCTGGCACCTGTTGCGTGCGAAATTGTGTATTCAGTGGCACGAGGATGGCTATACGGAGACGAACGAATGGCGAATGACGCGCTTCTAACGGTAAGAGACCGGGAAGAATTGCTATCCTGCGTATACGCCCACGCTGTGGCAGCGCAGGCCGGCTATAGCACGGCTGTTTATGACTATGATAGGGACGGCGTAGATTTACGAATTCAGGCAGGCGGTGATATGCGCCCTGCCATTGAACTTCAGATGAAAGCGACAATTAACTTACGCACGGCGCGTGACGGAGACTTTAGATTTGAGTTAAAGCGAAGGAACTACGATCTGTTACGCATAAATACGCAGACACCGCGCCTTCTGGTGGTGCTTGACCTGCCCAAGGATAAGACGCAGTGGATGACGATCTCCAATGACGAACTTGTACTCAAACATCGAGCCTACTGGAGAAATCTTAAAGGATGTGAGGAAACTGACAATCGCGCATCTGTCACTGTCAGAATCTCAAAGGGGAACCTGTTCGACGTCAAATCTCTTCGTGATCTGATGGAACAGTCCCGGGGAGGGACAATTCAATGAATACCGCTATACGGGACACAAACGCCTTGACCGCGGTATCGCCTGGGGCTTTGTCAGCTTACGCCCTATCCGAGGGCTGGGCTAGGACCGAGTCCTATGGGGAGCATTCCGACGTGTATATTGCCAACGGAAAACCAGAGGTGATATTGCCGAAAACACAGGATCTCGGAGACTACCCTTATGTCGTGGCAAAACTCATTGAGATATTCGCAGGTGTCGCTGAAACGGACGAGTTTTCCCTGTATCGTAACCTCATTACGGCAGACCGCGATGTAGTGCGGGTGCGTGCGAATGGAGAAGTCGATGGGTCAATCGCGTTAAACGACGGGATAGATCTCATGAGGGGAGCCCGTGACATGTTTCTAGCCGCAGCTTGCTCGTTGAGTGCTCCACGTCCAATCTATCGATTGGGTGCAAACAAGCAAGCCAATAGTTATATCCGTCGCGTACGCCTTGGGCAAACCGAGCAAGGTAGCTTTATTGTTACGATGTTGACTCCGCGCGTTTCATCCCTGCCTCAGGAATTGGCTGAGTTCAATGTTGGCTTCAGTGACCCCGTTGAAAGACGGATGACGGTGCGACTAATAGAAGCTCTCAACTTTACACGTTCCGCCACTGGCGAAATTGCGGAAGACGACTCTTACAATTTTGGAGAAGCCGTCAGAAGTGGGGTGAGCGCAAACCTTTGTGAGGCACTGGCTCAGATGGTGGGGCCGTTTCCAGCCCTAGACGTGAGCCTGACTTGGGCACGAACACGCCCCAGGGACAAGTCGCGTGAAACGGTCTCCTTTTTTCAAGAGGATGCTCCATATCTGACCAGGGCGGCCAACACACTCCGTAATCGTGTGCCTAGATATAACGTACGACTGACTGCCTCTGTACAGAGACTGGAGCGTGATGCTGGTGACACACGAGGAACAGTTATATTACGGGCATCCATCGAAGGAAAACCGGCATCAGTCAGAGCTGTATTGAATCAAAGAGATTACGCGCGAACTATCCAGGTGCATAATGATAGGGCCTCTGTCATCGCAGCAGGGGATTTGGAACGAGTTGGACAGCGCTGGCACTTGCGAAATCCTAGCATTGTAGATGTCGTCCCGGGTTGATATTGGGTTGAATTTAATGCCCAGTCATCGAACCACTGGAATATCTGTCCAAGTCCCTCGTTGCCCACCCGTTCGATTAAGCAGTTGATCGTGGAATGGTAAAACATTTCGTCGTCTATCGTCAGGAAACTAAATCAGCGGAAGGCTAGGTTCTCCGGTATTGCGGCACATAGTCGGCGGAAGGATGAGCGTAGTACGGGGAAGAGATGAGCAGCGCTCTGACGAGCACTTCAGGATGGACGGCGGGCCTGTCGTTGTTCCGACAGGGGTAGACTTCAAGCAGCTCGACGAACTTCCGGAAGTCGAACTGCTCGTCTATCTGAATGAGGACATAATTGGGCTCTATGAAATCTCTGAGACGCTTTGTCGTGAACTGAAACAGCGTAGAGTCTTAACTGGGGCGGTCCAGTGGGTTTAGCATCGCTTGACTTCTAATGCTAGATGTTCGTGCCATTCTACGCTGCCAACATGTTCCCCTTCAACTTAGGTTTTTCAACAGGTCGATGTCTCCGCCGTTCAAAGCAATCGAACTCGCAAGTGCAGTTGAAATTGGTGACAGCGATTTCATGGCGAACGAATTATGCCAGTTATTCTATGGTGGGTGGCCCATACAATTCGACGAACTGACTCCGGGTGACATCAGGGCCATTTTGTCCAAGCTTGAACATGCTTCGGTATCAATTGCGGTTACAGAGCCATCAGAATAGAAGAATTGCCTATCCGTTACGAATTAGTCAGTCAGATACTGAGCGAAGAGTCCAAGTCTGATGATAGGATGGACCTAATGACCTACGGCGGGGCGGCTTTTGATCCACTTCTCTATCTCTTCCTTCCGCCAGTCAATCGAGCGAGATTCAGAGTTCCCCAGTTCAGCCGACCGCATTGTGAATTATGTCCAGCCATAAACGGTCCAGAGGAGAGAGGAAACGTCGAATGATCGTGCTCAGGCACTCCCATATCCGCTCCAGCCACCTTCAAGCGCCTATCTGACGTTCCGAAGACCTTGCTTCTTCGTTGCAACACTCCGTCTAATGCCATACAATGGGGCGAACACAGATATTTGAAACACCCGTTCTTTCCCGCCGCGTGAGGCCGTAAATCACCGGCGACAGTAGTATCTTCAGACCAGAATTTAAGTCAGAAGTCAAAACAATGCTACCATGTTAGTAAGGGGTTTCCTAAGTGGGAACTTCCAACGGCTGTTCAATTGGCATCACTACGAAATTCCGCAGTCGGTAGCTTTCGTTGCACAGGTCCGACATCACTCTTAGGATGACATGAAAGAGGGGAAGCCACCATGACCACCGAGCACACGACTGGTCGCTTTTCTGGTATCGAGCGGCCCATCAAGATTGGTGATTTCGAGGTTCAGGTCCAAATCATCCCGGAGGACTATGAATGGCCTTCGTCCACGCTTGCCCTGACCGAAGTCGAAAGGGCTTGGCTTGAGGCGTATTGT
>MPND01000103.1 GCA_002238855.1 SAR202 cluster bacterium bin90
ACGGCCTCCAGCGGTCACTCAGCATCAGCGCCACCATAGCAATGGAGCACCTAACAGAGGTGCATACCAACGACTCCGACTTCGATCGTTTCCCGGGATTGAAACGCCGAAATCCACTTTGGAATTGGGGGTGTGGTGCGAGATACTGGACTGGCTTCAGCAGCATCCGGACGCGAAAGCTGTCCAGTTGCTTGATCGGCTGATGGCACGCTACCCTGACCGATACAGCAGGCGTCAGCTCAGAACGCTTCAGCGCAGGGTACGTCAATGGCGCATCGTGTGGCGAAACAACTGGTGTACGCTTCTGCCGAACAGAGTGAAGTGAACGATGCAGATCTAGGTGACATCACACCTATGAGCGACAATTAAAGTAGCAAAAATCTCGGTAACAATTGACGATGAGGCAACAGGCCGGCAAAAGTATTTGACGCGGGTCAACTAGTCATCGTTGAAACTGCGGTTAGGGCTGTCAGTGAGTCGCGGCTGACCTGTCTCTACTTTCCAGAACGGCATCAACTTTCCAGTCCGCAACTCCCTCGCTCTTGTCCACACCCACCTGGCCTACTTCACGGGGGACGCGCCTATTCCCATAAGCAGAACTCCGAGTTCATGCATCACACGTCCTACCAGCCATAGCACACCGAAACCCAGGGACACCAGCACATACCACGGCCAGCCAAGAACTGTTTCGGTTATCAGTCCCCATATTCCGTTCTGATTCATCGCTCATCCCCGTCGAGTTAGATACTTTTCCAGCCCGGCTTGACGCTTAGTAAGATAGTTTAGGGACGTTCTTTCATCGGCCAATCTCATCCGGCTATGCCCCGTCCCCTAAACGCCTGCACTAAGAAAGCGAACTTACATAGAAGTGTGATTTGCCGCGGCAACTTATCTCGTCTAATCTTGAGGCAGCCACGCAGCCTTCATGCTTGTTTTAGCTGAAACTGCGACCGCAATCGAAGCCGTTCTTGATCGGTAGTATGATAGATTAGCTTTCTTTTCTCACGTGCGTTGGGATGAGGAAGAAATACCACCGTTCTGTCCTTTCCTGGAGTTGACACATCAAAGTGAACGCTTCTCGTTCCATCAAGATTCCAGCAGGCTGAGCAAACGCCCCTGGCGGGTGCGCCTAGGACGACTAAGACCTTTGCCGCGCAGCGCTCGATTACTGGGTCCATCCACCGTTGCACACAGAGTTCCCGCGCCTCTTTGACTCCCTGTTCTCGAGTGGATTTGCAATGGACGAGTTCCGTCATGGCGAAATCCTCGCCCTGGACCGCCGGCCTCCCTAGAAGTTCGCTAGCCCTCGCTCGAACTTCGCGCCAAAACTGAACTTTAGTGTAATTTCTCCCATGGAACTGATATTGTCCCTTTACATGGTGGTCGAAACAGCCTAGATAGTAGGACGCGACTCGTTCATCTGACCAGTCAGAGGGCGGGAATGTAAACTCTCCTCCGATGCTGGGATTCGACGACACGAAGAGAATCGGCGCGGTTTCAATATGCCCACGCCAGGGTTCGGGAGACTGAAAGGCATCTTCCCGTTGGAGTCCTACTATTTTTGCACACGGGTGGCCGCCAGACATCCTTGCCCTCGGAATTTCTGGACAGCGAGTTATCGCCGATGCTAATTGTCGTAAGTCCATGTGTCTCCCTCCAGTCCATGTATCTCCCTCCATTGTGCAGGATTGCCTCGCATTGTAGTGGGAGAAGAGAATGCTGTACAGATAGGGATGGGTCAATTCCAATCTGGCGATCTTTGTTGTTGCTCATCGATTCGCCATGGCGTCTCGCCTCATCTATACCGCGTAAAATTCGATTTCCCATCGTCTTGGCACAGAAATTACAGACACACTTCTTCATGTCGAGGGGCTTTGCACATTAAGTGACGTTTGAATAAGAACGCTGGCCGGAAAGGGCAGTCTGCACATTAACTCAGGATGTTTCTGTGTAAGGGGCAGTCTCAGTTGCGCCGCTTACGAGTAGAGATTCAAGGAAAGGTCAAATCCAAGAAACCAGGATGTTAGAATAGTATCGAGAATGAATTTGACAACATCATTCCAAAGTGACGGGAAGGAGAAACGCTATGCAGAAAGTGAATCTCGATGTGGACAAGGAGACAGTTGAAGGTCGAAGTGGCTTACTCGACACCATGCACGTTCCCACACGACTGGAAGAGTTCAAAAAGATCGAAAATGGATGGATGGATGGAGACGGAATGGCGCCCGGTCATGAAGGTCTGGACTGGTTGATAGGCGCGTTCAAGTCCCATTTCCTCAACGAAGCGATGCCTCCCAGAACCTACCCAACAGAAGATGGCCGCGTTCGTATGGAATGGTCCATCAAGAACAACGCGATGATTCTCGAAATCGACCTGACCACTCACACCGGCGACTGGCTGTGGTTTGACCGAAATTCGAGTGCTGACCACGAGCGGATTTTGGACCTTGACAAGCCTTCGAGTTGGAAATGGCTAGTTTCCGAAATCAGAGACAAGGAGGCGCCGGGCGACGAATGAACAACGACACACCACTTCAC
This sequence comes from SAR202 cluster bacterium bin90, assembly GCA_002238855.1. Taxonomy (GTDB): domain Bacteria; phylum Chloroflexota; class Dehalococcoidia; order Lucifugimonadales; family JADFKI01; genus Bin90. The sequence continues at coordinate 2,539 of MPND01000103.1, forward strand.
CGCCAGGTCCATCCAAACTGGGTCGTAGCTGGGGGAGTGAGTTCTCAAGCATTCATGCCGACCAGGAAAGACCAAGGACTACTGTCTACATACAACGGTGACATGATAAGTCCACTTGACTCCTTTGAACACTACACCACAACGCTGGGTTTGAGATCAGCCGGTGTTATGGATGTGACAGTAGAAGAGTGCCGAGAGTTACAACTCCCCGTCTATCAAGACCCTCAGCCGGATTTTGACGAACACACAGTAATTGACTTCACTGGATTGAGCAGGAGGATACGAGAACGCAAGGCAGATAGTCTCAGAACCTCCGCCAACAGACGAGGATGGATACTTAGCGCCACCGCACTCTAACCTGAAGATTCACCAAGAGCAATCGGCCCCGGCATTCTGCGAATGCGGGGCTTTTTCATTGGCAACAGACATTGCGCTATTGATGCAGAGCACTCAAGGAGTCTCAGTAGAGGAGGCCTAACCGATTGAGGTGCTTCTTGTGCAGATGGGGCACTTAATGTGCAGGTTCGACTTATTGTGCAAAGCCATGCCGAGGATATGACAGCCTCTGCGGGACATGCAAAGACTTCATCCTCATCACCTTCCAAAGCCTCACGAACCCTGTGTGCCATGTGTCACGCGGTTTTCTGCGTAACACCTATCAGGCTACATGTGCGGAGACCAATGCGGGTAATCCAACGGGACCCCGAAGCAAAACGAGGTGTCGTGTCGTTGTATATCATGGCGAGGAGATTGGTTGCTTACAGACGGCAAAGAATAGAATGGGAGAAATCTGATGAATAGAATCTCGGTAATCTTGATAGCGGTGGCGGCTGTACTCGCCACATTGGCAGCAATGTCGCTGGACGGAACAGAGGCGGCGACATCGCCGGGCGTAGGTCTGAACGTAAAGGAACAAGGCATTTCGGCGTCCTATGGCAACGACGGAACGGGCATATGGGTATCCGAGCAGGGTGTTATCTCGGTCGCCCCGGATATTGCAAACCTGGACCTAGGCGTGGAGACCAGGGCCGAGGACGTGTCAGAGGCTAACAGTCAGGCATCGGCAGCAATGGATGCCATCACCGAAGTTCTTAAGCCCGAATCCACCGAAGAGTAGAGTTATATTCGCTGGAGTGTGAGTGAAGGCGGCAAAATCTATTGACGCAACCGGCAAAAATGGTTGACGTATACCACCAGTCCGTGTATGAGCCTGCGTTGGAGAGTTCTGAAGGGCTCCGGTCGTGATACTGGACGCCAATGAAGGCTCACAGTGACGGTTCCGGGTGAAGTTTACGGATGGGTGGGCAGCAGGGGATACTCGCGGTCCAGTGCGAGTCCGGGGATGTGATGGGTTGTGAGGTGTACGGTGGGCAGTCGCCGCCGTCAACTCGGTAACGGAATGGTGCGCAGGAATGTCCCCAGTGTGGACGGCGTCTTGACCGCGCATCCCAGCACCCTCCCTGTCCCGCCGGACCGCAGCACGTCCGCGTCGTCTATGCAATCGCCACCTGCCAGCGCCGATGCCACCAGGGTCAGCATCTTGTCTCCCGCATTCGCCCGGCCAGACGCATCCCCCAGGTCAAGGTGGCTGTCCACAAGTTCGCTCAGACCCAGACGCCCGGCCAGGGTGACTGGCAACAGCAGTCCGGCATTGGCCACCAGGCGGTGGTCGTCGAAGGTTACTTGGATGCGGTCAGGACGCTCGGATGCTATCATCTAATGGGTGCTCCTCGTATCTGGTTGGTTCTGACTCCATAAACCATTATCCCAGATATGCGGGAGCACCTTTTTATCCCTTATGCGGACTTCCGATAACCTCTATTTCGGTGGATCGGGGATTAGGGGGTGTCGTCAAACTTAGGAGAAGGTGATAGATTGTTGGCGCAAGCATAAACGAGTAGAGGCGAGATGACCAATGCAGGGAATACGGCAGGAAGTTCTGGACTAGCCAAGAGGAATCTAGGGATACCAAGATTCTTCGCCAAAGTAATGACCTATGCCCGGACAGAGGAGTAAGGCCTGTGACCGTTTGGAACGGCGTCTTCGGCACACAGGGCAAGCTCAAGGCGGACGCAATGCAGGGTTGATTCTGTGGTCAGGGCGGAACGACCTTGTGAGCGAGACGCAAGTTACATCTGCTGGGCCGATTGTCTGTTTTCACCGTATTGGTATCGTTATCTAGGTCGACGTGTGATGATCTTCACTCTACTGGCTGACTTCCAATGACAAGCCCTACCGGTCGCTCGGCCATCGGCAAAATCTCTCAGGGGATCATAAAGTACAATTGAGAAGGATACCCATTCCTATCGAAGTTCAACGGCTCACATAGACGAAATCATGCGTGACACCGAGAACATACGCTATGAGCCGGGCGAGAAGTCCCCTCCGGCTATAACGCTTAATGTGGCGTTTCAGGGCAGCGTACTTGCCTTGTCGAACACAGTCACCGTGACTACGATTTTCGCCGTGGCGTCCGACGGCGGCGCAAGTTACCTCGCATGGGCGGTCTTCGCGTCTATAGTCGTCGCGGGAATCGCCGCGGCGCACATGGCTTTGAACCTCGGTCGCATCGGCCCCGGGTACATGCTTCTGATAGGTGCCGGCTCTCCGTTCGTTCCCGTCTGCGTATTGGCAGTCGCCGAAGGGGGTCTGGCGGTGATGTCGAGTCTGATAGTCGCGGCTTCGCTGGTCCAGTTCGCTCTGGCGTTCTGGCTGGCGCAGTTGCGACGGATCATCACGCCCGTTGTGTCTGGCGTGTCTTTCATGATAATTGCTGTCGCAGCTATGCCTATCGCCGTCGCGAGGCTGGACGATGTGCCCGCAGGCGCATCTCCGATTGCGGGGATGGTGGTGGGAGCGGTAACACTGGTTGCCGTAACGATTCTGATGCTGCGCGGTTCGGGCATTTGGCGACTGATGGCGTTTCCCTTAACTATCGTCGTAGGATGCGCTGTCGCCGTGCCGCTCGGAGTGTACAACCTTCGCCGCGCTTTCGACACCCCCTGGCTCGGTTTTCCCGAGTTCTCGGCCTGGCCCGGATTCAGTCCCGTACTCGATCAGGATTTCTTGTCGCTTCTTGTGGTGTTTTTTGTCGTGAGCGCAGTGGTGGCAATCCAGACCGGCAATGCGGGAGCGGCGATTCAGCAGGCATCCCGGCGCAGACCCCGGGCCATTGACTTTCGCGGCGTGCAGGGAACGCTGAACGTGGGCGGCGTTGCCACGCTGCTGTCCGGCATCGCGGGAACTATTCCCCCAATCATCTATCTGCCGTCGTCCATCGCGCTCATCGGGTTCACGGGCGTCGCCGCGCGCAGTGCGGCCTATGTGATGGGATTCATGCTGATTGCGCTGGCGCTATTGCCCAAGGTGGTCGCCGTTCTTCTGACAATCCCACGCCCGGTGACCGGGGCGATCCTCCTGACCGTTATGGCGTTGCTCTTCATGGAGGGCGTCCGAACCGTGCTGCAGGACGGCCTCAACCAGCAGAAGGTCCTCATTGTCGGGATGTCTCTGTCCATCGCCATAGGCTTGCAGACCCAGAACATCCTTGCAGCCACCTTCGGCAGTCCTTGGGGCGCCGCATTCGGAAATAGCGTTGTCGTGGGCATCCTGGTTGCGGTCCTGATTTCGGTCGCCCTCGAATTAACAGGTTCCCGCCGCAGGCGCATGGAGACTGAGCTGGACATTTCGGCGCTGCCCGGCGTCAACGACTTCCTGCGCGGACTCGGTTCCGGCATCGGATGGGACGAAGCTTCGATAGACAGGCTGTGCTCCGCGGGCGAGGAGACGCTGTCCAGCATGCTCGAACTCCGGGAAGACTATGAGGGAGACGGTCCGCCGCGCCTCGTCATCATTGCCCGTCCCGGAGCAGGCGTCGTAGAGCTGGAGTTTCTGGCAGTCTTTTCAGAGGAGAACATTGAGGACCGAATTACATACATGAGTGATCAGGCAGAAACTCCGGAAGTGGAGGAAATCTCCTTCCGTCTGCTCCGCCATTACGCATCATCAGTGCGCCACAGAAAATATCATGGGATAGACGTAGTATTGGTAAGAGTCCATGCCTAGCCCGATTCCTGATAAACTTGCACAGTGTAACTAATGCTTAGCGCATCGAGCGCAACTCGCGCATAACACGGAAAAAGGAGTTCTTGTTGACATGGCGACATATTTGATTGCTAATAATGACGTTACTGACCAGGCACTGTTCGCGGAGTTCGTCAGTGGTGTTGTAAGTGTAGTGGAGGCTCACGGCGGAAAATACCTGGCGCGCGGCGGAGCCACCCAGGTTGTGGGAGGCGATTGGACGCCTGACCGATTGGTCATCATAGAGTTCGAAAGTCTGGAAAATGCCCAAGCCTACGTGAATTCGCCCGAATATCACGAACTGGCCGAGATTCTCTCAAGAAGCAGCAACACCAGCACGGTACTCGTCAAAGGGCTATGATTCCTGACGCTGGTCCTTCGGTGAACCGCTAGAAGACCATAAGCTGGCGCGCGGACAACATAGGTGGATTTATGGAGATCAAAGACCTGATTATCGATGACCGTCGGAGAGGAATCTTCAGAGTGCATCGGTCAACGATGACCTCCATGGAACTGTTCCGGTTGGAACGGGAACGAATCTTCAACCGTTGCTGGATATACCTGGGTCACGAGTCCGAAGTGGAAGACCCAGGAGACTACCGGCGCCGAACAGTTGCTGGCAGACCGCTTTTCTTCGTCCGTGGCAGAGACGGTAAAGTACGGGTGTTCCTCAATTCCTGTCCACACAGGGGCGCCCTGATCTGCCGCAGTGATGTGGGTAGCGCCGATGTCCTGCAATGCTTCTATCACGCCTGGTCATTCAATACCAATGGAGAGCTGATCGGAGTTCCGGGCGAGGACGCTTACGGCCCCCACTTCGACCGCAGCGAACTGAGCCTTAAACAGCCACCCAGAGTCGAAAGCTACCGGGGCTTTTGCTTCGTGAATTTCAACCCGAATGCCGAAGATCTCGTTACTTACTTGGCTGGGGCAAGGGACTACCTTGACCTGATCGTGGACCAGTCCGAGGAAGGTATGCGGGTGGTTTCCGGTTCCAACAAGTACAACACGAAGGCAAACTGGAAGCTGCTTGCCGAAAACAGCCTGGACGGCTATCACTTGGTCCCGACCCATCAGACTTACGTGGACTATATCGCTAGCCTCGGCACGGACGACAGCGGGGACTCAATGGCAGCCCGCCCTCCCGGCGTGGCAAGATCTCTGGGCAATGGTCATTGCGTTTCGGAGAACATCGCCCGGAACGGCCGCCCCATCGCTCACTGGCACCCGTTATTCGGCGAGGAAGCAAGGGAGCCGATGGCGCTCGTCCGCCGGCGGTTGGTCGAAAAATACGGAGAAGAGCGCGCCTACCGCATGGCAGATACATCGAGAAACCTGCTGATATATCCCAATCTGATAATCAACGACGTAGTTGCAATCACCATCAGGTATTTCGAGCCCCTTGCCCCTGACGATATGGATGTTACGGCGTGGCATATCGTGCCACGGGAAGAGTCCGATACCGTGCTGGCGAGCCGACTGGATAGTTACCTGACTTTCCTCGGACCGGGCGGCTTTGCCACTCCGGACGATGTGGAGGCACTGGAATCTTGTCAGGCCGGCTTCCGCGCCTCCGAACTCGAGTGGTCCGACATTTCCAGGGGCATGCTCACGCCCACTCCGGGCACGTCGGATGAGCTTCAGATGCGAGGATTCTGGCGGCAATGGCATGCAAACATGCAGGGCATGAGCAAGACCAACGTACAGGACGGTCAACCCGCCGAGCTGGAAGCCGCCCTGGTTTCCGGAACGAACGACTAACGCCCCTCCGGAACCGGAATGACTATGACATTTTATGGTAATCCTAACAAGCCCACTTTGCGAGAAATAGTAGAGGACTTCCTGTATAAGGAAGCTGAACTCCTGGATGGATGGCACCTGGACGACTGGGCCAATCTGTTCACCGAAGATACCCGGTATGTGGTCCCAACTACCGATTTGCCTGAAGGGGATCCGAAGAGCGACCTGGTGTTCATCGACGACGACATCATCCGGCTCCGCGCCCGCGTGGTGCGGTTGAACAGCCGCCATGCTCACCGGGAGTATCCGTCGTCGCGGACACGGCGGTTTATCTCCAACGTCAGGATTGAAGAAATCAACGATTCGGAAATCTCGGTCTCTTCGAATGTGCTGGTTTACCGCTTCCGTAGCGGAGAGGGAGCGCCTTACGTCGGCAGCATTGACTACGTATTACGCAGGGACGATGATGATTTTAAGATAGCCTATCGCCGCGCGGTGCTGGACATGGAAACCCTCTCTTGGCACGGCGCGGTCAGCATTATCTTCTGACGCATCCCGTTCGTATTCGGATTCAACGTCTCTACTTCCTAGCCGCATACTCATCCAGGAGCAGATTCACGACTTCACACACTTCTTCGACGCAATGTTCCATCGCGGTTTCGGTCGGAGTGCCCGGCAGGCCAGTGAAGTCCAGATCCTCGGAGAAGCGATAATCCCCGAAGTAGCATTTCTTGAGAGCTGTACCACCCTTGAATACCAAGGAGTCCGATAGAGCGGGGACACGGTTTATGCCTGCGAGTATCCACGACAGCAGGTAGTCCTTCTCAACAGCCTGCATCTGCAGGCCGGTATGGCTACAGGCTTCCTGAAGTCTTGTCTGAAGCGGCCTCATGTCAGGACTCCTTCAAGGGATTTTCTATGAGCATCCATCGCCTGTTGTAGCGTCCCTTCTTCGGACCCGAGGAGTCCAGCTTTCTCCACCCCTTGACGGGCAACGAAGCGAGTCTGTCAACTACAGGGTCATCGATTCCATGACTTTCCAATACCCGGCCCAATCTCTTAGCCGTCGACGTATTCATCCGGCAGGCGTAGTCTGCTATCCTTTCCACGTCCAGGCGTTCCATCGCCACGTCGAATCCATGTAGGACCTCGGCAACCCCTCCAAAGTGTCTGGGCATCGAGAGGCCATCCAGCAGTGTGCGCTCCAGGTCGGTGACCCAGACTCGGGCATCGGCCACCCAGATTCTCTCGGCACCGAAGAAGAGATGAGGTCGCACCTGGACGAATTTATAGGTTGTGCCTCCCACTTCATAGTCATCTCGACGAGAGTCTTGTCCAGACTTTCGAACTCTCGGCACTGTTGCTTCCGTCGTCGTGAGAACGAAAATTGTCCTTGGGATCTGTTCAGTAAGACCGTGGTGATGCAACGCCGTCATATGGGAAATGGCTGCGGGACTGACAAGAGACATCGCAATCTCGTACT
>MPND01000104.1 GCA_002238855.1 SAR202 cluster bacterium bin90
CGTATCTTCCTTGATTTCCTTACGGTATCGCCGCAGTCCGTTGATCCTGGCACCAAAGACAGTGAGGATGGCGATGAAGTCGGTCGTGATCTCTTCCTCGGGGCTGAACTCCCGCTGATTGAGAACCACGAGTTCGCCGCCGTTGCGTTCGAGCAAGGTCTCGATGAGTTCGGTTCCAAAGCGCGCAAGACGGTCTCGGTAGGCGACCACAACGCGGAGCTTATCTCCTGCGTGTACTCGCTCCAGTATGGAGAGAAGTCCTTTACGTTTGAAATTGAGTCCGTCTCCACATGCTTCACTTTCTGAGAGTCTGTGGGTACATGCTAAGTTTGCAGTTTACTTGCCTAATGGCACATATGATCTGTGCGTCTATTATACAATATCGTTATCATTTAGTTTCTACCATCTTGATACTAGTGCAATGGTTGTTCCGTGTGAACCGCGATGCTGCGCCTGTTTTAGGACACCTATTTGGAGGTCGTGAATCCTAACAGAGAGCTTTCATAAGTATCTTCTACAATGAAATGTGGGAGACAAACTATGACGACCGCTGACGCGACAGACGCTACCGCCGTAGCAGAGCGTCCGAAACTAATCCGCACCTACCGCACCCGCGCGTACCTGCACAGGGCAGGGCACCTCCATCTGGATGATGTCGCCCTCAGTTCTAAAATAAAATATGTAGATTGATAAGCATCATTTACAATTTACATATTTTGGCGCTATACTCATTTTATGATCACAAGGGAGATAGCTCCTCAACTCGAATCCTTATTCCGACAGTATCCCATCGTCACTGTTACGGGGCCGCGACAGTCGGGAAAGACCACACTATGTCGCTCGGTCTTCCCCGACTTGGATTACGTCAATCTTGAAGCACTGGATAACAGAGAGTTCGCTCAGTCCGACCCGCGAGGGTTTCTCGCTCAATTCACTTGGGGCGCTGTTATCGACGAGATACAGCATGTGCCCGAATTGCTATCGTACATCCAAGTATTGACGGACGAACGGAATGTTAACGGTCAGTTCGTACTGACGGGCAGCGAGCAGTTTCCCCTCTCGAAGGCTGTTAGCCAGTCCCTGGCGGGCCGAACGGCGCTGCTGCGATTGCTTCCCTTTTCCACGTCCGAGCGCGAGCGAGCGGGAGCAAGCGAAAATGTAGACGACGTGCTGTTCTCAGGCTTCTATCCACGCATTGTTGATCAAGGTCTTAACCCGCGCCAGGCCCTTGAGAGCTATTTCAACACCTATGTCGAGAGGGACGTTCAGAGACTGGGTGGAATACGAGACCTTTCCTCATTCCGTCGTTTCGTTCGTCTGTGCGCCGGACGCATCGGGCAAGTAGTCAATATCAGTAACCTTGGGCGAGACGCAGGTCTGTCTCGCCAGACGGTCAATCAGTGGCTGTCAGTACTGGAAGCCAGTTACGTGTTGTTTCAATTAGAGCCCTTTCACGCCAATTTACGAAAACGCCTAGTTAAATCGCCCAAGATGTATTTCTACGACGTCGGGTTGGTCAGCTATCTCATCGGGATAGAACATAGCCAACAGGTAGCCACCCATCCATTGCGCGGCAACCTATTCGAGAACGCCGTGGTGGCGGAAGCCATGAAGTATCGCTACAACCGAGGGTTGACGCCCGACTTGTCGTTTTTCAGGGACTCGAATGGACTCGAATGCGACATTCTCTACGGCACCGGAGACGGACTGACGGCAATCGAGGCGAAGGCAGGATACACCGTTTCGTCCGACCACCTAAAATCCCTGCTTAAAGTGTCGGACCTATTGCCGCGTGTCTCATCGAAGGTGTTGGTTTACGGCGGCTCTGACCGGCAATCCCGCAGCGACTGCGAGATAGTGCCGCTGAGAGATTTCAGTAGCGTCCTTGAGCGCCTCGACTTCGTTCAGGAAGCCAAGTCGTTCGTGTGGGTCGATACGGGCATTGATGAGAAACTGAGTGACATAGAAAATCTGGACGCTGCGTATCGCTCCCAGATACTGCCGATTTTGCGCGAATTGCCCAGAGGCTTGGCGCAGCCGAACGGGCCTTTCGTTGTCCTTGAAGAACACTCGAATATCCTGTTCATAAACCCGACGACATACAGCGAGGAGGGGATTGCAGCGTCCGCTTCTCATTTGCTTGATCCAAAGAACTGGCAAGATATCAAGAAGCGACACATAATATCACGAGGCTTCGCTCTCAATGATGCGGACAGACGACTGAACTTAGAATACCGAGTTGACTTCATGGGCCGCGAGGGGGCGCGCGTTGACGTATCTGTTAACTGGCGCTTCGGAGCAGAAGAGTTGGTGCGCACAGTGAGAGTGCGAAAGGAGCCAATCCCCGGACTTGAGGCCTCAGTGCCCTATGCGGCTTTGACGAGCGCAAAGACAGGAGCGGACGAAATGATAGCGAAGGTCGGCAGACAAATCCTGTTGACGTTGTGATGTTTTCCCGTCTCGTGTGCCTTGTGCCGGAGGAACATCCCAAAGCGGTAGTGCGCCAGGCTCAGCAGGTTGTCGAGCCTCTCGCGGCCACTGTATCCTGAAGAACGCTCCCTCGCCCTTACCCACGGAGTCGGCGCAGTACCACGTCAGGAACGACCGCACCCCTTAAGTTAGGATTGGGTGAAACGAATTATGCGCAGCGCTGATAAACTATGGTCGCAGTGTCAGGCGTTCGGTGATTAACCGGTTCATGCTGACACCTGCCTCGATGGCGTCCATTGCCAAGGCGCGGTGGGTCTCCGGGGGAATGCGCAGAGTAATCGTTCCACTGTATCGACGCGTGGACAAGGGCTCCGGGACTGGGATGTCCTCTTCCCGATTGAGTTGTACGGCGTGGGCCACCACATTTCGAATCCCTGTCAGAGCCTTTTCCGGCGTATCGTCCAAGTGACTGAGTAGGCCGAATTCGGCGCACAGCGCGACGTATTCATCGTCCTCATCTGACCAAAATACCCGGTAGGTGTAGCGATCAATCAGTTCAGCCATACATTTCCTCCAGTCTGTCGATTGCCTTGAGCGCCTGACGGACCTGATAAGGTTTGGCCATGCCCCGGACGGGCTGGATATTCACCAACGGCCTGCCCTGCCCAGGGCATCCTATAAAAGAGGTGGCTGCCTCTCTATCTCGGGTCCCCGAAGTAGTGGTTGCAGACTCTCCTGAGATCATCGAAACGGACATTCCGAGGATTTCGGCGCATATCGGCGACGGTTTTGTCCATGGGCTTATGATGGCGTTAATGCAATCATCTGTCAAAGATGGCGCTGGCAGGCAGAGTTGGGCATAATTGCCGTTGACCAGACGTCATCTTTTATAATGACAGGTGGGAGACAGACTATGACGACCACCAACACACCAGACGATGCCGCCACGACAGAGCGCCCAAAGCTAATCCGTACCTATCGCACCCGCGCGTACCTGAGCAGGGCAGGGCACATCCAGTTTGATGAGGTCCTGGCGCAGCAGTGCCTCCTCTACAACGCGGCGCTCGAGGAGCGAACGACGGCTTGGCGGCGACACCAAAAGCGCATCCCGTTTGCGGAGCAGAGCAGGGAGCTCACCGAGATCCGCAAGGACTTCCCGGGCATCGAGGGTGCGCTCGACAGGCGGGTGCTGATAGGTACCCTCAGAAGGCTCGACAGGGCATTTGATTCGTTCCATCGCCGGGTGCAGACGGGCGAAGCGCCGGGCTACCCGCGCTTCAAGTCCGTCGGTCGCTGGAAGACACTGGAGATGTATTCCGGAGCTGCGCGCTGCGTGCGCGTCAACGGAGACACGGGAAAGGGCTTCGTGCGCATCAAGGGTCTGCCCAAGCTGCGCTTTAAGGACAGACGTGTGCCGTCAGGCATTCAGCCGCTTCAAATCCGTATCAGCCGCAAGCCGAATGGGGTGTATCTGTACTTCGTCTTCGATCATCTTGAGGTGAAGTCCCCGGTTGAGCGTGCGAAGAACCCGATCGGCATAAAGGCCGGCCGCGGCGGAGTGCGCTGGGGACTGTCGGACGGCAGCACCATCGAGCGCAGGCGTGTGGACAACAGTGTTAACCGCAGGTTGCAGCGCAAGATGGCTCGGCAGAAGTTGGGGTCTCGGTCCAGGGACAAGACTGTCGCACAGCTGGGAAAGCACCATCATCGCGAGCAGGTGCGAAACCGAAACGAGCTTCACAGGATGACGGCGGAGCTCGTAAAGAAGTATGACTTCTTCGCGATTGAGGATCTGTCGCTCCAGGAGATAGTCTGGAGTCCTCGCGGCATGCCGGGATATTCCGGCCAGACCGTAAGAACCAAAGCCAACATCAATCGAGCGATCCTTGAGCAAACCTGGGGCGAATTCGCGCAGCTGCTGACATACAAGGCGGAAGGGGCTGGTATGGAAGTGGTGCGGATCGATCCTGCTTACACGTCTGTGACGTGCAGCAGGTGTGGAGTGGCTCAGTTCGATGTGTCGCTGCAGGAGAGAAACAGGGCGCATTTCAGGTGTCCTGACTGCGGTAACGTTCTGAACAGGAGCGTCAATGCCGCGAAGAACATACTGGCGAGGGGGCTGGCCGAGCCGGCCTCCTCTGCGGGCGAGTCAGTCATCGCAGGGCGGGCCAGTACGAAACAACTAACATCGGAGCAGTCCGATGTCCGCCCGGAAAACTGCGTCGGTGGCGGGGACAATGCTATATAAAGCGTCTCCGAACTGACGTGGATGGCGTCCAGGCGTATTTTTTAAAAAGGTAATGATATACCTAATTAGACAAGCGTAATCAGATACATATTTGCGCGGCATCAAGTGCCGCAGCCGGATGATTCCCACCCGCCATAGCTCGTTTCAGGATGTTGACCGAGGCATTTCAGTCCGCTTCCAGTTCCACGCCACAGGCACGGCAACGGCTACTTGCTGCGCCCCTAATAAGTGATGAATGATGGGTATTACCGTGTAATATATTCATGAGGTACGTTCCTTCCAGGGAAGCCAGCCGCATATTCGGCGTTCACCCGCAGACACTGCGAGCCTGGGCACGCGAGGGACGCATCGACTACATCAGGACCGAAGGCAACCAGCGAAGATATGACGTCGATTCCTACATCGGGAACGCAAAGCCCACCATCACAGTCTTGTATCTCTCACTCTATGGGATAATGCTGCAAACGAGATGGTTGTGAGTGCGGTAGATCGATACGGTCTGGGTCCTAGAAGACCGCGTAGCAGCGAGGGTCGCCGCACACATCCACGATAGAGCCCGAACGGTTGCGTGGGCTAACCAAGCCCGTATCTGCAAGACAGGGCCAGTGTTGGAGGCGAGGACAAAGGCATCTACCGGACGAAGCTTGGCGACATCAAGATGGCCGAGAGCTTGCTCGTACCCGTCAACAGAAACATTTGCCGCCTGACCTTGAAGTACGGACAGTACCACCTGGCCGTTCCCTATGACGAGAAGCTGCCGCCTCAGCGCGAGAACCAAGCGCGGGTGGTGGCGCTCGATCCAGGGGTGCGGTCGTTTCTGAGCTGGTACTGCGCGGACTCGGTGGGCAAGATAGGCGAGGGTGCATTCTTCAGGATACAGCGTCTGTGCGAGAGGTTGGACGACCTGCTGAGCCGTTCGGCAAAGTCTCCGGCCAGAAAGCGCTGGAACATGCGACGTGCAGCCGGCAGGATGCGTATCAGGATAGAGAACCTGATCGCCGAACTTCACAGGCAGGCGGCATGGTTCCTGGTGGGCAAGTTCGATGTGATACTGCTGCCGACCTTCGAGACATCAGAGATGGTGGAGCGGGGCAGGCGCAGGATAAGGAGCAAGACCGTCCGCAACCTGCTGAGTCTGGCGCATTATCGCTTCGGGATGTTCCTGCGGCACAAGGCAGCGGAGTTCGGTGTTACCGTCCTGAGCGTCAACGAGGCGTACACCACTAAGACCGTCTCGTGGACCGGCGAGGTGCTGGCAGACGTCGGTGGCGCGTCTGTTATCGTGGGGCGAGATGGCGAGCGGATGGACCGTGACTACAATGGAGCGCGCGGGATATACCTGCGTGCGCTGGGAGATACCCCCGCGCTGAGAGCCTGGCTCTCTGCGTGCGCCGCGAGCGTGGACAACTCACGCCTCAGCGGAAATGTGAGGGCGGTCGCGTAAGTGACTGCTCTCGGAAACTCATTGATGTGCAACATTCATCAACGAATTTTTATCGGGAAGCACTTCCGAAGGTGGGTCGATCCGTCGGTCTAGATATGGGTGTGCGCTCTCGCATCGCGCTCTCTGATGGTTCTTTCGTTGATTGCAGACAGGTGGAGTATCGTAAGGTGACCGATATCCAGAGGCGCATCGAGCGATGCAAGAAAGGCTCGGGCAATTCGCACATTTCGTCTGTGGTAGAATCGAGCTGAGCAAGGAGAAGTTCATGACTATCAGGTCCGCTCCCGCCACAGTCTATCCTGAAACGGACGGAATGCCATTGCCTGACGGAGAGTACCAAGCGCCGATTTACCGCAGGGTAGTGCGCGACCTTGATGACCACTTCAGGGAAGTCCCAGGCGTCAACGTGAACGGCGACACCTTCATCTACTACGTCGAGGGCAACCCCCGCCGCTCGTTCTCGCCTGACTGCTACGTGGTTTTCGGTCTGACGAACGCTGCTCTCCATTCGCTGTCGCTTGAAGGGAACAACACTTATCTGCTGTGGGAGGTTGGCAAGGCACCTGACTTCATCCTGGAGATAGGTTCTCCGAGCACTGCTGCGACTGATTTGGATAGAAAGCGCGAGTTGTACGCCGAGCTTGGCGTTGGGGAGTACTGGCGGTTTGACGCTACAGGTGACGAATTCTACGGCGAGCCTCTGGTAGGTGAGCGCCTGGTGGACGGAGAGTACCGCCGGCTGGAGATGCGCCTTGAGGATGATGGTCGGGTGTGGGCGCACAGTGATGCTCTGAGCCTGGACTTGTGGTGGACGGACGGAGACTTGCGCTTCTGGGACCCTGCTAAGGAGTGCTGGCTTCTGAGGCGAGAAGAAGAGCGTGCCGGTCGCCTGGCTGCTGAAAGCCGAGCCGGAACTGCCGAAGCTCGCGTGGCCGAGTTAGAAGCTGAACTGAGGCGACTGCGCGGCGAATAACCGCACAGCCTCCACGGCGTTGTCTTTCCTGCCAATTCCCTCCTCAAACCTGATGCAAGGAAATACCATAAAAGCTTGCATTCCGCCCACCGCTCCATAGCTGAGCCACCTCCTTAAGTTGGACAACCTACATAGGTTTTGCAATAATGCATCGGTGAAAGGCTTGCACGGTGGCTGACACTGGTTCCACGTTGCGAGGACTCACGCGCCGATGGTACGGTAGATATGCCTTTAGCGCATCTACCCTTAAGGAAGTCTCGTGAGCCTTAACATCAAGAACGAAGAGACACATCAACTCGCCAGGGAACTTGCGGCTCTCACCGGTGAGAGCATGACCGGCGCTATCACCGTCGCTCTCAAAGAACGCCTAGAACGGGAGAGACACGCGCGAAGTGTCGAATCGCGCGTGCAGGAGCTGCAGGCGATAGCTCGACGCTGCGCCCGTTTGCTCCGTGACGGACCCTCGTCAGTAGAGCACGGTGACTACCTCTATGGCGAGGATGGGCTTCCCAGGTGATCGTCGACACATCAGCAATCCTTGCGGTGTTGTTCAACGAGCCAGATGCTGGGCACTTCACGAGGGCGATTGCCGAATCGCCTCTCTGCCGGATGTCGACGGCGAACTTTCTGGAAGCGACGCTTGTCGTCGAAGGACGCACAGGGATGGCCGGTGGGCACGAACTTGACCTCTTCATTGAAAGAGCAGCGATAGAGCTGGTGCCGGTCTCCGTTGAGCATGCGCAGGCTGCTCGTCTGGCTTGGCGCAGGTTCGGCAAGGGCAAGCACCCTGCGGCCCTGAACTTCGGTGACTGTTTCGCTTACGCTCTTACTGAAGTCACCGGAGAGCCACTCTTGTACAAGGGTGAGGATTTCGCGCTTACGGACGTGGAGTCTGCATGATTGCTGACTAATGAAAGTATGAATGAATGGTAGGAACCGGATGACAACCCAAGCAATCTCTCGCCGGCGCAAGCCCCGCGGACGTTATCCGAAAACACAGGACGGCGCATCCCCCAAGCGCGAAAAGCGCATACCGGAGTACCTCGAACCCGACGAGGTGAACGCCATCATCAGGGCAGCGCCAAACCCGAAGGCGAAGCTCCTGATGCTGGAGCAGTGGCGGGCCGGTCTCCGTGTGTCAGAGGCGCTCGATCTCGAAGTGCGGGACCTGTCCCTCGACACACCCAACCCGACGGTTCGTGTGCGTTCAGGCAAGGGAGGCAAGACGCGGCTGGTGCCTGTGCATCCTGAGCTGCACGGGGCACTGGGAAGTGCGCTGGCTTACAGGGACATCAGCCAGTGCAGAATCGTCGAGGCGCATCCTGCGACTGCCTGGCGCTGGGTACAGGCCGCGGTGAAACGTGCTGAGGAGCTGGGCGCGATTGCGCCGGGTAAGCGGGTTGGGACGCACACTCTGCGTCACAGCTATGCGCGGCACCTTCTTATGAACGGTATCCCGATCAACTATTTGTCGCGCTGGCTGGGGCACTCGTCAATCCAGACGACGCTCATCTACCTGGAGCTTGTGCCGGACCCGACAGGGAGTCTGGCGATGGTGCCTTGACTTTATTGAATTGGAGATAAACATTGGAGGTTCTTCAAAGAAAATAACCGTTCGTAGTTGTGAGTGGGAGAGTGTCATTAATCCGTCACCGCCGCCTGGTGACCTTGGCGTATAATGCCCAAGAATGCAGTAGTGAGGAGTCAATTGACTATAAATTGCGTCAGATGCGGGTCCAGATTACAGCCAGGGCAGGCGCAATGCTCATGCGGCCAGTACGTCGACCTGCCCGCAAGCGAGTTCTACGCTCACCTGGAGAACCAGGTTGAGAAGAGCTCGAGGGACAACTTTCGCCGGGGGCTACTCGTCGGGCTTGGCTTTCTTGCCCTATTCCTGCTGCTGGAAACGATCATGGATACCGTTTTCATAGCCCGCGAATTCTTCATAGGCACTGTTCTCCTGGTAGCGGCTGTAGCCATAGCTTTCAACATCTGGCAGTTGGTCCGAAAGTTTCTGTTGTAAGTCGCCGCCCCTCCCCCATAATCCGAAAAACTAGAGCTAGCCAAGTTGAGAACAATTCTGTATCTGGCGAGGCTGTAAGTTTACCCTGCAAGTGGATGATATCCTGCACACTGTATGAGAAGGGGAGGAATGCATGGTCACCGAACTCATACCCGACCAAGTACAGTTCGCCGAAAACCCAGAGCCCAGATGTCCGTGCGTACTCGTGGTCGATGTATCCTCGTCTATGGAAGGTGACAAGATAGAGCGACTCAACGACGGCATCGCCAAATTCGCCCGGGAACTCAAAACAGACCTACTCGCTTCGCTGCGCACCGAAGTCGCCATCGTTACCTTCAAGGGCGTCGCGGAAATGGCGCAGGACTTCGTAACCGCGGACCAGTTCTATCCTCAGCGCCTGAATGCGGACGAAGGCGTCGTGATAGAGGAGGATCAGTTCTACTCTGAACCCCTGTACATCGGCGACGGACTGGAGGAGACGCACCCACCGAGTTACATAACGGAGGACGGCCTGTACTGCTATAAGGCGCCGTTTAGGTTGCTTGGCGGCACGAAGACGAGTGAAGGCATCGACCTCGCGTTGGACGTGATAGAAAAACGCAAGCAGATGTACAGGGACAACGGCATCGACTACTTTCGCCCCTGGCTGTTTCTGATAACCGACGGCGAGCCTACCGAACATCAGGAAGTCGTGAACGACATGTCCAG
>MPND01000105.1 GCA_002238855.1 SAR202 cluster bacterium bin90
AATGCGGTCCGGCAAGTCAGGAATCTGTGCTCGTTCCACAAGCGGCATAGCTTGGGCAATCTGTCTGTCAAAAGGAACTTCGGCAAGAATCGGGTCCGCGATGTCCACTGATTCCAATAGGTATGCCAGTGAATCCTCCGGTATCCTATTTGCTTCCTCCAAATAGACAATCTCTGCCAGACTGATTGACGAAAAACCTATGACGTCATCCCCTTGAGCCACTTGCTCAAATATCTCTCTTGCATTTGTAGTCAAACGGGGAGAATCGTAAATGTACCATATCAGGGCGTTGGTGTCGGCGACCGCTATCACTGATAAAGCTCTTCTCGCGGAAAGTTTGCCCATGCTTCACGGCGCATCTCCACGAGGTCTTGTTCTAGGTTGGGCAACTCGGCTTGACGCTTGTTAGGGGTTGCCGCTCTTGGTTGTTGGGATTGTAGCCGCGTGGCGGCAAGGTCGCCCTCCAACACCCGCGCCAGCCACCAGATAACACTTGCCTTGTCCCATGGCGTGGCGGAATCTAAGCGGCCACACATTTCGGATATGGGCGTCTCACGCTCGATAAGTTCGGTGTTGAGGTGATTTTCGAGCGTCAAGGCAATCCGCCACAGCACACGTGCTCTGTCTTTGGGCGGCAACTGCTTCGCAAGTGCCATTATTTCTTTTACAGTTGTAACTTCGCTGCTCATATTCACCCAATTCCCGGGCTTATCCGCCGATGTGGTACATCTCGACCTTTTTGCGGCCGGCGCGGAGTTCATCCGTCAAGGAAGAGCGTTCCTCGGAGTAGCGGTCGGTGCGTACACTCCATGTGCCGCGAATGATGTCGGCAAGCTCGGCATCGTCCGCGCCGTCTCGCATAGGAGTCCGCAGGTCCGTGCCGTTGACACCGAACAGGCATGTGAAGAGCGTACCTTCAGGTGACAGGCGCAAGCGCGTGCAGTCGCCGCAGAAGGGCTGAGTCACCGACGCGATCACGCCTATCTCGCCGCTGCCGTCCTTGTATCGGTAGCGGTTGGCGACCTCGCCGCGGTAGTTGGCTTCTGCTGGCTCAAGCGGCAATTCCGCGTCAATGAGCGCCACGATCTCCTCGGCGGATACCACTTCGTCGAGCTTCCAGCCGTTCAGATTGCCCACATCCATGTACTCGATGAACCGCATGATGTGGCCACGCTCGCGGAAGTAGCGCGCCAGTTCCACAAGAGTATGGTCGTTGACACCCTTCTGCACAACGGCATTGACCTTGATGGGCTTGAAGCCCGCCTCCTCAGCCGCCGCGACTCCTTCGAGAACACGGCCAACGCCGAAGCCTCGCCCGTTCATCTCGCGGAATATCGCGTCGTCCAGCGTATCGAGGCTCACGCTGAGGCGGTGCAGTCCTGCGTTGTGGAGCGCGGTCGCCTTCTGCGGCAGCAGATATGCGTTGGTGGTCATAGTGAGATCGCCGATGCCGTCGATGCCCGCGAGCATCACAATGAGCTTCTCGATCTCGCTGCGGACAAGCGGCTCGCCGCCCGTCAGCCGCACCTTGACGACGCCAAGTTCGACGAATATGCGTGTCAGCCGCGCTATCTCCTCGAAGCTGAGCAGGTCGGCCTTCTGCAGGAACTCATACCGCTCGCCGAAAATCTCGGCGGGCATGCAGTATGTGCAGCGGAAGTTGCAGCGGTCGGTCACGGAGATGCGCAGGTCGCGCAGGGGCCGCTTGAACTTGTCGAGGATGGCGATTGCCTGAGTGTCAGTTGTGGTCATGATGACATTATAACCTACGGCAGCACTTTTGAAATCGCATGGTTGGACGCGATAGGCAGGATGTTGCCACCGTTTCCCTACATTCTGATCTTATGCCATAGCTCGCAGCGCTTCAGCCGCCTTGCGGGCAGCAATCCCGCGATGGCTGACATCGTTCTTCTCGGCGTCCGACAGCTCCGCCATAGTGCGGCTGTGCTCCAGCATGTAGAACACCGGATCATAGCCGAAGCCGTTGTCTCCGCGTGGCTTGGAGATGATGACACCCTCGCACGCGCCGCTGTGCCTCTCAATGCTGCCGTCAGGGTTGGCGATAGCGATGACGCAGCGAAAGCGCGCCGTCCACGGCTGCGGATGCACCGCGAGGTTGGCGATTAGCTTTGTGATGCGATCGGAGTCGGTCGCGTCCGGACCGGCATAGCGCGCAGAATGCACGCCGGGCGCGCCGCCGAGCGCGTCCACCTCCAGCCCGGAATCATCGGCAAGCGTGGGCAGACCGGCTAATCTCGCGTAGGTCGTTGCCTTCAGCGCGGCGTTTTCCTCCAGACTCTCCCCGGTCTCCTCCACATCAAGCTCTATGCCAACATCGGAGAGAGACAACAGCGTGTACGGCACATCGCTTAGCAGGTCACGCAGTTCGACGAGCTTGCCGGCGTTATGGGTGGCGATCAGCAGTTTATCGGTCATCAGCGGCGCGGGTTCTTCAATCCTGATGTGAGCTTATTGCGGACCTCGCGCTTAACGCGGGCGGCAAGATGTTCGTCATGGGCGTCGAGGAAATGCTGCACGGCATCGGCGTCGTGCCAAACGAGTTCGCGCAGCGCCCAGGAGAGCGCCTTCTGCACCATATCCTCGTGGTCTGCGGCAAGCATTTCACATATCTCAAGAGTGCGCGGCGTGTCGCCCTCGCCTCCATACGAGCGCATATTGAGGGCGACTGTGCTGACGAGCGCGGCGCGTCTCCACCACAGGTCATCGGAGGTCGCCCAGCCGCGAATCAGCGCATCGGACGCCAAGCCGTCAAGCCAAGCGGGGCCCGAAAGCGTGCGCGAGAAGTCGTCAACGGTGTCCCAGCTATTCATGCCCTGCCCTAGCTCTTCCAGCAGCGCATCATCGAGGCTTTCGAATGCGGGCTTGTGATTGCGGATGAGTTCGTAGGCAACCCAGCGCAGTCCGCTGCGCCCATTCCTCCTGTCGCGGGAGAGCAGCCCGCGGGCGAGTTCGATGACGAATGCGGCATCCGCAGTTCTGAGGGTGCGGGAGTGTTCGCGGCGCACCTTGCGGACGGTTGCGGTCGTTCTCTGCGGGAGGGCGTCAATGTCGGCGGCAATCTGCGCTGCGACTTCGAACGCGGCAGTCATCGCCTATGCGCCCATGCCCGGCGTGTACTTGCCCTGTCGCGCGGCGCTGACGAGCATTGCGCGGCGGTAAAACTCCTGTTGCGCTGCCTCCGTATTGGCTGCGTTGCCACTCCAGGCATTGAGTGGAGCCGCCTGCAGCGCGCGCCCGTAGGAGTAGCTGAGCTCCCAGGGCGTGTTCATGTCCCGTGCCGCAACGCTTATTGCCTGCAGGTTCTCCGTCGCCTCATCGTCGGTCTGACCGCCGCTGAGGAATACGATGCCCGGCACTGCGGCGGGCACCTCTCGCATGAAGGCATCGAGCGTGCGCTCCGCTACCTCCTTGGCATCCGCGCGCTCTGCGGCGTCCTTGCCGGAGATGACCATGTTGGGCTTGAGCAGCGTGCCGCTCAGGTCAACGCGCTGCCGGGCAAGCTGGTCGTATGTGCTGTGCAGCGCATTCAGCGTTACCTCTTCGCAGCGTTCGATACTGTGATCGCCGTCCATCACCGCCTCAGGCTCGACGATGGGGACAAGGCCGGCTTCCTGGCTGAGCGCCGCGTAGCGCGCAAGAGCGTGGGCGTTCGCATCTATGCAGTACTGGCTGGGGATGCTTTCGCCGGTACTGCCCTGACCTATATTGATAACAGCGCGCCACTTGGCGAAGCGCGCGCCGATTTCATAATACTCAGCGAGCCTGTCCCGCAGGCCGTCCAAGCCCTCGGTGATTACCTCGCCGTCGGCGTTCGGGAGGCGATGGGTACTCTTGTCAACCTTGATGCCGGGGATGATGCCTTGCTCCTGCAGGATGCTGACGATAGGCGTGCCATCCGCGCCTCTCTGCCGCAGTGTCTCGTCATAGAGGATCACGCCGCTGATGAACTCGCTGGCGCCGGGGGTGCGAAGCAGCAGTTCGCGATAGTCGCGGCGGCTCTGCTCAGTCGATTCGGTATTGATGGAATCGAACCGGCGCGTGATGGTGCCCGTGCTTTCGTCGGCGGCGAGGATGCCCTTAGCAGGTGCGACAAGCGCCCGCGCAATCTCGTTCAGTTCGCCATTATTCATCGTACATCTCCCATAAATGGTTAGCCGTTAAGCCAGTCATTGGATTAGTCCAATCGCTGGATATTCTATCAGAAATAAGTTGGAATAATTCACAAATTGTTTACTTGGCAGGCTGGGGAGCTGTTGAGACAGGAACACGTCAAAATCAGACCCTGCTTGTTCAGTGAATGTCTGGAATATCTTCATATCAGTAACTCAACGGCAGCATCTCCTGCAGGCAGTTCCGCGGAATTGCCGTATTGCCGTAAAGGGGTTACTATTGGGATGGATCTTACAATGTGAGGCGGAGACGGCGAGTGACAGTCGAAGCCGCAGGAGAGGAAGGAAGATACATGGTCAATTACACAGACTCTGATGTGAAAGAACTCGTGCGCGAGCGTTACGGCAACTTCGCGCAATCAGCCACCGACAGTTGCTGCGGCGACGGCGAGGCCACCACGAAGAACCAGCTGTACGAGGTGGACCAGCTGCAGGGACTGCCGGACGAGGCGCTGCTTGCGTCCGCGGGCTGCGGCAACCCCACCGCCATCGGCGACCTCAACGCCGGCGAGACGGTTGTGGACTTCGGGAGCGGCGGCGGCATCGACTGCTTCATCGCCGCGAAAGCTGTCGGTGAGCAGGGCAGGGTCATCGGCATAGATATGACGCCCGACATGATCGAACTCGCGCGCAAGAACGCCTCGAATCTCGGCATGTCAAATGTAGAGTTCCACCTCGCTGAGATGGAGAACACGCCCCTCGAAGCCGACTCAGTGGATGTCATCATCTCCAACTGCGTCATCAACCTCGCCCCCGACAAGGACGCCGTGTTCCGCGAGGCAAACCGCATCCTGAAGCCTGGCGGCAGGATGTTCATATCGGATATGGTGCTCACCGCGCCGCTTCCCGCGCATGCCAACGAGGATGCGGAGAATTGGGTTTCCTGCCTGTCCGGCGCCGAGCCGCGGGACATCTATATAGGCAGGATGAGCGAAGCGGGGCTTGCCGACATTGAAATTCTGGAGAGCAAGCCGTGGAAGGGTGAAGAGGAATGGGCGTCGCGCGTGCATAGCGCGAACATCAGGGCGTTCAAGCCTTAGTTCTAGTTTAGCTTAACCAAAATTCGCCAAACTTAAACACGAAAGGGCAGCGTATCGAGGGAATCTACTTCGATACGCTGCCCTTTTCTTGTATTTTGTGGCGTTTAGGTTTGGCTATGATGCTACCGCAACACCGTTCGTGGGAGCGGCCGCACCGTTTACCGGCGTACTATTCTGCTGCTGCTTGCGCTTGCTTGCCTCGACTTCGAGGTTCAGCGCGTCGATGCCTCGGCGCACCTGTCCCAGAATGTCGGCAAGCTGCTCCTCAAGGTTGAACAGCACCTCGCGCGCGTAGCTATCGGCTCCGTCTCGCCTTGCCAGCGCTACATTCTCCGCCTCGCTGACGATTCGATACGCCTTGCGCTGCGCGTCCTGCAGGATCTGCTGCGACTCGTAGCCCGCCTGCTCCTGCATGTCCTGCGAAATCTCCTCGGCGCGCTTAAGCACCGAAGACTCGCCCACCTTCGTGCGGTACTCCGACTCAGCCTGCGAAGTGAGCCGGTCCGACTCGTCCTCAGCCGTCGTGCGGATGCGCTTCGCCTCCAGGTACGCCTGGTTGAGGATGCTCTCCTTCATGCGAATAACCTCAGAGGCCTCGCGCACATCGTCGGTCATATCGACATTGCCAAGCTGGTCGCTGAGCCTCACCAGGCTGTCGATGTCAACCATCACTTTGCCCCGGAATCCAGGTACGCGTGTCCCGGAGGCCGCCATAGTCCTTAGCTGGTCTGCAATCTGTGGTGCCTGCATTTGTCCTCCCTCGAAAATATATTTTGCCTGTGTCCGTTTATCGGTATTCCTGTTTGCAACTGTTTGGCAAGCAAATCAGTGTGTGGGAACCTATCTTTACTGCAAATTAATCACTCGAATTGAGCTTCTCCCTCAGCGCCTCCAGCACCGGCGCAGGAATAAGGTTCTCAATCCTGCCACCTAGTCCCGCCACCTCCTTGATTCGACTTGAATGAACGAACTGATTTTCAAGGGCGGTCATCAGGCACACGACATCAATCTCCGGATCGATGTTGCGCCACATCAGCGCCATCTCGAACTCCGTCTCGAAATCAAAGCCCGCGCGCAACCCCCTTATGATGAACTCTGCATCGACGCTGCGAGCCACCGAGGGAGCAAGCCCCACGAATGGTATTACTCGCACATTCGTCAGATGCGGTATTGAGCGCTTGAATAGGTCCACCCGCTCCTGGGTCGAGAACATCAGCCTCTTCGAAGGCGGTGAGTCATATACACCCACCACAAGCTCGTCGAACAGATGCGATGCTCTTGTCGCTATGTCCACATGCCCGTTGTGGACCGGGTCGAAGCTACCAGGGTATAGCGCCCTAACCATCTAGCTCTCCACATTCATATATTGATATTGCTGTATCGCCATAGCGCCGCCTTGTCAGCAATGCCAGTCCGTAGAACTCGTCTGCCATCGCAGTGCTATGCCTGTGCTCGGCTACTACTATCCCTCGTTCTTCCAGAAACCCCGGCCGGCTCAGCGCGAGCATCAATCCATCCCAGTCTTCCAGGGCGTATGGTGGGTCAGCAAAGACCAGACCATATTTGCCCTCAAGCGATCCTAAAGTTCGCTCCACTCTGCCGTTGTGGACGATTCCCCTCTCGCCTAGCCCCAGCGTTACAAGGGCTTCCCGAATCTGACTGCACCGCAGCCTGTTCATCTCCACAAAGTCCACGCTTGCGGCGCCTCTGCTCAACGCCTCCAGCCCGAGCGCCCCGCTGCCGGCGTACAGATCCAGCGCCCGGGCTTCCTGCACCGCATCCACTCCCAAGATTGAAAAGATGGCGCCTCTGACCCTGTCCGAAGTTGGCCTGAGGTCCGATCCTCTCGGCAAGCTGAACCTGCGTCCGCGGTGTTCGCCGCCCGTAATCCGCAGGGTCAACCGCTTACCTCTGTTCTCGTGCCGCGCCTCTTCTCAATTCCTGCGTCAACCCTAGCACGCAGTATTTAACTCCATAAAGGACTTTTTCAGTCATTTTTTGAGAAACTGTTTAGCATTATTTAAGCGTACCCATACTTCGTGGCAGGAAATTTCCGATTCATACAGTGCAAACATGTTCGCCCTCGCAAGTCAGACCTGCTAGAATGAGGCAGGTCTTTTATCAGGAATATCGGGCGGGAAAACTGCAATGACCCAGTCGGAAAATGAACTCTTCCGGGTGCGACTAGACAAGCTTGAACGCATACGGGAACGCGGCGTCGAGCCGTACCCGCACAACTACGAGCGCACCCACACGAGCGTGCAGGCCGAAGAGCTTTTCGCCAAGGCTGAAGCAGAACAGCCGGAAGACGCTCGCACCGAATCCGTCTCCGTTGCAGGCCGCATAGTCGCATTTCGCGGCATGGGCAGGGCGTCATTCGCCGACCTGCTCGATGGCGACGGGCGCATCCAGGTCATGTTCCGACGGAACTCTCTTGCCGATACTTACGAGACGCTCGACGATCTGGATATCGGCGACTGGCTCGGCGTCAGGGGGCCGCTTTTCCGCACGCGCACCGGACAGGTTACCGTGGAGGCGCAAGAGTTCACGCTGATCTGCAAGTCACTTCGCCCACTGCCGGAGAAGTGGCACGGCCTGCAGGATGTGGAGATTCGATTCCGCCAGCGATACCTGGACCTCATCGCCAACCCGGAGGCGCGGCGTGTCGCAGTGATGCGAAGCCACATCGTGAGCGCCATGCGCCGCTTCATGGACGGGCGCGGCTTCATCGAAGTCGAGACGCCCACTCTCGTGCCCATCGCCGCCGGCGGCATGGCGCACCCGTTCGTCACGCACCACAACATGCTCGGAAGGGATCTCTACCTCCGCATCGCCACGGAATTACACCTCAAGCGCCTCATCGTTGGCGGACTGGAGCGCGTCTATGAGATAGGCAAGATTTTCCGCAACGAAGGTCTTGACCTGACGCACAACCCGGAGTTCACCTCTATGGAGAGCTACGAAGCCTTTGCCGACTATAACGATGTGATGGAGATGGTTGAGCAGATGGTGTCCGGCATAGCGCAGGAGGTTGTGGGAACGACTGTCGTCGAGTTCGACGGCGAGCGCATAGACTTCACTCCGCCCTGGCCTCGCCTGAGCCTGCGGCAGCAGATTATTGACAACAGCGGCATCGACTTCCTCGACCACCCTGACATCGAATCACTGAAGACTGCAATGGCAGACATCGGTATTGATGTCAGCCAGCAGTTGAGCTGGCCCGGTCTAATGGACAAGCTCATTTCCTCGCGCGTCGAGGACACGCTGCGCCAGCCCTGCTTCCTTGTGGACTACCCGGTGGGAATGTCTCCGCTTGCGAAGAAGAAGGCTGACGACTCGCGCCTGGTGGAGCGCTTCGAAGGGTTCGTCGCGGGCATGGAGATCTGCAACGCCTTCACCGAGCTGAACGACCCCGTTGACCAGCGAATGCGCTTCGAGGAGCAGGAGGCGCTGCGGACGCAGTTCGCGGACGAGGAGACCGACAGGCTGGACGAAGACTTTCTTGTCGCCATCGAGCACGGCCTCCCACCCACCGGCGGGCTTGGCATCGGCATCGACCGGCTCACCATGCTATTTTCGGGCCACAAGAGCATCCGCGAGGTGGTATTATTCCCACAGATGCGCTGATATGCAGGTGCGCTGAATTGGAGACTGACACATAGAAGGCAGAAGGGGCACATTGCGATGCCCCTTTATAATGAGAGGCAATACACGATGATGCTTGAAATGGGCTTTCAGATAATATCCTGTCCGGTGGGCGGCGAGCCTACGGCGATCACCCTGCCCTACGATGACGCCGCCTTTATAGTGACGGAGATGCCCTATCTGGAAGTTGACCCGGACGGGTGGCATGAAGACTTGGAAGAGCGCATCATCTGCCCCGGCGGCCATACCTTCTATGTGTATGCCTACTGACGATCGCTCCCAAAATCACTATCACCACTCTTTGACAACATGTGTACCGCGGTTCACAATGTAATTCATGGTCGAAGTTGTCGAGAGTGCCACTTTCAGGAGATGGATTCGATCTCTGAGAGACCGTCGGGCAGTTGCCCGCATCAACATCAGAATCAGGCAGGCATCAGAAGGACATTTCGGCGATATACGAGCGGTTGGCAGCGGCATTTCCGAAATGCGCATTCACTACGGTCCAGGGTACCGTCTTTATTTTGCCCGTAAAGGCCAACAACTCATCATCCTGCTGTGCGGTGGCGACAAGGACAGTCAGCAACGAGACATTCATCTAGCCAGGCAGTTGGCCCAAGAGTGGAGATGACAGATGGCTGAAATTTACACAAAGTGGGACGTCACCGATTACCTGCGCACCAAAGAGGATGCCTGTTTCTATCTGGAAGCGGCAGCCGAAGAGGACCCA
>MPND01000106.1 GCA_002238855.1 SAR202 cluster bacterium bin90
GACTATAAATGTTAGTAGGCATCATATCACTCGTAGTGACCGCTCTAATAATGGTGATCACAATACTTGCCGCACTCTTCGGTGCCATGCGCTGGCTTGACGGCAAAAACACCAAACGCTTTGACAGCTTGGAAGAGCGCATCGACAGCCAGGGTACCGAACTCAGTCAGCGCATCGACAGCCAGGGTACCGACCTCAATAAGCGCATAGATAACCAAGGCGCCGAACTTCGCCAGGAAATCAGTGCCGTCAGGACGGACATCACTCTACATATCGATACCCGGACCGCCGAACTCAGCCGGCGCATCGACACCCAGACCGCCGAACTTCGACAAGAAACCGGTGCCGTCAGGACAGGTCTCACTCAGCATACAGACACCCAAACCGCCGAATTCAGCCGACGCATCGACACCCAGACCGCCGAACTCAGCCGGCGCATAGATAACCAAGGCACCGAACTCAGCCGGCGGATAGATAGCCAAGGCACCGAACTTAGGAGCGAGATAAGGTCGGTCACATCGAAGGTCGACCGAATTCATGGCTACTTGGCCCACTCAAGGCCCGGCGTCGAGCCGCCACCCATGGAAACCGGAACTGAAAGGCAAACCGAGGAAGCCTTGAATAACTAACCGGTAAGTCCGATTCACTCACCAGCCCCCGCAATCGCGGGGGTTTTCTTGTTTAAATCACATCCACGAATCGCCCGTACTGCCGTTCAATTCTAGAATGGCTTAGCCTTCGGGTCACACAAAATCCCCGCCACCAAAAGGTGACGGGGATTTCTTATTTACGGAGGGATGATTGAGTGGTCGAAAGCACCGGATTGCAAATCCGGCGGGTGTAATGCCCCGCGGGTTAGAATCCCCCTCCCTCTGCAATTGATTACATCACAAGACCCAACCAATGGGAGAAAGGACAGATGAGATGCACAGAATCATCTCCATAGCAATTACCATCCTTATCATGGCTGGCGTCGGCGCCCAAAACGTATCGGCCTTCAACCCGATTACTCCCGACGAGGGCACCAGCGTCATCGAGGTGCTTCCCTGGATTACATGGGAAGACGACCTCGCCTGGTGGGAGCGCGGAGACGGTGCCGTCATGAGGCACGACAACGGATACTTGGGCCTCTTCATTCTGGCAGTCACCGACAGTCGCACAGTGCAGATAATCGTCGAGACCGACGATGGGCACAAGATCGCTTTCGACTGCGAGACCAACCCATACACCTACTACCGGCAAGATGCCGTCAGGGATTACGACGGCTTCGCCGTTATTGCGGTTATTCCACAGGACTCCGAATTCTGGGCTTTCATCCAGACCGAGGAAATTGACGACGTGTACTTCAACACGGCGCACGGCAAAGGGTG
This sequence comes from SAR202 cluster bacterium bin90, assembly GCA_002238855.1. GTDB lineage: Bacteria > Chloroflexota > Dehalococcoidia > Lucifugimonadales > JADFKI01 > Bin90. The sequence continues at coordinate 1,371 of MPND01000106.1, forward strand.
GCTGACCAACATCCACTTCTACGCAGATTCGTCCAAGGACGGAGTGCTGCATCACCACGCTGCCAGCAGTGACTGGGTGGAGTGGTTCGAAGTCGTTCCGGACTACCTCGGATATCTACTGGACGATTCGATCATCTAGTCTCCACGGCAGGAGTCACTCTCCTATATGCGGAAGCAGCGTAAGGCATGGACATACCCACCTTCTGCACGGAGTTGCAGCAAGCTGCCTGGCCTCAACGAGTTGACTCTGGACGCAGCGCACAAGACGAAGCCCCGTCAGACGCAATCTGGCGGGGTTATTTCCATCGGCGTCCCCGACAACGTCGGGAGAGAAGCGCCGCCTTCACTTGGCGGACTCTTTATTAACTAAAAGCGCAACCGAGGACGCAGGTGAAGTATATCACATAGGATTCTGAGACTGTCTTGGCTATGCCGGACTAGACCGATCCGGCATCTGAACTCAATCGACGGGGGCGTGATTTCTCACGCCCCCGTTTTCTGTTTCGCTGCCAGCAATCAAGCGATCGCCTTGAATGCTGGCAAGGGGGCAGACACCCTCAACATATAGGCCGCCAACAAGCGGCAAACCGTAGGAGGCAAACACTATGGCACAGAAGAACCCGAAGGTAACCCACGCGCTCTGGACGCCCCAGGACACGACGACGGTGTGCAGCCGGGAGCGCAAGCTCACGGTCGACGGCAAGGCAGTCGGCTACATCCAGTTCAACCCCTACCTCGTGAACCCGAAGGGCACACTGCAGATGCTCTCCGAGCGCGGAGAGCGCCCCTGCGTGGTCTGCGAGAGGCAGGTCAACCGGAAGGCAAAGAGTCTCGGAGTCGCAATCGACGCCTCCGCAAGGCCCAAGCTCTCCGGCCTTGAGATGCTGCTCGTGCAGCTCCACGGCGGTCTTGAGCAGGCCGTCGCCGCGGTGGCTTAGCAACCCCACCCGTCCCCGTAGGGCACGTCTCTCTGCGGGGACATCTTGAATCAAACACAATTTGGAAAGGGGGATTATGGCTGAAGAAACGGAGAAGGCCGAGCCGAAAGGACTGCTCGGCAACTCCTACATTATTGTATATGCTACCATCATGTCTGTCTGGATCACTTATACCTCACTCGCCGAGTATTCACTCGGAAACATCAGTGGGTTGTATGGCTTTATAAGACATGCATTCGATGAAGGCGCGCACAAATGGGGATTTGTCTGGAGCGTTACAATAGCAATTATGGAAGGAGGACCGGGTACAATGGTATTAGGAGCGTTTGAGAAGCATGTCCTGGGACCGCGAAGAGAAGCTATACAGGAAGCCAGGGAGGCAAAGGAAAGAGTGGCCGCATGGAAAGCTTGGAACGAACGCCGGCTTGCAGCCGAGGCGCGCCAGGAACCGTTCAGCGAACCACCTCCTGACGACGAGCCGGGCGACCCTCAATAGAATAACCTGAAACCGACCACCAGAGAGCCTCCGGAAGGTGCATACCTGCGGAGGCTCTTCCTATTCAACTGTTGATCTAACCGAATCGAATCAAACGGCAAATCAAGTCCCGCAAGGCATTCCTGCCTGCGGGGCTTTTTCATTTAACGAAGGAGCAGAGAAAACATGCCAGACACGAAGACTGATCGAAGGACTGCCAAGAGACACAAGCATAGGTTCGGCCACAAAGTTCGCGGGCGATCGGTACGCGAACTTCAGACGATAATTGCGGAAAACGGGCGGAAGGCCGCAGCCGGCGAGAACATTGGGCGCAAGAAAATGCGCCATAAGTAGGTAGCCGTGATTCACGGCCCAACCTCACCCTCACGAGGGGAAACCCTCCGATTTCGGGTGACTAATGGGTAGGCGCTTAGACGAGCGGCTTGACCCACCTTCTTTCGAGAAGGAAACTCAAAAAGTTTTGGGAGATTAGGTTGCTGCTCTGACGAGCTGCCTGACCTGCCTTCTTTCAGGAAGGTGAACCCCCGCCATTCGCGGACGACACAGGAAGTCGCTCAGATTTACTGCACACTCCGCACACCAACTAAGGGCATACCTGCCCGCGCCAGACAACACGTCCCAGTTGGTCATTCCCCTCACATCCCACAACTGCTGTTAAAGCGCTCCGCGCTCGCCGCGGCACACACGCACTCACCTCAACAGCGGAATCCCCAGCACCAACCAAGATAGGTCTGACGGCGCACGCCGGTAACCCTGCCACACAGGAGTGCTCAGACCTCGCAGACTCGAAACCAGTTCCTTGATATCAACGCCCGCAGACCAGACAACAACCAGTCAAGACCGCGGGAGTGGGGTATCTAAGCCCCATCCCCCAGACCGCCATAGGCAAATCTTCGAACAGCATTTTTTTTGCTTTACCCCATCCCGGGGAACGAATGTCGATATTACCAACCTAGGAATATCGGCGCGCGCAGCAGCAGTGCATTCTCACTAGAAGTAATCACTTGAAGCGAAAGGACCAACTACTTATGAGCAAGAACTACGAGATCATCAGCAGGGCAGCCGACGCCGCCATGAAGCTTAACCCTGAGCTCTCCCGGAGAAGACTCATCGACACCCTCGAAGGCATCGAGATCTTCCATGCATTCGCTGAGGGTGCCCTGCACGAAGCTGAGAAGTCAGCTCTCGACCGAAACGACGGCCACTTCACCAAGGCGATGGCGGACGGATTCCAACACATCGCCGATGTAGGCTTCTATGTCTACCAGGCCACTGACAGCCTGAACAACCCGATGTACGAAGAACTTGTAGACAGGTACAAGGAGGTCGCGCTGACGGCATCGACAAAGCGCGACTTCGCGCCGCGTCAGTACCCCGACTGCTTCGAGGCCGATCATTTCCTGATAGTGGCACAGGGGCCAGGCGAATTACCCTGCCCTCACGAAGACCACATCAGCAAGGACATGTTTGTAATACGCTGCATCGAAACCGAGAACGAAAGAGCAGCAAGAGTCCAGCCGGACGCATCACCCCACCGCGTGATGAGTTACGTAAAGTGGCTCGACGGGTTTGATCCCAAATACGTGGTGGAGAATGTCCTGCCCACAAAGGTGGCACGGGACATTTCCATATACCTCAAAGACTGAAGACATCCCCCCGACAAGCGGGAGAAAGGGACTGCCATGAACGGCCCGAAATGCAGAAACTGCACCGAAGCAGGCATAACGAAGAAAGGCAGCTGGATCCCCTCCCATATTGATGGCAAGGCATTCTGCTCTATATGCCAGCAACCGACCGACTTTCGCATACTCCACGCAATCAAGAACAACGGCAACGAACAAATAGAGGTGAAGAGAAAGCCCAACGGGGCGACAGCACTCATCTGCAAAATCCATAACAAGCCGATATTCAACAAGTGGGACGACGCGATAGACCGCGCGTTCTCGCTGGGTTTGAATCTCTACAACGACCTCGTGTGTGACTACATACACATGACGACCGATAAAGACCGACACACAGTCATAAGACACTAATGAACTTTGTGCAGGAAAGTCTTTTACCCGCCCAATCTTAATAAAGGGGGTGATGAGTTTCGGCTCACCACCCCCTTTCTATCGGTCAGATAACAGGAGAAATATGTGACAGACGACACTGAACGAAGTGGAACAGAAGAGAGCAACAGAAGCCAAGGGACTACCAGCCCTGAGAACCTGGCGTTCTTCGGCATGAACCTGCCGCCAGCGTTCGTACTCTGGTTCGCCGTCGTGATGGTGGTAATAAGTTTCTTTGTTATAATCCTGAGAACAGCGGAGCTACTGCAGATCGGCATCAGTTTCCACAATGTCTATCACGGGATACTTGCGGTGATGCGCGACATTGCGGCAACCATACCGGTAGTGACCTTGAGCGTAGCGATGGCAGTACACGCAAGGAGAGCACGAATGACGATTGCGGCATATTTTGAACAGAAGGCCAGGGAGGAACGGGAGAGGAACATTGCCAGAGGGCGTGTAGAAGAGCGAGCTGAATGGCTCGCCTGGGACGCACGCAGGCGGGAAGCCGAGGCCAAGGGCCTGCCGTTTGACGAGCCTGTGCCCAGTAGCAAAGAGTAGGAATAACGACAATTGAAGCAACCCAGTGAAAGGATAAGCCTATGACAAAAATCCCAGCGGGTGTGATGAACGCGCCCGTCGAAGGCAGGGCGCTGATCTGCCTTCATGAGGCCGCGCTGATAGCGGAGGGAGTATGGCGGGGCTACTACGACCGCCCCGAACCCAAAATCCTCCCGCTCGCGCAGCGCGTAGGAGACCGTGTCTGGATAACAACGGACACCAAGGGCAACGGACGGGAGATCTCAGTCTCCGACCTGCCCGCCCTCTGCCGCTGCTAGCGGTCTCACGACCGGCGCAGTATCCGCCGCGCCGGTCACTATCTCGCCCCCGAGCGGAGGACTTCGTAGGAGTTGTATGGGTTAGCAATCTATGCAAACCTGTCCTCCGTAAAGGGGCACACGAACAAATCATAGGATAAGGGCACGACAGCACTTCCGGCCCTTGTTTCACTCAGGCCATCACCCCGCGGGATTTCGATCTCGCGGGGCTTTTGCATTTTAAGGAGATACGAATGCCAACAGAAATAATCAGTAAGCAGGAACTCCAACTCACATACGAACAGGTCGATAGGCTGCTGTCCGAGAACTGGTTCGCACGGCCGACTGCACCGGTCACCAACGACGCAACAGCGCTCATCGAACTCTCCGATGTAAAGGGCGGAGTAATCGACCTGTTGAAAAAGCCTAGGATCAAGCTGCTCTAATTTAGAACCGCGCCCCATTGACACGACGACGCATTCGATTTGTATACATCGTTCCCCTCCGTTAGTATCCAGCTTCCAAGTCTGTTGACTGGCACATCATCACCCAGCACTATCCGGATGGCGTAGTAGCAGATTCGGGCGCACTAACCGGCAACGGGGGGCCCGTGAAGTCGCCAAGGCGACGAACCGCTTTCTTCAGGTTGTGCGCCAACGATGATATGTACCCTTCACAGTCCACTTTCCATAGTCCTCGCAACCTGCTCCTCGCCCAGCCCAAGCGATCCTGCGACGCGAACACTCCCTCAGCTATCGTTTTCCTCCTGAGCATCTCCGTCTTAAACGCTTCCCCCTGGTTACGCTTCTTCGCCTCAAGATGCAAGGGGTGAAATATGCTCAACGCCACATATCGCCGCATCTGTCCGGGCGGAAGACATTCAGCCTTTATTGGACACCTCTGGCAGTCATGTTGGCGCGCGACATATTGATAGGCTCCATCTCTCTTCATGAACGCGCTCCTGCGCAGCACCTTGCCCTGCGGGCATACACGAGGTGATCCTCACGATAGTCGAAGCCTCCCTTAGCCACCATGTTCTTCATCTGGTTCGGGTGGAAGGGAATGTAGGCAGTTATGCCTATATCGTCCAAACGCTTCCTCAGGCTCCCTGCAGTATATGCAGTGTCAGCCGCGAAGGTCTCGGGCTTGACCGGCAACTGCCTGAGCATCCCGTCCACTGCCTTCCATTCGCTCTCGCTGGCGTGTGTCACCCTACGCGCCACTATGAACCCGCCACGTTCCACTATCACGTTCTCCTGATAGTACAGCTTCCCCTTCGTGCGCCTCCCCATGTTGCGCCATCTGGCGTCGGTATCCACAGGACTCAAGCGCAGCCGGCCCTTCGGGTCCTGATAATATCTGAGACTCTCCCGTTCCTCACCATCCTCGTCAACCTCGCGCTCCCGCAGCACGAACAGCCCATTCTCCTCCACTGCCTCGTCTCTGAACTCCTCCACGCTCATACCACTCGACAACAAGTTGCGACCGCTGACGTTGGCCCTCACCAGGCTTGAGTCGGCGTACATCTGCCGCGACAGCAGTCCCAGCCTCAGCAACTCTTCGTTGAACCGCTGGAATATCTGTCCGAATCCCTCGTTGCCCACCCGTTCGATGAAATAGCTGATGGTCGAGTGGTTGAACACCTCGTCGTCTATCGTCAGGAAGCAGAACCAGCGAAATGCCAGATTCTCCGATATTGCAGCACACAGCCTTCGGAATGAACTGACGTTGTACAGCGACGAGATCAGCAGCGCCCTTACGAGCACTTCAGGATGGATCGCCGGCCTGCCGTTGTCTCGACAGTAGTAGTCTTCAAGCGGCTCGACGAGCTTCTGGAAGTCGAACTGCTCGTCGATCTGTATGAGAAGGTGATTGGGGTCGATGAAGTCCTTGAGACGCTTGGTGGTGAACTGAAACAGCGTCGAGTCTCTGCTGTGGCGGTCTAATGGATCGAGCATCGCTTAGCTCCTGATACCGGATGTTCGTGCCATTCTACGCTGACCACATGTCACTCCTCAACCTAGGCTTTTTCAACAGGTCGGTAATAATGTGCCATGTAGGCGGCTCGACGGCCTGATTTCGGTGTTGCTGCTTAGCGATTCCGTCCACACTAACTGCTGAGCGAAAATGTCCACATGATGGAGCATGTGAGATTGACGCAGCAAGAACAGGCAAGACTTCAGGTACTCAACAACCTACTGACGGGATATATGACGACGGAGCAGGCAGCGACACTGATGGGAGTGAGCACACGCCACACCAGGCGCATACTGGCGGCATACAGGGAGAAGGGAGCAGCCGCAATGGCTCACGGCAACAGAGGTCGCAGACCTGCCAATGCTACACCGAGCACACTGGCGATCGAAGCGGTACGTCTGGCACGAACCCGATACGCCGGAGTTAACCATACACACTTGAGCGAGTTGCTGAGGGAGAGGGAGGGCATAGACATCGGTCGCGACACGCTACGCACGATACTGACCAACGCCGGAGTGAACAGCCCCCGTCGCCGTCGGCCTCCGAAGCACCGGGTTCGGAGGCAGCGGATGCCTCGCGAGGGTATGCTAATCCAGGTAGACGGCAGCTACCATAGATGGCTTGGCAAAGACGGGCCGCAGTTCACGCTGCTGCTGGCGATTGACGACGCCACGGGGACCGTCGTCAATCGCCCTGTTCTGTGATCTGGAGAACACCCACAGCTACTTCTCGCTCCTCGATGGACTGATACGGCGCTGCGGCATACCGCTCGCGCTCTATGCGGACCGGCACGCCGTCTTCAAGTACACTCCACCGTCGGAAGCAGCCGGTGCTCCTACCCAGTTCAGTCGCGCGATGGACGAGCTTGGTGTACAGCTGATCTTCGCTCAATCACCCCAGGCCAAGGGAAGGGTTGAACGCGCCGCGGGAACGTTCCAGGACAGGCTCGTCAGCGAGCTTCGGCTTGCGGGCGCGACCACGATCGACGACGCCAACCGTGTACTGGAAGACTTCCTTCCAAGCTTCAACGGCCGCTTCAAGGTGCCTGCGCGGGAATCGGAAGTCGCCTATCGCGCCGTGGCTGAAGGAGTGTGTCCGGAGAAGATCCTGTGCTTCAAGTACAGGCGCAGAGTCGCCAGGGACAATACGGTCAGATACCGCTGGCGCACCCTGGTATACGTCAACTGCGATGATACTTTACGGGCCATCCGGGACTGGATCTGACCCACGCGTCAACTGGCTCAAATGCCCTCAAATGGATCTGTCGATCCGTTCCCAGGGTGGCCTATAAAGCGTCGAAGTCTTCGGTGAGTTAGTGACCTTATAGGAGATTGACGTCAGTCCCATCGCAGTTTTGTCCGCTCGCCCAAGCCCGTGAGTCATATTCCAGGGGAGGCAGAGATGCCAGGAACAGTCAGTCATATCAGCAGTCATACCGTCCCAGGTTATCATCGGAGTCGACACTCACAAGGACCAGCATGTGGCGGTGGCCATTGACGGGCGAGGTGTCCGGCTTGACGAGAAGTACGTGCCCGTCGCCGTCTGCGGATACGAGGAGCTCGAGCGGTGGTCCCGCAGCTTGGGACAGATTCACGCGTTCGGCATAGAGGGCACGGGGTCCTACGGCGCTGGGCTCGCGCGCTTCCTGACCGACAGAAGCCATACGGTCATCGAGGTCAACAGGCCGGACCGATCTGTCCGCTATCGAAAAGGGAAGAGTGACCCCACTGACGCCGAGATGGCAGCGCGCTCAGTGCTTGCCGGTGTCGCCGCCGCGACCCCCAAGTCTGGCGAGGGCGAAGTCGAGATGATCCGTATGCTCAAGAGCGCCAAGGACTCGGCTATAAAGGCTCGCACCCAGGCCGTTAACCAGATGAAGGCTCTTGTCGTCACAGCTCCGGCCGAGCTTCGCGAAACACTCGAAGGCCTCACTACCGTCGCTC
>MPND01000107.1 GCA_002238855.1 SAR202 cluster bacterium bin90
TACCCACATGCCTTCGCGAACGCGCGCACACGGCTCGGGTGCGCCACGTGTATCGCAATCTCGGTCTTCCTCAACTGGCTTACCAGCAGTCTTTCGTATCCACCGGTGGCCTCGCACACAGCCACGGCGACGTCCTGCGCCTTCAGGTGCTTCAGCAGCTTTCCAATCCCCTTGACCGTGTTGTCAAAGCGTATCACCGGACCCTCAGAAATCGAGACGTCCAGACTGGCCTTGCCCACGTCAACTCCGGCTATGACTGCCATGTTCCACCTCCCGATGAGATAATGATTGATGTCCTCCTCACTTGTAGATGCGGGCCTTGTACCCGTGTATCCGTTCGGAGCAACAGATGGAAGGGAAGGGGTGCCATACTATTCTACGGCGCAATTCAGTGCAGTTGTCTGATTCACCTAGTTGTCAACGACGCGCCCCTCCCACCTATCTTACAGATTTCCTCATCTGCAGGACGAATACAACATACAAGTTACTTTGACCGCTCGGTGTGATGTAAAATTGTCGTCTGCATCACCTAACTGCGGTATAACCGAATTTATACCGCAGTTAGGTGATGCACGTCAGACCCTTCAAGCTTCGGTAATTCTGACCGACGAGCAGCGCAGGGAAGTGGTTGATGCCGTCGATAACGCACAGTTAGAGAACACGCGCAGAAACAGAGGGTATGTAGTATTACTTTCCACGAAATAATCGCTTTAAGGAGATTCTGTGGTGACGGTCCTCCCGTTAAATGCCTGAGTTGGGCGAAATCGCCGATTCCCGGCCGGAATGCGCCAGTCTACGCAGTCCCGCGACGTTGTCGCCTCATGGCGGGATATCGACTTAAGGGAGGTCAAGGCATATGGTAAGACCGATTGAGTCCCTGATGATCTTTACGTGTCTACAGTGAGAGTGGCCTGTCGAGGCGACGAATTCATTGGTCGATGCCGACCGCGCGTTTCTTGAGGCTGCTCATGCCCACTGAGACCAGCACGTGCAGCACGGTGGGCGCGAGGTTGTCCGGCGCCTGAGCAAACACAGCGAGAATTAAGTCGTACCTGCGTCATCTACCCCGGATGAACGAGACACCAAGGCGAGGTGCGCCCCCGGAATCTAGACGGGCTTTCTGGACATGAATCGCCGGAAGCACTGACCCGGACTGATAAGCCCAAAGAAGCTTGTAGGCAACAAGAGGCTGCCTCAAATGACGGGATTGCCGCGATATGCTGGGAGACCGAGCAGGTCACGCTGAGCAACGGAAGACCCGAGGCGGGTGCGCCGAATGTTTAGCCGGCAACTAGAATCGTAGGAAGGAATACGTGAGTCCCTGAGATTCTTCAGTGGAATCTATTGCACCTCGTTGGAGTGAAACAGGTCTGTCCCTGATTCTCAAACTCCATCAAGAGTAGGTCCGGCGCCTACTTGGCAGAGGCAGTCTCTGTTTACACCGCAAGAGAGGTTAGAGGTTATTAGTCGAGTTCGTCATCGAGGTTCGCTAGGCATTCTGTGATCACCTGATGCATCACTAGAAAGTCATTATTGGCGAAGTCGTTCACCCACCTAATGATCTTGGCACGCACCGCGTATTCGTCCCAATTGCTGAAATCCGCGTCCGAAAGGAGTCCCTCAGAAACATAAACCCGTATAAAGCCTTGGTGAAATCGTCCACTTTGACGATGTCCCCTTGCATTGAACACGTCAGGATGTCGCTGCATACTTTCATAGAGTCTACGCCTCACGGTTTCATTATCCCCGACGGCGATTGTCAGTATGACGTTGACGTTTCCTATTTCTCGTAAGTCGAAATCAAAAAGTACTGCAGCATCTGTACTGGGGGCCCACCCCTTGCCCGTATGAAATGACTCAAAGCGTTCCCAGGCGGTATGGGCAAAGCCCACCATTCTCTGAGGAGGCTGTTCGACGTGCAGCCAATGTTCCTGAAGATCAATCGCTTCTTGACAGATTCTCTCCACGGCATCAGCATAGCTGTCCCTATTCTCATAAATAAAGTCGATCGCTTCTTTGTGTTGAAGGTAGATCTTCGTAGCTTTCTGGCGTAACTCGGTGTTGGGCACGACTCTTCTCCTCAACGTAGTGGCGTATTGACCCAAGAATGCGCCAACGGCAGCTTTGTCATGGGCCATACCATAATCGATCAAGTCTTCCACAAGTCGCAGAACGGACTCATAGCCGACGGGCGTCCAGTATTGGCGTTCTTCCGGTCTCCTCGCGACAATACCGCGCGGAGATAGAAAAACGTAGCTCCTCCGAAAATGAGGTAGATCCCTTGAGAGCGCTTCTCTGTAGCGGGTAAGCTGTTCACTGTGTTCACTGGAGAATATCTTGTTCTCGATGGCACAGGCATAAGTAGCATCCACATTCAGTACGAGGATATCCAGAAAGCCGATTCTCCCGTCTACTTCATTGTGCCACTCCCGCTGCACCACCACATTGGACCATTCAAATTCATCGAGTTCCTCATTGGTTGCCGATCCCGTTTCAAGCAAGAATTGCTTAAGGAAATATTCACCCGTCGCGTGGCTTCCCTGGGGATTTAGTAGCCATGCGAGTACCTTGCTGTGGAAATCCTCGACCGTCGCAAGATCTAGGAATGTGAACGCGTCAAACTCGGCAAGATCTTCTTCGAGGGACTTGAGCTCAGCATTACCAAAGGCAAACTTGTATAGAGCGGAGAGTAGGTCCTGGGTTGCTGGGGATTCAAAAGTCACCATACCACTTTCCTTCCCGTAGAGGTTTGAGTGTGGTACATATGGACCTCGTGATTTAGGTAGGCCGTAGCCACTGCTATATGGTCGGTCATTAACGTATGTCTGGCAGCCCAGTCTGGTCAACGAAGTCGAAAGGTGGACATCTATTTCGCAGTCTACTGTGCCTTTTCTCCTTCAAGGACTCTCAGAGACCACTATAAGCAATTGTTGTCTCATTGTCCTGCCGTCTGCTGGTCAACGTCAATTATTCTAGCCGGTCCTGTTGCCTCAGCGGCCATTATAAATGTCGTTGTTCAGGGGCGACTGTGATACTCTGGGGGATGCCGCCGATGGTGCATCTCTAGCCCTCTGAGCTGACGGCGTCTGATTGGAGCGTGCAGCAGTTGCCTCGCCTTCCTCGGAGTCTTCTTCAACTCGAATCCAACACAGATACTCGTTTGCCCGAAATGGCGCATGTCGGGGCGATTCCGGTAGGGGGCAGAATCGTACGCTAAGGCCGCTATCTACGTTTTGGCCACCGGTATTCGCCGGTGAGCAGGATGTGGGCCCACCCAAGGGGTGAGATGTGGGCTAGGAGCTCGGGCTCGACGGTCAGACCGGCGTGTTTCCGATGCCCTCCCGCACCGCCAGAAGCCGTCCCGGATATCTAAAGGCGCAAAGCTGAAGCGCGAAGCCCAGCCGGTTGTGTCCCCCGCGCCGCACCCGGATCCGCTCGATGTCGTCGTCGGACAGCGTGTGATGGCGCAGCAGGGCGGCTTCGTCCGTGGGCAGGTCGAACAGGGTCGCGCTGGCGTGCGCTCTAGATGCTCCGTCTCGGCATGTTTCATCTCTCCGTTATCCGTTCACACCGGCAGGCGCGGCGCTGTCCGTAAGGGGTACGCCCAACGTACGGCCCAGCCCGTTGCCCCGAGCACCGTCAGACCGGCACCAGGAGCATCTCATATGAATGGTACGGAAACAATTGCGGAGGCGGGTTCTTATTCGTACACTTCCCCCATGACCGCAACCCTCATCGGATACGCGCGCTGCTCCACCGACCGGCAGTATCTGGCCGCCCAGCGCCAGGCCCTCGCTGCCTTGCGCCAGGGCGACACTCTGGTCGTGCCCAAACTCGACCGCCTCGCCAGGTCCGTTCCGGATGTCCGCGCCATCGCCGATCAGCTTCAGGAGCGCGGCGTGAAACTGGCCCTCGGACGGGCGCTCTACGACCCGGACGATCCCATGGGCAAGATGTTCTTCAACATCCTCGCAACCTTCGCCGAGTTCGAGGCCGATCTCATCCGCATGCGCACCCGCGAGGGCATGGCCATCGCCCGTGCCAAAGGAAAATTGCGCGGCAAGCAGCCCAAACTGTCCGACCGTCAGCAGCGGGAACTCTGCCGCATGCACGCCACCGGCGAGTATTCCATCAGCGATCTCGCCGAGATCTTCTCCGTCTCAAGACCAACCGTCTATCGCACACTCAACCGATGCCATTCCCCTTAGCGTACGATTCTGCCCCTACCGGAATCGACCCGCCGCCGCCGCTGATAGAAGGCTCGGAGCACCGGATTGTATCGACTGGCGACGATCGTACCCATGTAAGGCACCGTACACAACCGCGTTCGGCCACCCTAGACCCTGCGCTTGCCCCGACGAGGACCGCTGTCCCTGTTGAATGGTGCCACGCCGACCAGAGCGGCGATCCGATTGCGGCTCACTGTGCCCAACTCCGGCAGATACACCAGCAGCGACAATGAGAGTTGCTCTCCCATACAGGCACCGAGCGTAGCAGGACGTCTTCTCACACCATACTGGACTACTGCGCAGAGTCCTTCGCAGATCGTTGTCCAACAACACGGATACTTGACGGGACACGACCTAGGCAGTCGTTGCTATCCTCTTTCTCGCAATAACTGAAGCCCGATATGCTAGAGTCTGAAAATGATTGAATTCTTGGATTTGAACGCCCGACACGAAGCGGCGCTCATCTGGTATAGCGCCTTCCTAGCCTTTGCCCTCCTTCGTTCTCCAGACGCTAGGTCTAGCGTCTTGTCTCTTCTGAAGGCACTCTCAGAGGGGATGATGCTTGGCGTCGTGACTGCTCTTTTGCTTTTCGTAGTGGTGCTGACGACGCTGGCCATAATGATGGGAAGGACGGTAGGTCTATTTGGGGTCGTCCCTGGAATTACCGCAACTGTTTGGTTCCTTACTTCCGGTTTTTCCCTGCTTTTTTCTTTCGGTCAGAGTGAGAATGGTAGAGGGCTGCTTCGAGAGAAATTTAGAACTGTACTCGCTCCTTCCGCCTTCTTCGCCGCCATATTCAATGTCGCAATCCTCCCATTTTGGTGGGAAGTTGCACTGCTCCCTCTCGTAACCGTCTTGGTTTATGCGTCGATTGTTCACTCTTCAAGAGCTGCGAATCTGGGTTTGTTAATTTATGCGGTCGGTCTGGCAATCGTTGTTATCGTGAGTTTGATGGAATCCCCAGGAACTTTGAAAACTCTGATGCAGGCTATTGTATTCCCAATATGGCTCACACTAGGAGCGATCCCATACCTGTTCTTGTTAATGAGAGCCGAAAGATACAGATTTGAATCTGGCGTGAAGAGCAAAACTGTGAGAGCCAAAGATTACGGTAAAGAATGGCCTCTGATCGTTAACTCTGCAAAACTGTGCTGCATCCACCAAGCGATTTGGGTGGAAGTGGAGGGAAAGAAGTATGGTGTGAATGGTACTTCACGAGGACTCCTGAGCCAATACGGGTATGAAGTCCATGACTTCAAAGAAATCTGGAGCCCCAACCCAGCGTTTGAGGGCGTATATGTGTCTGTCCACCGACTGATTGAAGACGGTTTCTCATTGTGTCGAGATGAGTGACCGGACGAGCATGTGCGTGCATTTCAAATCTACCAAGCCTGCGGCTAGTTCTCTGATGAAAAGTCCGTACTTCAAAGACTTCGGTCGCTTCGATGGAAAACCGTCGCCACAAAAACGTCGTAGAGCAATTATCTTGAGGACAGTAATACAATACCCCTTGTTCTGCCGAATTACAGGCGTACCTGTGGCATAAAATAGGAGCGACAAGCCCTAATCTGACCGCCATTTTCAGTGGTCGAGGCAGCGCATGAAGGCTCCTGTCAGGCAACGCCAGTTCCGGAGCCTCGTGCTGCACCACAAGCGTCACCCGGCAGGGCATCCCAGGCACCTGGCAAACCGCACGGCCAGCTACGGAGTGTGGTCGCAGATGCAAGCTTCTGCCGTAAAATGTTGCAGGAGTTTCTAAGAGATGTTGGGAGCACCAGAGATCACGAGAGACAGGCGGCTGCCCAGGGAGACTCACTCGGTACCGACTCTGCCTTGAATTTCTTCCCTGAATGCAACGCGGACGCTGTCTCTTTCTGATTGGGTCAAGTCTCGACCGAGAGCTCCTCTACTCATCCCCAGGAGTCGGGAGTCGTATTCACTCGGTATCCAACGCGAACCAGACGACAGTTCATTGACGACGTAAGATTTATCATCTGCTTGCAAGGCTAGAACCACATCCGAAGCTACCTGCTGAAGAATTTGCGCAGTGTCAACACCGGATGATTTTGAACTTAATTCTTGCTCAATCTCCTGATTTCGCTCGGAAGCATCTCCCTCCGGTCTGGAACGAACGGACAGGAACTGCTCCACATCCGCCTTAAGAATTTCTCTCGTTGTGTCAGACTCTTCCCTCAGGAGGTTGGATTGATTCCCCCTACTCGGCTCGATTCCAACCAGATGGACTCTGACCCCGAAGCTTTGAGCGATCTGAACGCCGACGCGGAGGTCTTCGTCCCCAGAGAGTAGGACTGCGTCGGAAATCGCTCCATTACGAGCCAGTTCTATAAGATCGGTCACTATGAGAGAGTCGACTCCCTTTTGCCGACCACCGCTCATAGTCCCCAGCCTGACCTTGACGTTGTCAGTGACAGCCAATTCCTGCTGCGTTTGGGAGCGTCGACCCTGAAGTATGGCATCATACCAATAAATGCGCAGCAAGGACATACCGGGTGCTTGTTCTTTTGCCAACTCTACCAATTTGGCAATCAAGGCGTTGTGGTCGAGAATCAGGCTCGTGCGGCTGATGCCGCTAGTTCCGGCGATAGCTGATGCTCCTGCAGCGTACAGGTACCCTGCATCGACGAAAACTCCATACCTCATTAGGAGGGACACCTTTCCACAGGAGGGACACCTTTCCACAAAATAATAAGGACTCCCGCGGGAGTCCTCATCGTAACCCTCCTACCCAACTTAACTACTATTCGGGGTAGGCCGAGCACTCTCAATATAACTGCGCATCAGGGCATATGTCAATGAACGCGCTGGCAGATTATGGGCTAAACTTATGAATTGAGGCAAGCCGCTCGGACATCGCTGGATTATGTGATGGCCGAACGGATAGGTCATTGACATCTGCAACTGGTGTGGTGGTTGGCCGGTTGGCCGGAATCGATGCAAGAGGAGCGATTGTGTTGGATAGAAGCGACCTAATAACAGACTTCGAAGGCGAAATAGAAAATGCCTTGTCGGTAGATGATCAACGAATAGGCGATGTGTATAGGGCCTGGCGTGAAGATAAGAACAGGCATCCTCGCAGCATCGCCGAAGAACTTAATCTGGACTCGATTGGGCAGGTCTATACGCACTTGGGCTCGATAGAGACTCTGCTCCAAGGCAGAATTTACGGTGGGGAAACGTACGCCCCTCAGAAAGCGACAATGCTCCGGAGTTTCGTACGAAGACATTCCACGAGGCTGTCAGAGGATACGAAAAAGAGACTTCTGATTTTGGCTGGCGAACACGGGACCTTAGACCCACATGGAGAAGAGCTTTCCCCTGGCGCTTCTGAAACTGACGCTTATGAGCAGGGGAAGGATGCTGGCTCCGAATCGAAGTTCACTGAACTCTGGGATGAGTTCATAAGGTCGGCACAGCTAAACATCGAAGATGGAGGGATGGGCCGGGACACCGCGTACAAATTAGAGATGGGCCGAAAACTCGTAGATTCCCGGGAGGTCGTCCTCGCCGATGGAGACAGTTGGAGTACGCTTGTAAAAAGGGGCATCGCCGGCAATCTCATCTTCTCCGTACAGCAATCCAAGTTCCGCAACTGGCTCGATGATTCACCTGAAGTCGCGCTGCAGGCGCTGCAGGCGATCTGGGCTGAAGACGATTCCGACATCGCTGACCGAATCCGAAAGTTCGGAGAGTTACTACCCACATCCGTGTTAAGCGGCGGCGGAACTCGCATGAACGTAATCTCGGTGCTACTGATGGGGTTGGATTCCGAGCAGTACCCGCCATTCCGCGTAACCAGGTTCGACGAGGCCTACGAACGTATAGGATACGAGCCTCGAGATACACAGGCCGGCGAGGCCGAAATGTACGGACACGCTTTGGACTTTCTGGACACGTTCATAGAGGAGGCCGGCGCACGAGGAATCGCAATACGCCATCGTCTCGATGCACAGTCACTCGTGTGGCTGGTGACTGGGGACTATGTGGACTTGCCGTCGGAGGACTCACCGCTAAAGTCTGAACCAGACCTGTTGAAACTCTCAGACGACCTCTTAATTTCCCTAGATTACTTTAAGGAATGGAGGGCGCTGCTCGAAGACAAGAGACAGGTCATCTTCCAGGGTCCACCCGGCACCGGAAAGACCTACATCGCCCAGGAGCTGGCGAAGTGCCTCGCGGGAACCGAAGACCGGGTGACACTGGTGCAATTTCACCCCTCATACGCGTATGAGGACTTCGTTCAGGGCTATCGTCCGAAGACCATGACAGATGGACAGCCCGGCTTCGAGTTGCGTGACGGCCCGCTGCTGAAGGCGGCCGCGGCCGCGCGCGACGAGCCGGACACGGATCATTTCCTGGTTATTGACGAGATCAATCGCGGCAACATCGCCAGCGTGTTCGGAGAGCTGTATTTCCTGCTGGAGTACCGCGACAGGAAGATGAACCTCCAGTACTCGGACGCTCCGTTCTCTCTTCCCGAAAACCTGTACATCATCGGCACGATGAACACCTCCGATCGCTCCATCGCTCTTGTCGACCTGGCGCTGCGCAGGCGTTTCCATTTCGTCGACTTCTACCCGGATGAACCACCGATAGAAGGTCTGCTTCGCCGTTGGTTTGGGCGGCACGCCGCGGATATGGAGTGGGTCGCGAACGTCTTGGAGATGGCGAACGATATTCTTGGCGACAGGAACGCAGCAATCGGGCCGAGCCACTTCATGAAGAAGGGGCTGACAGAGGCTGCAGTCGACCGCATCTGGAGACACAGCGTGCTGCCGCATGTGGAAGAACGGCTGCAGGGCGAACGAGAACGCCTGGAAGAATTCAGTCTGGACAGGCTCAGGAGGGCCGGCGCTCCCTCCACTGTCTCACCGACCGCCGATATGCGGAACGACAGCGAGCAGGGTCAGCAGCCGGACGCGGACAATGAGACGGATTGACCTGCAGGAGTACCAGCAGAGTGAACCGGTGCCTCTTTCCGGGATTGAGCGAGACACGCTGCGCGAAGTCGTCGATTCTCTGAGCGTGGATCGCGACGATGTGGATAGCGCACAGCCGATGTACCGCCTGACCGCTGGATCCATCGTTGGGGCGGTTGACATCGGCGAACTGTCGGTCCTGATACGGCCGAAGATCGGTATTCCGAAACTGCTTTCGATGGCCTGTTACGCGACAGGGGCCTTCAAACCCCAGGAGATCAGGACATTTGACTTTGAGGAGGAGAGGGCTCTTCCGGACACCCTTGCTCTCGCGTTGGCCTCCGCTGCGCGAAGGGCGTTCTCGCGTGGATTGCTGCACGGAT
>MPND01000108.1 GCA_002238855.1 SAR202 cluster bacterium bin90
TGCGGTTATGGACGCCGACGTGTCTGCGAAGATCGGCGCCGAGCACGGTGAACGCAGCTCCGACCGGCTGACGTATCGCAATGGGTATCGCTCCCGCCAGTGGGACACCAGGGTGGGTACGATGGAGTTGCAGATACCGAAGCTCAGAGAGGGAAGCTACTTTCCGAGCCTTCTTGAGCCTCGGCGTCGGAGTGAGAAGGCGTTGCTGGCGGTGGTGCAGCAGGCATACGTGGAAGGAGTGTCGACGAGGAGAGTGGACGATCTGGTTAAGGCGCTGGGCTGCGATGGCATCTCCAAGAGCCAGGTATCGCGCATCTGTGGGGAGCTTGACCGTGTGGTGGACAGCTTCCTTGATCGACCGCTGGACGGGGGACCGTACTGCTACTTGTGGTTGGACGCGCTGAGCCAGAAGGTCAGAGAGGAAGGAAGGATAGTAAACGTGAGTGTGGCGGTGGCGACTGCGGTGAACGCGGAGGGCAAGAGGGAGATCGTGGGTATGGACGTTGGAACCAGCGAGGATGGGGCGTTCTGGCTGAGCTTCCTGCGCTCCCTGGTGACACGTGGACTGAGTGGAGTGGAGCTGGTCACATCGGATGCCCACCAGGGGCTAAGGAATGCGATAGCCACGGTGTTCACCGGAGCGAGTTGGCAGAGATGTCGCACGCACTTCATGACGAACCTGTTGACCCGGGTTCCCAAGAGCGCCCAGCCCTGGGTCGCGACCATGGTGCGTACGATCTATCAGCAGCCGTCTGCGGAGGAAGTGCACGCGCAGCTTGAGCGTGTGTCTGACCAGCTCAGTGATCGGTTCCCCGACGCTTCCTCGATGCTGGCTGAAGCCGGAGCGGACATCCTGGCGTTCACGCACTTCCCGCAAACTCACTGGAAGCAGGTGTGGTCGAACAATCCGCAGGAGCGGCTGAACAAGGAGCTCAGGCGCAGGACTGATGTGGTAGGTATCTTCCCTAACCGGTCGGCGGCCCGTCGGCTCATCGGCGCTGTGCTTGCCGAGCAGAACGATGAGTGGGCAGTCGCTCGTCGCTACCTGACACCAGGAGTTGTCGCGAAGCAGCCGCCTCTGCCGGAGGTCCCACTGACACAATCTGCCGCGGCTTAATCGGCATCAACAGGATGACGATCTTTTACACCACATGGCGGGACTTGACCCCCCGAGCACCGTCAGACCGGCATCAGGAGCATCTCATATGAATGGTACGGAAACAATTGCGGATGAGGGACCATATTCGTACACTTCTCTCATGACCGCAACCCTCATCGGATACGCGCGCTGCTCCACCGACCGGCAGGATCTGGCCGCCCAGCGCCAGGACCCCCTGGAACTCGGCGTCGCCGAGGATCGCATCTACACCGATCACGGACTCACCGGCACGAACCGCGCCCGCCCCGGCCTCGACCAGGCCCTCGCCGCCGTGCGCCAGGGCGACA
Organism: SAR202 cluster bacterium bin90; assembly: GCA_002238855.1. GTDB lineage: Bacteria > Chloroflexota > Dehalococcoidia > Lucifugimonadales > JADFKI01 > Bin90. The sequence goes on from MPND01000108.1 coordinate 1,447, forward strand.
CTCCGGTCGTGCCCAAACTCGACCGCCTCGCCAGGTCCGTTCCGGATGCCCGCGCCATCGCCGATCAGCTTCAGGAATGCGGCGTGAAACGGGCCCTCGGACGGGCGCTCTACGACCCGGACCGATCCTTCGGGCAAGATGTTCTTCAACATCCTCGCAACCTTCGCCGAGTTCGAGGCCGATCTCATCCGCCTGCGCACCCGCGAGGGCATGGCCATCGCCCGCGCCAAAGGAAACTTACGCGGCAAGCAACCCAAACTGATGCTCTATAGATATCAAGCGGCTTTTTCGAGTATCTGGTTGGGCCTCTGAATGACCGAGTAGACTTCCCGAACAACATAGCGCTTCAGGCATCGGATGACCTCGGTTTTGGTCATTCCCTCTTCAGTTCGACGCTGCAGGTACGCTTGGGTCCGCTGCTCATAACGCAACCTGACCACAACGATGCGATAGAGCGCCGCGTTGGCCTGACGGTCGCCGCCGCGGTTGAGACGATGCCGGTTGGTCTTGCCGGACGACGCCGGTATCGGATTGACTCCGCACAGCGATGCGAAGGAAGCCTCGGAGCGGAGGCGATCAGCATTGCTGCCGGCGGCGACAAGTAAGGCCGCAGCCGAGTCGGGTCCTACACCAAAGGCTTCAACCAGCGCCGGTGCTGCGGTCCGGATGAGTCGTCCTAGCTCCTCCCTCAGGTCCTGGATCTCCTTGCTGAGTTGACGGTAACGACAGGCAAGCGATCGGAGAGCGTACTTCGCCGCCGCTCTGGGGTCGTCCAGGCGACCAGGACGGAAGCTCTTGCACCGTGTGATGAGGGCGGCGGTAGTGAGACCATCGAGTGTTTCTCGAAGCTCAGACGGAGCTGTTACAACCAGTGCCTTTATCTGATTGACGGCTTGGGTACGAGCCTTTACAGCCGAGTCCTTGGTACTCTTGAGCATACGGATCATCTCGACTTCGCCCTCACCTGACTTCGGAGTGGCGTCGGCTACGCCAGCAAGCACAGAGCGTGCTGCCATCTCCGCATCAGTGGCGTCGCTCTTTCCCTTGCGGCGACGCACCGATCGGTCAGGTCTATTGACCTCGATGACCGTGTAGTTCCGACTGGTCAGGAAGCGTGCGACTCCGGCACCGTAGGAGCCTGTGCCTTCGATCCCGAACGCGCGGATCTGTCCCAGACTGCGGGCCCACCGTTCGAGCTCCTCGTACCCGCAGGTAGCAACGGGTACGTGCTTCTCGTCAAGTCGGACACCTCGCTGGTCTATCGCGACCGCCACATGCTGGTCTTGGTGAGTGTCTACTCCGATTATCACTTGAACATCAAGTCTGCTACCTTCGTGCCCGACGATTCCCGTCATTTCTACCTCCTGGAAGGCGGTGCATCGGCCGGATGAGCGGACAAGACTGCGATGAGGCTTGATTGCCAGGCTCTTATAAGGTCACAGCCCATCTAGGCCTCCGGTATAGTGGGGCCATCTTGAACACGAGCCGACAGATCAGTTTGAAGGCATATCCGCCAGTCCGAACGCGGGTCAGGCACGAGTCAAGATGGCCTGCCTACATTATCGCAGTCCGACCGTCAGCATCGAGAACTCTGCCGCATGCACGCCACCGGCGAGTATTCCATCAGCGATCTCGCCGAGATCTTCTCCGTCTCAAGACCAACCGTCTATCGCACACTCAACCGATGCCATTCCCCTTAGCGTACGATTCTGTCCCCTACCGGAATCGACCCGAAGTTCAGCAGATGCGAATAGTAGTCCTGGCGCGTGCGCTCGAAGTAGGCGCTCAAGTACAGAAGCGGCTGCGGCAGCACGCCTCGCTGGGCAAGCAACAGCGTAATCAGCAGACGTCCCACACGCCCGTTGCCGTCGAGGAACGGGTGGATCGCCTCAAACTGTGCATGAACTAGCGCAACATGAACCAGTGGCGGCAACGATTCGTCGTGCAGAAACCGCTCCCAGGCCGAAAGACAGTCCATAAGCTCAGATGGCGGTGGCGGCACATAGGTCGCATCCGCAAGTGTGTTTCCGGGACTTCCAATCCAGTTCTGACTGCGCCGAAACTCCCCCGGCGTGGCGCTGTCGCCGCGAACACCGCGCATCAGCCGCTCGTGTAGCTCGCACACAAAACGCAGCGAAAGCGGCAGACTATCCAGGCGCTCCAACCCATACTCAAGCGCGGTGACGTAGTTGCCGACTTCGTGCAGGTCGGCTGGGTTGCGCTCAACCGGCGCACCGGTTTCTGCTGCCAGCAGCTCGCCAAGCGTGGTCCGAGTTCCCTCTATCCGGCTGGACAGAACCGCTTCTATGCGAATGAACAGGGCGACCAGCAGGTTGGGATTGGGTAGGTGTCGTGCCTCTCCTGCAAGCCTGCCGATAGATCTGTCCGCGGTGGACAGACTGACGGCGGGCGTTGCATTCCATCCAATTGGCGGAGGCATGGCCGAGGGCACAAACGCACTGTATCCGCCCGTAGCGAGTACGATGTTGCCGTGAGGGCGGCGGTCTAGACCGGACTGCACCATAGATAGTCCTTATTAACGGCTAAAATATGCATATTGTAAACTATACTTGGCATTTTGCGTGTGTTTCATTTGTCCTGAGAGTGATGAGGTTCAATTAGATAGAGTATGTAATTCCCGACTGACAGCAAAGGATATGACCATGCCTCATACACACCATAATGACATTGAGGAGAAAGTTGATGACTTGCTCAGGTCGCCGCTCGGCTGCGCCTTCCTCGCGATCATCGACGAATCGGAAATCCATCCCGCCGTCGCCGCCGTTCCCGAAATCAGCATGCAGGCTGCCGCGATTGCCATAGATGAGACATACATCTGGAGTACCATACACGAAGAAATTATGGAATACCTGCCGCGGCAGCGAGAGCGATTAGAGGGCTTGGCGCGTGCTATCCTGCAAGACCCCAAGACGGACTGGTGGTTCGCCCCGCTTAACCGACAAAGTCAGGCTTGGGTCAGTGGGCATTACGCCAAGACGTTATCTTCAGAAAAGTTCGTGCCGCTATCCCCTATGAGAAAATCTCCAATAGGCGACCGCAGTTCCCAAAAGGTCTTTGGGGGCGGTCTATACACTTCTACGCTAGTAAAAGGTGCATCATCCTGGAAAGCGCTCCTCAATGAAGACTTCGACAGCATTCGGAGCAGAAAAGGCACAGCCCCTATTCCTCATTACCGATTGAATGCCTGCAAATCCGCGCACATCTATGAAATCAGAAGTCCATTGGATTGGCATCGCCTCTGCGTGAACTATCCTGCAATATGCTTTCGAAATGCCAATGATTACGGCAGGCAGCTAGATAAGATTTACCCGCTGAAACCCACTTCCAAGGGAACGAATGAATTTAAGCTAGGTAACTGGCTGACTCCCGACTGGCACGCCGTGACCAATGACTACGACGCCATTCATCTAACATTTGGCGGTCTGTTGACATCGGACAAGGTGCGCGTCGAAACCGACGAAGGATGGTCGATGAACAGGATTTGGGACGCGGAACAAACGCTTTGGTTTCGCTGGATGTTCGAGAGTATAGAGCGATTGCCTGATTATGCGGCCACTGAGCGGCCCCTCGAGTTATCCTTCCCATCCCTGCTGTCTTTGAACACTGGCGCGACGCTCCGCTGTGAAACCGGCCCGGACGATCGGAGAACGCCTTCGACACTGTCAGCCCAACGGAACAAAGTATAGCGACGTTATGCAGGTTATCCTTTTCTTGTAACATCGCTAACCTTGCTATACAATACTCTTATGGACCCTATCCGCAACCCATACGCACCAGGTGCTGGCACACGTCCGCCGGAGATGGTAGGTCGTGACGACCTGCGGGAGACCGCGCGAATCGCCATCGAGAGAATTAGGCTTGGCCGTCCGAGCAAGAGTATCGTGATGGTGGGTCTGAGGGGAGTCGGCAAGACTGTGCTGCTCGACCAGATCAGCGAAGACGCGGAGGTAAGCGGCGTGCTGGTGCTGCGGATAGAGGCCCCTGAGCAGCGTTCTCTCCCGTCGATAATCGCGCCCCAACTGCGTACTGCGCTTATTCGGCTTTCCAATCGACAGGCCGTGCGGGCGCAGGCCCAGAGAGCGCTCCGAGCGCTGGCCGGATTCGTGAGCGCGCTGAAGGTGAAGTATCAGGACATCGAAGTTGGCCTTGACTTCGAGCCGGAGCCGGGCCTGGCGGACAACGGCGATCTGGAAATAGATCTGCAAGACTTGTTTGAAGCTGCGGGAGTCGCGGCCAGAGCGGATAGCAGTTGCGTCGCCCTCTTCATAGACGAACTCCAGTATGTACAGGAGGACCAGCTTGCAGCCCTGATTACTGCGCTCCACCGGGCGGCCCAGCGACAATTGCCCGTCACGATGGTTGGGGCCGGTTTGCCGCAGCTCAGGGGCGCGATGGGCAACGCCAAGTCCTATGCCGAGAGGCTGTTTGACTTTCCTGAAATCGGGCCCCTCTCTCTCAGCGATGCCAGACTCGCCATATCCAAGCCTGCGCTTAACGAGGGAGTGGAGATAGAAGCCGCGGTCCTCGATGCCGTAGTCGATAGAACGGAAGGCTTCCCCTACTTCTTGCAGATTTGGGGCAAGCATCTCTGGGACGTGGCGAAGAGATCTCCGATCACGGAGGCGAGCTTCGCTCCTGCTACCGCTCAGGCGATAGCGGACCTCGACCAGAGTTTCTTCCTTGTCCGGTTCGACAGGCTCACGCCTCTGGAGAAAAGATATTTGAGGGCGATGGCCGATCTGGGCGCAGGTCCCCACCGGTCGGGTGACATCTCACAAGTGATGCAGCGCAGTGTGAGGTCGTTGGCTCCCACACGTGCCAACCTAATTCGAAAAGGCATGATCTGGAGTCCATCTCACGGCGATACAGCGTTTACTGTCCCAATGTTCAATGAGTTCATGTTGCGTACGGTCGAGCCAAGGGAATGGCGACAGAATGGAAGAGCTGATGTCTGAGGAGTACCGAAAGTTCGATGCAGAGAACTACGTAAAGACCGAGGAGGATGCCCGAGGTCTTCTCGGGGCGGCCACGGATGAGGACATCGGCGACGGGGCTGTCTATCACTAAGAGGAGAGACAATGACTGTCCTTGAACCGATACATCCGGGAGAGCACCTGTCTGAGATGCTGAGCGAACTGGGCATTACGCAGTACCGCTTGGCGAAGACGATAGGAGTGCCCCAGGTACGGATACACGATATTGTTCACTGTCGTAGGTCAATTACCGCAGACACGGCGTTGCGAATTGGCAAGGCGCTGGGGATGACTCCCGACTACTGGCTGAATCTCCAGCGTATGTACGACCTGGATATGGCCCGCGCCACAACCGATATCAGTGCTATCGAAACTCTTGCCGAGGTGTCAGCCTAACAAGGTTTGTGGCAGTAAGTTGGATGAATTCCCACTCGCTGCGCCACCAGACGCGGCAGGGGCGTCCATTCCAGACGCAACAGGTTATCAGTCATCCGGCCTGAATACAGAGGCTCTATGGAGATTTGGCGGCGGTGGCGGTCAAGTGCAACTCCCTTTGCACAGTTTCGTTCCACATCAGTCCCTACCAACCGTCCGCATCCGGAGATTCGTCCACGAATGAGTATTCGACGCCACTGTCATCCAGGAACTCTGTCAGGTTGCCATCGGCTTCGTATGCCTCAAGCAGACGGTCCAACCCTTCTTTAGCGCGGTCAACCGCGCCATCAAACGTGTCCGCGTATCCCGTCACATGGAACGGCATTATCGTGGCGGCGTACAGATTGTCGCCTCTTTCAGCTACTTGTATCTCTACCGCAAAGTTGATGTTGGTCTGCATCATCGCTGTTCCCAATACTCAGGTAGCATCATCGCCAGAGAGATGACCTCTCCGTGCCGCTCACGGTCATTATCGAACTCGCCAGCCGTATAAGCCTTCCTGAATTCATCAAGGCTCATGCCGAAGTTCTTCCGGGCGAGATTCTCGCGCATCGCCAGAGACTCTTCCTCGGTCAGAATCCGAGGCTTGGGAAGTTCGGCATCGTAGATGGTTTCCAGAGTATCTTCTTTCATTTCAATCTCGTTTCAGGGTATTGCCGCCAGTTAGGCCTGTCGCGGAACTGCATCACGCGGTTCATTTCCGGTCCATTCAAGAATGATACACTACCCGCTGAAGACCACCTGGAGGTGTCGTTATGAGCGGAGCAAGCTACTCACCCTGGGACAGTGCGGAGATTCTCATCGATGATGAGGTGATCATCGAGTATCTCAAGGCCGCGCTCGAAGAGAGCGATCCACTGATTTTTCTGAAAGCTGCCCGTAACGTGGCACGCGCCAGGGGAATGAGTTCCGACGAGCTGCCTGCCGGTGCATCTGCGTTAAGTCCCGCCCTCGAAAAAGAAATCCGGGAAATTCTCGGACCCGAGGTGTCCGAGAATTTCCCGGGCTGGCGAGTACTGGAGGACATCGAAGCTGGAGCTGGGGCGGAGACCGAGTGTGAGCGCTGCGGCAAGTCAGGGACTCCGCGTCAGCAGTTTGAGCACATGGGAGTCAAGATATGCTTCGTGTGCGCCGACGAGCGCGTCGCGGAGCTGGGAGCTGAGGAGTCATGGGCCTAGCGACAATTACGAAATCGGGCTATCGCCGGGCCTACGCGGAGACCGGACAATGGCTATGCCACTCGCTCGACTTCGATCTGGTCCGCCCGCTGCATCACCTGTGCAAGGTCGTATGCTGCCTGCAACTGATACCAGGCTGATGCACCGCCGCCGAACGCCTTGTCCAAGCGCACTGCCATCTCCGGAGAAATCCCTGAGTGACCGTTCAGGACATCAGAGAGGTGCTTACGACTGACGCCCAGATGCGCCGCGGCGTCAGTTACGCTCAGCCCGAGCGGCTCAAGGCAGTCGTGCCTGATCGACAAACCCGGATGAGGTGGATGCTTCATTGGCATGTGTCCGTCCCCCTAGTGGTAATCAACCAAGTCAACGTCGCGCACATTCGCGCCTTCAAAGCGGAACACGATTCTCCAGTTGCCTGACACTCTCACAGCCCACAGTCCTGCCATTTCGCCTCGTAATTGATGGAGCCTGTAACCCGGCAGATCCATATCGCTGGGTTGCGCGGCCACATCCAACCTGGCAAGAACCCGCTCAACCTTGTTCGCAAGCTCTGGAGGAATTCTCTGTCGGTCCCCTCGCTCGTAGAGCCTAGCCAGTCCTCGATGCCGGAAACTGAGAATCATACAGCCATTGTCACTTGTCACCTTATAGGTGTCAAGGACTGGCACCGGAACTTGGAGCGCTGCAATGCTTTCCCCGATAGATGATTGCAATACAACGGTAGGTTGTCCAATTTAAGGAGGGTCTCCAGCTACGGAGCGAGGGCGTGGATGCAAGGAAATACCGCAAACTGATGCAAGGTGCGTCACTAAACAGCCAGTGTCAAGAGAGCAACGATACCTGAGAATGCAAGGCTTGTTCACCGTCTATGCAGCCTTTCAAGGGATGGTAACTGAGGTTATGGAGTTTTGCTGTGGATTAGGTTTCAGTTCGCATAGGCAGCGTGGCGTTTTTCAGCCATCCGAAAGAAGGCGCCGCCGGGCATTTACCCGGAAGGCTCGATCGCTTACAATCTCAGGCAAGCACAGAAGTCCCTATGCAGAGTCGCGATGCCGTATGCGTCGCAGTGTCAGGTGCAGCATGATCACACCCAACACCCTGGCAGGAACCCGTAAAGCCCCATCGAGCTTTCGGCTGCCCGACATACCTGAGAAGCATCCCGACGACATGACCAGCTTCAGCCACCTT
>MPND01000109.1 GCA_002238855.1 SAR202 cluster bacterium bin90
GCGCGATTAACGCCGACAAAGCCACATTCAGCGATACGGAATGCTCTGACGGCGTCACAAGCGACAACTGCTACTTCGAGAGCAGGCTGCAAGGGATAGGACCCTGACGCAGAAGTCGCTGACGGCTACTTCCAGCGCCCATTTTAGTTGATGAATAATGAGTGTTATTGTGCAATGTATCCATGTAAGATGTTGCAGTTGCTATTCTGCCAGTTGGTAGGATCGATGTGCTCCGTTTATGATGATAAATCCGCGCGATCAACATTCACACTACTCGGATTCCTATTTCTGGTGAGCCTGGCAATTCTGGAACCCTGGCAATTCACCGGTGACCGACGATGCTCAAACGTCCAACTCCGCCATCAGGGAATGCAAGTTAACTGCTCCCACCTTACGCTTCAAGATTGCCGTTTCTTTGCTTGTCGAACTGGTAGAGCAACCGGTCAATTGTTTCAAAACTCTCCTCATGGTCGATACAGAACTTGACAAGTTCATCCAGATAGTCAAGATACACGGATACTTCCCGATGCACGGGCGTTGCGCCATATATGGGGTGCCTCTGCCCATAGATGGCCCGAAATGCACGTTGGTCGATTATCTGAAATGTCATTGAGTTGCGGAATCTGAGAATTGTGGACGCCATTGGCAAGTCAATTCCCCGAGTTTCGAGCAAAGACTCCAAGAGATTTGGCCTTGTCGGTGTTCTCCCATCTGCAGAGACTTGATGCCATCTAATTCAAGGAGTGTGTCTGTGTCTACCTGTGCATAGCGATCAGTCTTCCATAATACGATCTCGTTGATAATCTCCTGATTGAAGGACGCATCGCCGATACCATCAAGTTTAGAAGTCAATTCGGGCTGATATCTGTAGTTTCTCAAAGAGCCGTGTAAGTCGTCGACGAATTCGACTGCTTTATTGATTCACGTCGCTTGGGGATTCTTACTCGGTATTTGAATCTCCCTAGAATCGGGACTTTGGCGTTTCCGCACACCTCCGAGGAGTTGAGACACCCTATCCAGCGCCGCTAGTTGAGTAGCCTCGTCATCACTCGGATCCTCAATCAGTTCGTATAAGCCAGAACCAGGCGGCGGAATCCACCAAGCTTTCGGATGGTGCCCCCTTTTGACATAATCCCCTAAGACTCTCCCGTCCTTTGAGATACTTTGGTTTGGAGGTGCTGCTCTTAATGCCGTGATAGGGTTTGGAAGATGTTCCCTCAAATGTGAACACTTCCAGCGGCGCGGGATCTTGTCTTGTCTTCGAAGTTCATAAATGTCATCCCATAGGGTCATTGGATTATCCCTTCTCCACTTCTGTTACTGACATCAATACGCAAATCCTTCCGAAAGATTGAAAGTCTCCACCACGCACTCGCCAACTCTGGTCCGAAGCCCCTGTGTCGCCCATTTGCTGCATTATCTGTATCGATGCAATGAGTGAAGTCACACCAAGAATCAGCCTTGTATCATTTGAATCTCACCTTAAGGAGTGTGGCGTCCCTCCGCCGGTCACCGAATTTCAGACTTGTAGGACCGATATGGGTGAGAGTAAGGTTCCGTCTCACAAAAAGTCATTCCGAGGTCACGTCCTAGCACCTCCAGAAGATCTTCCAGAGCTTCTACTCGCGCCTCCGCCCGCTCAGTGTGCAGTACCTGCTCATTGTAAACGCGCCTGCAATCTGAGTTGATCTCCTCTTAAAGCCTCAGCTTTCGCTCGGCCTGTTCCCTGAGTTCCATCTCCTTTTGTAACTCTTCCCAGTAAAATGATGTGACTTCAAGTGGCATGCGAACTCCTGGACGGGTCGGCAACCTACTTTGCTCGTGAGGCGTCTGACTTCAAGGAACCCGTGGAACTGAAGGACGCTGACCTTGCCGCGACGCAGCGGGTCATAAGTGGTGGTGACTTCGCATCGCGTGACTCCTCCTGACATTTTACCGGTCTGATGGAACCGCCTGAGCTGTAGGAGGGTCAGAGCGCATAATTGCAGACCAGGACGGATTCTGAAGACCGGCATCATCGCCTTATTCCCTACCTGGAGCCTTCCGGCTACTCCAGTTCGATCTATATGATTTCTTCATCGGACAGTGGTTACCGGCAAGGTACCTCTCGCTTGTGATAGATACATACTTCCGGGATTCGCGTGCTTTGCCGCCGAATCGGGGCAGATTTGCGAAGCTCGGACGCCGTTGAATGCGGCGTGCAGGGATAGGACTGCGATGATATTTAGGTCATTCGGGATCGGGGCTTCCTGGGCAGTCCAGGCATGTCAGTGCCAAAGTTAAAATGGGCGAAATCGGAGAGCAACAACAAAAATCGTCAAGTGTGAATTGACCCACCTCTAAGTGGCGTGCATCTTAGTCGGAACAACAACCGGCAGGAGGTGCACTGACCAAATAGTAGAGGGTAGAACATTATACACTTGCGAGGTACGCTTATAGCCTCTCTAGATACAGAATGTTTCTCGGCTTGTGTGGCTGAGTTTCTGCACTATGGGGGCGTGACGACGACTTATGAACGGAAGGCGGAACCTGATGGACTTGCTCGTCGACGGAGCGAAATTCGGAGGTTGCATCCAAGCCGAGTTGCTGGTGAGTCACGAGGCGGCAATCGCAACCAGAAAAGCTAAACATCATGGAAGGAATGTCCACAGAATTTGAAACTAGCGCTGGAGCAGTCTATCCACACACTCTGTTCCGCATCGATCTCACGAAGACAGGGCTATTGGTCGGACTTGTTCATCCGCTTCCAGAACCATGTTCTCGGCTTCCTAAAGGCCGTTACCGGACCCAAATCGCGCTTCCACCAATTCTTCACCACCGGGAACTCCAATTTATATCTGTATCTCTTACCTTTGAGATTATAGACAACAACGTCTCCCGCGTCTCCCTGCACAGGCCTTTTTCGGATTGACTTTATCTCAGATTTCACCCAACCGGGGAGTCGATGCCGTGCAATTGGTCTGTAACTCGGGGGCGGCAACCACTTTGCAGACTTCTTTGTGCTGGGCGTGGCTGCTTGCACTGGGCTGGGGGCAGGTGTAGCGATTGGAGAAGTTGCGGTTGGCGCGATATTCTGTGACGGAGGTAATGCGCCGTGTAAACTGGTAGGATCAAACGGAGTCGTTCTGAACTGACTCGGGAATGCCTCTACTGGACGGGGGCACCACGTACAAGTCGCATTGCCTGAATTGAAATACCAGTGGTTGGGATTGACCAGGCAATGGGATAGGTCCTTCAGGGATTGTTCAAGGACGCCCACCCATTCTTTGGGTTCAGGGCGAGACTGTGGATTGGCATGTCCGTCGTCGAAGCATCTCGCAAATAGGTCTTTGACGCCTGGGTGCAGTGAATCCCATGGCACCGATGCAAGCATAGGAGTGAGCATGCCGTTTCTGCGCTTGCTGTGTAGAAAATAACCCTGCGATATATTCGATTCCACCGTCGGGGGCTCTCCCGCGCATTTGTATATGCCTCTGAACGGATGTCTTCCTTCCATCAGCAGTTGGTATATCACCACAGCTAGGGCGAACCTGTCATGAACTGGCGCTCTGTCTATGCTATTGAAGCTTAGTGGCGTCGCTGGTGGCGCTCGTCATATCGTCGACGGCGACAGTTGCCGTTGCGCCCTTGTGAGTCTCGCCGCTTATCGCCACGCTGTCGATGCTCGGCGTGGTGAAGGTTTCCGACTGAATGCCGGAAGCGAAGTTGCTGACAAGAGAGCTCTGTACCGTGTATTCGACGCCGGGAGACAGGCTGCCGAGATTGAAGTCGATGCTGCTGGCAGACGTTGTATCGGATGGCGCAGGATCAGGGTACGTGTCGTCGGCCGCAGATTTGACCTTGTGGCGCGCATATACAGTCGTATTGAAGGCGTTCGACAGGGAGACGGTTGCCTTTGCGGTGCCGTGCGCAATCATGCCCACAGAAACACTGTCGACCGACGGAGTCCGGCGTGTGGTGAAATTCTGCGTCACAAAACCGCTCGAGAGGTCGCTGACCAGCGAGGCTCGCACGTTGTACACGGTGTTGGGATCTAGTCCGCTGAGCGTGGCTTCCGGTGATAAGTCGGCCGTAGTGGCATTCACCGAAGGAGGCGTGTCGGTTGGCCACACTGTTTCGCTGTTCTTCTTGTGCTGGTAATAGACCGGCGTGCCGGCGCTTGCGACATTGTCAACAGAGATTACTATCTTCGCGCTGGTATGCAGTCGATTGGCGTCGGGAACTGCTATGTCCGAGATGGCGGGCGGTGGGGCGGTGGTCATGAAGGTGTCGGAGGCGATGGTCCCCATACTGAAGTCACTACTGTCTAGTTTCGCCTGCACGGTGTAGCCTGTGCTGTCGTCCAAGCCACTTAGGGAGAATACCAGGGCTTGGGAATCGTCCGTTTCCGTTGTGGTCTGTGCGGTTACAGTTTGGTATGGGTCTGTGTCACCTACGTTGACGGGATCGGGATCGGCGGTTTTCTTGTATCGCATGTTGACAGTGTTGCCGTTGGGGTTGGCGACTGTGACGGTGATCTTGGCGCTGTCGTCATCGACTTCGCTGTGCGCAACGGTTGAGATGGAGGGAGTCCCCGTCGTGACCGTGCCGGTAGCGTCAAATGGGGCGACATTGTCCAAACCAGCTCTTATACCATAAACGGTGCCTTGGCTAAGGCCCGTCAAATTAAACTGGATCTGCGTGCTATCCGTTGAGTCCGAATCCTCATTATCGTAACTGCCACCCACACCATACTGGAGATAAACTGTGACGGTCTCGCCGTCGGGATTGTTCAAGTGGACCGTCACCGTTGCCGAGGATGCACCGGTGGCACTGCCGCCTATGCCCGTAATTGTGGCGGGGGTCGGGGTCTGTGCGAACACAGGCGACGGCCCGCGCTGAGTGCCGAATGGGATGGCGAGCAAGATAGCGGCTACGAGGAGCGCTCCCACCAGTCTGAATAGCGGCATGCCAAAGGATCCCATATTCACCGTGTGCTCCTATTCGACTGATGCGGCGGGTATATCTTTCTCGGATTATGATCGGCAGTCGACTGCCTGTTGGTGACGCGACCTTGCTCCTGCAGTGCAGCCTCTCAAAGGCAACAGATTCGGGGGCACTACCCAGAAGTTCGCGCTAATCTGGTCACTATTCGCTTTCCTGTACATCTTCCAGCACCCTTCGGCTGGGCCAAATCGGACAGTTGCGTGACTTCAACACACTTCAACGTTTTATCTCGCAAAGATACGGCTTAGAAAACCTTTTCATCAACGATAATCCTCCTCTCAACTATCTCGCATAGGTATTTTGGTATCACAATTGGCGAAGATTGCGACGAAAAACCTTTCGAAAAGTATTGCATTGGCGGTTCTCGCCATCAGAATTCCTCTTCTCTCCAGCAGGAGTTTCCCGAAGGTGCAATACGCACTGCCGGGCATTCCACGCTCTGCAGCCGGGACAATCGCACAGCAGACTTAGCAAGGAATGAAACGCAAACGGTTCATTACAACTGGGAGATGGAAGACCATACCTACATGTCTTTCCATACCGACAGGAGTCAGTGTGAATAGCTGGCAAGTCATTGCGATTGCGACTAATCCAGGGACTTCATCGGCCATCGCAATACTGAACTGCGAATACGCGTACACGCTGGGCACGCAACCACCACTGGCTGAGATCGCGGACGGAGGCCAAGTGAGCAGGAACTTCTGATGCCCGTTTGTACTGGAGAGGGGCGGTCACTTCTGGTGTGCGGACGAGTACACATCAATCTTGCGGGCGATTGGTCAAGTGAATACATTAGTCTCTGGGGCAGGTAGATGACCGCATTGGCACTGTTCCCACTTGCCAGGTGCATCTAGGATGGAACAGGTGTGGAAGACCGTACGCGAGCTCGACACATGCTACTGGTTGCAGTGAACAATTTTTTCCGTCTGAACGAATGGACCCAGAACAGGCTGGACCCGGATGGCCTGAGATACCTTGCCACGGTATCGGTCTGGGGACGTTGGTTCGTCAGTGCGGTCTGCGTATTCTTGCTGGTCTACCGGCCCCTTTTCGAAACGTCAACATACACCGCTTATTTCGTTCTCTTGCTGATCCTGTTGGCATCGAATGGCTACATACACTATCGACTTGCGTCGAAGAAGACGATGACCCTGCAGTGGGTGTTAGCGCTCAGTGTAGTCGATGTGATCCTGATTTCAGTCGGGGTCGGCGTCAGTGGATTTCAACATTTTCTCTTCTTCATGCTCTACTATCCCGCGCTCGCGATGTTTGCGCTCCTGTTCACATCGTTCAGACTCAATCTTGCGTGGGTGACACTAGTATCATTTACCTACACAGTTATATGCGTCACCTCGGAGGGTAGCATTGACCTCGACGCGAGGGACGATAAGGCCTTGATAACGAGAATCGCCATGATGTACGTCGTCAGCGCCTCCGTGAATCTGGTCTCGGGGTTCGAACGGACAAGGTGGAGACAGGCTATAGAGCGCGAACGCACTCTCCAACGCGAACGAATCGACCTATCGCAATCCATTCACGACACAATGGCGCAGTCCGCATACATGATGGGGCTGGGAATCGACACCGCGATGCACATCGCCGGCAACTCAAACAAGGAGCTTATTTCCACGCTCAAGGCGACTTCGCATCTATCCAGGACTGCAATGTGGGACCTCAGGCATCCCATAGACATTGGTCGAGTATTCGAGGGCCGAGAACTTGGTAGAGCGCTGAGGTCGCATGTCGAGACATTCACTACTATCACCTCAGTTCCAGCAGAGATTACCCAGAAAGGTCAGGAGCCACTACTTTCCACCGACGCGAAGCGTATGCTGTTCTCCATTGCCCATAACGCCCTGACGAACGCATACCGTCACGCCAAAGCCACCAATGTCAACGTTGAGCTCGTCTTTGAGGAACACACATTGCGCCTTTCCGTGTCTGACGACGGCATGGGTCTGCCGTCAGACTACGCTGAAAGGGGTCACGGCTTCGAGAATATGAAGGCGGACGCAGAACGACTGGGCGGAGAGTTTTCGGTTGAATCCGGCAGTGAGATTTGTGGAACTACAGTAACCTGCGAGGTAGATTATGGTCGGAGCAGAGAAGGGGGTCTAATTGTCATCTCATAATTCATCTGACAGCAAGATACAAGTAATGATCGTGGACGACCACTCCATTACAAGGGACGGTCTTCAAGCCCTGCTCGAGCAGGCCGGAGAGTTCAAGGTGATCGGCCAGGCAGGGGATGGCGTGGAGGCGGTGAGAATTGCGCCCAAGCTTAACCCTGACGTCATCATAATGGATGTAATGATGCCCAGGAAGGACGGCGTCGATGCCTGCCGCGAGGTCATGGAGACCCTTCCTGACACCAAGGTCCTCATCCTGACCGCAGCCACGAATGAGGACGCCGTAATCGAGGCGGTGGCTGCTGGAGCAACCGGATATCTGCAGAAGTTCTCAGGCAGAGACCAGCTTCTCGCGACGATTCGCGATGTAGCTGCCGGAGAACTGCGTGTGCCGGCCTCAGTGGTGAAGCGAGTGTTCTCCGGTATACGCGGCCAGACGGAGCCGTCGAATGAGCAGGACCTTGCGGGACTATCTGCTAGAGAAAGCGAAGTTCTCACACTGTTCTCTCAGGGCCTCTCGTATGCTCAGATTGGCGAGGTCAAGGGGAACAGCCCCGTGACGATCAGGAACACAATATACAGAATCGAAAGAAAGCTGGGAGTCAAGACAAAGCAGGAGATCGTTGTGTGGGCGGTCCGAAATGGCCTCCTAGACGACTACACGACAGACAATCAGAACTTCTAACTGTTACAGGGTCAGGCAGGCAAGCGGAAAGCATCGCTCTACGCGACTGTCGGATGTGTCCGCACGATCTCTTGACCGATACATCGCCTCTGAGCGCGTATAGGCAAGCTTGGTGGCAACGATGGAGGGGGAGCCGGCGCGGGTGACAAAACGACTGATGCTCTCTGGAAAATCCCGAGCACAGCTGCGCCGGCATGATTAGAACACCGGGACAACCGCCCGGTGATGTTTCCTCAAATAGTTGAAACGGCTGTCATCAGTCATTCCACCTCGTCCTCTGTGACTGACCGACGTTCCGCGATTCGACGATCACTGTTCGTCCCTGACATCGGTGCCCTTGAGCCAAATATGGTTAAAGCAATTCAGTGCGACAGACTATTCGTCCTATGCTCTAGCAGCTGCCAGTCCAATCACTGCACGTCTCAACTATTGATTGGTACTATTATATTCTCCGCAATCGGTAACGGCAATATATAGGGCACTCATACCGCTCCAATCTGTACTTGCTTTCTATTCGACTAACATGCCGACCTCTCATACGCACCAGGTCGGGTTAGGCTGAATCGGGCAGACCGGCCGAATCGCCTTGACCGCTCTCCCCTTCTCTGCATAGTCGTTCTTGCCTGCCTTAAGTCAATGCGCCAGGCTCACTTCATACCTTCTTTCTGTCCGTCATTTTACGCAGTTCACACATTCCTTACATACCCGCTCCATCACCCCATGATCAGGCGCAACCGCCTTGCGGTGCCAGATAGGCCCAAGCATCATCCTAGTGGCATACAGTCACACCTGCAAGGTCGTCGCGCGTACTAATTCCGTCGGAGTCTTCGCCGTTCGACTGCTTGTTAGCTCCCGGCTCCCACGCAAACACTTCGCCCCTATCTGCAGCGCGTGAGTCAGTACGATGATGTGTTCCGCTGATTTCTTCGGACATGCTGTGTACACAAAGATACTTCACAAAGTCCAAAATACTACTAGAAACTCCTTGAATGAGATGCAGTTAGGTATTTACTGTCAATTAGACAAAACGATTATTCTGAA
This sequence comes from SAR202 cluster bacterium bin90, assembly GCA_002238855.1. Classification (GTDB taxonomy): domain Bacteria; phylum Chloroflexota; class Dehalococcoidia; order Lucifugimonadales; family JADFKI01; genus Bin90. Next base: position 8,842 of record MPND01000109.1, read on the forward strand.
AAGAATCTATAAAGAGTATGGCTTTCTTTAACCCGAATCCACCGAAGAGTAGAGTTATATTCGCTGGAGCGTGAGTGAAGGACGCGGCAAGGTGGCAGTCCGTATATGATGCCTGCGTTGGAGCGTTCTGAAGGGGTCCGGTCGTGACACTGGAGGCCAATGAAGGCTCACAGTGACGGTTCCGGGTGAAGTTTACGGATGGGTGGGCAGCAGGGGATACTCGCGGTCCGGCTAGAGTCTGGGGATGTGATGGGTTGTGAGGTGTACGGTGGGCAGTCGCCGCCGTCAGCTCGGTAACGGAAT
>MPND01000110.1 GCA_002238855.1 SAR202 cluster bacterium bin90
TACCCACATGCCTTCGCGAACGCGCGCACACGGCTCGGGTGCGCCACGTGTATCGCAATCTCGGTCTTCCTCAACTGGCTTACCAGCAGTCTTTCGTATCCACCGGTGGCCTCGCACACAGCCACGGTGACGTCCTGCGCCTTCAGGTGCTTCAGCAGCTTTCCAATCCCCTTGACCGTGTTGTCAAAGCGTATCACCGGACCCTCAGAAATCGAGACGTCCAGACTGGCTTTGCCCACGTCAACTCCGGCTATGACTGCCATGTTCCACCTCCCGATGAGATAATGATTGATGTCCTCCTCACTTGTAGATGCGGGCCTTGTACCCATGTATCCGTTCGGAGCAACAGATGGAAGGGAAGGGGTGCCATACTATTCTACGGCGCAATTCAGTGCAGTTGCCTGACTCACCTAGTTGTCAACGACGCGCCCCTCCCACCTATCTTACAGATTCCCTCATCTGCAGGACGAATACAACATACAAGTTGTCGTTGACCAAGGATGACCGCTGGTCGCTTGCAGACAGCGAATTTAATGTCCGTGAGACATCAAGAGTTACCCGAAAGAGTAATACAAGAGGCACAATTCACCATCATGAGTTTCCTGAAAATCGTTTCACATTCGGTGTTTCCTGAATCATTGTTGACACTTTAGGGATGACTGGGTAGTCTGTCATCAATATGGTCAGTAGGATTGCTCAGAGTAGTGAGGGAGAATTTCAATGTCTGATCTTGCAAGAAGATTGAGAGTAACGCGACTGTTGGCGTTTATAGTGGGCGCTGCTCTACTGCTTGCGCTTGGGTGCGCGAGCCAGGCCGAACCGGAACCGGCGGCTCCCGCTCCTGCTCCTGCTGCAGCCACGGCGGCTCCCGCACCCGCTGCCGCGCCAACAACTGCTCCCGCACCCGCTGCCGCACCGTCGAAGCAACCTGAAGGGGAGCTTGTTGTAGGTGTGCCGCTGCTGCATCCGCTCGTGCAACTGCAAGAGAAGGACGCGAACGGGACAGTTGGAGGACCAGGCACAGACTTCCAAATTTATGAAGGTATCTTCAGAGCTCAGTTTACTGAGCCGGGCGTCATTCCTTCACAGGAGGAGTATGAGCCAGAGATTGCGGAATCGTGGGAGATTGCCGCCGACATGAACAGCGCCACGCTGAATATCCGCAAAGGCATCATGTGGCACAATGACTGGGGAGAGCTGAAAGCTGAGGATGTGGCGTTTACATTCAATAACTCGTTCAAGGTCGGCTCGGTGAGCAACGCGGGCGAGCAGCTTTCGCCGGGTCACAGAGCAGGCTGGGAAGTCATAGACGAGTACACAGCTAAGATGAATGTGGTGCCCGGAGAGTTCAGCCCGACATGGGGTACGCTGCACGGCGGACTGGGGTGGGACGCGACATTTGGAATAACTTGCGAACACTGCTTCGAGGAGTTAGGCGAGAGCGCGTTCATTACTACTCCAATAGGCACGGGGCCCTATGTGGCCAGAAAGTGGATTGGCAACGATGAGGTTGAGGGCGAGGCGCTAATCGACCACTGGCGAATAGTCCCGAATGTAAAAACATTGAGAATCTTTGAGATGCCCGAAGACGCGACTCGAGAAGCCGCTTTACGCACGGGCGAAGTCGATATTACCTATATTTCCGTCAAGACAGTTGCAGACGTGGTAGAAGACACCAATGGCACCGCCATACCAATGGGATTGCCCAATCCGAATACGATCTACTTCTCCGGCAATTACTGGGCGAAGGTATGCCCCGATTGCGAAGAGATGGACCTGCTTAAGGAGCCGAGGCCTGGCTTCCTGCCTGACGAAGAACATCCTTGGATTGGCAACCCGTTCGGTGAGGGTTGCGACTATGACGCGATGTTCTCGTCCGTACCGCCGCCCGCCGGGTCGGTCTGCCCTGAGATGGAGGGGCCTCGTAAGGTTCGCTGGGCGATGTCCATGGCTATAGACCGTCAGGCGATTGTGGATAATGTGATGGACGGGTTCAGCGACGTGGTTTACACGGCGATGCACACTCAGTTCCCTCCGGGAGACCCAAACTTCCAGGAAGAATGGACAGTGCCGTTCGATCCGGCGATGGCACGGCAATATCTTGCGGATGCGGGCTATCCCGACGGCTTCTCGGTCGTGTTCTGGGCAACTGAAAGCATTCCGAACAGTTGGGATCCAGAGGTTGCGGACGCGGTTGCGGAGATGTGGCGGGAGCATCTGAACCTGGATGTCACCGTCGACAAGTCACCCTATGCTTCCCGTAGGCCTGAGACTGTTACGAAAGAGATGGATATACCGTGGCTGCACGGCTGGGGCATGCCGCCTGGCGGGACAAAAGCGCCATTCTTCTGCCCGACTCCGGGACACCTGGGAGGCGCGGAACTTCCGGCGGTGGCCTGCGATGTGAGCTACGAAAACGACGTAGAACCGAACGTTCAAAAACGCATTGAAAACAGCATTTACTTCCAGAACTACATGGCATACTGGCACATCAACGCTGGAATCGCGACTGTGAAGACTTTCTGGGTACACTTACCAGAGGTCACAGAGTGGCACCCTTACTGGGGTGGCAACTTCAACAACCCGGCAACTGTCGTTATCGACAAGTAATATATTTCTGCGCGCCCCGGTCGTGAGCATATCATGTGACTTGGGCGCCCGAACTGACGCCAATCACTCTCATCCCGTCCCGATTTGCCGATGGGGGTGAGGGTGATTGCGTTAATCTATTCTCCTTTCTATTGATCCGGCGGGAAAAATGCTAAGGCTAATCCTTCGGAAATTGGCTGCAATAGTAGTCACCCTCTTTGGGCTGACCATTCTGGTGTTCTCTCTGTCGCACGCCACCGGTGATCCGCGTTACCTGTATATGACACAATATACGCGTACTACATCGGAGGCGTGGGAGGCGCAGGGTAAGGCGATGGGACTGGACAAGCCGCTGATCGTACAGTATGTCATCTGGGTGGGCAAGGCGGTTCGTGGGGACTTCGGAACTTCGGTCTATTACCAGCGTAATTCACTGGAGATGATCTTAGAGGCATTGCCCGCAACCATACAGCTTTCGGGTATCTCTTTCCTGTTTGCGATGATGCTTGGCATGCCTCTGGGCGTGCTGTCCGCTGTAAAGAGAAGCACGATATGGGACTACCTCGGGCGAAGCTTCGCATTATTAGGGCAGTCGGTGCCGCCCTTTTGGATTGCGATTGTACTGGTTCTGATATTTAGCGTGCAGCTGAATTGGCTGCCCACTTCGCGCAGGGGTGATTGGACCCACTTCGTTCTGCCGGTTGCGACCCTGGGTTGGCTTCCCGCGGCTGGGCTACTGCGCTTGACGCGCTCGTCTATGTTGGAGGTGATGGACAGCGAGTATGTGAAGCTTGCCAAGGCGAAGGGAGTCGGCTCGCTGAATATAATATGGAAGCATGCCTTCCGAAACGCGCTGATTGCCCCGCTGACCTTCGCTATGATATTGCTTGCGGGATTTATGACAGGCACGGTGGTCGTGGAGACGGTCTTCGCGTGGCCCGGCATAGGCAGGTTGGCAGTCAACGCGGCGCTGAATACGGACTTTCCACTCGTAACTGGGCTTGCTCTGGTGTTTGGCGTAATGTTCCTGTTGGCAAGCCTATTCGCGGATGTTCTGTACGGTATCTTGGACCCCAGAATTCGATATGAGTGAGCAGCAGACCAGTAGCAGCATCGCCGAACTCGGTACTGGTGGCGGGCGGATCACCGGCGCCTATCAGTCGTTCAGGAGATGGCCCATCATACCGGTCGCAATCGCGTTGTCGCTGATTGTGGTGGCTATATTCGCCGAGCTTGTCTCGCCGCATGACCCACTTTCAGGAGACACCTATGACAGGAATGAACCTCCCGCGTGGGCCGAGGATGGCAGTTCCCAATTCCTGCTGGGTACAGACCATATAGGACGAGACGTACTGAGCCGCATGATTTTTGGCGCGCGCGTGTCCCTCTTAGTTGCCGTGACGGTGCTGATTGCGGGAGCCGCGCTAGGAACGCTTGTAGGTCTGGTAGCAGGATACATGGGCGGCATAGTTGATGAGGTGCTGATGCGGCTGGTTGACTTCGTGTTTGCGCTGCCGTTCATTGTGGTGGCTCTTGTGGCGTCGGTCGTCTGGGGCGCGAGCCTGGAACTCGTGATTATCCTGCTGTCTCTATTCACATGGGCGCCGTTCGCGCGGCAGGTGAGGGCGGAATCTCTCCAACTGAAGACGATGGACTATGTTGCGCTGGCCAGAGTAGCGGGCGCGTCGGGCTTCCGCATCACTGTAAGGCACATCCTGCCTGGCGTGGTAAACACCGTAATGGTGCTGTCTTCGCTTCAGGTGGGTTCTCTGATTCTTACGGAGTCAGTTCTTAGCTTCCTTGGTGTTGGAATACCGCCGCCGCAACCGTCGTGGGGCAGCATGGTGTCAGAGGGTCGGCAATACATTTCAACAGCGTGGTGGATTTCATTCTTCCCAGGATTTGCTATTTTGCTGATAGTATTCTCGATGAACTTCTTCGGCGACTGGTTGCGTGACAAGTTGGACCCGCGATTGCGGCAGATTTAGAGCGCCTTAGCCCGGGTTTAGAGGCTGGGCTTCGCTCGCCGGAACGAGGAGGCTCTTGTGGTGGTTCTCCTGACGGCGAAGGCTGTAAGAGTTGCCGTAAAGGCATCCATCGTCATTGCGTTATCTCTAACGCTTTCATGCTCGCAAGAGCCTGAGACAGCGGATCCTATCGTATCGCCCGCCACCCTTCCCACTGCGACTTCTGTGCCCGCATCGGTCGCCACAATTGCGCTTAATGCCGCTTCAAAATCACAAGAGGGAGCGAAGCGCGTTGAGGATAAAACTCCCTACGTAACTCCATTCACGAATGTTGCTCCTGATGCCTTGAAGGATGGATATGAGATCAGCAATTACCGTCCCGCCGTTGTGGTATTCGACTATGACCGCGACGGAGACAGTGATCTCTACCTCACGTCGAACGCCGGCAACGGCAATCTGCTGTATCGCAACGAAGGGAACGGCAAATTCGTAAACATGGCAAATGATGCGGGTGCCGCGCTTGCGGTGAGCAATAGCAGCGGTGCAGTCGCGTGCGACCTTAACAATGACGGCTTTCAGGAACTGTATGTAGGTTCGCGGGGCATCATTGGCGACGAACTCGACTTCAGATCGGCGATGGGCGATGATGAGGATTCAACCTTGCTCAGGGCGACAATACAGGATCATCTGCTACTGAACAATGGCGACGGGACATTCAGCGACATTACGGACTCGGCTTTTGGCAAGTACACGAACCTGCGTTCAGCGTCAAGCATAGCGTGTGCGGATGTGGATGGCGACGGCTGGCTGGACATCTATGTGGGTAACGCGGTTGATGAGGACTGGTTCATGTTCGATCAGGCGTCACATCCGGGGCATTACAACCGCTTGTACTATAACAACGGTGATTTAACCTTCGAGGAAATTTCGGAGTTGGCGGGCGTAGATGGCGATGAGATAACACTGCGGTATGAGGATGGCTCTCCGATTACCTTCGTGGACTCAGAGACAGGCGTTGAATACGAGGGTTACGATCCGAACATTTTGGACGCCAACGGAAACCGGGTTGCGGATCCATCTGGGCGTACGCATGCGGTGCTTTTCTTCGACCATGACGACGACGGTGACTTGGACTTGTGGGCTGCGAATGATGGGCATCGTCCTTATGTGTACCGTAACGACTCTGCGCATGGGGATGTACGCTTCACGCCCATTGCGGAGGCGATGGGCATAGACAAGTCAGGCAATTGGATGGGCTTCGCTGTGGGGGACTACGATGGTGACGAGGACTTGGATTTGTTCATTCCGAATGTGGGATATCACCTGCGCCTGTTCGCTCCACAATTGGAGCCAGGCGGTGACTGCAAGTACACCGAGCGCTTCGAGTGGGGAACATGTTTGCATTACCTGCTACGCAACGATGGAACGCGGAGTGCGCCGGGTGCAGGCGAATTAGGTCTATTCCCGAATGTCGTGTCTGAGACCAGAGTGAAGCCAAGCCCACTGATGCCGCCACGCTCGCTGGATAGGAAGCGAATTCATCCTGACTGGGATGTCCCCACAGGTCTAGGTGCTTATGACTTTGGGTATGGCGCGACTTTCTTCGACTACGACAATGACGGCAACCAGGACTTGTACTGGCTGGGCTCTGAAGGGCCGCCCGGGAACTCGTCGTTTCCGGCGGCGGGGCGCATGCTGAAAGGAGACGGCAAGGGCGATTTCGAGGACATCACGGTGCGGGCGCGCCTGCTGGATATACGTGATGTCGATTACTCTGTGCTTGATATCGACTCGCCGAAGTTCAATGCTGATGCTCAGAGAATCAGCAACAGGTTTCACCTAAATGGCAAAGGGCTTGCGCACGGCGACCTGAACGGCGACGGGTACGTTGATCTCATTGGCACGAACAGCAGCGGGCCGAGGTGGGATGCCCTGAGTAACGAGTTCGTGCCGGAAATGGGGCCCGTTTTCGTTTGGATGAACGGAGGCGGCGAGAACCACTGGTTAACGCTCGTACTGAAAGGGCGTATGGGAGTAGATGGCACGGGTAGTAACTCAGACGCTGTGGGCGCCAGAGTGTATCTACAAGCTGGCGGGCGTACGCAAGTCCAGGAGGTGCGCTCGGGATCAAGTTATCTCTCTATGGACAGCATCGCACTTGAGTTCGGCATCGGACTTGCTGTGAAAGTTGATAAAATCAGGGTGCGATGGCCGAGCGGAAGGCTTCAGGTGATCGAGGATATCACGGCTGATCAGGTAATTGTGATTGAGGAGCCTGATTCGTGACAGATAGCAGCCTCGGGACAAATTGCGCCGAGGCGAACTGTGTCCATGCACGACCAAACAAATCTGTCCAATTCTAAAGAGCGTCCTGTTTCGCGCTGGTGATTGTGGGCATTCTGTAAGCATGAGACTTTTGCCGGCCTGTAGACATAGAGTTGGAGAGTGATTGTATCTTCCTCACAAGTCCGACGACTGATGCTATCTTTCAATCGAACACATCACTTGGGCTTGTTCGTAATTTCTTGATTGCCGAATTGAGGTCCGCTGCTACCAAAGTTGCCAACGACTTAACCAAGCGCAGCTGCGCCTGCCGGTTGGGCGCACCTCTGATTATGACGCTCGCTTCGTCGACTTCAAGGTACTCCAGTATCTGCCTCTTTCACTTCTGTAGGTTGCCGTCGGCCCTCTTCGGATATCAACCGCGGAGCCGCGTCGGCGGAAGATGGCCGGTTCTTCTAGTGTTCAAGACCGACCTCATACGCGAATCTGATCGTGCAAGACTTGCTCCGATACATATTTGCAAATCAGCGGTAGGCTGTCCATTCTAAGGGAATGGCCCAGCTACGGAGTGGGGGCGTGGATGCAAGCTTTTGCCGTATTCTTGATGCATAAGAGAAGGGGGATTTTGGCGCACGAAGGAACGTGTCCGGGGGACGACGGACGAGAGGAAAGCGCCTTACTCGCCGCGCAAGCGTCGAAGCTCGGACTCAAGCTCTGCCGTACGAGCCTCGGCAGTTCCGCGAGCCGCTGCTTCTTCCTCGGCGCGAGATTCCGCAGCTTCACGTGCTGCGCGCTCTGCAAATCTTGCGGCTGCCCACTCTTCGGGCGTCAGCAGAAACTGCCCGCTCGCAGGGTCTCGGAAACGCAGCTTCCCTTCTTACCACCAGAGTTCCAGCTCCAGTATCTCGCTGTATCCCTGATGCCTTTCACCTGACTCGGCGACAACCTCTATGGGGACATATTCACCATCGGTCAGCGTGTCGCCGACAAGAGGCCTGTCGTGATACTCGCCACCAGACGGGTCGAAGTGCCAGTATTCCCGAATGCCGAGAGCGGCGTAATCCTCGCCCTTTACGGTATAGTCGCGCCTGCCCGTGCTGCGCGAACCCACTTCCAACACCAGGTCGGGCGGCTTGCCACCTCGCTTATCACGTATCCGTTGCGCCGGATGACCTTCTCGGGGTCACTGACCTGCCTTGCGAAGATGAAGTCGGGAGCCAACTCCCTCGCGTCCTCCTCATCGATGCGTAATAGATCTCTCCGGTGAGCAGAACATCGCTGAATGCGGCGAAGTGAGTTCCCAGCGTACCGTCGAGAGTGGAGAGACTTTTGCGCTGCACCATATCAGGTTCCCGCGGCGGGTCGGGGAGCGGCTCTATGTGAGAGTAGTCTTCCGGTTGCGGTTGCGCCAGAGTGGTTTGAGTCGTCATAACTGGACTCTCCGTGATGCTCGCTCACTGAAATCCTCAATGGGGTGAAGTGGTTCACTCGATTATATCACCGTCGGGGCCTTGCACTCATTGTCGCCTCTGTCGACACCAACTCCAATATTTCCTCTCTATTCAATTGGAACGGAGCTCCCGACGGCGACAATAGATCTCTATCATTCTGATATCTCTTCGTCGTCTTGAACCGAAGGTTCCCATTATCCGGATCGACCTGTGCGATGGAAGGCTCGAATTCATGGACCCAGGCGACACCTCCGTATTGGCTTTCGAATTCTGGCCAGGATGGTACTGCTCTCAGAAACAGCAAGTAGTTTTCGCCAACGGAGAGTCGCACATATTCAATGCTGTTGGTCATTCTCCAGCCAAAGAGCGAATCCGCCGTCTCAACGGCGACGTAAGTGATCTCGCCCGCTCCTGCATCACCTTTCAGTGACTCTATGATTTCAAACCTCCGGACGAGTAGTGTGATGTCTCCCAACACTGTGCCGTCATGGGCGTTCTTCCTGTCAATTACGTGGGTCTTGCCACCGAGGTACTTCGCGAACACGATCCGATCAGAGCTGGTCAAGTCCCGCCATGTGGTGTAAAAGATCGTCATCCTGTTGATGTTGCTCAAGCCGCGGCAGATTGTGTCAGTGAGACCTCCGGCAGAGCCTCCTGCTTCGCGGCAACTCCTGGTGTCAGGTAGCGACGAGCGACTGCCCACTCATCGTTCTGCTCGGCAAGCACAGCACCGATCAGCCGGCGCGCCGCCGACCGGTTAGGGAAGATGCCCACCACATCCGTCCTGCGCCTGAT
>MPND01000111.1 GCA_002238855.1 SAR202 cluster bacterium bin90
CCCAGCGTTGATCGCTGTGAATCCGTTCGAAGAGTATGCGGTTGTACTCGTCTGCGGACATTGCCAGTGTTGAGTTCCCGACTCGACTGTAGGCGATGCCGCGGTAGGTGTACGGCCTTAACGTACCTTGATCAACGTTGACTACAATGACTTCATGGTTCCCACTCACACGGATTCGCTCAACTGTCGGAAAAGCGGGAGGGTCGATTCGCTGAAGTTCGGCGCTCAACTCCTAAATGGTGCGGTCGCTGACCTGCTGTCCGGCGACTACGCCGACCGCCGTCACGCCGAACATAACCTGTCCGCCGCGCTGGTTCAGAAAGGCGCACACTGTCCTGGACGCCTCGCGGCGTGTTCCGGTAGTCTTCTTGAATTCCAGCGTCTCTGACTCACCGGTCTGGACTAGTTGCGCAACTTGGTCAATGTCCATGGATGTACACCATTCCCTGTGGTTTGGGAATCCTCCATCCCATCCACAATCTCCATCGTACGCACGCTCACCGCGCACACCCGCCCCAGCAGCTCGATCACATCTTCCTTGTAGTCCGCAAAACGATATGTATTGAATCGCTCTCTGATAGTCGGATCGCGCGGCTTCTTCTCTTTGTACTGATCAAGGACCCACTCCAGCGCAGACCTGTTTCCAAGCATGTACCGCCAGGCATCCACAGGCACGCCCCGCAGCACCGTCTCCGAGTCTATCTGGATCTCTCCGCGCTCCTTGTCCGTCGCATTTGCTCGCAACATCGCCCTCGGCGCAGCCCTTGTCGGTGTAACCCCCTTGTCCACCCGTTCCAGCGGAAAAGCCTCCACATTCTCGAACCCGATATGCAGTTCCAGCAGCTCCCGCCCCATCTTCACCCACGCAGCCCAGTTGTCATACAGTGGTAGCCGCGGAAACTCCCGCAGCAGGTCAACCTTGTACTTCTCCCTGTATGCTGGATCATGCAGCACCGCGTATGTATAGGCAAACACATCCTCCTCCGTGATTGCCACGCTGCCCATGACCTCCTTGAAATGCTCACCGAACTCCTTGCGGTAGTGTTCGTTGACCTGCCCCAGCCCCCACTCCGTGATATTGCTCACGCGCTCCCCGTCGTCGGTGTAGCGGTAGAGCGGGAGGCATTGCGTATCCCCTGTGAAGTGAAGATCAGGTAATGCACTCGTTGCTAATACATAGAAGTGCTTGCGGTTCGCGCAGAAACAAATTACCTTGTTTTGTCCCGTTCCATCGTGGGGGAATATGTGGGTCTGTTGATACCTTCGATGGGTGATAATCGGCGCATAGTAACAGTGCTTGACTGCAAACGGTCTATGTAAGCTGCGAGTAATGTTCGGCGACGCAAAGGTAACACGCTCACCTTTGACCAAATGCCTTTCGAGTTCGGATGTCCATTTGATAGACCTGTCAACCCAGTCTCCGATTGAATTGGCGTCGGGCCTTTCGGTTTCCAAGCGCCTCATTTCACTTGTGTAGGTTTCGCAGAAAAACTTCACCTTATCTTCAAGAGCTATATGGTCAAAATCATATACCCACTCATCCCGATTAGTCGCAATCCCTAAAGAATACAACCTGAACATTGCTCGCTCAGCATCAGCTGTCTTTGCGAATTTTGTCTCCCGGTTAGCGAGAGGTGTTAGATGCTCAAAGTCGCTGTTGGACTGGTTCAACCACTCACTACGCTTGTCTGGTGTGATCTTTTCAAACTCAATGCCGTCCAGAGGCGCTTTTGCCAAGTACGCCAGTTTATCAACGGCTAGTTCATCATCCTCACGGCGTGAATAGTAAATACTGCACTCGCCGAGCTTTGACTTTTCGCGCACGAAAAAACCTATGGCAACGCCCGTCTGTATGCCAAAGACATTATGAGTCGTGCCAGAAATTTTCGGGTTACGCCGCACATCCGAACCTAGGTCAAGGATGTAAATGTCGCTGAACTCTTTAGCCGCAACTTTGCGAAAACCGTCGTCTTGTCGGGTTATGAGATAGGAGCGATTCGTGATGAACGCCACAATGCCATCGTCAGAAAGCCTATCGCTCGCCCAACGAATAAACCGCTTGTACATGTCGTACTGCTTGGTTTTCTGCGCCGTGCTTTCGGCGACATAAGTGTCCTTGATACGCCGGTCTATCGCCGGATATTCGCGGTTCTGATTGTTGTCGTTTTCGTTCTGCTGATTGGCGTTATACGGCGGATTCCCCATAATCACGCTTATCGTCTTCTCGTTCTGCCCCTGCATCCTGTACCAGTTGTCGAACGACATCCCGCCCAACTCAAAAGAACCCTGCCGAGTCACCGCGCCGCCCGTCGCCCCCTCCCAGTCCATGTTGTCCAGCGTATCCACGAACACCAGGTTCGGGAACTCCACGTACTGCCCCGTCTTCTCCCGGTACGTGTACTCGATGTTCAGGTTCGCGATATAGTACGGCAGTATCGCCACCTCATTCGCGTGCATCTCGTTCCTGTACTTGTGCTCCAGCCTGTCCGCAGGCAGGTACTCGATCAGGTTCGTGATGAATGTCCCCGTCCCTGTCGCCGGGTCAAGTATCTGCACATTCTCATCCGCGAGACTCCGCCCGAAATGCCGCTGCAGCAGGTAGTCCGCCCCCCGTATGATGAAGTCCACAACCTCGTTCGGCGTATACACCACCCCCAATCTATCGGCGGCAGCGGGATTGTACGCCTTGTAAAAGTCCTCGTAGATCGCCTTCAGGAAGCTCTGCTTCTCCGTATAGTCCGCAATCCCCGTCGCAGCCTTGGTGATAGCCCCGTAGTACGACCGCAGCCGCCTGATAGCCTGCCACCGCGTATCCCCCGTGAAGAAAGTCCCCTCCAGCGCGTCCAGTTGCCGCGCGATGTTGTTCGCCCTGTGGAACTCGTCCACCTCGAACACCCTCAGGAATATATCCTTCGTCAGTATGTGCTGCATCAGCATCTCCCGCACATCCAACTCCGACACATCCGGCCCGATGCTCTGATGACAAAGCTCAAGGAACTCCGCAGCAGCCACCTTGTACTCAGCGTTGTACCGCTCAGCCTCCTCGATAGTCGCCCGCAGGCTCTCAAGCACGCTCGGCAGGTCGTCCTTGAACTGCGTCTGCGCCTGTCGGAAGTCCTCGATCTCCGGCAGCTCGTAGTCCAGGAACCGCCGTATCAGCCTGTGCAGCTCACCCGGGCGCGTCATATCCACCCGCATCGCCACATCCCCGTTCTGCACCAGCACCGCTTCCCGCGAGTCCTCGAAGATTATGTTGTCCGTTGGGTATCCCAGGTTGAACTTATTCTGAATCTCCGCATCCAGGTCGTCGTGCGTATCCTTCGCCTCCCAGTACCCCCGCGCCATCCGCAGCGAGTCCTTCACCGTCCCGTCCGGCACGATTCCGCCACGCGCGGCCAGCTCAGGCACCAGAGCAAGCCTCTCCCGATGCTCCCGGCAGTACGTATCAAGGCAATTCTGGAACGCCGGCCGGATATTCAGCTCGTTATCCGCCCCGCCAAACTCAATCAGTCGATCCAGTTCCGCCCGATACCGCTCTATATGTGGATATGTGGCCACTCAACCACCTCGCCTGTGGTCCCTCAATAAGTTGTGTGATGTGGCAAGAATGCTAATCACTGGTTCCCATCTCGTCAAATAGTCATGGTTCTGTGTCCTGTGATACCGATTCCGAATGAAGCTTGGGAGGTCTGCAGCTCGCGTTCGACGTGTTTCTCGACATGGTATCCTTGTAGCATCAGCTTACCCCAGTAAGAGGAAACACCATGCTCACAAAACCTTCTGAAATTACTGACGAAGACCTTCCTCAAGGGCGTATGCTCACCGAGGAAGAGGACCGCGAGATGAAAGAAAAGCTGGCGCGCAAGAACTTCGGTATGAGCCTTAACGAGTTCACGGAGGCTTGGAAAGCCGGCAAGTTCGATAACGACCGTGAGCGACACGGAAAAGTAGTCGCTCTGGCGATGATGCTGCCTGAGTATTGGACCGAGTGACTACTGGCAGAAACGCGGCTGAGGCTGTCAGCAACTACCGGCACAGCGTCCAGAGAGCGGTTTCGTGTGTGACGACTTCTGTGGTTGACGTTGCGGGTGGCTACTACCCATCTCCAGTTCCCCATCGCCTGACAATGAACAATGGGTTTCCCGTCGCCCTCGATGGAGCATCTCGCTTCAGGTTAGAACTGCAACAGTATTACCGCATTGTCGAGGTCGGATGCCCGGACGCTTCATGGATGGTGGATGTAGTTGGCTTCTACTACACGATTTATGACTCCGGGCAAAGAGAAGTCCTGCTGTATCACTGGCATCCTCACGGTAACAGTCCCGTCGAAACTCCCCATCTACACTTAGAGCAGGGAGCAGAGGTCGGACGCGCTGAAGTCCGTGACGCCCATCTACCGACAGGAGACGTTTCCCTCAAAGCCATTCTCCGGGTGCTCATAGAAGAGATGAGTGTACGGCCACGACGTTCCGATTGGGAGTCCATACTGGCCGAGTAGAGCCGAGCCTTCGCGCGGGTCGGCGGCAACATTACCGCTTTCAGCTCGGATCCGAGAATACCAGCCCCCACAATCGCTGTAGAGCGTCTTATTTCAGGGCACTTGTATCATGTGATCGACTGGAGCGATGTGTCATCCAAGCCCTCAGTTGTGTTCGAGAGGACAAATCGAACAAGATACATCCCGGAAATGAGTCGCCTGATTACCCAGACCACCGTTGCATTTGAGCAAATTTACAGAGTGATAAGATGCCGACAGATGCCTCTCCCCGATCGGCCCACCTGTGGCTCAGTATCGGCATCTAGTAGAGGTGTGCGGATAGAGATCGAGGTCCGTGGAGGTGGTGCCCGAATAACCTACTTGGAACTATCAGAGAAGTTCATCGGTACGCCGCCGGAGAAGAGTGCGGATCTGCGCAGTAGGCCTTTGATACAGGTAGCCCACCCTCGAACCGAACGCCATTCACAACTTACAACGTGAGCATTTATCGACAAGGTGCAGCACCATGGCGAATCCAGAACATATTGCTTTGCTCCTCGAAGGAGTTGACGCTTGGAACGAAAAGCGTCGAGAGTCAGATTTCACACCAGATCTTTCGAAAATCGATTTGTGGGAGGAGTTTCAGAAAGTTGGGCGTCTTGAAAACAATATTCGGATACCTCTAAGGGGAGTAGACTTTTCGGGTGCTCGTCTTTTTAGAACCTCGCTGAAGCGAGCAATGCTCATCGACGCAAATCTTGAAGGGGCCCAACTTAGGGGAGCGGACCTTACAGGCTCTAATTTGGACAGGGCTAACTTGAAAGGAGCAAATCTCAGAAGAGCGACGCTAAACGGAGCCGACTTGGTTCACGCTAAACTCGTTGGCGCTGACTTGACAAGAACGCGACCGTGGAAGGCAATTCTTTATGAAGACACCGACAAGATACCGAAACTACCATTGAGAGACTTGACTCTGGAAGTGAAGTCGGTAGCTGATCTTATGGAAATACGCAGTCAACTTGAGGAACATTACAGCCGAGATACTCGTGTACCCACGGATGCTCTTCAAATGAGGGAAATGTGCCAAGGAGGGCCAGATATTCCGGATACGCAATTCTATTTCAGGGGCGTATCCCAATGCCTGCCGCTTGAACCTTCTGTAATGCAGGGCTTCCAGATTGATGGAGAAAGTCTCCGATACGCGGAGGCTGATCTCCTAGTAGATCTTATTTCTCGTAGACCGGAGGAATTCGAAGGGGAGAGTTCAGCGCTCGGGCAACTGGTGCTTGCTCGGCATTATGGACTAAGAACAAGACTGCTCGATATAACCCGCAATCCATTGGTTGCGCTGTTTCATGCCTGCATTGATGACGACAGGCTTTACGGTATGTTGCATGTTTTCGCCGTTCCCAGAATTATGATCAAGAACTTCAATAGCGACACCATCAGCGTAATCGCCAATTTTGCCAGGCTCACCAATGCAGAGCAGGACTTCATCTTGGGGTTTAGACGACAAGATCGAGAAACTTCGGGTGAGTCTACCGACGATTTGGATCACGAAGAGACCATGCGTCGTCTCTACCATTTCATCAAACAGGAAAAATCTTATTTTGAAGAGCGCATCGATTTCCGTGACTTACTACGGGTCTTTGTAATCGAACCGCGACAGTCTTTTGATAGGATACGTGCACAGTCGGGTGCGTTTTTTATATCGGCATTCCACAGAAATTTCGAGCGGCTGAAGGTACGGAACTGGAATGAGCGCATTCCAGTTTACGATCACTATCCTCTGAGGATCCCGCCCAAGAACAAGAAAGACATTCTTGATGAGTTGACCTTTCTCAACATTACTTGGGAAACTTTGTATCCTGGATTGGAAAAAGCGGCTAATGCTGTCAACGAGGCTGATGCTGAAAGAATTCGAAGAGGTATTAAGGCGCGCCATTAGGATTAGTTCATCTGTGTCGTGTGATTTGTGCTAAATGGCGTGCAGTTACGTGATCGTTTATTCTGTAGCTCACGGCACCGCCGCCAAACTCCCCGTCGGATCCGGCACAAGCTCCAGGTAGATAAGCGTCGTTTGAATCGACGAATGCCCCAGCCAGCGCGACAAGTAGTTGATAGGGATGCCATTCATTAGCAGGTGCCGTGCATAGCTGTGACGCAGCGTATGGGTGCCAACTCGTTTCCCCGGCGCAATCGCGCCCAACTCTTCCGCACGTTTCACCGCTGTCTTCACCCAGCGCCAGGCGGTCGCAGGGTGCGCCTCCACGATCCTGCCCTGGCTGATGTCGCCGTAGGTAAGTGCGCTTCCGAGCGCTCCGTGCAACTCCGGATGTACCGGCACAAGCCTAGTCTTGCCACCCTTGCCCGAACGTACGCGAAGCGTTGGAGTGGCCGTATCGAGCGACAGGTCCCGCACTTCGAGGTCAAGCGCCTCTGACACACGAAGACCGGCCCGCCACTGCTCCAGCATCAGCAACTTCGCCTTCGGGTTAGGCGCTGCCCTGATGATGGCGTTCACCTCGTCGGGTTCGAGGTACTCCGGTATCCGCTTCTGGCGCTTGGGTGTTGCGCCGTCCTGTGTTCTTGGATAACGCCCGCGGGGCCTGCGCCGGCGGGAGATTGCGGTCGAAGATTCAATGGTCATGTGGATCCCTTTTCGTCTGCGCCGCGGTCATGTGATATGCGCCGGCGGCAATTCGTGATTATCATCGCTCGTGATGTCAGACGCTCCTGCAGCGCGCAGGACCTGTCATTCGTGGGCCCAGCTCGGCGCAGGTCCTCAGGGTTTTCAGGCCCTTTCCCATCACAAATCGTGATAATGGGCGCTGACGCCAGTTGCAAGTCATGCCCGCCGGACACGTTGCTCTAATGCAACGCCAAGTGAAGAGCATTCCGATTCCTGGAGCGCCGGTGACGCGGTCACCAGTGAGTTCTATGTCTGTGTACTGAAACTGAATGATGGCACGTTCTACGCCGACCCGACCAGAGAGATTCGGGAAAGGCTGCTGGAAGATCGTGACGGCACGAGTAAGATGACGGCGGGAAAGGAATCGAAACAGGTCTAGTTCAGCATAGTGTTGATGCGAAGGCAAGCGACCGATGATAGTTATAACGCATTTAGCTTTCGTTGCATAAGAGCCTTAGCTACTGCCTTGGTCAAAGGAAGAGTACAGCGTTGACAGCGCGTTTTGCTTAATTTGTTCTTGCATCGCATTTATGCTAACTAGTTCGTCTATTTCGGCGAGGAGCTTTTGAAACCCTGGCCTAATTGCATTAGGAGCGAATGAACCATTTATGAAATGGTCAATCACTTCCCAATAGAAACAACTTCCTTCGGGTGACCAACGAACAAGAAAACGGTGACCTCTATATTCGCCTGTTGCCCCATCTTCAACTTTTGTAAGTTTCACAATTCCGGCGCGAGTTGGAATTTCCCATTGTCTAGGTTGCTGCATCTTTCATCTCCAGTCTATGCCATATTTTCTCCGATAACTCGTTGCATTTTCGGTGTAGGTTGTCCGAGTTAAGGCAGGTGCTCAGCTACGGCCGGTGTCTCCAAATGCAAGCTTTTGCCGTATTTCCTTGCATCAGCCTTGAGGGGGATTTTGGGCGGCGTTAGACGCTCGACAAGATGACCTGGTCGCCGGGGAATCGCCAATTGGCGGAATGTCCTACTCGCCACGGAGCCGGCGAAGTTCCTCTTCTAGCTCCGCCAGGCGAGCCTCTGCCGCCACGCGAGCCGCCTCTTCTTCTTGGGCACGGACTTCGGCTGTCTCGGCGCGAGCCTCCGCCGTCAGACGACCTGTCCGCTCTTCCTCGGCGCGAGCCTCGGCGGTGCTGGCGCGAGCCTGAGCCACCAGACGACCGTCCTGCTCCTCTTCCTGACTCAGAAGCCTCTCACCCGTTGCAGGGTCCAGGAACCGCAGCTTACCATCCTCCCACCACAACTCCAGGTTCAGAACGTCACTGCGACCACCCACTCTGCCATCTTCCTCTTCCCGCATCAGCAGTCGGACGTACTTGCCATCCACCAACCGCTCTCCCACGAGCGCCTCACCGTAGAACTCTCCACCCGTGGCGTCGAAGCGCCAGTACTCTCTCACGCCAAGCTCGGCATACAGAACTCGCTTGCTCCCCAGATCCGCGCCGGCGGTGCTCGAAGAACCTATTTCCAGTATGAAGTCCGGAGCCTTGCCAACCTCCCACAACAGGTAGGTGTTGTTCTCCTCAAGCGACAGCGAATGGAGAGCGGCCTCCGTTAACCCGAAGACCACGTAGCAGTCGGGTGACACCGAGCGGCGGGGGTCGCCCTCGACGTAGTAGATGAACGTGTCTCCGTTCACCCTCGCACCGGGCACACTGCCGAAGTGGA
>MPND01000112.1 GCA_002238855.1 SAR202 cluster bacterium bin90
TCCCCGTCTAACCCATGCAGCTCGGCAAACTTCGCCGCAATTTCCAGATCGTTCATACCGGCCACCCTCTCGGCCTAAACACCTCGGTAGAACACAGTCATAAGGTCCCACCTCCTGGCGTTGTTCACTTAAATGCATTCCTCACCTCTCACGCAGCACGGCCATGCATCCCTCATTTTAGCAAGATTCCCCTTGCTTTCCTCCGGCACTGGACTTATCCCTGTTAATTGGCGTAGTGCCGGGTACCAGTGGTCTGCCTCGCGCTCCAGCTCTTCCAACGTTTCTGTGCAGGATTTGTTAATTCTTGTGCATACCGCCTTTTCTGTACAAAGCCGCGTGACCGTTCACAGGGGATGATCTGGACAGCCACGCCGTTGAGTCTTGAGGGCGTTTTTAGTGAGGGTTAGTGAGTTGCGACGGCGGCCTCTGTCGTTCTGCCTTCTCACTTGTTTACTGACTCTCTTTTGACAACTCCTGACTCACATATTCCACCTTTGCACATCGTTAGAACATGACATTTCGGCGGACTTGATCTGTACATTTCCCCCTTGTTGTCCTTGCATCATCTTGCCATCGGTACGCGTTTTGGATTTTTGGCTGGTGTAACGGGTGATGCATTTCTATTTCTATCCTCATCTCCAGCGTAATACAGGCGTGGAAGGGCGTCAGATAGTGGGTTTTTACTACTGTCCGATGCTTTCCTTGATTTACCCTTTACACCTGTCTATACTGGGTTTCCTGAGTTATTGGTATTTATAGTGCATCACTCGCCCTTCTTCTCTTTATTCCTTATTAGACCCGGCTCTGATGCATTTTCCGTTGCCAGCCCTCCAGGAGGCCAATCCGTACCGTGATGTACGTCTCGCGCAGCACCGACCTTACGCTGGCGGCACTGGCTCAGATGCCGTTCATGGACAGCGCCGACCTTACCGCGGTCACCGGACTTCCAGGAAGAACCGTACGCGAATCTCTGCGCCGGCTGTGCGCTCATGGATGTCTGGGAACCGTGACGCACATTAGATCGGACGGAGCCAAGGTGAAGCGAGCATACCTGACACTCGAGGGGATCGAGGAGCTGGCGCATTCACGCTTGCGGGGTGAGGACGCATACGACCTGATAGCGAAAAACGACATGCTGTCGGCACAGGGCAGGGAGTTCCTGCTGCAACGCCTCGATGTGGTTTCCGTGATCTACCTGGTGGCCCAGGCGGTAGCATCGATCGTCGAAAATGACCGTGGGCTCTGCTTCACCTGGCGATGGGAGACGCAGGGGGTGCTCGAAGCGGTTCTGCAACTGCCGGACCGCCGCACCATAGCCATATCCCGTATAGGCAGCACCCACGCCGGCAAGGCCATTAAAAGCCGCCTAGAAACTATCAGGAACATGCACAAGAGGAGCGAAGCCAAGGGGAAAGTCTACACGACATTACTGCTGGTGCCTGGAGTCATCGAGCATGAACGTGCACTGGCATTTATGGCCACCGCGGACGTCGAGGGCGTTCACGTCGCGGTCGAGTCGGAGATGGTCGAATCACCACTGGACTCACCCGTGTGGGAGACACCGCAGGGGCTCAAGGGTTCGATAGCCCACGCGCTCGCGAAAACGCCGCCGTCAAAGATGCCTCCCACCAGGCGTGCGGAGGAAGATGCCATCCTGCCGTCTCCGGACATACGTGACGATGCCGGCACGATGGGACTTGTCGCAACCGAACTGAGCGGGCCAGCCAGGGATCTGCTCAGACTGCTGTACGACTACCCCATCATCCGTGTGCCGCAGCTGCAGCGGATGATGGGAGTCAGTAAGGGACACCTGACCAGGGTGAAGGCGGAATTGAAACAGGCCGATCTGGTGCATTATCTGAGCATCGGAAGGACTGTCAAAGGCCGCAAACAAAATGGACGACGGGTGGCGCCCAGTGAGAAGGGTATTCGCTATCTGCGGACCGTCGACCGCAGCAGCCCAGGGATCATCCGGGGGTTCTGGCTCCTGGAAAATTGTGCTGCAGGTGAAGAGGGCAGTCCAAAGGAATATCACGTCTCAGGGATAAGGGTCACCGGTACGAAGGCCCGCGTCCTTCTGAAGGAACGCCTTCACACCGATGGGGCTTACGCTTTCATGTCTTTGTTGATGCACTCCTGCAGGAACAGCAGGTCATGGGACATGGTGCAGGCATTGCCGGCGCATCGATGGGAGCGGCAGTTCAGATACGGTGCAAGCACGAACCGCCGATTCAAGGAGGTCTCGCGCTCCATCAGGCCGGACGCCACGTTCGTCATGAGACACCCCAACGGGTCATTAAGATCGTTCGTCCTCGAGTTAGAGAGGAGTGCGACAGAACCTTACCCGATGTCGAAGAAGATCGAGAAATATCAGAACTACTTTGCCGCGGAAGAAACCGCCCATGACTTCGTGGATGGCCGGCCGACGATCCTATTCGTCTACGAGACCAGGGAGAACGCCGCCAAGTTCGTATCCCACGCGTCCACCAATGGCGGTAGCGCACTACCGATGCTTGTGAGCAGCCTGGAGGAACTGAAGAAGGCTGGGAGCGTCTTCAGGGCCTGCTGGCTCAACCCCTGGCACTTGAACGCAGGTAACCAGGCGCTGCAATCAGTGACCCGCTAGGGGATCACAATGGTCTGATTATACGGGTCGTAACCTTCGAAAGCCGCCACCATCTCCCTGACATCTGAGGCGACTAAGAGCGCTCCGGTGCCGACAACGCCTAGGAAAAGGACAGCAAACATTACGACAACGACGCGCACCGCAACTTGGTCGACGGTGTCCCTTTTCTTAGGCCATACCCACCAGACGACCTCACCGATGATGCAAAGAATTAACCCTCCGATAAGCAGAAATGCTCCATTTGCCGTGCTCCATGTCCACAAAGCCGTGAGCACTCCCCATCCCCACTTCAGCGCTTCCCACATACCCCAGGCGACACCAACGACCACTGCGATAGCAACCAAGGCGGCGACGGTGCCTGCCAACCATTTCCAGCCCTCAGAGTAGACCCAGCGGGTTGCGGACTTAGTCGCGTCCCATGTCATTTCGGCTGACGTTAGCCCAACTACCGGCAGGACCGCCCGGCGCTGAAGTGATTTCAGCCGGTCTCGCGCATCAGCGCCCAGGCAAGAGTCTTCGAAGACATACCCGCTGGTCTCCTCGATGTCGATCAGGCGCTCGAAGGCTTCGACTGTTTCAGGATGAACGAATCGCGGCAGTTCGCCTGTCGCCAGGTGACCGTAGGCATCGGTCAGCCGTCCCCACTCTGCGATGAGCTTGGCGCCCTCTTTGCCGTAGCGCCAGAGCTGATCAGGGAGCGGGTCACGGTACACGACCGATGACGACAGGTTACCTATCATCTTTGGGCGAGGCTGACCTTTTGGTATCGCGGTCGGCTGCAGGCGCGCCTTGTACGAGACGCCCTCACGGAAAAAAGCCACCGTCTTGTCTCGCCAAATGACGTAGTCGTCTGGCAGAAGCGCCACGGCGGCCACGCCGATGTCGACGTAGTCGAGGTCGGAGATGCCAGCGAGGATGATCTCTTCGGCATCACCCTCGACCATCTGCATCTCCCTCAGGTACCCGGCCTCTCGGAATCGGTCCTCCCAGTACTCGCAGGAGCGAATGAAAGCATCTTCCATTTCCCGCCGCTGTCGAGCCGCATCAGCTCTCTCCTGCGCTATCGCCTTCTTCGCAATCTGTGCAGCTCTCTTCCTGGCCTCATCCTCCTCCGCCTCACGCTCAGCTCGCTCCGTCGCCTCCGCCTTGCGCGCCAAAGCTTCCTTTCGCGCCAGTTCAGCCGCCGCCGCCTGATCAGCCAGTTGCTGTCGGTGCAACTTGTCTAACCGCTCCTGCTCGATGATCCCTTCGACCCTCGTCCTAAAAGTGCTCGCCAGCCCCTTGCCCTGGCGATAATTTTTCATGTTGCGGGTGATAACCGACGGGTCAATATGGTATTTCCGCCCCATCTGCCGCGCAGACATCAGCTTCAGCTGCGCCTCCAGCCATTCTATGACTGGGTCCGACTCGATCTCACCATCGACTGGGTCCGACTCGATTTCATCATTGAAGTCCTTTGCCACGGTGCTCCTCCTGGAAAGATCGCTCTTGGGCCGCGTCCATCAGGTCCTTTCACTGTCAGAAGACAAAAAAGAAGAGAGCCGATATGGC
This sequence comes from SAR202 cluster bacterium bin90, assembly GCA_002238855.1. Classification (GTDB taxonomy): domain Bacteria; phylum Chloroflexota; class Dehalococcoidia; order Lucifugimonadales; family JADFKI01; genus Bin90. The sequence continues at coordinate 4,178 of MPND01000112.1, forward strand.
TCTCTTAGCTGTTTCTGGTTATTTGTCCCGCGGACGGTGGCACAACCGTAAACGGTGGGGATTTGAGCAAGCACTGCCCCCAGCAGCGCCTTCTGTACGTCTCGATCAGTCTGCATCGGCAAAACCTCATTAAAAGACTCAACTGCAGTCTAGCATAGGACGTGCGAATTTTCAATTGAAACGGCAATTCATCAACGAAGTCCTTCGCGCCTGATTTCAGTTAACAAGTTCCCTCTGTTCTTCGACATCGAAAAAGGTCATCAGGTCCTTCTGAAAGTACAGCTTTACAGTACGGTACGGACCGTTTCGATGTTTGGCGAAGATGATCTCCGCAAGGTTCTCCGGATAGTCCTGGCCGGGGTTACGTTTCTCCCAGTCCTCGCGGCTCGTATAGACGTCATCGCGATGGATGAACGCGACCACATCCGCATCCTGCTCAATACTGCCGCTCTCGCGAAGGTCAGACAGCATTGGCCGGTGGTTCGGTCGCTCTTGATACGCGGCAATGACCTTTGCCGGCCTGTTGCCTCATCGGAAATTGTTACCGAAATGTTCTCGGCCTCTAATTGACGCCCACGGGTCTAATGGTCCCATGGTCAGCCTCAATCATCTCACCATCTACGTCATATCTTCTCGTCGGAAGACGGACGGGCGGCTCGGTGCAGAGCTAAAGCGTCGCTCCTTCGTCCACATCACAAAGAGGCTTAACGCTCTCTCAAGCGTTCGGGCTTCCTCAAAAGGCGTGCCGTCTTCAGCCCGGACCTGGAAGATATTTGGTCGTTCCGTTATTCTCCTCTCCAAATTTCAGTGCCGTCAACATCTCATAGTCGAAGCGGGGTGACAAGTGATACGAGCGAATTGCGTAAACAGCGGACCTTCATTATCAGCCGACCATCCTGTGGAGCGACAGGAGCCGAGCGCCCAGAGAAAGCAAGGGATTTCCCTCAATCCCGGAGACCTGATACCACTGGCCGGACAAATCCCGACCCCGGCTCGGAACTTCCCAAGTCACGCCATTGTTGAGACAGGCCCGAATTTTGACCGAAAAGTGATCTTTGGTGAGTGGTGTTGGAGGTAATATAGTAGACTCCAAGAAGTGAGAATCACTCTGGGCCAATTGCTCGTTTAACCCGTACCAGACTGGCGAAATCACTATGAAAGCACCTGAGAATCACTCAAAATCACCGAGCAATTTTCGCACTATCAAATTTCACTTTTATCCAGCCTAATCACCGCAGTTCCAAAAAAGTGATTACGCGTGGTAATAGACCGGCGCAAACTGATGCTCACTTTTTGAAGCCCATCATGCCCCTCACTCGCGCATCAACCTCAGTCTCAATAAGGAGCGCCCTCTCACAGCACGTCGTAGTCCGTCGTAGCCTGAGACCCGCCCAACTTCCCATCCAACTACCCGTTTAGTGCGTATTAGACGGACGGGATCACTTTTCCAGTAGGTGATTCTCGCTTTTTCAGCGGCGGACTTTCGGTTTGCACCAGGGTTCATCATCCAGTCAATTAATTGGTCGTTGATCTACAGGAGAAGCTCGTCAGACCGGTCTTGCTCTTCGCGTTCATATTTTCAGTCCTGACGGCTGCCTATCGTCCAGCGGTCCGACTCCCGATTGCCCGAAGTGTTAACGCTACAACTGTTTACGCAGATGATTCGCGGCGCTGTGCTGAAGTCCCACCCCTCTCATCCGAGTAGCCACCACCTCTGCCGGCGCATTTCGGCCTCGGGCCACTTCCGTGGACTGGATGCGCCTTTGGTATCCTCCCAGGCACGGCGCGAAACTCTATGGGCGACTCACCTCGCGGCAGACAACAGGCCGTTCAACCAGGAGTATCCAGCAATAACATCTGGGGTGTACGCATACGTTCACACCAGAGCCGGTAGTCGTGTAGACGCAGAGTCCCCGGGTGCAGCCCGTGCAGCTGCGTGCACAGTTTTGTACACGGGATACCTACCGATCAAGGACGACACCGCACGTCATAGACCCCATTCGCCACTACGGTGAATGCCGCCGGCGAAGAACCCCTCACTGCGCGATTTAACGCGGCAGACGGTATCTATCCGCCTACGCTGTGAGATCACTCGGGGGGTCTTCATCGTCAGAAACGAGCTCGTATCCGTACCAGACGCGCTGAGAGTCGCCGTCGAGGCGCTTTCTCACCAGGTCGCCGGCGTCGAAAGCCGTGCGGAAAAACTCCGGAACGTCGTTCCAGTTCACACCGGCGATCTCCCGAATTGATGCGTCTACGCCGTTTCTTTCGGCCCAACCGCCCCAGAGCTTGTTTCTCGACACGCGGCCGTTGGGCTCGCGCCGGACGAAGCCTCGAAGGAATTCTATGAATGCCTGCGCACCACCAGACGGGTCGACCACGAGAGTGACAGAGAGAAATGCCGTGCCTTCCGGCAATCGGCCTTTGCGAGCGCGGACTAATATGCCCTCCTGGGTATAATGGTTTTCATAGTAGAAGTCATTAGCAGAGGTTGCACGCGTAGGCGTCAGCCACACAGGGACTCTGACAGTGATCATAGCTAGCCTCCTCCATGAGTTGTCTGGACCGAAGATTCAGCAGAGGCGCTTTTCGCGTGTCCGCTCCTTATGCACGATGCGATGACTTCCTGCAATTATACGTGAACGTAGTCGTGCACGCCATCGGCTGCCGGACCCCCGATGGCGGGAAGGCTTGGGCCGCGCTCCCGGATGAGCCGGCGTGTCGCCCAACACGACGTGCACGAGAGCGTGCACTAGGACGTTCACGCATTGCCTCGAAGCGAACCCCAGATCGGACCGAGGCAGGCAGAACCGCCGAGTTCGCCGAAATATGGCCGCCCCTGATCACTGAGGGGTACAGATGATGTGAACATAGTGGTCCACATGCTTCTCCGACAACACCCACACTCCATCTCAGGCCAGAACGATCGCAGGACTTGCTCCATTTGACCACGGGTGTGAACTTGATCGTGCACATGCAGTGTGCATCGAAATAGCCCTGCTCATTGGCGCACAGAGAACGACATCAATACCGGTAGTCATCCGCAGCGTGGTGCTTCTCATCCCGCGTTCGCGTTCGTTATCCGCGACACGAGACAGTCGGCCCTGAAGTCACTCGACCACAGTTCCGCGAACTCAGGCTCCAAGGCGGCAGATTACGCCAATGCATCGGCAGCCGTAGGCGCGCCGGTTCGAAAATACAGGGCGATGCCGCAACTCCCCTGCAGCCCCGCGATGCCGGCGATAGCAATTCCCCAGTCGTCGAGATTCGTCACGCAGCGATCTCGCACGGATACAAGAGCGATGCTCTCTCCATGCCGGTCAAGGGCGACAGCCACTTCTGCGTCAGGACCCGACAACGCCCCCGCACTCCGATGCCATAATGGCTGAAACAACCCCGAATGGCGTCACGAAAGCGACACATCCGGACCGACGCCTGTATCCAGACCCCCCAATCTACAAGCCGCCACAACCTCTTAGAGTGAGGAGCGAAGGAGTGCAGATGGCTGGTAGAAAGAATACGGTCAATTGAAGCGCGCCGATGAACCCGCGACCGCCAGGCTGCTCGGGAGTCTCCCTTTCATCGAGATGTCGGGAGTGCTGGGCTGGAGACGCAAGGCCAGAATGCGAGTCGATGCCAGGTGCGGGAGATGGCACGATTTCCAGTCTGGAATGAGCGGCGGCGTCACGGAGTTGGTTTTGAACCGGATGGTCCTCTCACGATCTGACGCCGTGAAACGGCTGCTTGACGAGGGTTTCCTTTCGACTCCCGGTGTTTCGTTTCACCAGCCGATACGGTGACGACGAATAGAGGACTTGCCCCGTGCGAAAGCGCCTCTATGTCGAATGCAAGAAAACAAACAGAAACGTTGCATTCGAACAACCTCTCGCCTAACCTGAGCCTGCTTCCCATATCCGCCAACCCAGGGCGGACTCAAGAAGCCCATAGAGATGAGCGGGTTACACCGCCGGATTTTCAGTGTTTCCGCTGCACCACTTTGAGCGCTGACCTGGGGCGCGAAGCCGGTTCATCTCTACTTCGCCATTGAAGACGCAAGTCAACGTTCCAGCGCCGACGGCAATTCGCATCTCACTCTCAGCAGACTTGCGTCTCTTATGCAGCTTTGAATGCACGACAACGATATCTGCCGACTGGCTGAATTGAACTCCGAGCGTTACCGGCATCTTCAAGAGCCGGACAAGCCTGACGCACCGATGTCACGATTGCTCTGGGCGTATGCACTTCGCCACGGCAACCGGGCGGTAGAATGAACGGCAAGCCCAGAGCGTCGACCTCAAGACACCGCCGGGCGGACAGGTGGAATAGTCTGAAGAGACGCGATGGGCGAAATGCTCGAGCCACGGCTAATCCGGAAAAGGAAAACAGAACGCAGCCAGCGTTGACATATCATGCTCACGCGATGCACGATGTTCTCACACTCGACACGGAGAAGCGCGATGATCCCGGGCATATGCAACGTCTGCGGAGCAACCCTTTACGGAAGCGAGGCCTACAGCCATTTGGGCTGGTGCGTCGAGGCGAG
>MPND01000018.1 GCA_002238855.1 SAR202 cluster bacterium bin90
CACTGTCCCTGTTCATCGGCGCAACGCCCACTAGCGCGCTTATCTGCCGCGCATTCAGCTTACCCAACTCAGGCAACTCACTCACAAGCGTTACGCATGACACAGTCCCTATACCTGGAACTCCTCTGAGCCGCTCGACTTTCTCACGCCACAGCGGACTCTCCTTTATCGCTGTCTCTATGTCGCCATCTATGTCCGAAAGCTCTTGCTTCAGGAACTCTATGTGCCTGACGATGCGCTCTCTGACCAGCCGCCGCGCCCGCATCAGACGGTTGCGTTCCGATACTATCATCTCCACGACTTGCCGCCGGCGAGCCACAAGCGCCTTGAGCCTGCTCGCCTGCTCGTCTGCCAGCGCGCGCGGCTCAGGACGCACCGCCGCGCCAAAGCGCGCTATCACTTCGGCGTCTATCGTGTCCGTTTTGGCAAGTTTGCCCATTGAGCGCGCGAAGTCCCTTATCTGACGCGGGTTCATCACCACTGTGGGCAACTCGAGCGCGCACTCCGCGGCAAGCGCAACTTCAAGACCACCCGTGGACTCCATCACCACCAGGCTCGCTTCCGCTTCCTTAGCAAGCTCGACCACCTCGCCTATGCCCAAAACATCGTTTGCGAACCGCTTGGCTATGCCTTCGGGCAGAATGTGGATGTCCAGAAACTTGCCGCTAATGTCGATACCGATTACTATATCCGTGCTCATAGTGTCCCTCTCTTGCAGGTACGGGTTTGGTTGACCCTGGCAACTGTTCGGGCTTTGATGAGCTCGGGTGCGGCGGCGAATGCTAAAATGCGGTCTCGTCTGGACCAAGATTCTTACGGCCTGCCGCACCCCTCAACTCTTGCACTCTATCACTTTCCCATCACACAAGATTCTTCACTCCGCTGCGCTGCGTTCAGAATGACGTTAGGTGGGTGGGCTGCGTTCGGAATCACGTTGGGTGGGTGGGCCGTTCGGAGTGACGTTAGGTGAGTGCGCGGCGTTCGGGATGACAAGTTATGGTATGGGGATAGGGTTAATAATGCCTTTACCCAGCCCCCTCCCTGGGGAGAGGGGATATTGTCTGTCGCGGCTCTTTAGATGAGGGCCTGGCGGTCGAGGCGGGTGCCGGCTAGGAAGATGTCGGCGATTTGGCGGAGGTCGGGGAGGTTGGCGAGGGGGTTGCCGTTTACTACGAGGACGTCTGCCTGTTTGCCGGGTTCGAGGGTGCCTACCTGGGAGTCGATGCAGCAGGAGCGGGCGGCGTCGCGGGTGGCGGATACGATGGCTTCCATGTTGGACATGCCTGCCATGGCGTGTGCCTCGATGTCGGTCTGGTAGTCGCCCATGGGGTAGTAGGACCATGCAGAGTCTGAGCCGGCTGCCATAATCACCCCTGCGTCTCGCATGCGGGCGAAGTGGTCCATTCTGGCGTCGGAGTTCTGGCGGAAGGTGTCGAGTTCGGCTTGCTGTGCGGCGGTGAGGCTGTCCATGTCTTCGAGCATGCGGATGCGGGCGACGCCTTGTCCGAGTGTGGGGTTGACGAATACGCCCTGCTCCGCGATGCGGTCGGAGATGTCGGGGCGGTAGGTGTCGGCACCGTCGGGGTCTTTGTGGACGCCGTGGATGATGGTATCGATGCCGGCGTCGAGTGAATTTACCATGCCCTGCGATGAGGCGCAGTGGGCTGCGGCGTGCTTGCCGAAGCGGTGTGCTTCCTCGCAGATTGCGCTCAGCTCCTCGGCATCGAAGGACGGCCTGAGCGGGTGGCTGGTGCGGGTGCTGCCGCCGGTGGCGGTGATCTTGATGAAGTCGGCGCCCTCCTTGATGAGCTGGCGGACAGCTGCGCGGCACTCGTCGGTGCCAGTTGCTGTGGTGCCGAAGTAGCTGAGGTGGCCGCCGATGATGGCGACGGGCCTGCCGGCAAGGATGAGGCGCGGTGCGGGGACGATGCCCATCTCGACGGCTTCTCGCAGCAGGAATGTGGTGCGGTTCTTGGCGCCGCAGTCGCGGAGGGTGGTTACGCCGGAGTAGAGGTGTCGGCGGGGGGTTTCGGCGGCCCGGCCGGGGGGGACCTCGTCGGGGGGGGGTGGGGGGTGAGCACCTCGTCGGGGAGGGTTGCGAGTTCGTCACCCGCGCGACCGTCGCCGATGCCGTTGAGGTGGACATGGGAGTCCACGAGGCCGGGCAGGATGGTTGCGTCTCCGTAGTCGATCTCCTGCACGGGCGCGCCTTCGGGAGCGTGGACGGTCTCTGCCGTGCCAATCTGCCGGACAGTGTCGCCTTCGAGGAGGATGGCTGCCTGCTCTTGTACGACTTCCGCTGCGGTGTCGATTAGGCGGGCGGCTTTTAGGAGGGTGAAGTTGGGGTTCGATGGCATGTTAGGTCTCCGGGCTGAGTGTAGTGTTTGTACCTTTCAGATTACGCTGACAGTCTCAAGTAGTTCAACCTCTTGCGTTCATGTTCTGTCCAAAGAATTCTACGGAACTGCTGCATCGCGGCGATACGACGATTCTAGATTCTTCACTTCGCTGCGCTGCGTTCAGAATGACAGTATGGGAGAGGATTGTCCTAAATCTGGGCGGGTGGCTGGCGGACGGCGGCTATGGAGTCGTCGGAGCCGCGTTTGATCTTGCTGCCTGCGAGGAAGACGTCCTCGACGTTCCAGAGGGCGTTGATGTCGGCGGCGGGGTTGCCGCGAACTATGAGCACGTCAGCTGCCTTGCCGGGTTCTAGGGTGCCGACCGTGTCTGATACGCCGAGCGCGTCGGCTGCCCAGCTTGTTACGGATAGGACGCCTTGCATGGGGGTGTAGCCGGCGTGGACCAGCAATTCTGTTTCGTAGACGGTGTTGCCGAGCTGGTAGCTGCTCCAGGATGAGTCGGAGCCAGTGATGACCTTGACGCCCATGTCGATCATGCGGCGCGTGTGGTCGAGGCGGACGTCGAGGTTGGCGCGGGCTGTTTCAAGTTCGGATTGCTCGGGGGCGGTCAAGCCCTGTTCGTCTCGCTTGTGGGTGAGGTCCCAGGCGGTGGCGCGGCTGACCTGCAGGGTTGGGTTGACGAATGCGCCCTGCCGCTCGATGCGCTCGGCGATGTCCTCGCGGAAGTTCACCGTGCCGTCGGCGTCTAGGTGGTAGCAGTGGATGATCATGTCGACGCCGGCATCGAGGGAGTTGGCGATGCCCGCGGAGTTGGAGGAGTGGGTTGCTGTGAGCTTGCCGAACTTGCGCGCCTCGGCGGTGACGGCGCGGAGTTCGTCAATATTGAATGAAGGGAGCGTCGGGAATGATGTGCGGGTGGTGCCTCCGGTGGCGACTATCTTGATGTAGTCGGCGCCTTCCTTGATGAGCTGGCGGGTGAGTGCTCGGGCGTCGTTGGCGCCGGTGACCTCGCCGCCGAAGTAGCCCATGTGGCCACCGATGATGGCGACGGGGTGACCGCAGAGCACCATGCGGGGGCCGATGGCAAGGCCCTCGTTGATGGCGTCGCGGAGCCTGAACATGGTGACGTTCTTGGGGCCGTTCTCGCGGATGGTGGTTACGCCGGAGAAGAGGCTTGCGCGGGCGTTGCGGGCGGGACGGGCGGGGGGGGGCTCGTCGGGGGGGCGGGCGGGGGGGTGGCCGGGCCGGGCGGGGCGGGCGGAGCGGGCGGGGAGAACCTCGTCGAGGAGCAGGGAGAGGTCGTCGCCGAGCCTGCCGTCGCCGAAGCCGTTGTGGTGGGTGTGGCAGTCGACCATGCCGGGCAAGATGGTGCAGCCGGCGTAGTGGGTGGCCTGCGCGGGTGCGCCTTCGGGGGGGCGGATGTCGGCGGCGCGGCCTACGGCGGCGATGGTGGAGCCGTCGAGGAGGACTGCGCCGTTTTCGATGGGTGCGCCGCCTCTGGCGTCGATGAGCCTGTCGGCGGTGAGGATGGTGTAGGTGGGGGCAGTGGTGGGCATGGTATGGGGCCCTTCCTATACAAAGACTGCGGGTGAGACTTGGAATCTATTTGCCAGGTCGCGGATGTTCTGGACAGTCAGTTCTCGTTTGCGTTCAAGAACATTGGATACGGAATCAGGCCCGCCAATCTCAGGAATGTCGGCGACACCAAGCTCGTGCTCTTCCATTAAGAATTCAAGCGCATCGATGCCAGTGCATTCAGGAATTGGATAGTGTCTTTCTTCATAGGCAAGTATGACTGTGCCCAATGTGTCGAGCAGGTCATAGAGTGGGTGCTGCTCGTCAGAACCTACTTCGTCAAGCAGTTCGTTCATCCGCGCTATTGCAACGTCATACTCTTCTTCATTACGAATTGTGGCGAAGGGGATCATTGATTCGCACTCATAACTCAACTACATGGAGATTGCGCCGCCGTCTATTACCAGCTCGGAGCCGGTTACGTAGGAGGAGTCGTCGGAGGCGAGGTATAGGACGCCTTTCGCGATCTCGTCAACGGTGCCGAGGCGACGCATGGGGACGCGTTCGAGGCGGGCTTCGAGGCGGCTGGGGTCGGCCATGGCGGACTGGATCATGTCTGTGTCGATGGGGCCGGGATGGACGGAGTTGCAGCGGATGCCGTCGGCGGCGTGCTGAGAGGCGGTTACCTTGCTGAAGATGCGGACCGCGCCCTTGCTGGCGGCGTAGGCAGGCTCCTGGTGCTGGCTCTGACCGATTCCGGCTACTGAGGATATGTTGATGATGGAGCCGCCGCCCGCATTTCGCATCTCGGGTATGGAGTGCTTGGTGCCGAGGAAGACGCCCTTGGCGTTGACTTCGAAGATGCGGTCCCACTCGTCGCCGGTGCGGTCCTCGATTGCTGCCTTCTGGATGACGATGGCAGCGTTGTTTACGAGGATGTCGAGCTTGCCGTACTTGCTGACGGCGGATTCGACTGCGCTTTCCCAGTCGGCTTCGCTGGTGACGTCGAGATGGACGTAGAGGGCGTCGCCGCCGAGCTCGTTGATTTCGGCTTCGACCTGCTGGCCCTGCTCGTCGAGGATGTCGCCGAGGACGACCTTTGCGCCTTCCTGCGCGAAGATGCGTGCTTCGGCTGCGCCCTGTCCGCGCGCGCCGCCGCTGATGAGTGCTACTTTGCCGTCGAGCTTGCCCATGGTGTACCTCCGGGAGGTTGGTTTGTCTTTCAGTTTGTCAGTCGGTCATACTCGTTGTGGAGACCAATCCATACCCAAACGAATCCATCGTCGTCTTCAACCGCTAGTGCCCTGTATCCAAGTCCTACGCGCACCGACCAGTATTTGCCAACCTTCTTGAAATTGAGAGACGGATGCCTTGGATTGGACTTCAGAAGATCAAAATTTCGTCTCGCGACCCGCTGAGTAGATTCTGGCAACTGATCAAAGTACCTCCAGAAGCGAGGTGCAGTGCGATGCAATTATAGTTCTCTCAGCGTTCCGTCCCTCTTTGCTGCGAGGGCTTCCGCTTCTAGGAAATCCAATTTGCCGCTCTCTGAGTCCGCTTCAATCTGCGCGTCCCATCTTTCCCAGTCAAGTTCGTTGATCCACTCAATCAGGTCTCGGTAGTCGTTCTTATCAAGCGTCAGAATCGCCTGCTGTATTTCGGAGACGCTTGTCATCTATCGCTCCTTGACTTGCTGGATTCCCGCCTGCGCGGGAATGACGAATATGCCCTCACCCTAACCCTCTCCCTCAGGGAGAGGGGACAATAGGGAACCCGCTTTTGGCTAGTAAGTCTGGAGGTGGGGGATTGCGAGTTCGTTGCAGATTTCTTCGAACCAGCCTATGACTTCGGTGTGGAGGGGGGTGCCGTTGGCTCGGCGGTCCTGCTCTTCTTCGTGCTCGGAGAGGCCGGGGTAGAGGACGCGCTCGCTACCGGGCTCGGGCGGGGTCTCGCGCAGGGTGCGGAGCATCTGGTCCATGTTGTCCTTGAAGGCGTCAACGTCCGTGAATGAGGCGATGTTGTACGCGGCGAAGTAGTGCTTGTAGCCGGTCTCGAAGAATTCCTCGTCGAATACGGCTGGCACGGAACCGGACAGGAAGGAACCAAGGATGTCCACAATCATGAGGAAGCCGTAGCCCTTGTGGGAGCCGTTTTCGCGGGTGCCGCCCATTGGGAGCAGGCTGCCATAGTTGACGCCTTCGCCGCCGGGAACTTCGGTCTCTTCCATGATCGGGTTGCCCTCTTCGTCGGAGATCCAGCCGGGGAGCAGGTCTGAGCCGACCCTGCGGGCGAGCGAGAACTTGTTGCCTGCAATCTGTGATGTGGCTGCGTCGAAGAGCAGCGGGGCTTCCTGGTTGGCGGGCGCGGCGATGGAGATTGGGTTGGTGCCGAAGCGACCCTCTGCGCCGAATGTGGGCAGGACACCCCTGCCGGCGGAGGTGGCGCACATGCCTACCATGTCGTGCTGGGCGGCGTACATGGAGAAGTGTCCGACCGCGCCGAGGTGCGCGCCGTTGTTCATGGTTACGACGCCGAAGCCTACATCGCGCGCCTTCTCGATGGCGATGTCCATTGCGCGCCTGCCGAGCACAACGCCCAAGCCCTTGTCGGCGTTGATGACTGCGGTGCCGCGCGTCTCACGCTCGATGCGCCAGTTGGGTTGCGGGTTGACCTGTCCGCTGGTGTACTGGTTGACATAGGCGCGGAGCATGTTGGAGACGCCGTGGGTCTCGACGCCGCGCAGGTCGGTCATGGCAAGGACTTCCGAGGCTTCGATGGAGTCGGACTCGGAGTTGCCCATCTTCTCGAATATCGCCTGAATGACCTCTTGCAGGGACTCGATGGGGACTCGTACTTCGTCTTTCTTGGGTACTTTGAATCGTTCGAGCATTTTTTACCTCGCGATGTTGGTTTGCCGATGTTTCGATATGCCAGTTAACCAGCTCTGCACATGGAGAGTGGCACAGAAGTAATCGGGACTTATCCTAACACGAAAGCGTGTTATAATTCTGCCCGTTCGCGAATTGTCTTTAACAGTGTATCAAGCGGTAAAAGCCATAAGGAGGGCTGCTCCAATGGGTGAAAAGGGTCTCAGGGTCAGTTACGGAAAATATGTTTATGAGCATGTGCCCGGATGGGGCAGTCTGCCGGACGGGTGGGAGTGGAACCACGCGGTGGGAGTGGCTGTTGACGGGCAGGACCGCATCTTCGTGTACAACCGGAGCGCGCATCCGATAATCGTGCTGGACACGGCGGGCAATGTTATCAACCACTGGGGCGAGGGTCAATTCGGCTCGGCGCACCACATCGAGGCAGGGCCGGACGGCAGCGTTTACACGACGGACATCGGCGATCATACGGTGCGGAAGTGGACGGCAGAGGGCGAGCTGCTGATGACGCTGGGCGATCCGGACAACGTGCCGGAGATGTTCAGCGGGGAGCCGTTCAACAGGCCGACGGACATTGCGATAGCGGCGGACGGGTCGCTGTACATCTCGGACGGCTACGGGAACGCGCGCGTTCACCACTATACGGCGACGGGTGAGCGAATACATTCGTGGGGCGAGCCGGGCGAGGGTCCAGGGCAGTTCCGCATTCCGCACGGCGTTTGCGTCAGTGCTGAGGGGCTGATCTATGTGGTGGACCGGGAGAACAGCCGCATTCAGGTGTTCACGCCGGGCGGCGAGTACCTGAGCGAGTGGGGCGGCGTACACAGGCCTGACCACATCGTGCAGGGGCCGGACGGCAACATGTTCGTGACGGACCTGGGCTTCCACCAGGGGCTTGGGCCTGACCAGCCCAGCCCGAATGCGCTGTCGCATCCTGCTGGCGTGAAGATTCTGACGCCGACGGGACAGTGGCTAGGCGGCTGGGGAATGAGCTCGGACACGCCGGGCGACATCATCGCGGGGCACGCGGTGGCGATGGACTCCAAGGGTGACCTGTATGTCGGCGAGACACTGGACGGTGCGAGGGTGCAGAAGTTCGCGCGGGTTGCGTAGTCTTAACTAACATCGATAGACAGGATGGGCAGGATTCGTTGAATGCGGGTTCTGCCCGTTTTCTTTGCATGTAGAACCGTTCATTCACGAAGGCGGTTAAATTATCTTTCCACCTCCAAGGCCTAACAGGAAGGTAAATGACGAGAAAGCGAAAGTCCACAGGCGACTTATTGACTCTGACGTCATGGGAGCGTCGCCGTCGAGCCGGGTGTCGACATAGAAGGAAAGGGCAGTCGCTGCACCTGCGCAAATGACTGTCACTACAAAGGCAAACGCAATAAGGCAAATGAAGGGCTTTCCGCCAATTCTCTGATCAATCACTCTTCAGCCATACATGCCCTGTTCGGCGGTCAATCACAACAGGATGGCCCGGGTGTCGCAGGGACGACCACGTTAGCCGCAGCGTGGCAATGAGCCAGACCAGGAAGAGGTTGCGAGCTTTTCCAAGGGGCACTTCAGGAATCTCTGGGTTTCCTGCGTAGGGCGGAAGAGGAGTTATACGTGCGGAAGACGCCGCTGCAGTCAAATTCAAAGTCACTGCGCGCCCCGACCGAGAGAGTTCAGAGACAGGCAGCTCGTTCGCTGTGAATGAACCTGCGATGCCGAATGATGACGAAGATGTGCCTTCGTGATCTCCATTAGGTTGTTCAGCTATTGTTACCATATACGTCACCAGTGCCTTACCCAGCCCCTATTACGGTCGTGTTGTGCCGTACGAATAGTTCGGGTTCGCCTTCCGCAGTGTAGGCAGGATTACCTTCGTCATCAAGGACTCTGAAGATTCGCACGGCAAATGTTCTCAAGCGGACGGTGGTGCCGTCATCCAAGCTGTACTCGTTCCACTCTTCATTCCTGATCGCGAAGTCCATCTCGAGCGCGTCACGCTCGCTTCCGTCAGGAAGACGTATCTTAGTTTTGCGAGACACACTGTTCTCCTTGAAGCCAATTCAGGGTGTGCGTCGTTTTGGCATGTTTACTGCTGCACTCTGGCGATTGGGTCCGCTCTGCAGATGCAGTATCAGGATGGTAACAGAAAAGTATTCTATTGGCTAGGCGCAGATTATTTGAATTAGGAAAATACTTCCAATGCAATAGTGATAGCCAGAAGTCAGCGGACGCGGTAGATGGCGGATTCGCCGTTGGGGTCGGTGAAGACTAGGTCGGCGATGGCGTCGAACTTGGGGATACCTTCGATGCCGTATTTTTCGCGCTCGCGGCTGCCGATGTACACGTAGTCGATGTCGTACTTGTAGAGGATGAGCTGCGCCTCGGCGGGGTCTAGCGTGGTGTAGATGCGCTCGACTTCGGCTGCCCTATCATCGAAATACTGGTCGCGGAGGGCGCGCGAAAGATCAGGCTTTTCTGCGTCGAAGCGCTCCCAGCCTCCGCGCCACTGCTTCTGGTGGCCGAGCCAGTTGACGATGGTGGGGAAGCCTGTGCTGCGGGAGATCATGCCCCAGTCGCTCCATTCGCCGACTGCCTCTACTATTGCGGCGTCGGGGGGAGCGTTCGCTTTAAGCCACTCGATGGCGTCGTACTCGGCGGGGTTGAAGATGCGGACGAATGACAGGCCGTCGAGGGTGCGCCCGGTGTGGGGTGTTTCGGGCTTGGTCTTGATGGCGGCGAGCGGGTAGTAGAGCGAGCATAGAAGCAAAACAACGAAGGCTGCTGCCCAGACATAGGATAGCGTTGTGCGCCAGCCTTTCAGATTGCGAATTGTGCTCATCCAGTAGTACACGGCGAAGGCAGAGGCGGCGGCCAGGAGTATCCACGCTTGATAGTAGAGCTTGAAGACGGTGTTGCCGCGGTTGTTGAAGAAGTCGCGGATGAAGAGGAACTCGGCGCCGATGATGAGCCCCAAGCCAAGCACGGCTAGCACGGTGGCGAACAGCCTGCCGCCTTCGTTCTCCCGCCTTGCGAGATAGAGCGCGTTGTATATGCCGATTGCCGCGAGGCCGGTGAGGGGCAGTATGCCGATGAAGCGCGTGATTGCCTCTTCGATGCTGCCGTCGCTGGGCAGGTAGGCGAGCGCCCAGAGCAGCCAGGGGACGAATGCGAGGGTGAGGGCGGTGAGTGCCTGCGCTGACCAGTCGCGCTGGATGGTGGTCTGCCAGAAGGTCGCCAGCAGGAAGGGCGTTACGGCGACCAGGAACACGCCCCAGACGATGAACATATGGATTGCGCGGGTGTGAGTGATGACAACGCCGATGCCGTTCACGCCGGCGTTGATGTCGAACAGGTAGGGGGAGTACATCAGGACTGCGAGCGCGATGACCGCCAAGCCGACGGGGAAGAGCGCGAACGCGAATGACTGGCGGATGTCGCTGCCTTCGCGATATGCCCGGAGTGCGAGGACGGCGATGAGCAGGGCGGCGAATGTGGGCATGTCCCAGAGGTTGTTGAAGGCGAGTCCGCCGAGAACCACTGCTGCCGTGAGGACGATGGCGTAGGTATAGGGGCTGCGGAAGTTGCGCCAGAAGTCGGCGGGCAGGCGGTAGATGTTGAGCGCGACGCCGATGAACAGCAGGACGAACGGGATGGACATGACGTGCGGGTGCATGTCGCCGAGCAGGAAGCTGAAGAAGGGGAATTCCTGGATGGTGTTGTCGATGAAGTGGATGCCGTCGAAGGTGTTGATGACGCGGCTGGCGTGGAACCACCACCAGAAGTCGGGAGGCGTCCAACTCTGCGGGGGCATCTCGATGGGGCCGGGCAGTCCGTCGATGCGGATCCAGTCGTAGAAGCCCTGCGATCCCATGCCGTTGAGGCGCATGAACTCCAGGATGCCCTCGAGGTTGGCGGCGATGCCGAGGAACAGGGTGGCTGAGATGCCGGCAATGATGGCGAGTTTTCTGTTTGTGCTATCGGTGGGGAGGGCATCTGTGGATGCTGCATCCGAACTGCCTTCACCTGTATCAGCAGCGGGCTTGCGCGCCTTATTCATGCGGACCATGTTGAACAAGAGGCCGAAGATGCCGGTCGCCCCCATTGCGGGGATGAGCGCCATGGAGAGGTTGTAGGCGATATTGGATGATACGGCGGAGACCTGGCTGATTGCGCCCATCATCCAGTAGCCGAAGTAGTAGTAGCTGATGGGCTCGCCGCGCAGCCAGGGGTCTTCGGGGTGCCCGACGTGCGAGTTGATGGAGGCGCTGAGGAGGGCGAGGTCCATCGGCTGCTCGGTGTGGTTGATGAAGGGGTCGTAGGAGCGGAAGAGCGCCCAGCCGATGAAGAAGACGAGGAAGACTGCCTCGGCGATGACGAGTGCGCGCCACTCGCGGGTGACGAAGTCGCGGAGGTCGTCGAAGTTGCGGTATGCGATGTATGCGGAGGCGGCTGCCATGAGCAGCACGAGCGCGATGGCGGTGGGCTGCGCGGTGGGGATGTGGGCGAGGCCGAGCACCCAGAAGAGGTACGAGACGAGGAGAATGCCGAGGGGTTTGCTGAGGGTGAATCCCCTGTCAGCAAGTCCGGGTAAGAGGTAGAAGGCGAGCGGGAATGCCGCCAGCCCGATGAGTTCTACGGTGATGAGCCATCGGAGGGCGTCGAGCATGGTGGGGAGATTATACTATGGGTTGGGGTTGGGGACTGTATGACAGAAATGAGATCGTGTCCATGCCCCAAGTGCCAGACGCATTGACATTCCTCCAACTGTGATTATTGTATTCCTGATGATGTCTTCCTCTTCAAAGAGAAAAAGGAGTCAGGGAAATGCCTATTTCCTTCGCTCTTAATTTCCTCTCGATTTCCTTAAGATCCTCCGCTTTCTTACTCTCAGGTAGGTATGTATCCACACCATCACCATGGCGTGCCTTAGAAAGGAAATCGATTCCGTGAAGCGAGGATCTATAACCATTGAACCCTAACCAACGGTCCCGCGGAAACCTTTTTCCCCTAGGGGGCTTCTTATTCATCTCGAGATATCTTTCATCTTCGAAAGGGTAAACTCTTACATCTTTCAGATGTAGGAAGTGCCTTACGATATTTTGTAGAACATTCTTAAAGTCATCAACCATATCTGGGTCAAGGGTCGTGAAAATTGTAAGAGTCTTATTGGGAATAGAGTTATGCGCAAAGTCTCTGTCAAGAAAAACTAGGAAGTTCTCGAAATCTTGCTCTAGATACTTTTGGTCTAACCCCACATAACAGTCGACAAGAGTAACTTCTGATGCCGTACGTGCATATCCTTGGAAGAACATCTCCCACAGTTGTTTGGAAGTTGCGTCTAGTGGAACTGATCGCGCAAAATCGTCAAGCATCTTTGCAGCTGCCGCTCGTGCTCTGGATTCCTCAATAACGCAAGAAGCATTTAGATATTTCCAAGAAATAACTTCAACATCTTGACAATGTTTGCAATCTTTGTCGTCATCACTTTCGAAGCAATCTGTTGCCTGTTGCTCAGTCAATACTGCGAGAGCAAACTCATCGCTGTACTCAGCCATTTCAAGACATGACCGGATATTGCCCACCTGCACATCGATTGCTTGGTTGGCCCTGGGGAATTTTCCCTGGCGAGGTTTCTGAATCGCCTCCTGTAACACCTGCAAGCTGGTCGATTTAGGAATGTTATGTTCAGAAAGTTTCGCTCTGATCTCCTTTATCAATATGTTTGATTCCACTATCTCTTTTTTCGACGAGCGGGGACGATGGTACAAAGCACCATTCTTTTGCCAGAACAAGCAGAGTCCTCTCAAGGCGGATTTTGCCCTACGTGGGTCTGACACAGCTTCTCTGAGAATAGGGACTAGGTCTATTTTGAAGTTGATTCTAGTAGTCATCATCCTGACTCTCTAGAATCTTCATTATTGCGTCCGTCTTTTCGTCAAAAAACTCAGGCGGCCAATCTTTGTTGAGTTCCCCTTGAGCATCGATTCCCATATCCAAAACTTTGCTGCCATCCGGTGTAGTGTGGACGAAAATTATGGCAACGTCTTCAGGCTTGATTTTCTTCTGTGCAATATGGGCACTCAGCCGCAACTGTATTAGTTCACTATGTGTCTCCACAATCCACTGCTTGTCGTCTTTGAGCGCTGTTTCAACCATCAGTTCGGCAAGTTCAGCTTGCAGTTTCGGGTGCAGGTGCAACTCAGGCTGTTCGACGCAGATTATCGAGCCTTTCGGCGATGCAACACCTTCAACAATTATGGGCAATATGCAGCTTATTCCAAATCCGACATCGGCGATGGTCACTGACGTAGGCGGTTCCGTCCGAATGTCGTTAAGGCTGATCTGGACGGCTACACCTGCCGTCTTCAGATCTTCTACCCTAAGTGAGTACGGGATTCCAAAATCCTTGAAATACTCATCCACTCGATTTCTAACTTCCTCGTTACGATGTAGTATATGAACAGTATTTTCACCGCGTACACCGGACGAATCTTTGAATCCTCCTGAAACCATGTAAAGCCTTTGCGGCTCATTCCGGTTTGGGCCTAGGTGCGTTAGTAATCTCAGTTGGTCTTCATACTCTTCCGGGATATTTTCTACGGTTGATGCCAATAGCTCTTCAGGGGAAGGTACCCAGTTCGCCCGCAATTTTCTGAGTTCGCGATCATCCCATAGCCTCCGCATAGATCGGGCAAGGTCCGGACGAGAGAGGCTCAAGTTATTTCTGCGCGATCCCCTATACTCGTAAGCCTGCTCGTACGCCTTAACCGTTTGTTTCGTCTGCTGCAGATTCAATTTCAGAGTGTCCAATTCATCCTTGCGGATATTCGGATTTTCCAACTGCCATACGTATAATTCCTGCAAGCGATCAAGTGTATGTTCCAGTTCTTGCTCTCGTACCTCCCACTCTTGCTCTCGTACCTCCCACTCTTGCTCTACGTGCAGCCCAATCCGCCTCCTCCTTGAGCCCAATTGCAGAGTGTTGTGTATCTCGTCTAGCCACCACTCCTGCTCCCATTCCAACTCGTTTGCCCGCTTCCGGAGATTTTGACTTTCTTTCTTCGAATGACAATGTCTCGCCCGCCTTGCCTCAAGTTCTTCAATCCTTTCCTTTAATTCACCCGTATCGTTTCTTTTATTCTCAATTTCGTTATGAAGCTCCTTTTGAAGCTCTGATAGGGTTAATCGTGGCAAGAAATTCCTTGCCCGCTCAACAGAATATACCCGATCGCTTCCGCTGTAAGCACCTTCAATGCGAAAGTCAGTCGACCATGCAATAGATTCTTTATCGTATTCGTAAGTTGATGAGGCCTCAAATAACTCCTCGTCCCCGTTGACAACTCGATACTTTAAATTCGACAAGATAGCGGAGCTTCGGGTATCAGTTCCCCTAGACTCTGGTACAACGAACGTCATATCCAATTCCACCTTGCTGATGGGCGGAATCGGTCTATCATATGCGACCCTTATGAACAAATTCCGGTTTGATTCATGCTTATGTACAAGCGTCTCGAATTTTCCTAAATCTACATCCTCACCCATAGGTATCAGCCACCTCTTGCTACTCCCAATCGGTACTACTCCTCGCATCGGGATGTCCATAGATTGCCTAAGCAGTAGCAGGGCTTGGATGATGGAGCTCTTGCCGCCGGAGTTTGGGCCGTAAATGAGGGTTATCTTGGATAGAGGGGCTTCTTGTATTTCGTCGCCGAATGCTTTGAAATTGCGGAGTCCTATCCCTGTGAGCATGGTGTGCCGTCCTGTTGAATTGGGTGCGCGCGATTCAGTTGGGCAACAATATTATCAGATATTGAAAAAATTGCAAAAGCGAAACGGCTCGGCATTCGTCAAGAATACCGAGCCATTCGTTTAGGCTTGAGGCTGTACTAGCCGGCGTTGACTAGGGTGTTCATCGCGGCGATTTCGGGGGAGTTGGGGTCGGCGGTCTCCCATTGCTGGGCGACTTGCTTGAGGGTGTTCTTGGCGGTTTCTACTTCGCCGGAGCTTGCCTTGGTGCGGGCTAGCCAGTAGCTGTCGCGGACGGAGGCGCGGCGGTTGAGGCGCACACGGAGCAGGTCTTCTGCCTTGTCGTATTGCTCGGCGCGGATGTATGACTCGAGGAGGGTGTCCTCGAAGACTTCGCGCTGTGCGTGGCTGCCGCCGATGCGGGCGAGCTGCGGGAATACCGGTTCTAAGTATCGCGCCGCGTCTTCGTAGCGGTCGTCTGCGAATGCGCCGATGCCCTTGACGAGGGGGAGCGTGACCTCTTTGGCGAGGGCGTCTCCCTGTCCGGCGAGGTCTCGCAGGCGAGTCTTGACGCTGGCGAGTCGCTCTTCGTCTCCGCTGGCGGCGAATGCGAGGGCGGCGTGGGCGTCACGGAATGCGGGACCGGGTGTGGTTGCGGCGGGGGATGCCTGCTCGGCGATCTCCTCGACTGGGTATGGCGGGTTGCAGCCGCCGTACATCTTGAGGCGCCACATGAGCGATGTGCTGTCCATGAGCGAGTTCGCGCTCTTCTCCACTACGGTGGGGCGGATGACGTCTTCGTAGAGCTTGACGGCGTCGGAGTATTTGCCCTGCGCCAGCTCGAAGAGCGCCTGGTGCCAGGAGAGGTGGATGTTGAAGGGGGCGCGGCTGTCGTAGCCCTTGAGCCAGTTGCCGAGGAAGTCGCCGCCGTCCACTGCGTTGCCCTTTTCGAAGTACACATGGGCTACGGAGTGGGATGCATGTCCGCTTGTGGGGCGGGCTGCGAGGGAGCGCTCTGCGAGGGATAGGGCGTCGTCGAGGCGTCCTGTCTCGTGGTGCGCGAAGGCGTATTGACCGAGGAATGCCCAGTCGTCGCCGTAGTTGGGCTCAAGCTTCTGGAGCATGGCGTAGAGCTCGTCGGGGAAGTTCTGCACGCCGGCGCCGCTACATCCGAGGAGGTAGAGGCGGTTGGCGACGCGCATCATCACGGCGTCGCGCGGGAACTCGTCGAGGTGCTCTAGGGAGACGGCGAGGGACTTGGGGCCGTGGCCGTTGATGAAGAGGGAGATACCCTCGACGTGGCCCTGCTCGCGGCGTGATGCGCTCCTGACGAGCTGCTGGGCTTTGGCTACGCTTGCCTTGGCGTCTGCTGCCGCGCCGCGAAGCATCTGCATCATGCTGAGGCCGGCGTACGCTAGCGCAAAGCCTTCGTCTGCGTCTATCGCCTGCTGAAAGCGCTGCTCGGAGCCGTAGCCTTGTTCGAGCAGGATGTCGACGCCTTCGACGTAGTGCTCGGCGGCTTTTGCCGATGTTGTGGACATGGCGAGTCCGTAGCGGTCGCGGATTGTGGCTGTTGCGGTCATTGAATGTGCCTCCTGTGTAGTTTTCAGTTGCCAGTCAACAGTTGCCAGTGGTCGGTAATACGGCGTTATGTCGCGGGTGTGCCAGCGGTTGCCGGAATGCCTCCGGCGTCCCGTCGTTTTGCGTCTTCTTCTGATTCAAGGGGTGGTGTCCAGTCGTCAGGGAGCGGTTCGTAGAGAGGATCGATCGCGCTGACATCGATGGCGGCGCGGGCGACTTCGAGATCATACATCTGCTGGAGATTCATCCAGAACTCGGCGCTCTGGCCGAAAGCTCGGCCGATTCTGACTGCCATGTCAGCAGTAACGGGACTGCGACGGTTGATGATGCGGTTGATGCGGGACTGGCTAACGCCTATTGCCATAGCGAACTGGCGCTGGGTGATTTCGAGGTCTTCGAGTATTTCAGCCAAGTCCTCCCCGGGATGGATGGGACCTATAGGAGTCATCATCTTCTCCTTAGTGATAGTCAGTTACTTCTACTTCGAACGCGCCAGATTGAGTCCATTGGAAGCATATACGCCATTGGTTGTTGATGCGGATGCTGTGTTGCCCTGCTCGGTCGCCGCGAAGAGGCTCAAGCCTGTTTGAACGCGGCAGTTGAAGATCGGCCAATCTGGTGGCTTGAATCACCAACCGCACCTTCTGGCGTGCTCGCTGTTGAATGTGGGGCGGCAAACGACGAATGTACTCGCCGTTGAAAAGTCGCTCTGTGTCCCTGTCCCTGAATCTGTTCACTGAATTGGATGATAGATATTGTATGCCATGCTGTCAAAGTGGGTGTGTTACTCAGACAGACCAAGACGACGATAGACTTCTTCCGCGGGGATGGTCGGCTCTCCGGCCTCCACTGCCTTTATGGATGCTTCCAACTCTTCGATGACGTCTTCGCGCAGTTCCAAGCCTTCATCGGGATCTCCCACGAAGTCATGCAAGGTTTCTATTACGACTTCGCGGATGAGGTTTCGCAGTTCTTCGACAGTCAGATCGACCACTTTCTGCTGTGACATATATGCACTCCCGATAATCAATCACCTACTAATCGCTGTCCGCGAAGAGGGATTCGACGAAGGCTTGGGGGTCGAAGGGGGCCAGGTCTTCGGGCTGCTCGCCGGTGCCGATGAAGAGGACGGGGAGGTCTAGCTCGGCGCCGATGGCGAAGACTACGCCGCCCTTGGAGGAGCTGTCCACCTTGGCGAGTAATACGCCTTCGCAGTCGACGGCTTCGGTGAAGGCGCGCGCCTGCATGAGGCCGTTCTGGCCGGTGGTGGCGTCGATGGTGAGTAGGACGCGCTGGGTGTCGGCGCCCTGCCGCGATAGGACGCGCTGCATTTTCTTCAACTCTTCCATGAGGTTGAACTTGGTGTGGAGGCGGCCTGCGGTGTCTATGATTACGACATCCACGTCGCGGGCGCGGGCTGCCTGCAGGGTGTCGAAGGCAACTGCGCCGGGGTCTGCGCCCTGCTGGTGGGCGATGACATCTACGTCGAGGCGGTCGCCCCAGACCTGAATCTGGTCGATGGCGGCGGCGCGGAAGGTGTCGGCGGCGCCGATGAGAACGCTCTTGCCTTCGTCCTGGTAGAGCCTGGTGAGCTTGGCGATGCTGGTGGTCTTGCCGACGCCGTTGACGCCTACCATAAGGATTATGAGCGGCTTTTCATCGACTTCGAGCGCGTGGTCAACTTCTTCGAAGTCAACGAGGTAGAGCATCTCCTCGCGGAGCAGCGCCAAGGCGTCCTGCGGGTCGGAGATGCGGCGGTCGCGCACCTGGTCGCGTAGGCGCTCGATGAGCTTGAAGGTGGTCTCCACGCCGACATCGGCGGTGATGAGCAGCTCTTCGAGTTCGTCCCAGAGCGCGTCGTCAATGCTTTGGCGGCGGAAGAGGCCGGTCATTTGACCGAAGAATGTCTGGCGGGAGCGCTTGACTGCCTGTTCGGTCTTTTGCTTGTTTTCTTGTGTTGAGCGGCGGAGGAATTTCAGCATCTTTTTGTGTGGATTTCCTATGTCGGTCTAAAGGATTGACAGAATGATATTTGCCCCCTCACCCTAGCCCTCTCCCGGTGGGAGAGGGGACATAATGGGAAGGGATTTTTCGAGGGCGTTAGTTGGGGGCGATCTTGACGATTACGCGCTGGTCTTCGGGTTCACGGCCCTCGAAGACGTCTGTGCCGACGTACTTCTTGGCGAGGGAGTCGATGTGCTCGATTGCGCCTTCATGGGCGAATTCGACGACATGACCTCGGACCGTGACCTGCTCGTAGGGATTGTCGGAGTTCAGGATGGCGACTGCGACACGCGGATCGCGGCGAAGGTTTTTCGTCTTGACGCGGCCCTCGGCAGTGTTGAAGCGGACGTGCTCGCCGTCGGTGTCAGCCCACACGGTGGTTGCCTGAGGGGAGCCATCGGGCATTATTGTGGCGATGATGGCGATGTTCTTGCCTTCGCTGAGCAGCCGGATGGCGTCTGCGCTTAGTTTGCTCATCGGTACTGTGCCTCCCTGATTTGATGCTCTTTGCAGGGCGTCGGGTTTGGAAATGTTTTAGACAACATTTCAGACACCCTTCAATAAGAGATTACCATCAAGGGCTGAGGCTAAACAAGTTGGGTTGTTTGGGCGGTGTTACTCTCTCTGAGGTAAGTGGCATTTTCACAGGACGGGCAATTATCCTATTAGGGGCTGGCAGGCCATCAGGGGCTGGCAAGTGATTGGATCGACCTTGCCTACTTCGTTAATTTCACCCCCATCCTAACCTTCCCCCATCAAGGGGGAAGGGATTTTTTCTACTCAGGGCAATGAAAACGGGAGCAGCCTTACGACTGCTCCCGCTGATTTATCTATCCGTGGGAAAGCCTCTACCCGAGGAAGCCCTGGTACTCACCGCGCATCCTGTTGTTGAAGTCCTTGCGGGCCTCATCGAACTTGGGTCCGCACGCGACCTTGCCCTTCTGGACATTCGCGAGGTAGGAGTCGAACCCGGTGCGATGCTTACCGATTCCCCGAATGGAGCCTACGAATCTGTCAATCATGTGCAACCTCCTTGTCTTCAAGGTTTGCAAATCTACCGTCCCGGTCTGCCACGATTGGCAGATTACTACGGTATATATCCATGATAGTCCTGCAACTACATTCCTTGAAGACATATTGTCTAATATGATATATTTACTGTGGCAATGCACCAGTGGTCTTGCACATTTCCGGAGGACTGTCACGCAATGGAGATTCGGGAACTGAGGAGCTTCAGCACAGCGGCGCGCCTGCGGAGCATATCAAGGGCGGCGCGCGAATTGGGGCTGGGGCAGCCCACGGTTACGACACATATAAAGAAGCTGGAAGAAGAGCTTGGGATGACGCTGTTCGATCGGGTGAAGCGTCCGATACAGCTCACACTGGCTGGGCAGAGGCTTTCGGACCTTGTGACGCCGCTGGTGGAGGGGATAGACTCGCTGCCGTCCATGACTGCGCTTGCGGAGGAGCGGGGGCCGGTGCAGGTCGCGTCCACGCCGGACATCATTCCGCACACGCTTATCCGCGTGGTGCGCGTGTTCCTCAATCGCTACCCGCGCGTACATCTGCGGATACGCTCCGGCACGCGAGCGGAAGTGCTTCAGATGGTGGAGAGCGGGGATGTTGACCTTGCAGTCGTGCAGCACCCGGAGAAGAGCGATTCACTTGAGTTCCAGGGACTGTTCCTATATGAGCGCGTGCTGATAACACCGCTGGACCATCCCCTGATG
This sequence comes from SAR202 cluster bacterium bin90, assembly GCA_002238855.1. Taxonomy (GTDB): domain Bacteria; phylum Chloroflexota; class Dehalococcoidia; order Lucifugimonadales; family JADFKI01; genus Bin90. The sequence continues at coordinate 19,825 of MPND01000018.1, forward strand.
AAGGAGCCGCTGCAGTCGCTCGACCAGCTTGCGGGGTGGCCGCTGATTCTGATGGGACGCGGCACATACACACGGCAGATCCTGGAGGAAGAGTTCCGGCGGCGTGGCGTCGATTACGACATCATAGTCGAGTTGGACAGCATGGACATGATAAAGCGGTATGTGGAGCTTGGGATGGGGATATCGGTGGGGCCGCGCCTGTCCGTGGAACCGGAGGACTCGCAGCGCGTGGGTGTGATTAGCTTGGCGAACTTCCTGCCTGTGGATCAGGCGGGCATCGTCACGCTGAAGGGCAAGACGGTATCGACGCCGACACGCAACTTCATCTCGGTGATGCAGGATGTGCTGTCGCCGGCTGGGACACGACGGTAACGGGGGCGGGGGTTCGACAAGCTCACCGCGAACGTGATTAAAGGGTTACACGAACGGGGCCAACGAGTTAGTTGACCGTTGTGGGCACGTCCTTGATGCCGACGAGTTCTGCGGTTACCACGATGCGATGGTCATAGACGAGGCGTGGCACGCAGGCTACAAGCGATAGCTGCGCCGTATCCGCGCCGTATAGTTCCAGCTCATCCTGATGCATGACCTCGGTGCGTGTCGTTCTATATAGGAAGACGCGCCCGTCATCGCTTTCCAGCTCGACGAAAACATCGTCGCCGTCTCGCAGCAGGTCCGGAATTTCCGGCAGGCGCTGGAAGACATTGCCCTCCCCCCTGATGGGGCTTTCGAGGTGTCCGAAGTACCAGGCGTTGCCGATCTCGCCGGGGTTGGGCGACTGTGGTATGTGGCCGACCAGGTGCTTTGGCGTCTCGTATGCTCTGCTGTCGCCGAGATTGAGGATTACGAGTTCCTTAATCCCTGAGTCCACATCAATGAGCGGGATGGAGATGCGGGTGGTGCGCGCGCCACTGCCGCGCGGGAGCGCATCGTCTAGAGGGGATACCAAGCGGAAGCCGTCGGGCAAGCCTGTGCCGGTGTCGTTGGGCGAGTACACATACGGCTCGCCGCCCGACCAGAGAGGCTGCGCCCAGAACTTGGGATGGATGAGCGTTGCCGGATACAGTGCGGTGTAGCTCGATTGCGGGCGCGCAGAAGCTTCCTGGTTTGCGGTGCCGGTCTGCTGGACGGGCTGTGATGGCGAAATGGCGGAGACGGGCTTAGCCGCGACTACGCCGGAGGAGACTACGCCAGAGGACGCCGGTGATATGTCGCTTCGCAGCGAGGCCGTGGTTGCCGGCGGCTGCGCCCCTGACGAGACGGCTTGTGGGGGTCGCTGGGGTTGAGGGGGATGCGCCTGCGAGGGCTGCACCCGTGGGGTTTGCGGCTGGAGGGGTTGCTCGACTACGAAGTTGAGGTCATCGAGCTGGGAGCGCGCGCTTGCGGAGTAGGCGTAGTATCCGCTGACGAGCGTCAGGATGAGAGCGCCGACGAGGACCATTGCTATGCCGAGCGCGCGGCCGGACCGAAACTTGCCCAGCCTGATAGCGCCCGGTCTGCGCGGGTTTGTGGGCTTGTCCAGCTTGTTGTCAATACTCATGCGCGCGGCACTGCCAACTTGGGTGAATCGTATCGAATCAATAGGATTCTAGCCAATAGGATTCTAGCGAGGATTATAGTGATTATAGCGCATGCGTGAGGGGCGGATAAAAGAATGCGCCTGTTCGCAGGCGCATAACTTTAACCATGGTACTGGCAATTCTTTGATCAATGCCAATCATGGCAAAGCCAATTAAGCTGATAACGGCTAAAAGTTATCTCGCGCGCGGGATGTGCGCCGCGCCGTTGGCGATAGGCTCGTTCAAGTACACATCGCCATTGCGGATCTTTATGTTGAATCCGCAATCAGGGTTGCTACATACCCAGGCCTTGTAGTGGATCGGAGCCCCCTGGCTTCCGAAGTCAGACAGGGGGAGTAAACTACCCTCTGGGCATACTCTGCATTCCGGCCAAGTCTGCTGCACGGCTTCCTCCTCATTCTACCTACACGACTCTTGCGACCGTCAATAATTGGAGCATTATATCACTATATTTTACAGTTAAACAACCATCAATGAGTACACTTATTTGGCAATCACTCCGTACCTTCATTATAGATGATATCAGGCCCTTCCGTGAGAAAGCTCCGTGTGGACTATCCGGTCGTATATCGCGCCGCCGGGAAGGAGCGTGCTTTTCATCAGGCTGATTGCGTTTACGGCGATAGTCCGGTCTTCGGGTAGGGTCAGAGCGGCGAGGGCCTCGGTGGCGCGACGCCTGTCCTCGCGGGATGCCCTGTGGTGCATTCTGCCGATGGTGAGATGCGGGTTGAACCGCTGCTTTTCGGGAGGGAAGCCAGTTGCAATCAGCGCTTCCTCGATGTCGGACTGGAGCAGCCTGAGCAGCTGCAGGTCGCCTTCGACGCCGATCCAGAGGACGCGCGCGCGGTTGGCGTTGGGGAACACGCCGGGCTGTCCGAGCGCCAGGCTGAACGGTGCATGGCGTGCGGCGGCCTGGGTCATCGCCTCTGCGACCGTGGGGACCCGATTCGCGTCTATGTCACCGAGGAACTTGAGGGTGAGGTGGACGCCTTCGGGACGCACGAGGCGCATATTGTCGATTTGCTCCTGTCGAAGCTGCGCGATGTCAGCGGCGATGTGCGCCTTAATGCTGTCGCTGAGTTCGACTGCGACGAAGGTGCGGATGGTATCCGTTTCTTTCGCGGTCAACTGATGTCCTCTTTGAGCTTGCTGCGCAGGTCGCGCAAAGCCTGATACCAGCCTACGAGCGCATCGAGGGAGTATGCGGCGTTTGCGGGACTGGGGTTGGGCACGAGGAACACGCGGGAGCGGCCGATGGTGAGCGGTTGAAGTCCCAACTCCAGGCCCAGCTCCAGGGATGAGGCGTTGACGCCCTCGGCGTGCCGCAGGTAGTTTCGGTATGCGACTGCGCCGTGGAAGCAGACGATGAGCGGCTGGAAGCGTTCCAGCTTCTCCCTCAGCACGGGCGCCCACTCGCGGTAGTCGGCGGCGCGCAGGTCGGACGCGCCTCTTGTCGGGCGCTTCACGATGTCGGTCATGCCGATGCCCTGCTCCGGCATCTTGTAGTCGGTGCTGGAATCGAGTGGCTCGGTGAGCAGGCCGGAGCGGTTGATGGCGGGCCAGAATCGGTTGCGCGTCGTGGCGAAGTAGTGGCCGACCTCGACCGAGTACAGGCTTGGGTTCAAGCCTACTAGGACGATGTCGAGGTCGGGCTTCAGGTAGTCGGGTAGTGTTTCCATGGGACTAACAGGACTTACAGGATATTGTTGGGGAGTTTCCCCTCACCCTAACCCTCTCCCCAAGGGAGAGGGGACTTAACCTAATACGGCATACGGGCGTCGGGGTGGTCGCGGATGTAGTGGACCTGCCGCACGCTGAAGTCCTCCTGCAGTTGGATGGTGAGGCCGCCATCTACGACGAGCGCGTGGCCTGTAATGAACGATGCCTCTTCGGAACTGAGGAATGAGACTGCGTTGGCGATGTCCAGCGGCAAGCCGGTGCGCCGGACGGGGTACTGGTCCTCGAAGTAACGGAGGCCGCCGGGGTTCTCGTCCCAGCGTTCCTGTTGCCGCTCGGTGACGATGTGGCCGGGGCAGATGGCGTTGACGCGGATTCCGTCGGGGCCGAAGTCTATCGCCATTTGCTTGGTTACGCCGATGACGGCGGACTTGCCGGCTTCGTAGATGAGCTTGCGGGGCGCCATCAGCAGACCGTGTACGGACGATATGTTGACGATGCTGCCGCCTCCGCTTGCGCGCATGTGGGGGACGGCGTGCTTGGCGGCGAGGAAGTGCGCCTTGACGAGCGTCGCCATGCCAGCGTCCCAGGCATCTTCGGTAACGGTGAGGGCATCGCCGTCGCCCTCGTCGGTGGGACTGAAGGCGTTGTTGACGAGTATGTCGAGCCTGCCCCAGTGGTCGATTGCGGACTGCACCATTGCGGCAATCTCTTCGTGCCTGCCGACATTGGTGGAGATGACCTCTGCGGTGCCGCCCGCGCTGCGAATGGCCTCTGCGTTGGCATTTGCCTCTGCCATGTTTATGTCGGCGATGAGCACGCTCGCGCCCTGCTCGGCGAGAAGGCGTGATGTGGCACCGCCGATGCCTGCCGCGCCTCCGGTAACGATTGCCACTTTGCCATTGAACTTGCTCATGTTTGACCTCCGCCCTGAGGCTAACAGAATTTACAGCCCTTCGATATACTCAGGGCAGGGATGGATAGGGTAGGGATGCTGGTGATTGTAATGGTTTGATGGCGGTACTGGAAGGCGGGGGGCATAAGAGCAACACCGACCCGCCTGCGCATGGCTGAGTCGGCGTTGATGTTGACAAGGTTAACTTACGCTATTGGTGTTCTAGCACATTTCCCAGACGCGCCCAATTGGGGTGGATTGAAAAAAGAAGTAAAGGGATTATGGAATTTGTACTGAGCTTGGCGTATGTGATTTTCATGCCAATGTTTGTAGTGCTAGCCTTCGTTGGCGTGGTATGCATGCCCTTGGCAGCGGCGTTCAGCTGGAGCAGCGCCCAAAGCAGGAACTTGAGCTCATGGCGTTATGCTGTCAGGGGTGCGGTGTATTCAGCAGCGCTGCTAGTTCCTTGGCTATATCTGAACTTACGGTTTGAGGGTAAATCCGTATCACTTGCTGTTGGAACAATCGTGTATACGCTGTTGTACGCGGGTTGGTTTTTTGCATTCATACTTCTTCCGATACATTTAGCTATCCCGGAACTTTCGGACCGAGGCCCGGGTCATCTGGTCAATAGTGGCGTCGATAGGGAGTCTTTGCGGACGGTTATAGCGATAGCAGAGTCTGCGAATGTTCTTCTATGGACAACTTCACTTTATAGACTGATTCAACAATACAGAACAGACCGCAGCGGCAGAGCGCCATCAGAGGAAATAGCGCCTCATAGCACATATACCAGGCCGTTCAGATATGCAGCGTTGTCTATGTCAATCCTATTACCTCTATTGCTTCTTATTGTGCTTGGATAGCTGTTGCAGTCTAACGCGACTGAAAAGCTCCGATCCGCAACATCAAGGGGTCTTAGGGGATTTGCGAACTGGAGGGCTGTAATACTAGAGACAGTACAAATCAGACCGAACAATGTACTATACGGCGGACCTTTTGGCTTCGAGACACTGCTGGGCAATTCTTTCTTTGATGAATTATTTGGAGGAACATACTATCCGAAGTTAGAGGTCAACACTAATTGAATAATGCTGATTGACAGAAGGCGAAGTAACACATGGATATTATAGAGCGTATCCCGTATTTGATCATTGCTCCGGCTTTTCTCGGTGTGTTTGGGTTCGGTTTATTGGCGCTGTTAGGCCTGCTGTGGTCTCCGTTCGCTGCCATGATTTGCGCTCGAGCTGCCAGAGAAAGGGGGCTGGACTCGTCGCTTTTCGCACAGAAGGGTTTCGCGTTTTCGATTCTGTATCTGATACCTTGCTTCGTTCTGCTTGCGAGGATACAAGGTGGAGCCACAACGTCAAGAGGTTTCATGCTCGCCACATACATATGTGTCTATGGTATATGGCTGGTTGCGGGCATCATTGGCCTTATTTATTTCACGGCAGGGGAAGTGGACAGAGTAATCATCAACCCAATGCATTTTGGAGACAGGGGCGACCTTGGTGCGCTGCTCTGGCTGGCGCCTGCTCCAATCATCAACATATTCCTGTGGGTCGTGTCGCTCAGAAGCCTGATTCGGCGCGACCGCCGCGACAGAGAGAAGCGGAGCAGCGCAGCATCATCGCCGGCAAGAGCAGACACTGACCACCCGGATGTCTCAGCCGCAGGGATAATCCCTGACCGCGCATACACCAACCCGTTCGGCTTTTCGCTTACCGGCTCTGTCATCACCCTGGTACTGTTCATCGTATCGACCTCTGTCAGGTTTAATAGCTAGCAAGGTAGAAATAGGGTGAGTCTATGACTGTTGGCGGCGCAAGAGAAGGACGCGCTGTTTGACAGGCTGAGTTGGGCGTTGCTACCATGAGTCTTGGCGCGCTCAGGCGCGCTAGTATGAGACGGAGAACGCCTGCCTTGTCTAATGTAAAGAGCCTTCGCTGTCGAGAATGCGGCAGCGACTATCCCGTTGAGCCGCAGTATGTCTGCGACTTCTGCTTTGGTCCGCTTGAGGTCGATTATGACTACGATGCCGTAGCGCGCGTCATCAGCCGCGAGCGCATCAACAAGGGGCCACTGACGATGTGGCGCTACCACGACCTGCTGCCGGTGGACGCGGAGATGGCTCTGGACATGAACACGGGGTTTACGCCCCTGATTCGCGCGAAGAACCTGGGCAGGCTGCTTGGTCTGAACAACCTGTATATCAAGAACGACAGCGTGAACCCGACATTCTCGTTCAAGGACAGGGTGGTGTCGGTGGCGTCGGCGAAGGCGCTGGAGTTCGAGTTCGATACTCTGGCATGCGCCTCGACGGGCAACCTCGCGGGGTCGGTGTCGGCGCACGGCGCAAAGGCGGGGATGAACACGATGGTGTTCTTTCCGTCGGACCTGGAGCGCGGCAAGATACTGGGCGCGGGCATATACGGCGCGACGCTCGTTGCCGTTGATGGCACTTACGACCAGGTGAACAGGCTGTGCAGCGAGCTTGCGGACAACCATCGCTGGGCGTTCGTGAACATCAATATGCGCCCGTTCTACTCGGAGGGCAGCAAGACGCTGGCTTACGAGGTGGCGGAGCAGCTTGGCTGGCGCGCGCCGGATGCGTGCGTGGTGCCGGGCGCTTCGGGGTCGCTGTTCACGAAGATATACAAGGGACTGAACGAGCTTGCGGACCTGGGGCTGATAGATTCGGCGGCGCACACGAAGATGCACATCGCGCAGGCAGAGGGCTGCTCGCCGATCGTGACGGCATACGACGAGGATACGCCGCATGTGCGTCCTGTTACGCCGGACACTATCGCGAAGTCGCTCGCAATCGGCAATCCGGCGGACGGCTACTACTCCATCAAGACAATCGAGAGGAGCGGTGGCAGCGCGGTTGCGGCGCCGGAAGATGAGGTTGTGGAGGGGATTCAGCTGCTCGCGGAGACCGAGGGCATTTTCACGGAGACCGCCGGCGGGGTTGTTATCTCCGGGTTGCGTAAGCTGGTGCAGAGCGGCAAGATACGGCCGGACGACCTGACGGTTGCGTACATCACGGGCAACGGGCTTAAGACGCAAGAGGTGGTGGAGCCGATTGTCGACCCGGTGTTCACTACGCCCGCGTACGATGACTTCGTGACCAACATGGCAGCGCGGGAAGAAAGAAATGGTAAGAATAATGGCTAAGAGACGCGTCAGGTTCACCTTCCCCGAACAGTTGATAACCGAGCCCCTGATCTATAATCTCGGGCGCAACTTCGAGATCATCACGAACATCCGGCGCGCGAATGTGCAGGAGCGCGTGGGCTGGGTGGTGCTGGAACTGGAAGGCGCCGAGGATGAGATCGACCGCGGACTGGAGTGGATGACAGAGGCGGGTGTGCGCGTGGACCCGATCATCGGCGATCTGATTGAGGGGTGAGGGAACCTTCTCCAATTTCTCAATTCCTTCTTTAACATTGATTGCAAGGCACACAAGTTTTATTGAATGTGGGGCATGTGCCCCGGAGGTCAACGGACGATGAGCATATCGGTGAGGATCCCAACACCCTTGCGGCGCGTGACGGACGGCGCGGACAAGGTGGACGCGGACGGCGGGACACTGGAAGAGATTATCGGCTCGCTGGAGAGCCAGTATCCGGGAATCAAGGCTCGGCTCTGCGACGAAGAGGGCGAGCTTCGCAACTTCGTGAATGTGTACATCAACGGTGAGGATGTGCGCTTCCTCGAGGGCCTGGGCACCGCCACGAAGACCGGCGATGAGGTTAGCATCGTGCCGGCGGTAGCGGGCGGCTGCTAACTCGCGCCGACTTACGGCATATTTCCGTTCTATTCACTCCCCCTTGATCTTCCCCCTTGATGGGGGAAGATACTTGTTTGCCCGAAAGTTCTGGCCCTATTCGAATCGCGCTAGGCTCGATTGAATGAGGCGAGCCATTTCTGCTTCTGGTCGCGGCGGGGGCGATCTTCTTGGTCGCCCGAAAGTTCTGGCCCTATTCGAATCGCGCTAGGCTCGATTGAATGAGGGGAGCCATTTCTGCTTCTGGTCGCGGCGGGTCTGCTCGTCGGGCGGCTTGAAGCGACTGTGGAACTCGGCGCGGTAATCGTCAAACTCGCCTGCGGCTATGGCGGCGCGCATCTCCTCCATGAGACGCAGGATGAAGCGCAGGTTGTGTATCGTCGCCAGGCGGTATGCCAGCAGTTCCTTAGCGCGGAAGAGGTGGTGCACATACGCCGCCGTGTATGTGCGGCAGGTGTAGCAGTCACAGTCGTCCTCGATGGGCGCGTATTTCCTCTTATTGAACGCCGCGGTGATGTTCAGCCGGCCGGTCTTTACGAATAGCGAGCCGTTGCGGGCTATGCGCGTGGGCAGCACGCAGTCGAACATGTCGATACCGCGCGCTACACACTCCACGAGGTCTTCAGGTGAGCCTACGCCCATGAGGTAGCGGGGGGCGTCCTCCGGCAGCATCGGTGTTGTGATGCTGACGGTGTCCAACATCGCCTGCTTGGACTCGCCGACGCTGAGGCCTCCTATGGAGTAGCCGGGGAAGCCGACGCCGGTGATGAACTCGGCTGACTTGCGGCGCAGCTCCGGGAACAGGCCGCCCTGCACGATGCCAAATAGCCGCTGGTCGGCGCGGGTGTGCGCTTCCACACAGCGGAGCAGCCAGCGGTTCGTCTTGTCCACCGCCGCGTCAACAGTCTCATAGTCGCTGTCGGCGGGGGCGCATATATCCAGCGGCATGATGATGTCCGCGCCGATGCCCTGCTGGTGCCGTATCGCCGCCTCGGGGCTGAAGGTGTGCTGGCTGCCGTCTATGTGCGACTTGAAGATGATGGCGTCCTCGGTAATCTTGCGCAGGTGCTCAAGGCTGAAGCCCTGGAAGCCGCCGCTGTCGGTGAGGGTGGCGCCGTGCCACTGCATGAAGCCGTGCAGCCCGCCAAGGTCCTGCACGATGTCCACGCCGGGGCGCAGGTAGAGGTGGTAGGTGTTGGCGAGGACGATGTTCGCGCCGATGCTGCGCAGGTCCGCGGAGTCGAGCGCCTTGACCGAGCCTTGCGTAGCGACGGGCATGAAGGCGGGCGTCGGGACATCGCCGTGCGGTGTGTGCAGGGTGCCTATGCGGGCGGTGGCGTCAGTGGCAGTGAGAGTGAAGAAGGGCATACCGGTATTTTACAGGCATGCCGCTACCGGCGCATCTCCTGTTCTACTCGCTCGGCCAGATAGATTTTCACCAGAGACTTGAATGGTATGTCCCGCTTGCCAGCCAGAACTTTCAAGTCATCGATGACCGACTGCGGCAAGGAAATGGTTACAGATGCATCTGAAGCACTCGAGCGGGACGGCTTAAGATTGGGCATCCTCGCTTGTTCAGCCTTGCTAAGATCAATGTAGTCGGAGGAGTCATGCGTTGCCCAAAACTCACGCTCTTCATCTTCTGAGTCAAACTTTGGAATCGACCTTTTAAGTGATGTCATAATTTCTACGTTCCCGTCTGCTCATATCTCTGGCAGAAATGATGCGAATAAGTTCCTGCCGAATTGTAAACACAATGAAGAGTTTGCGTCCTTCATCCGTTTGACCGTACGCGTAGTATCTCATCTCGGCCCAAATTTGTCCCTGCGGCTCTGCGATAACCAGCGGATCATTGAAGAAAACTTGCTCTGACTCCGCGTTCGTAACGCCGTGTTTTAGCCAATTTTTCTCAACATTTCCGTTATCCCACTGAAATCCGGTGAGTTGGTGGAACTCAATCATTCCATATACCGCATTTATTGCACCTCTTCATAATACACAATACACAATCGCTGCGGATTCTCGATGCTGGCTTCAGCCGCGGATGCCCTGGATGACGAGCTGGACGCCCATGATGAGGATGACGAGCATGAGGATGCGCATTATCCAGGGGCCTCGCACCTTCCCGGAGAGACGCGCGCCGATTTGTCCGCCGGTTACGAGGCCGATGCCAGTGAATATGAATGTGGGGAACCACTCGATGTTACCGATGATGGCGTGAGTGGCTGCGCCCGCTGTGGTGTAGAAGGACAGGGCGAAGATGGATGTGGCAACCGCGACCTGCACCGGAAATCCGAAGGCATAGACGAGTATGGGAGTGCGTAAGAAGCCGCCGCCTATGCCGAAGAAGCTGGAAATGAAGCCTAGAACGAAGTTGATGAGGATAGCCCAGCTTTCGTGCAGACGGTAGCGGTAGGTCTCGCCGGACTCGGCGGTAATGCGGCGACGGCGAAGGGTCTGGGAGTCAATGAAGCTGCGCCTCCGGCTTCGGGCGCGCGACAGGCGAGAATGCCGCCCGGTGCCGAGCTGCTGTGTGACCAATCGCAATGCGAGGATGACCAGAATCAGGCCGAATGCGGTGTCGTAGATGCCCGGCAGTCCGGCGAGCGCCTGCTTGAGGACGAAGGGCGCAATGACCGAACCGGGAATGGCGGCAGCTGCGAAGAGATATGCGCTCCGCTTGTCCACGACACGCATATAGCGATAGGCGAACGCGCCGGATATGCTGTTGGCGGCGACAAGCGCGAGGACGGTGCCGGAGACGACGGCGGGCTCTATGTCAGGGAAGAAGATGCGCAGGATGGGTACGAGGATGAAGCCGCCGCCCGCGCCGACGAGAACGCCGAAGACGCCCGTTATGAATCCGACGGCAGCGAGTGTCAGCCATTCGATTGCCTGCTGCCATCCGACAGCAGGCAACCATTCAATTCCGGAGCCGGTGAGCCAGTCCAGCCCGGGCATCTAACCCACCGGGCTTTGAAGACGCTGGTCGTTAAGCACATCGCCTCCATCACCAAAACGTTTCCGATCGAGATTTATTCTACATTAATCTGCGTTCAGAAATCTGCGTTCAGACGTGGAGTTTGTGGTTCAATGGTCTGGTTATGGCGCCGCGACTATTGAGCCATATCGGCGCTCATAGCGCTCATTTCCGGGTAAAGAGTGATCCCCTTGAAGTCGAACACTCCAACCCAGTCGGCGGTGTTGCCGTGGGACACAGCCACGCGGGTGAGCCTTGGGTTGGACTTGACTCTCATGATGTGCTCGCCTATGTCGCGGCTGAGGTCGTAGATGTCAACGTCGCTGACGGTATATGGGATGCCGTAGGTTGCGCTATCCCCGTTGATATGGACTCTAATCCTGGTGGTGTAGGGGACAAGAGCTTTAGAGGTAGCGATTCCCACGGTTCGGGTGTAGTGCTGCTGATGGACAAGCGGCACGAGCGTGCCGAAAATGCCGACCGCGTTAGTTTGAGTTTTGGCGATGCGGCAAGTGTCGTCTAGTGTGAGTATTACCTCAGCGTCCGCCGCCCATGTCTGGATAGCGTCGAGGCGGACGCCCCTAGCGCCGATTTGCTGACACATTGGTAGGTCCGTCGGAATAAGGTCCACCTGCGTTACTGTAGAGGATTCGACGGCGGGTGCGCCGGAATCGGTGGATGCCACAACCATGCTCGCGGTTACAAGGGATGCCGTTAGAGCCACAGCTATCAGGGCAATCATCCAAATGACGATATTGCTAGTCTTCATTTCAAGCCACCTCTTTCTACCAAAGGGTTTATCCTGTCGCCTTTCCAATGTCAGCACCAGAGCGGTCGAAGTGTCAGACCTTATACTCTGATTAATGGAACAGGACCCGATTCTGCGGAGATAGGATAACAATTGTCACAAACAAATACTACACTTTTGTACAAGTAATAGACCTGTTTGTCCCAGAGGTGGGTCAAATATGACCATCAAAGGTCATATTTATCAGTATGGCGATACATTCTGGCGCGTAGTAGCGTTGTCGATACTGTCGAGATGTACCTATCGAATTGCCCTGTCCGCGACTTTCTTGTCCGACGGCGTGGCGTTGCTGACGGCTTCCATGTCCATTTCGCCGCAGGTGAGTGGCAGGCCGTAGCTTTCGAGCAGTGCGCGCTGGCGCTCGACTTCAAAGAAGCCGAGTTTTCCTAGAAGTGGGATTAAATGAGACTCTGAAGAGTCTTATTCACCAGTTCCGGTGGTACATCGTTGCGTGTGGTGGCGTTGCCGATGCCGTCGAGAAGTACCCAGCGTATGGCGCGACCGGCGACTTTCTTGTCGGATAGCATCGCGTTGCTGACGGCTTCCATGTCCATTTCGCCACAGGTGAGTGGCAGGCCGTAGCTTTCGAGCAGTGCGCGCTGGCGTTCGACTTCATCGGCGGTCATCATGCCCATCCCCTCGCCGATGCGCGCCGCGCCCATCATGCCGATGCTTACCGCCTCGCCGTGCAGGAAACTGCCGTAACCTGTCGCCGCTTCGATCGCATGGCCGATGGTGTGACCGTAGTTGAGCAGGATGCGGATGCCGAGTGTTTCGCGCTCGTCCTGGGAGACGATGTTCGCCTTGATAGCGACGCTGCGGCGAATGATGTCGGTGGCGACGTCCTGCTCGAGAGCGAGCAGCGATGCCCTGTGAGTCTCGAAATCTGCAAGAAGGTCGGGGTCGAGGATGAGGCCGTGCTTGATCGCCTCTGCCCAACCGGAGGTGAGTTCGCGCTGGGGAAGGGACTGGAGTGTGCTGACATCGGAGAGAACGAACTTCGGCTGGTAGAAAGCGCCGACGAGGTTCTTGCCTTGGGGCAGGTCAATGGCGGTCTTGCCGCCGATAGCGGCGTCCATCATCGCGAGCAGGCTCGTGGGCACCTGAGCGAAGGGTAAGCCTCGCAGGTAGGTCGCCGCCACGAAGCCCGCGAGGTCACCGACGACACCGCCTCCGACTGCCACTATCAGGTGGCCGCGCTCTGCCTTGCGCTCGGCGAGCCAGCGATATATGAGCTGCGCGGTCTCCAGCGTCTTGTGCGTCTCGCCTGCGGGCATGATGAACATGTGCGCGGCGATGCCTGCGGCTTCGAGCGAGAACTGTGCCCGGCGCGCCTGCCGGTGAACTCCCTCGTCAGTGATGATGTACGCGGTGGAGGTGTCTAATACAGAGTTTACGCGCTCGCCAATCTCATCGATTATATTCCAGCCAACCCATATCGGGTGGTCGCCCTGGGATGTCTTGACGATGGCAGCGAGGTCGGAGTAGGTGGCGGTAGTGGTCATGTCGGTACGCAGTCTCTCAGTCAGTAAGGATGGTGGTGCAGGAGATAACTAGATGAGTGCGATTCTCAGCCTTCGCTCTCCAACTGGTCGTGCCGCTCGCGCATCCAGTCGGGGTAGGCTTTCCAGCAAATCGCCTCGTCGTCGTTGAGTATGTCGAAGGCGCGGACGACTTCGTGCGCTGCCTGTTCGGGCGTGATTATATCGGTGTGAACTGTCCAGTGAGCAAGAGTATAGTTTAGTTGGCGCAGGGACTTCAAGGAACGGATGCGGTCGAGGGGATCGTCCGCGGCGAGCATGGGGCGCACTATGGCACCGTCGCCCACGCTCTGTGCGAGTACGCGCTCGTATATGGTCTCCGGAGAGGCTTCGAGGCATACGACAGCGCCGTTATCCATCATGGCGGCGCGGTTGTCGGCGCTCTCGGCGATGCCGCCGCCGGTGGAGATGACCTGCCGATCCGCCTCGCATGCGGCAAGCAGGGTCTGCGCTTCGAGTGCGCGGAAGTGCGGCTCGCCGTGCTCCGCGAAGATGGCGTCTATGGTCGTGCCGGCGTCTGCCTCGATGCGCTCGTCGAGGTCAACGAATTGCCAGCCGAGGATTCGCGCCGCCTCGCGCCCGATGGTCGTCTTGCCGGTGCCGGAGAAGCCTGTGAGGAAGATGTTGGGTTTCAAGGGAATGCGTCCCAAGGGTTAGGATATTTCTATAATGATAGCCTACCCCGCAACCAACGGCTATCACAAGCTTAGCGCTAAAACTGATTTCACTACATTTTGAAAAGAGGCTTGAGGTGACGCAATGACATTGAGTCGCGTATGCTAGAATGCGGCGGAATTCAGAAAATGTGTCAACGAGGAACTCGTAGTGAACCAATATGTGCTGACGGATCAACAAATTCAGACCTTAATTTCTCTCCCGAAGACAATTGTCAATAAAGAACCCGCCGATGGATATCAACAGGAGCAATTCCAAAGGCGTTGCTCGTTGGAATTAGCGTCAGAATGGGACGATACAGAAAGGTTTAGCGTGTTTGTCCGCCAACACACGGAGTTCATCGAGAACTTTACGCTCGGGTTACGTTATCAGACCAACGACCATTCGGTGCGAACTATCACACTCGTGAGATACAACGGAGCGCACGGCGAGACCAGCAGGCAAGCTGACGGACATTACGCCGCTCCACACATCCACCGAATTACCCAGGCAGAGATGGAATCTGGTAGTAGTTTTCCTCAAGAAAAATATAGGGAAATTACCGCCAAATATACTGTGTTCAATGAGGCATTAGCCGTCTTCTTTGGAGATATTGGAGTAGTTAATTACACTGATTACTTCCCTGAAGCATTGCAAGGAAGACTATTTGATGGATATTGCTAGACTTGTAACCTCACTAAACGAGGCGAAGCTGGCTGGTTTCAATTACTACGAGCGTCGCCGGGGCAGATATCAACTGATTGCACCCATACTACATGAAGATGGGGACATGGTTGACATTTATTTGCAGGACAGCCCACTTGGCGAAGGTTTTGTTCGCGTCTGCGACTTCGGGCTTACGCTTATGCGGCTCTCCTATACGTATGACATTAGCACGTCTAGCCGCAAACGAATTTTCGAGAGTATTCTTATCAACAACGGTGTTGGAAATGAAGATGGGAATCTTTATTTGGACTCCTCTATCGACATGCTGTACGAAAGTATTCTGCAGTTTGCAGGCTGCGCCCAGAAGGTGTGCAACATGCGCTACTGGAGTAGAGAGGTAGTTCGCAGCGCCTTTTATGACGATTTGAACGATTACGTCGCAACTGATTTAACTCGATTCGAACCATTGGCAGATCAGTTTCCCATTCCCGAGTACCCTATTAGTGTTGATTGGTCACTCACGCACAATGCCCACAACTTCTACGTTTTCGGTGTGCGCGGAAACGATAAGGCGAAAAATGTGGCTATAGCATTGCTGGAATTTCAAAAAGCTCGGTTGCCGTTCATCAGTCTTGTGGTGCATGAAGACATGGAAGACTTGGGGAAGAGGGAGAGATTCTACCTAACGAGCAACGCTGACGTACAGTATCCCGCTCTAAATGAGTTTAGAGAAAGAGTCACTAGCGACCTTGGCAGATTCACGGGCGCAACCGCATAGATTCGCAGACCCTCGCCCCAATAAGCCATCTTCACACGAGAATCCTACTTCGCCTAGTCCATTTTGAGGAGGGCGACGTTGCCGGCGGCGAACATGGCTTCCAAGGGCGCCGTCTGGCCGGTCCACATCTCGAAGGCGGCTGCGCCCTGGTATATGAGCATAGGCAGACCGCCGAGCGCAGTTGCGCCTGCACTGCGGGCACCGGACAAAAACGGTGTGTTCTGCGGGTTATAGACCATGTCCATGACAACGGCTTCGTGGGGTATTATCCCGCCGGAGAGCGGAGTTTGCGCTTCATTATCTCCGTGCCGCATTCCCACGGAAGTGCAGTTGACGATGAGGTCGGATTCGAGCGCGACGGTCTCCAGGGTCGTATCGTCCAGCACGGCGGCGAATACGCTAACGGCGTCGTTGTGCAGGGCGGCAGCAAGCGCCTCGGCGCGAGAGACGTTCCGGTTGGCGATTGTGATAGACGCTACGCCCTCGCGAGAGAGGGCAAATGCGGCGGCACGCGCAGCACCACCCGCGCCGAGAAGCAGCACCCGCTTGCCGTTGGGCTCGAAGCCCCCGTCTTCCTTGAGCTCGCGCATGAAGCCGTGCGCGTCTGTGTTGTGTCCGACGAGGCGTCCAGCATTCTTGACGATGGTGTTCACCGCGCCGATGGACTGCGCCAGTGGATCAACCTCGTCCAGCAAGGCGATGACGCTCTCCTTGTGCGGGATGGTCACATTTGCGCCGATGAAGTCGCCGCTGCGGAGCTTCGCCACCTCCTCGGCGAGGCCCTCCGGCGGGGTTTCCCACGCAATATAGCGCACGTCCAGCCCGTAGTGGTTGAATGCCGCCTGCTGAAATGCCGGCGACAACGAATGCGAAAGCGGGTAGCCGAAAATGCCTGCTAGCTGTGTCATGGTGTGCCTCCGGTTGCGTTGGATTTTGAGAAAGTAATTCTAGCTATTGGTTGTCAGTATATCAGTATGCCTAGGAAGCGGTCATGATGGCATCTGGGAAACACGGCAGAACGCACAATTGCCGCTATTCCGCCCTTCATCAGCATTGACCCGAACCGTGCCGTCTGCTTACGATAGTGCCCAGATTTGGCAGCGGGCGCCGCGACAGGTTGGGGAGTGCTATGAACGACTACGACGAAATCGTACAGCAGATTGCCGGATGCACCCGGTGCGCGCTATCTGAGGGGCGCTCGCGCACTGTGCCCGGGGACGGCTCTCAGACAGCGGACATCATGTTTATCGGAGAGGCGCCAGGGTACAACGAGGACCAGCAGGGCCTGCCGTTCGTGGGCGCTGCGGGCAATGTGCTGACCAGCCTGCTGGCGGGCATCGGGCTGCAGCGCTCGGATGTGTACATCACGAACATGGTGAAGTGCCGACCGAACAACAATCGAGACCCGTTGAGCGGCGAACTGGAGGCTTGCTCGACTTATCTCGACGCGCAGATAGAGCTAATCGACCCGAAGGTCATCGTTACGCTGGGTCGGTTCTCGTTCGGCAAGTTCTTCCCTGGGCGCAGCATCAGCCGTGAAAGGGGCAAGCCGCGCTCGTGGGGAGGGCGGATGATATATCCGATGTATCATCCTGCCGCTACGCTGCACAACCCCAGTTTGCGGCCCGCGCTGGAGAACGACTTCCGTAACTTGCTGCCTCTCGTCGAAGAGGTCATCGCATTGCCCCCGGACGACGCCGTTGATGAGGACGAGGGAAAGCAAGAACAGCAACTGAGCATGTTCTAGGTGGAGCTGATTTCGATGGATGGGATGTGGAGGATAGGGTTGCAGCGTGTTATTTTGCCGGCAGGTCTGCTAGTTGCGATAATGCTCGTCCTGACGGGCTGCGGCGTGTCCGAGCCTCCCTTGCCGTCTGCGCCGCTGCCAATCCCATCAGTGCTGAGGGCTGAGGCAACCGCGACTCCGGCTGCAACGACAGCAGCCCCAACGAGCGTTCCGACGGCACTGGCAATACCACCGACACCTCCGGCACCTTCCGGCGGCGATGGCCGGACTCTGACAATCGGCGTCGCTGCGTCTTCAGGCAACATTCCCGACTACGACCGCGGTGACTGGCGGCACTGGATCGACGCGGACAGGGACTGCCAGGACGCTCGACAGGAGGTGCTGGTCGCCGAGTCGCAAACTGCTGTGGTGTACGAGGCGGGCGATCAGTGCCGAGTGGAGAGCGGAGATTGGTTCGGAGTGTACACGGGTGAGTCGTTCTCCGGCCCGGGCGACCTCGATGTGGACCACATGGTGCCGCTGGCGAACGCGCACAGATCGGGCGGCTGGGCGTGGTCCAAGGAGCGCAAGGCTGACTACGCCAACGACCTGTCATACGCGGACCACCTGATCGCGGTGCAGGCGTCGGCGAACCGGCAGAAGGGAAGCAAGGGGCCGGAGGAGTGGAAGCCGCCGCGCCGCGAATACTGGTGCGAGTACGCGACCGACTGGGCGACGATCAAGCAGGACTGGGGGCTGTCGGCGAACCCGAGTGAGGCGGAGGCGCTGCGAGAAATGCTGGCGACCTGCGACGAACCAGTCTCGCTGGTGGTGGTGCCGGTTGATGGCGCTGCCATTCCCCAACCTGCGCCAGCATCTGCTACGGCGACTCCGGTGCCGGCATCTGACGGCGAACTGCGCTACGACCCGGACGGGCCCGACCGCGACTGCGGCGACTTCGATACATGGGACGAGGCGCAGGCATTCTACATCGCGGCGGGTGGACCGTCTACCGACAGGCACCGGCTGGATGGGGATGGGGACGGCGAGGCGTGTAATTCTCTGAGGGGGAATTAGACCGCAGCCGAGCCAATGCTGCCTACTGCTGTCGGCGCAGGCGCTCGAGCTCTGCCTGAAGTTCCTGGTTTCGCGCCTCTGCGGCCAGGCGTGCTTCTCGCTCTTCCAACTGTGCATGTTCAGCCGACTGTGCCCTCGTCTCTGCCTCTCGCGCTTGCACTTCCGCAGTCTGCCGCGCCGTAATCTCCTCGCCAAGGTCACTCAGCCACTCTCTCGTAACGCTGTCCCTCAGCGGGAAAATGGCTACCCCATCCTCTACCCTATGAAAGAAGTCCACGCCCAACACTTCGCTGCGTGACCAGGTATCGCCGTTGTGTTCGGTGTGCAGCTCGAATCGCACGTATTCGCCATCCACCAGACGCTCGCCGACCAGCGGCTCCCCGTAGTAGCCGTGTCTGTCCAGCCGCCAGTATTCGGTAACGCCCATTCGCGCGTATAGCGCCCGCTTCTCGGTTAAGTCCCTGTGTGCCGTGCTTTCGGAGGCAACCTCGAGAACAAAAGCTGGGGGTACTCCCCACTCATCTATGCGGTAGCTGCGACGGTACATCTCTATCGTCTCCGTTTCCACGCCAAACACCACATAACCGTCCGGAACGACGACAGAACCGGGTGTGTCGGAATCGTAGATGACATTCGTTTGCTCCGATACGAGCACATCAGGCGCGTCCTTATACCGCGCCATGAGAATGGACATGACATAGAGAATTGTGCTGGCTTGCTGCATCGCGTCCTCGGGAGGCTCCGGTGCGTCGTTGATGAGCTCGTACCAAGGAGTATTGACAGCAGCGGCGGCTGAGGAAGAGAGGGGTAATTTGCTTCCGGCGGTTGTCATAGTCAAGCCTCCCACAGGATGTATTCGAGCCGACGTTATTTTAACATACTCGTAAGGTCGAATTATCCGAATTAACCAGAGATGCCACCTTGATGCACGGGATTAGCAAGTCCTGTCAGGCATGATAACATCCAATCCATCACTAAGTACCAAAGAGGTGAACTACATGACAGGCGCAGACCTGGTTGCACGAATACTTAAGCAAGAGGGCGTGGACTTCATGGGGGTGATCCCCTTCAACTCGCTGGAAGAGGCGGCGGCGAAGGCTGGCATCCGTCCGCTGATATTCCGGCAGGAGCGCGTGGGCGTGAACCTTGCTGACGCGTACACTCGCGTTACTAACGGCAGGGGCACGGGCGTGTTCTCGATGCAGGCTGGGCCGGGCGCGGAGAACGCATTCGCGGGCGTGGCGCAGGCTTACGCCGACTCGGTGCCGATCCTCCTGCTGCCGGCGTCCGCGCCGCGCAACCGCGCCGGCGTGCATCCGACATTCAGCCCAAGCCGCACCTACGAGTCGGTGGTGAAGTGGTCGGGCAGGATAGAGCTGCCGGAGGAGATACCGAACGCCCTGCGGCGTGCCTTCAGCCAGCTTCGCATGGGACGCCCCAGCCCGGTGCTGCTCGATCTGCCCAGCGACATACTGCGCGGTGAGCTGGCGAATGGGGACGCGCCGTATATGCCGGTGCAGCGTCGGCGACCCGCGGGCGATCCGCAGGATGTGAGCGATGCCGCGAAGATTCTGCTCGGCGCGCAGAATCCGGTCATACATGCCGGGCAGGGCGTGCTGTACGCGGAGGCTTGGGAAGAGCTGCAGGAGCTGGCGGAACTGACGCAGACGCCGGTGATGACCTCGATGGCGGGCAAGAGCGCGTTCCGTGAGGACCACCCGCTTTCGCTGGGCACGCGCTCCAGCACGACGACGGGCATGGTCGTGCATTATCTGGACAAGGCGGATGTGGTGTTCGGCATCGGGTGCAGTTTCACGCGCTTGCATTACGGCGCGAACCTATTCGACAGCAAGGTGCTCGTGCATGTCACCAATGACGAGAACGATGTGAACAAGGACTATTCTCCCGATGTGGCGGTGATCGGCGACGCCAAGCTGGTGATGCGGCAGCTCATCGACGAGATAAAGGCGATGCTTGCGGAACACGGTAGCGAGCGTGTGGAGCGCGGTGATGTTGCGGGCGAGATCAAGGCTGTGCGCGAAGAGTGGATGCAGGAATGGCTGCCGAAGATGCACTCGGACGCGACGCCCATCAACCCGTACAGGGCGTTGAACGACCTGTCGAAGGCGATTGACCAGAAGAATACGATAATGAATCACGACTCCGGCAGCCCGCGCGACCAGATGATCCCGTTCTACAAGACGGTTACGCCGCGCGGCTTCATCGCGTGGGGCAAGTCAACGCAGCTTGGATACAGCCTGGGCGCGGCGATGGGGAGCAAGCTGGCGGCGCCGGAAAGGCTGTGCGTGAATGTCATCGGCGACTACGGCTTCGGCATGGTCGGGACGGACCTCGAGACGGCGGTGCGCGAGAATATCCCGATCCTGACCGTCGTGCTCAACAACTCGTCCATGGGCATATACAGGCCGGAGCACTTCGCCACGGCGCACGAGCTTTACGGCACAAAGACCACAGGCGGCGACTTCGTTATGATGGCGGAGGCGCTGGGAGCGCACAGCGAGCGCGTAACACGGCCGGAGGATGTCATCAGCGCTGTGCAGCGGTGCGCGGGCATCGTTGAAGGCGGACAGGCGGCGTTGTTGGAGATAGTCACCGACGACGCCGAAAAGGACATGCCGTTCAGGATGTTCTAGAGCAGGTTAAGGGTAGCAAACAAGGGCAGGCTAGGGAGGAAAAATAAGCCTCTCCAGCCTGTCCGTTTTTTATCCATAAATGCTGATAAATCGCCTCAACGAAGTTTAACGCTCCATTAACGGTTTCTGAAAATTGCTCAAAATTGCCTCTATTGCCTATTGATGCAAGTCATGGGTTTTTTGGGAGTTTATTGAAACATTTGACATGTTGCGGCGGGGTTTTCGCAGCAATATTATAGGCGGATACCTTCAAATGCATCCGACATTTTGCAGCCGTCCTTGGACGATCTTTGCGCTTATATCAGCATAGCAGAACGCTTGGATGAGAGAGGATAAGCGATTGTCCAGCCGCACCCAGAAGCCCGGCCAGATATGGGACGCAGCGCTAGGAGAGTTGCAACTGCAAGTCGCCCGCCCTGCCTTCGAGACCTGGCTTAGGGATACCGAAGGCGTGGCGCACAGAGACGGCGAATTCATCGTCGGCACGGCAAACGCCTTCATCGCCGAGATGCTGGAACACCGGATGTACCCGCTCATCGAGCGCGCCATTGAGCATGTCATCGGGGAGCCGACATCGGTGCGATTCCAGGTGGTGACGCAATCGAGCATATCTGAGAGCGTGGAATCCGAAACGCCTGCCGTGGCGGGCGAGAGCGAGCAAACTCTTACAGTGACGGCAGGGACGGCCCAACCGGCCGCTGTTGTCGCTCCTCCACCTTCGCTGAACAGCCGCTACACCTTCGACCGGTTCGTTGTGGGCAAGTCGAACGAGCTGGCGCATGCGGCGGCGCGCGCCGTGGCGGACAATCCGGGCAATGTCTATAACCCGCTGGTGATGTACTCGGATGTGGGGCTGGGCAAGACGCACCTGCTGCACGCAATCGGAAGTCAGGCGATCGCCAAGGGCATGAGCCTGATATACGCTACAACGGAGGAGTTCACCAACGAGTACATCCGCGCCATCCGCGAGGGCAAGACGGAAGAATTCAGGCAGCGATACCGCAGCGCCGGCCTGTTGCTCCTGGACGACATCCAGTTTCTCATCGGCAAGGAGCAGACGCAGGAGGGTTTTTTCCACACCTTCAACGCGCTGCACATGTCCAACCGCCAGATTGTCATCACGAGCGACCGCCCCGTGTCCTCGCTGAAGATTCTGGAGGAGCGCATAAGTTCGCGGCTGAGCGGCGGACTGGTGGTGGACATTCAGCCGCCCGACCTTGAGACACGGCTCGCCATCCTGCGCGCAAAGGCGGAGCAGATGGGCGTGAAGGTGGACGGCCAGGTGCTGGAACTGCTCGGGGCACGCATATACCGCAACATCCGCGAACTCGAAGGCAGCCTCAACCGCGTAGTCGCGTACTCCGACCTGATGCAGCGGCCCTTGGATGCGGAGTTGGTGCGGCAGGTGATCGCGGACACACAGGAGGCACGCGAACGCCGCCAGCCTTCCGAGCGAGAAGTGATAGACGCCGTATCCGCTCACTTCGGTGTGGACAAGACAACGCTTTGCGGGCCCAAGCGCGACAAGAAGACTGCGCTGGCACGCCAGGTTGCGATGTACATATTGCGCGAGGATGCGGCAATGGGCTCGACTGCGATAGCGCGCGCGCTCGGGCGCAAGGACCACTCCACTGTGCTGCACGGCTGCAAGACGATCGAGAATTACCAGAATGCCGACGCCAAGCTGCGGAGGGACATTCTGACCGTGCGCGAGACGCTTGCCGCGGTAGGGTGACATGGATGGGACTTGACCATCCATTCCGTTCGGTTCTTATATCTTGGCTATTCAATGGATAACCATTCTGCGCCTCGTTATGTGGATAACTCGCCGATAATCGTTGATAAGTCGCCCAATATGTGTACAAGTGTGTCTTTTATATGGTTGGAATTATTCAAGAAAAGTTCTATCCACAGCGACCTCAGGGTTATGCACACCAAGCCACGCGATATCGACATGGGGCTGTGATAAAATCACGTGGACGCAGGAATCACGGTTGGACGCAGCGCAAAAGCCGTTACCGCATCGCCGCTATATGACACCTGCCATCTCAAATGTCTATCCACAGCATCCACTCTATTATTGTTGCTATTACTGGATACCTGAAAAATGATTGACCAAGTATTTATCCACATAAGTAGCGGCAATGGCGGCGACGGAGTCGTCAGAGGGAGACGCGAGAAGTTTGTGCCTCGCGGAGGCCCGGATGGAGGGGACGGTGGAAGTGGCGGAAATGTCATCGCAGTGTGTGACGAGAACATAAACACTCTCCTCGCATTTCGATATGAACGCCGTTTCATCGCGGGGAACGGTGCCGATGGCGCTTCTGCGCTGAAGCATGGCGCTGACGGAGAGGATGTCATCATACGCATGCCCGTCGGGACGCAGGTCTGGGTCGCGGACTCGGAGCCGCCGCTTCTTCTGGCAGACCTGACGACTCCCGGGCAGACTGTGGAGCTTGCGCATGGCGGCGGCGGCGGACGAGGCAACGCGTACTTTGCATCGGCAACGAACCAGTATCCTTTGCTGGCTGAAAAGGGCGAGCGGGGAGAATCACTGAATCTCCGGCTTGAGCTGAAGCTGCTTGCGGATGTGGGCATCATCGGTCTGCCGAACGCGGGGAAGTCTAGCCTGCTATCTGTTGTGAGCGCGGCGCGGCCCAAAGTGGCGAACTACCCGTTCACGACGCTGGAGCCTGTGCTGGGTGTCGTGGAGCAGCGACGGCAGACTTTCGTGATGGTGGATATCCCGGGGATCATAGAAGGGGCGCATGAGGGTGTGGGACTTGGGCACGACTTCCTGCGACATGTGGAACGGACGCGCGTGCTGGTCCACATGATAGACGGGTCTGCTGAGGACCCGCTGCGCGATTATCTGCAGATTAACAGCGAGCTGCAGGCGTTCAACGAGCAGCTTGCAGCTAAGCCGCAGGTGATAGCCATCAACAAGATGGACATAACTGAGGTGTCGGAGGTAGCGGAGCTTCTTGAGGAGATGTTCGCTGATGAGTACGGCCTAGTGTCAGCGAGTGAACGGGGTGAGTCTGCCAGGGGGCGGCTGCGCGGGCGACGGGAAGACTTGCCGGAAGGTGCCGGCACTTTGCACTTCGTATCCGCGGCGACCGGCAGCGGAATTGACGGACTGCTGGACAGCGTGCTGGTTGCACTGGATTCGGTGGATGTGGATGACCCTGTTTCGGAAATCGCGCCAACTCTGGATGGCTCTGTTATTAGTGGCTCAGATATCAGTGGCATTGAAGTGAGGGACGACGGCGACTTGCCTGTGCTGCGGCCTAAGCCTCGCAGGGAGACGGTTCTGGTACGCAAGCGCGGCGATGTGTTCATTGTGCAGGCGCGGCGGGCGGTGCGGATAGCTGCGTTGCTGAACGAAGATGACTGGAATGCGCGAGTGCAGTTTCTGGGATACCTGCAGAGGGCCGGAGTTGTGCGGGCGCTGGAGGAAGCGGGCGCGGGGCCAGGCGACACCGTGCGCTTCGGAGAAGTGGAGTGGGAGTGGGAGTAGGCGTGCGTATCGGTGTGTTCGGCGGCACATTCGACCCCATTCACATGGGACATCTCATCGTCGCTGAGGACGCGCTTGCCGCTCTGGAACTTGATAAGGTGCTTTTCATCCCGGCTGGGCAGCCGTGGTTCAAGTCGTATAGGCAAATTACTGAGGCACACCACAGGCTTGCTATGGTGCGTCTTGCCGTCGCGGATAACCCGTGCTTCGATGTGTCAGCCGTCGAGATTGAGCGCAGCGGACCGAGCTACACCGTGGATACGCTTGCGGAGCTTCGCGACCAGCATGAGGACGCTGATCTCGTCGTGATCCTGGGCGTGGACGCGCTGCGCGAGATAGACCGGTGGCACCAGCCTCGCCGTCTCTTTGAGCTTGCAAGCGTGGTGGGGATGGCTCGTCCGGGGGCATCTCTCGATCCCAGCGTGCTGAACGCAGCGATACCGGGGGCATCCGGTCGCATGAGGCTGGTTGACAGCACGATCATTGACATCAGCGGCACGGAAATACGGCGCCGAGTGTCCGAGGGCAAGTCGGTCCGGTATCGCGTGCCGGCCGCGGTGGAGCGGTATATCGAAGAAAACGGGCTGTATCTTCCTGCCGATTGAACCTCCAAGCGTGCGAGACTCGGAGTCTTGCACGCAGTCCGTTGGTGTACAATCTGAGTATCCTGGTTCCTCACACGCCAATGCCCTGGAAGGGAGTGTCCAAAGAAATGGCAACGCAGAGGCGAGTCGTCAAGTTCACATACGAAGACTACAAGCACACGCCTGAAGACAAGCGTTACGATTTAATAGATGGTGATTTGATTATGGTACCTGCGCCGAGAACCGCGCACCAAGTAACGTCGCTAGAGATTGAGTTCCTACTTATCACATTCGTTAAAGAGAACGATTCTGGTAATGTCTTCCACGCGCCTTATGATGTAGTGCTTTCAGATACGGATGTGGTGCAGCCGGATATTCTTTTTGTGAGCAACGAGCGGTCGAATATCATCACCGAAGACAACATACGCGGCGCTCCAGATCTGGTCATTGAAATCCTGTCGCCATCGACGGCGCAGCGCGACAGGACGCTGAAGCGCACACTGTATGCGCGGCACGGCGTGCGCGAATACTGGCTGGCAGATACCGACGCTAAGAATGTGCTTGTTCTGACGCTGGAAGACGGCGATTACAAGGTCGCGGGCATTTATGGCGAGGGGCAGACTGTGGTTTCGCCTATGCTGCAGGGGTTCACGCTTGAGATTGACAGGATATTCTAGGGCGGAGCCGCGATTTGGTTCACCGACACGAGGTATTTATGGGCAACACTGACGCTGAAATCATACTGGAGCTTGCTAAAGAGAAGGGCGCGCTGATGTTTGGAGAATTCCAGCTGTCGGCGGGCGGTACGAGTTCGTACTACTTCGACGGGCGCATAGTCACGCTGGACCCAAAGGGCGCGCATTATGTGGCGCGCGCCTTCCTTCCGGTGGTGCGAGACAGCGGCGCCACCGCCATCGCGGGCCCGACGCTGGGCGCCGATCCTATAGTCGCCGCAGTCTCCTTGATGAGCTACCAGGATGAGGGCGCGCCGATGCCCGGACTGATAGTGCGCAAGGAGACGAAGGGGCACGGCGGACAGCGCGCTATCGAGGGTCCTCTTGTGCCGGGGTCGCGGGTTGCGGTCGTGGACGACTCATGCAGCACGGGGGGAAGCCTGTTTCACGCGATCGAGGCGGTGGAGGACGCCGGGTGCGAGGTGGTCAAGGTGCTTACGATCATTGATAGGCACCAGGGCGGCAGTGACGAACTTCGAAAGCGCGGCTACGACTTCTACGCACTGCTGGAGGCGGACGCTGAGGGGAATGTGCGACCTGCGAACGGAGTCTGACGGGATGGGATTGAGGCTGGAGAGCGTTCGCTGGTTGTTCTTCGATCTTGGGTACACACTGCTCAACGAGGATGCGGCTGCGATGGGGCGGCTGGGCCAGGTGTCCGATTCTCTGCGGCAGCGCGGCATAGACGCTTCTGCGGAAGAGTTGCGTGATGCGATGGAGGCTGCGTCCGCTCGCTTCGATCCCAACCCGTTCAGGAGCCTGCTGCTTGCCTTCACCGATGATGAGGATGTGATCGGGTTCGTGCGATCTTCCGGCAGGTATCCGAAGGAACTGGAATCGCCGTACCCGCAGACACAACCCTTGCTTGAGCAGCTTGCTGGACGATACAAACTCGGCGTGATAGCCAACCAGCCGGCGGGTACGACCGAGCGGCTGGAGCGGTATGGACTGCTGCATTACTTCGATGTGTGCGTGTCGTCGGGCGATGTGGGTATCAGCAAGCCGGACCCTGCGATATTCCACCTGGCGCTGGAACAGGCAGGGTGCGCCCCTGGGGATGCTGTGATGATCGGCGACAGGCTGGACAACGACATCCGCCCGGCGAAGGAGCTTGGCTTTCAGACCGTGCGAGTTCTGCAGGGCGCGGGGCGATTGCAGCAGCCGCGAGATGACGCGGAGACGCCGGATGCCACGGTTGCGGACCTTGGAGAACTTGCGAAATTGCTTGATGAGCGAACCGACGCGGAAGCGTAGGACACACAGGACATTTGTTCCGTGCACTGTGCTATTATTCCCTTTGGACTTGTTTCAATGGAGGGGAATTAGTGGCGTTATCGGGCGTTGGAGCAGTACCCGAGGAAGTCAGGCGCGGTAGGAATAGGCTGGCGGTTGCGGTGGTGCTTGGGCATGGCATCAAGCACATCTACAACTCAGGATTACATTCCATCTTGCTGGCGGTGATGAAGTCCGACCTTGGGCTGAGCGGAGCGCAGTTCGGGTTGCTTTCCACATCCGGGAACGTCACAAGTGGCGCGACGACGATGGTCGCGGGTTACCTGGGTGATAGGTTCGCCAACCGCTCCGGCATCATGCTGCTGATCTCGCTGAGCATGATGGGCATTTCCTACTTCCTCCTTGGCATTGCGCCGAATTATTGGCTGCTGTTCACTGTGATGTTGCTGGTGGGCATCGGGCCTTCGCTTTACCATTCGCCGGCGATAGCCTCGCTGTCGCGCAAGTTCCCGGACAAGCGCAGTTTCGCCATATCCTGGCACGGCACAGGCGGCAGCGTGGGCGAGGTTGTCGGACCGGTACTCACGGGCGGTCTGATAACAGGCACATATTTCGTGGCGTTCCACTGGAGCGATGTGCTGAAACTGAGCGCGGGACCTGCGCTCGTGTTCGCGTTGCTCATATATCTGATGATGCGGGGCATTCCGACCGCGAGTAGTGAGACAGAATCGCTGCGGGACTACTTTTCGGCTCTGTCCAAACTGTTGCTGCACAGGGGTATGCAGGCTCTGGTGCTGGCGACCGTTCTACGGAGCATGGGGCAGGACGCAATCATGGCGTTTCTGCCTGTGTACCTGCTGGAGGACCAATCGATATCAGCGATAGTCATCGGGCTATTCATGGCTGGTATTCAGTTTGTAGGGATACTGGCACAGCCTGCCATGGGCTGGCTGGCGGACAAGTTCGGGCACAAAGTCGTGCTTGTGCCTACGACGGCAGCTCTAGGTTTGCTGATGATTGCGTTGAAATTCGCGCCTACGGATAATCCAGTCATATTCTCCGTAGGCCCTGTGTCGGTAGCACTGCCCGGCATCGAGTTCGGCATCGTCGGACTGGCAATGGGCGCGTTCCTTTACTCGCTGCACGCGATATATATCGCGGCGGCTGTGGATGTGGCGCAGGGAGAATCGCAATCAACCGTGGTGTCGCTGATATACGGGGCATCGTTCCTTGGGGCGTTCTCGCCATTTCTCGCAGGGGTAATTGCGGACCTGGGCACCACATCGGACGCCTTCGTGTATGGCGGCGCGACCGTGCTCATGGCGGCGGCGGTAATGGGGTTGACTCGGATGCCACGGTTGCGGACCCCGGCGAACTAGCGGCGTTGTCCGGTCTGATGCTAGCGGGGGATAGAGACGGCCTAGCAAGAGAATTCCGCAGGGGCGCGTGTGCTATGATTGGCTGCGACTTTGACGAATTGGGAGAACTACATTGACGCAAGTCGGCGAGCGGGCGACCACGGGAATCTTATCTGAGGAAATCAAGAAGGGCAGAAACAGGCTAGCTATCACGGTCGTGCTTGGGCACGCCATCAAACACATTTATAACTCCGGGTTGCGCTCCGTCCTTCTCACGGCGATAAAGGACGACACAGGACTGACAGCCACGCAGTACGGGCTGCTGTCCACGTCCGGGCAGGTAACGAGCGGCACGACGACAATGGTCGCTGGCTATCTTGGCGATAGGTTCGCCAACCGCTCGGGCGTCATGCTGCTGATTTCGCTCAGCATGATGGGCATCTCGTACTTCCTGCTTGGGATTGCGCCGAACTACCTGCTGATGCTCGCCGCCATGCTGCTGGTGGGCATAGGGCCTTCGCTGTACCACTCGCCGGCGATTGCGTCGCTGTCGCGCAAGTTCCCCGATAAGAGGAGCTTCGCCATATCGTGGCACGGCACGGGCGGCAGTGTCGGCGAATTCGTAGGCCCCATCCTCACGGGGGGCCTGATTACCGGCACCTATCTCGTCGCATTCACATGGAGTGAGGCGCTGAAAGTCAGCGCAGGCCCGGCGATAGTCTTTGGGCTGCTGATCTACCTGATGATGCGCGGCATACCGACGGCGAGCGTGGAGACCGAATCTCTGCGCGACTACTTCTCCAAGCTGTTCGGGCTGCTGCGGCGCAGGGGCATGCAGATGCTCGTGCTGACGACGGCGCTGCGCAGCATGGGACAGGGCGCGATGATGGCGTTCCTGCCGGTGTACCTGCTGGAAGACCAGGGTATATCATTCGTGGTCATCGGGCTGTTCCTGTCCAGCATCCAGTTCGTGGGGATACTGGCGCAGCCCACGATGGGCTGGCTGGCGGACCGACTCGGGCACAAGGCGGTGCTGGTGCCCTGCACAGCGGCTCTGGGCTTGCTGATGATCGCGCTGAAATTCTCGCCCACGGACGCTCCGCTGGTGTTCGACATAGTGCTGATTGAAATTACCGTGCCCGGCGTCCAGTTCGGCATAATCGCGCTGGCGATGGGAGCCTTCCTGTATGCGCTGCACGCCATATATATCGCGGCGGCAATGGATGTGGCGGAGGGAGAGGCGCAGTCCACGGTAGTGTCGCTGATATACGGCGCGTCGCTGTTGGGCGCGTTCTCGCCGTTCATCGCCGGCGTCATCGTTGACTTCGGCAGCAACTCGGACGCCTTCGTCTATGGCGGTGTGGCTGTGATTGGGGCGGCCATCCTGCTGGGGCTGACGCGGCTACCGAAGGTGGATCGGGGTTAGCGGAATCAACTTCGATGGACAGGATGGGGGATAAGCCGTGGGGACTCTTACCGTAACGATAGAAATCGGCTATGCTCAAGGCCAGCAGTTTGAGGCGATGGATGTCTTGGTGGACGACAGCTTGATGCCAACAGTCATCCCGGCTTCTGATCTGTTGCGACTGGGCATTGTTCCCACGACTCACGAGACTTTTGAGTACACCGATGGAGAGCAGGTGGAATTGGGAATGGCGGAGGCAATAGTCAGGTGTCAGGGTGAAGAGACGCACACTTGGGTAGTGTTCGGCGAGGACAACTTCGACGCAACGCTGGGTAGATACACGCTTGGTGGATTGTTCTTGCGCGTCGATTCAGAGAGTGAACGCCTTGTTCCCGCTCGTGGCGTTCTGGTAACACCTATCCTTGTGAACTAGACTCAAAATCATGTCTACCTGTGCATCGATGTTAGCCTTGTCAGCAGTCGATCAGCACCACATCGCGCTGCACCTGGGTCGTAATGCGGGGGCCGCTGTCGCCCATGAACAGGTCTATTTCGGAGCGCACGCCGAACTCGCCGGGTAGGTAGATGCCCGGCTCAATGGTGACGGCGATGCCCGGTATCAGCTGGCGCGTGTCGTGTGTTTCCCAGCCGTCGAGGTTGACGGCGTTGCTGTGGACCTCGCGTCCGAGGCTGTGTCCTAAGCGGTGGTTGAAGTAGTCGCCGAAGCCCGCCTGCGTGATGTACTCCCTCGCGGCGGCGTCAAGCTGCCAGCCTTCCAGGGTCTTGCCCTTGCGGTGTGCCTGCTCAAGCATCTCCACTGCGGCATCGCGTCCTCCGATTACCGCGTCGAAGACCTGCCGATGGCGAGAAGTCGGGCTGTCCCCCACGTACGCCGTCCATGTGATGTCGGCGAACATGGCGTCCTCGTGCGGCTGGCGCGTCCACAGGTCTATGAGGATCCAGTCTCCGCGCCGTATGACTGATGAGTTCTCCTCGGTAGGCTCGAAGTGCGGGTCGGCGGCGTGCGCGTTGGCGGCGACGACGGGACCGTCTGTGACGACCATGCCCTCTTCGATGAAGCGCTGGCGGATGAACTCGGCGATGTCGAATTCAGTCGGGCTTTCGTCTATGGTGTCGCCGATGCGCCGGAACGCCTGCAGAACGATGTCGCCAAGCGCGTCAGCGGCGGCGAGGTGCGATTGGAGCTGCTCGCCGTTCCAGCGCTGCGTCGCGTGCTGCAGCAGGTCGGCGGACGATACGACCTCGACGCCGAACGAGCGAACGAGTTCCAGTGTGCCGGCGTCAATGCGCGAGACTCGCGGCAGTGCGCCCTGCGGCGAGTATTCCATGGCGATGCGGTCCGCGGATGCCAGCATGTCGCCTAGCCTGGCGGTCATGTCCTGGCGGCTGACGAAGAGAGTCGTGTCGATGCCGAGGTGGGTGAAACGCCCCTGATCGACGTAGCTTACGAGCAGTCGCGGCGGTGCGTCCGCTGCGATCCACAGCCAGCACGGGCGCGTTACGTTGGCGATATTGCCAACGGTGTCCCAGAAGATGGGGTTCATGTTGCGGTAGTCGTAGAGCAGCCAGCCGCTGATGTTCTGAGCGCGCAGGTACTCCTGTGCCTGAGCTATGACCGCCTGAATGGACATTGCGATTGCCTCCGGTGGATTCTGAGAAGAGTTTTGGAAAGGGTAACATGGATGGATGAAGGGGATGAACAGGACAAATTGCTGTACAATCGATTGCAAGGATCAAGGCAAGACGAGGCCCAAGGAAAAGACATGGTTGAGCAGGCAAAACTAGAAACAATCATCGAGCGCATTGTCGATGTGGCAGCACCGAAGAGGGTTATTTTATTCGGCTCTGCTGCGCGTGGTGATTCTGGACACGGCAGCGACGTTGACCTGCTCATCATCAAGGATGACGAAGACGCGCTCACAGTGATGTCTCGAATATATGGCGAGATGCAAGGTGTTGGTGTCGCCGTCGACGCGCTAGTGGTTTCATCGGAGGATGTTGAACGCTACAAGGACAGCCATTCCCTGATAATCAAGCCCGCTCTGCAGGATGGCGTGGTGGTGTATAGGTCAGAATGAAATTCGGACTATTTACACATGTGCCGTGGCCGGAGGGCGAAGAACCGGCGCGGCTGTTCGCTGAGTGCGTGGAGCAGGCGGTGTTTGGCGAGGAGCTTGGCTTCCATAGCGTCTGGATCGCGGAGCACCACTTCTCGCGGTATAGCCTGGGGTCTTCGTCGCTCGTGCTGGCGGCTGCGATAGCGTCGCGCACCGAGCGCATACGGCTGGGCACGGGCGTGCTCATACCTACATTGCACAACCCGATACGGCTTGCGGAGGATACGGCGACGCTGGACTGCGTGAGCGGCGGTCGGCTGGATGTGGGCTTCGGGCGCGGCACATTCGGCTACGAGTACGGGGGATTCGGGGTGGACGAGGAGGAGGCGCATGCGCGCTTCCGGGAGAGCGTGCGCATCGTGCAGGGGCTGTGGACGACGCCGGAGTTTTCGCACGCGGGCGAGTTCTACACGCTGAACAAGCTGAACCTCGTGCCGCCTCCGCTGCAGGCGCCGCACCCGCCCATCTACATCGCGGCATCGTACACGCAGGCGACGCTTGAGTTCCTGGTGAACAACGGCTACAAGCTCTGCATCGCGGTGGTGCAGGACACGCAGCAGTCACTGGACCTGTGCCGGCGCTATCTCGCGCTGTCAGCCGATGCGGGCGGGGACGCGACTCTTGATGATGTGCCGTTCTTCCGGTACTTCTACGTGGCGGAGACGGAGGAACAGGCGCGCGAGGACTCGGCAGCGCACATCAACTGGATACTGGACATCATGCAGTGGCGGCGCAACTTCAGCGAGAGCAGCGAGGTGCCGTACAGCATCGATGCATGGCGCAGCGAGCGCACCAAACTGCCCCTGAGCTTCGACTACATCAGCGACAACCGCGCGTTCATCGGCACGCCCGACCAGTGCGCCGCGAAGATAGCGGAGCTGCGCGCGCAGGGCGTCGAGTACTTCGGCTGCAACTTCGCGATGGGCGGCATACCGCACGACAAGGTGATGCGCTCCATGCAGCTGTTCGCGGACGAGGTGATGCCGCGCTTTGCGGATAGCCTGCGCGCCTCAGCACGGAACTCTTAGTCGCGCTTACTGCTTCGGGATCTTCGTAATTCCATCATCGGGCTATGAATGCCGGTTTGGCCTATTCCTTTATGGACATTACGAGACCATAGCGGGAGTTGGTGAAGGGCGATGATCTCTCGATGCCTTCAGTTATGCCGAGCGCATCGAGAAAGTCCTGGTCGTCGCTGAAGTTGGCGTATGTGACATCGATGTAGTAGGTCCCCTCTTCTCCGACTGGGACCGCGTATTCAATTGAGGCTTCCTCTAGGCGTGAGTTAGCGTAGTCAATCTCCAGCTGGTTGCCATTGGAGTCGTAGAGCCTTAGCGCGGTGCCCATATCCGGGACGGTGAGCCATTCGTCGGGCGGTACTGTGGCAATCACATAAGTCTTGTCCGCTTCGAGTTCCACGGCGAACCAGTCGTGATCGTCGTAGTAGTCGTAAACGCCCTCCTGAAACTCACCAAGCTCCACTGTTGCCCAGGTTGTGTCGTCGTGCGGCAGGTCGCCCTTGGAAACATCACCGCCCCGCCATTCCTCAGAGCGATCAACAGGGCATTTCGCGGCTGGGTCCTCATCAGAGCACTCCATGTCTGGATCGTCAATATGCCAGTTCTTGGCTGGGTCATAGACGATGCGTATCTCGTATGCGCCGGTTGTGCCATTTTCCGCCCAGACTTTGATGTAGGGGCCGTAGTTGTTGGTGACGACGACATGGTAGGAGATCAAGCCATCGGGCGGGTCGGTCAGCTTCTCCACTTCGAGGAAGTCGTCCATCGAGTGGTCGTGCGGAAAGTCGGCGTAGAAGGCGCTCACCCGAATGTCGGCTTCGTCGGTCAGGTTTAGCGGTCTGATATCGATCCTGTGTCTCGCGCCGGCGTCGAATGAGAGAGTTGTTCCGAACCAGTCCACATCGGTCGCTGTGTTCACGTATTCGCGCACAAAGGGCGACTCGCCGGTGTACCTGGAGTAGTCCAACCGGAGCGCTGTGGATGTGTGCTCTCCTGCCCTATCGGGTTGGATGGGGTATGCCTCAACTCCCTTCACGGTCAACCCAAGGACAACATCCGTAGCCGCCGCCGTCCAGGAGCCACTTTCATAGACCCAGTAGTTGTTGGCGATACTCCAACCATTGAGGCTTGTCCCCCTCTCCGTGTTGTCTTCCGCGTAGGCAATGAACGCCTTGCTCGGGTCTATGTTTAAATCCACGTTTATATGCACGTAATATTGGGTATCTGCCTTCAGGATTGTGTCATCCGGCGCGGTGAAGAAGGTAGGTTCAGTCCTGGAGAGAATGAATCTTGTCGGAGATTGAAGGGCATAGTCTGTGCTTCCCGGCTGTCCGGTGCTAGTGGCTTCGCTTATTGAGACGCTGAAGCTCTGACTGCGATTCTCTATGCGGAGATTGAGCGACACACCCGTCAACCGATACGGCACCGGCCCGGTAGTGAAGCTCTGCGCGTAATCTCTATCCGATGAGGTTTGCAACAAGTGACCAGTGACGAGGTTTTCAACAAGTACCCTTTCATCGGCTCTGACGTTTTGCCGGACGGTGTTGGGCGGGTCCTCCGGCTCATCTTCATCTTTGTCCATCTCAGGTGGCTGGACTATTCTAGCGACATTGCGGGGAGTCGGTGTCGGTGTTGGAGTTGCGGTCGCGGTTGCCGTGGGGGTAGGCGTATGCGTTACCGTGGGCGTATAAGTTGCAGTCGCAGTTGGGGTAGGCGTATGAGTTACCGTGGGTGTATGAGTCGCAGTCGCAGTTGGGGTAGGCGTATGAGTTACCGTGGGCGTATAAGTCGCAGTCGCAGTTGGAGTTGGCGTGAGAGAAGGGCTGGGCGTGAATGTCGGTGTGGGAGTCGGCGTGGCGGTAGGGGGTATGCTGTACCGCCTGAGGGCGTGAGCCGACTCTGCGGAAACTTCCTCTCCGCGCAGCGCAAGCACGCGGTACACGTAGCGCCTGCCGTTTCTGACGGTGGTGTCGATGTATGTTGTCGCGGTGGTGACGGTATTCTCGACCAGCGTCCTGAGGTATCTCCTGTAATCTGGATCTCTGCGCTTAATCTGATAGCCGGTCACGGATTCGGCGTCTTCGGCTGGCGCGTCCCAAGTGAGGAGCATTCCGCTATCCGCGCTCACGAGCGTCAGATTTCTTGGTGCGGCTCCGGGTGTAGCTGTCGGTGTGGATGTAGCGGTAGCGGTTGCCGTTGGCGTGAGTGTAGCGGTGGCAGTGGCTGTCGGTGTGGGCGAGGCAGTGGCCGTCGGTGTAAGCGTGGGCGTGTAAGTGGCAGTCGCAGTCGGGGTGAGTGTGGCGGTAGCAGTAGGTGTCGGTGTGGGCGAGGGCGTGTAAGTGGCAGTCGCGGTAGGTGTGAGCGTAGCGGTAGCGGTGATAGTTGGTGTGAGTGTAGCGGTAGCCGTTGCGGTAGGCGTTGGCGTGGCAGTCGCGGGACGGTTGTATCTCAAGAGGACGTAATCCGACATTGCGGATTGTTCTTCTCCACGCATCGCCCGCACGCGGTACACATAGCGCGTTCTATGGCTGACAGAAGTGTCGGTGTATGTGGTGTCAGTGCTGCGGGTATTTCCGACCCGGATTCCAAGGAACCCGTACCTGTCAGGATTTCGGCGTAAGATGCGGTAGCCGGTGACTGATTCGGAGTCCTCGGCTGGTGCGTCCCATGTGAGCAGGACACCGTTCTCAGTAGACTGGGATCTCAGGTTTCTCGGCGCATCGCCGGCTTCGGTGTCCTGGGCGAGTGCCGAGTATCTGAATACCACTAGAACCAGGAGTGATATGGTTACTATTACAACTAAAAACAACGGTCGGAGTCGAGTATTTGAAAGCACTCATGTATCCTAATACGGAGTATGGTTCAGAAGTGCATGATACTTTAATCCACCATGATTTACAATTTATTGGATACTTAATTCTAGGAATATAGTTGCTTTCATTCAACGAACTGTGCTTATGCAACCGTGGCCATTGCTGCTGATTAATCCTACTCGGACACTGTGAAGTGGTACAGGGAGCCGATGAAGGGCGAACCGCCGGTTTCGAAGCCTTCTGTCAGGCCGAGGGCGTCAAGTGCATCGGGGTCGTCCTGGTAGTTGGCGTATGAGACGTCGACGTAGTAGGTTCCCCCTTCTCCTGTGGGAACGGTGTAGGCGATACTTGCACTGCTAAGTCGCGAGTTTGCGTAGTGGATATCCAGCAGGTCGCCATCGGAGTCGTACAGCCTCAGCGCTGTGCCCACGTCCGGCGTCGTGAGCCAGGAGTCGGGCGGGGTCGTAACGATCTCATAATTCTCGTCCGCTTCGAGTTCGACGGCGAACCAGTCGTGATCGTCGTAATAGTGGTACACGCCTGTCTGGCTGGTGCCAATCGTCACCGTCGCCCAGGTGGTGTCGTCATGCGGCAGGTCAGCCTTGAGGACCTCTGAGCCTTCCCATGTCATGACAGGGTCAGAGACGACGCGTATCCTGTACTCGCCCGTGGTGTCGTTGTCGGCCCAGACCTTGATGTACGGGCCGTGAGGCCGACTTGGATTGAAGTGGTAGGAGATTAAGCCCTCCGGAGGGTCGGTTAACTTCTCCAGTTCGAGGAATTCGTCCCGCGAGTGGTCGTTGGGATAGTCGATATAGAACGCGCTCACCTGAAGATCGTCGTCGTTGGTAAGGCTTTCAGGGTCGATGTCGATCCTGTACCTTGCGCCATTGTCCATAAAGAAGGCCGTTTTGAACCAGTCCACATCGCTTCCGGCGTTCACATATTCCTTTGAGAAGGGCGACTCTCCGGTGTGCCTGGAGTAATCGAGTTGGACTGCTGTGGACTCGCTCTGACCCGCCCTGTCAGGCTCCACCTTTACTTCGCCTCTGACAGAGATCTCGTAAACATTAGAGTCGGAGCTTGTCCAGGTGGTGCCGTCGTAGGACCAGCGATTGTCGGCGATGCTCCAGCCTGTCAGACCGGTGGCGTCTTCCGCTTTGCTGGTCGTCTCATTGATCAGCACGAAGCCGCCGTCTATGTGAAGGAAGTACTCGGTATTCGGCTTTAGTGTTGCCCCCTCCGGCGCGGCAAGGAAGAGCGTCACCGTGCCGGCGGTTAACGGAAATGAATATGAAAGCTCATAGATGGATTCGCCGGGCTGTCCCGTGCTTGTGGCTTCGCTGATGTCGAAGCTCATGGTCTGCGTACTTAGAAAGAAGTATATTGGCAACTCGATGCCGGTCAGAGTGTAGGATGCGGCACCCGTCGTAAATCCTTGCGCGCTTACTTCAGAGGATTGGTGGTTGTAGTATGTGTCGGCGGCGCCGGTGTTGGAGACAAGTATCCTTCCATTTGTCCCGGACTGCCGTGCTGCGACGGGGGGATCGTCCGGATCGTCTCCGACTTTCTCCTTCGTAGGAGGCGGGACGGATCTTCCCGGGGTGGGCGTTGCCGTTGGTGTCGCGGTAGGCGTGGCGGGTGTGGGCCGGCTGTACCTCTTCCGGGCGCCATCTGACTCGGCGGAGACTTCATCGCCTCTCAGCGCGTGAACACGATATATATAGCGCTTGCCGTTTGCGACGGTGGTGTCGGTATAAGTGGTCTCCGTGTTGCCAGTATCACTTACCAGTACCCTGAGGTTCCTCCTGAAATCAGGGTCTCTTCGCATAATGCGGTAGCCGGTAACTGATTCTGCGTCCTGGGCCGGGGCGTCCCAGGATAGGAGCATCCCGCTCGCGGTGAATTCGAGTCGCAGGTTTCCTGGCGCATCGCCGGAGTCGGCATTCTGTGCGCGCGCGGAAAAGGTGAAAATCGACAGCGCGACGACCGCCGCAATAATTGCAGAGGCGAAAAGTAGTGGCTTGAAATGAAGTCCGGTGAACAAATTGATACCTCATAGAAGGGTGAATGGGGGTGACTACGATTGACACGGGAAAGAGCAGTTCGTATCGACGGGCTTCTCTTTTACACCAGCGTTTGGCAATTGAGAAGAACCGAGACGGCACTATTGGAGCGCGCGGTCATCGGTGCGCTGGAGCGGTGCGTCGCGTATTGCGGCAGCAGCTTCGCGATGGACGGCAGACCGCATGACAGTGCTATGCGGTCGATGTGGTCGTTCCCGGACGAGGTGATGCGCGCATTGCCGGCTGAAGCGTGGCCTTACCATGCGGCTACTAATCGCCATCCGACTTGATTTTCACCTGCAATTTGTACCGCGAACTGATGAAAGGCGAGGAGTCTGTTTCGAAGCCCTGGGTCAGGCCGAGTAGAGCGAGCGCGTCAGGGTCGTCCTGGAAGTTGGCGTATGAGACATCAACGAAGTAGGTTCCGCCCTCTCCTGCGGGAACGGTGTAAGTCAACTCGTTAATCACGACGCGCGAGTTGCCATACCCGATCGCCAGCTGATTGCCCTCAGAATCGTATAGCCGTATCACGGTGCCTATGTCCGGCGTGAAAACCCTATCGTCTGGCGGGCCCGTGAGCATGATGTAAGTCACCCCTGCTTCGAACTCCGCCTTGAACCAGTCATGATCGTCGTAATAGTTGTACACACCTAGCTCGTGCGAGCCATCGTCAACGACCACCGTCGCCCAGGTCGTGTCGTCGTGGGGCAGGTCGTTACTCAGTACCTCGGTGCCGTTCCACGTCATGTCGGGGTCGTTGACGAAGCGGATCTCGTAGTCGGCGGTGGTGCCGAGGAGGTCATACACCTCGATGTAGGGGCCGGATTGCTTCGTGGGCCTGACGTAGTAGGAATACACCCCATCCACCGGGCCGTCTAGCCTTTCCAGTTCGACAAAAACATCCTCAGAGCGGAGTGGCCTGTACTCGGCGTAGAATGCCCTCACGCGAAGGCCGCGTGAGTCTGCAACTGACGATGGCCTGATATCGACCCTGTACCTGGCTCCGGCGTCGATGGACAGAAGGCCTGTGGTGAACCAGTCAATGTCGTCCGTATCGTCAATGGATGCGCTGACATAAGGGGACTCGCCCGCGGCTCTGGAGTATCCCAGCGAGATTGCAGATGATGTCTGCGTTGATTCCCTGTCGGGCTCTGCCTCGTCTTCAGCGACACCCATTACGGTAATCACATAGACACGAGCTGAATCTGCCGCTGCCCAGGTGCTGCCATCGTAGGACTGGCTGTTGTCGGCGATGCTCCAACCTGCAAGGCCTGAAGCGCTCTCGGCCGAACTGGAGGCATGACCGAGGTCAATGGTGGCCGTAGTCGTCAGATGAACAAAATACTGTGTATTTGCCTCCAGGGAGGCGTCCTCAGGTGCAGTAAAGAGAACGTCCAGCTCGCTGAGCGAAGATTGGATATTGGTAGGAGTTATAAGTGAATATAGGGTGCTGCCGGGTTGTCCCGATGTAGTGGCTTTACTTATGCTGAGGCTGAGGTTCCTGGCAGCGGACCGGGGAAAGGCGTAAATTACAACGCCGGTCAGGCGAGACGCTGCCGTCCCTGTCGTGAACCCCTGCGCGTGGACGTCACCGGATAAAAGAGTCCCAAGAGTGCTGCTGTATTCGTTTTCAACCAGAATCCTTGGCTCCTCGGATACCTGCCGCTGGGAAATGGGCGGGTCAACCGTCTCAGGAGTGGGCGTTACCTTCTCTAATCTGGGCGGCGGGACGCTTCTTCGGTTAACAGACCGCGGCGTCGCGGTGGCCGTTGGCGTAGGCGTACTAGTAGCTGTGGCCGTCGGGGTAGGCGTCGGTGTTGCTGTAGGTGTGGCGGTCGCGGGCCTTCTGTACCTCAAGATTTCGGAATTCGACCTGTCGGAGACTTCATTTCCACGTAGAGCCTGTACGCGATAAGCGTAGCGCGTGTTGTTGCTGACGCTAGTATCGAGGTATGAGGTGTCAGTGCTGCGGGTATTCCGCTCTCGGATTCCAAGATACGCATACCTATCAGGATTTCTGCGCAGGATACGGTAGCCGGTTATCGAATCGGCGTGTTGGGCGGGCGCGTCCCAGGTGAGCAGTATCCCAGTTTCTACGCTCTGAAGCCTGAGATTCCTTGGCGCAGGTCTGGGTGTGGCGGTGGGCGTGGGTGTGCTGGTTGCCGTTGCGGTAGCTGTCGGTGTGGACGTGGGCGTGGCAGTCGGCGTCGCTGTTGCCGTCGGAGTGAATGTTGCGGTTGCCGTGGCTGTTGGTGTCGGCGAGGGCGTTGGCGTACTGGTTGCCGTTGCGGTGGGAGTGGCAGATGGCGTTGCCGTTGGAGTGAATGTAGCGGTTGGCGTTGAGGTAGGCGTGAACGTCGACGTGGGCGTCGGAGTCGGCGTAGCGGTTGCCGGCCTCCTGTACCTCAAGAGGGCGGAATTCGAGCGGGCTGACTCCTCGGACCCGCGCAGAGCTATTACGCGGTACTCAAAGCGCGTGTTGTTGCTGACGCTAGTATCGAGGTATGAGGTGTCAGTGCTGCGGGTATTCCGCTCTCGGATTCCAAGATACGCATACCTGTCAGCGTTTCGGCGCAGGATGCGGTAGCCGGTTACCGATGCGGCGTGCTCTGCGGGCGGGTTCCAGGTGAGCAGTATCCCGCTAGACGTGCTCTGCAGCCTGAGATTCCTTGGCGCGGGTCTGGGTGTGGCCGTCGGCGTGGGCGTGCCGGTTGCTGTGGTAGTTGCGGTAGGCGTTGCAGTAGGGCTATATGTCGGGGTGGGCGTGGGAGTCGTGGTAGAGGTGGCAGTAGGCGTGAGCGTGGATGTTGGAGTTGGTGTGAAGGTCGCGGTGGGCGTGGCAGTCGGTGTCACAGTTGCGGTCGGCGTGGGTGTAGGTGTGGGCGTTGCGGTGGAATGCCTCCTATACCTCATGGCGGCAGTATTGGACGCTACTGAGACTTCACCACCTCGCAACGCCTGCACGCGATATGCGTAGCGCGTGTCGTGACTCACGGTGCGATTGAGAAATGTGGTCTTGGTCTTGCCGGTGTTCTTGATCAGGACACCGAAGTTCCTGTATTTCTCGGTATTCCTCCGAAGGATGCGGTAGCCGGTGACCGAGGCGGCGTCCACGGCGGGCGCGTCCCATGTGAGCAGTATTCCGGTCTCTGCGGATTCGACCCTCAGGTTTCTCGGCGCATCACTGTTATTCGCGTTTTGCGCGCGAGCGGAGTACGAGAATACCAGCAGGATGAGGAGTGAAGTGGCTAATGTGGTAACTATGAGCAGTGGTCGATATAGTGCGGGCATAAATGCATTATCACTAAATATGTTGATTGAAGCAAAGATTTCCTGACTGAAGTATCATGAACACTGAGCGTATTATACTACATATCGTAACCAAACATATCTGTCGCTGAGAAGCTGGCCTCGCTCGACCTGGAAAGCCTGTTTACACGAGTGTCTGGGCATTGAGAAGAACCGATATGGCACTCTTCAATCTAAATGGACGGTGCTACTCTACAAATTAGGTTAGGTATATAATATGCTTAGTGTTCCATAGATATTTCTATGCACGCGAATAGGCGCGCGTTCATGGTGTGTTTAAGGAAGGGCGAGCAGATGGGAAGGATGTTTCACGACCGTAGAAAACGAGAGAAGACCAGACACGACTTGGGCGGCAGCCCCAAAGCAGTATGCGGCTCGGCAAACACAGGCTGTTTGCCATCGCTTTAAGTCATTCGAGGACGCATAGCCGTTTTTCCGGGTACTCCTAGATCCTCAAGCGTATCGCCGGTCGGCAGAACATCCTCTGAGCCGGTTCCGCGCTATCTTCGTCACTGAAAGCTCATGAGTTGTCGCTGTGTATCCCGTCACGATTTGCACTTGGTTTCCCCTACTTATATTTGCCTGCCGGTAATACGAGGGACGCCTGTGGGTGACCGTACCGTGCAACGCTCCGGAATCTGAGGAGGTCTGCGGTGCATAGGGAGTGCCGTGCGCTGAGAACGGAGCTGAATTGATGGTAACAGGGAGCAGAGTCTGTACTTGAAGGGGCACAGCCAATCCTGGCAGTAGGTCCGACGCTGTAATCTGATTTATGCTACTATGAATATATTGAACTTTATGCTATGCAATTTATCATAGAGAAACCTCTATCTAACAACTCTGGACGACAGCAGACTTCTGGGGATGAGATGCTCTGGGAACAGTTGATAGGCAAAGACTACGCATCGCGCGAAGAACTCGCTCGCGACCTGGGTCTGGCCTTGCGTGAACAACGCATGAAGGCCGGTCTGACCCAAGCCGACCTCGCTGAGCGAATCAACGTGGATGAGGTGTCCGTCCGCCGATGGGAACTGGGTCTTCGCCTTCCGAGCATAGAGACGCTGCTGCTGCTGGAATCTGTCTTCAAGAGGGATGACTGATACGGCACAAGCATGTGCCTGCTGCGTATCCCTGTCTCTGCCTTACGTCCCTTTCCCAACGGTTCACTGCGCTTGACTGCAATATGTCCCCGCAGTAGCCTCTGATGTATAGGCGCAGGCTATCTTGATAGACTTCTTCAACCGTTTTGCTAATCTAGGTGTGTCCGCGCCATGAACTCTAAAGATGAATGGTGAAGTAGGCATGGACAAAGTAGGACTGGCCGTAATCGGCTCCACAGGAATTATCGGCAGGGTACACATCGAGGCGATGCGCGGGCTTGAAAGCTGCCGGCTGGTCGGCATCAACGCGCGGCGGCAGGAGCCACTGAGGCAGCAGGCGGATGAACTTGGCACGCGCCTGTACCCCACGCTTGACGACGTGCTTGCGGATGACGAGGTGGATGCCATCGTGATCGCCACGCCGCACCCGTCGCACATGGAGATAACGATCCAGGCTGCCGCGGCGGGCAAGCATGTGCTGGCGGAGAAGCCGCTTGGTGTTACGCCGTCCGAGGCTGATGCTCAGATTGCGGCATGCCGCGAGGCGGGCGTGAAGCTGGGCGTGCTGTTCAACAATCGCTTTCGACCGGAGGCGCTCAAGATGCGCCAGCTCATAGACGACGGCGCGATCGGCGAGATATACCGCTCCGAGATGTCGTCGGCGATGCTTCGCAGCCAGGACTACTACGACCGGCTGGACTGGCGCGGCAGGTGGGATGCCGAGGGCGGCGGCGCGCTGCTGAACCAGGGCATTCACGGCATCGACATGTACCAGTGGCTCGCTGGCTTGCCGGAGACGGCATTCGGCATGGTGGCAGCCCTGAAGCACGACATCGAGGTGGAGGACTACGCGACCGCGCTCCTTGGCTATGCGGGTGGCGGGCACGGCGTGATTCACTGCAACACGGCGCAGGCCCCCAACCAGCAGCGCATCACGCTATGGGGTGAGCGCGGCGCACTCTACATGGAGGACTGGCAGATCACGCTGCGCACTCTGGAGACGCCGGTGCAGCAGTTCATTGACACCGACAAGACGATTGCGTTCGTCAGCCCTTCGGACACTGAGGCGACATTCGAGTTCGAGGACGTTGGCAGAACGCACAGACCCGCGATAGACGACTTCGCGCGCGCCCTCATCGAGGACCGCGAGCCTGCCGTCAACGGCGAGGATGCGCTGGGCGCCCAGGAGCTAGTGGCTGCGATAACGCTGTCGGGCTGCCGCGGCGAGCAGGTGCGCCTGCCCGTTGACCGCGCGGAGTACGACGCGCTGCTGGCTGAACTGCGGCAAAAGGGACGATTGTGATATTCTAATTAGTACGCTCGTGATTGAATGGAGGTCGGTGTTATGGCATTCAAAGGGGGAGATGCATCCGCCAAGGGCCGTGCCATTTATAAGGAGAAAATCCTCCCTCTCATGGAAGAGAATGACATCGGCAAAGTTGTCGTAATTGATGTGAACAGCGGCGAGTACGAAATCGACGACGATGACGCGTCCGCTCTGTTCCGTTTGCTAGATCGCCAACCTGACGCCTTTACCTGGTCGGAGCGGGTGGGATATCCGGCAGTGCATCGACTAGGGTTCGGATTCACCTATTCGGGCACGAATTCCAAAGTTGATTGAAGGCACTGTTCACTCTTGGGAAGACTCTCCAATCACCGGAGCGCCGCGTGTTTCAATAACCGTTGCGAATATCACCGAGAGGCACCGAACGCTGACCTTAAGCGCAGTTGTTGATACAGCTTTCACTGGCTATCTGACCTTGCCGCTCGATTCCATCAGGGAACTGGGGCTGGTGCTGCGAGGCACGCAGCCGGCTGTTTTAGCTAACGGAACGGTTGGGCAATTCTCTGTTTATGCGGGGATGGTGACTTGGAATGGACAGGAGCGCCTGACAGTCATCTTTGAGTCAGATTCAGACCCATTGATAGGCATGGCGATGCTCTGGGGCAGCCGCCTCACTGTGGACGCGCAAGAAGGTGGCGATGTGGTCATAGAAGGGCTTCCGCCTCAGTAGTTAGGTGAGCGTGTCTGAGTGTGAAGCTAATTGATATTCTTACCCGCAAGTCGCCGCCTGAACCCTGGGCGGAGGGCGATAATATCCCGTGGAACGAGCCGGGATTCAGCCGTCGCATGCTGCGAGAGCACCTTACGCAATCGCACGACCTTGCCAGCCGACGCAGCGAAAAGATAGATACGCATGTGGACTGGATTCACGGCGAAGTTCTGTCAGGCAACTCTACAAGAATACTTGATCTCGGCTGCGGGCCCGGACTGTACGCGAGCAGGCTGGCGCGGCTTGGGCATCGCTGCGTGGGGATCGACTTCTCGCCGGCGTCCATAGAATACGCGAGGGAGCGGGCAGTCGAAGGGGCTTTGGACTGCGAGTACATTCACGCGGACATTCGCTCTGCGGAGTACGGCTACGGATATGGGCTGGCAATGCTCATTTTCGGCGAGTTCAACGTCTTCAAGCCCTCGGATGCCGGACGCATCCTGCGAAAGGCACACGACGCCTTGGACGCTGGCGGCATCCTGCTCCTTGAGGCGCATACGAACGAGGCAATCGAAGAATTCGGCCAGCGTCC
Source organism: SAR202 cluster bacterium bin90 (assembly GCA_002238855.1). Classification (GTDB taxonomy): domain Bacteria; phylum Chloroflexota; class Dehalococcoidia; order Lucifugimonadales; family JADFKI01; genus Bin90. The sequence continues at coordinate 64,516 of MPND01000018.1, forward strand.
GGCGTCGTGGTACGCGTCGGAGAGTGGGCTTTTCTCGGACGCGCCGCACCTTTGCCTTCAGGAGAACTACTGGGACGCCGGTGTTGGCGCTATTACGCGCCGCTACTTCATCATTGACTCAGCGTCGGGCGAAGTGACGCGCTACGCGCAGAGCATGAAGGCGTACACGGAAGAACAGTACCGCGCTGTCCTCGAGGAAGCAGGCTTTGCGGACGTGCGCTTCCACGCTTCGCTTATCGGGAGCGATGATCCTCCGCAGTCCAGCTTGCTGGTAATCACGGCTGGGAAGTGATGCCATAGGAGAGCCCCCTCAACATAGTGGTAAGGGGACTCAATTGGTGAGCGATAGGGCGCTATTCCTGCATCTTGCCGGGGGTCAGCAACTCCCAGAACTCGATCCAGGTGTCCTCGATGTAGGGTTTGAACGCGTTGCCGGCTTCCACGCCGACGGTCGGCCTTACGTTGCCAGGCCGACCTGGGGACTGGAATGCGTGAGTCTCCCATTCCAGCACAACAGTATTCTGCTCACCGGGGCAGGTGCCGGGATTAAACGCGACTCTGAACTCCTCGCGGTGTCCGGCGTCGTGGTAAATCTGCACCTGCTTTTGCACTAAAGTCGCCACGCGGCGCGCCTCACCGGGCTTCGTCTTATAGACTCGCCTGACAAGGTACACGGCGTCCTACTCCTGCATCTTGCCGGGCGTCATCAGCTCCCAGAACTCGATGTGGCTGCCTTCGATGTAGGGGCGGTATAGGGCGCCTGCTTCATACGCTTCGGGCGGGATGTTGTTGCCCTCGCGCGCCGGGGACTGGAAGGCTTCCGTGGTCCACTCGAGGACTACGACGTTCGACTCTCCCGGACATGTGCCTGCATTGAACGAGACCGTGAACTCCTCGCGGTGTCCGGCGTCGTGATAAATCTGCACCTGCTTTTGTACGAGGGTCGCCACGCGGCGGGCCTCTCCAGGCTTGGTCTTGTAGGTTCTTCTGACTAGATACATTCGTGTTTCTCTCCTTAAGAGTGTTTGTTGGATCTTAGTTATGAGCTGTCAAGGACAGGAACTGTGCCTGCACGTCCTCTGCGCTGACGGTGGTTTGCAGCTCGCCATTGGCGTCGATGCCGAAGTTGTCCGGCGTGTGCAGGGCTTCGATCAGCGAGTCAACGATAGCGGTCATGTCGGAGGCGGATTTTGCTGCCGCCTGTGCTGCCGCATTGGCGTCGGGCCCGCTTGCCAGCAGGTCTGGGATCGCCTCCACGAGCAGTTCCTTTTCGACCACGGCGCGCTGGATGTCGGCGAGGGCATTCATGTGCCGTTCGAGGTAGCAGCCGCCGTAGGTCCACACCTCGAACTTCTCGCCCTCCAGCTCTGTGTTGTACTGGCGGCGGGGCTCCAGGTGACGCTCTTCGAGGTAGCTGCGAATATCGGCGTCCTCGGGGTGCGGCTCTTCTTCCTTGAAGAACATGATAACCGTGTGCATGTTCCAGTCTTTTGGCTCGACCCTGATAATCATGGCGGTATCTTACACCTTTCCGCTTCAGTCTGTCAGATTGTCATCAAGCCACCTGTTCACCTCGATTTCGGCGCGTGGTTCGAAGCTCTTGGCGAGGAACGGGAATGGCATGTCGAGGTGGATCTCAGTGTCCGTTACGGCGAGCGAGCCACTGAAGCTCACAAAACCGGCCGCCGTGAAGGCGAACTCCATCGTGTCGCCCTGCCACCGGTGCGATGCGTCTGAAACGGAGTCGCCGAATTGCTGCAGCATCTCGCCGAGCTTCACGTCGACCCAGTCCTTAGCCTGTTGCTTGTTGCGGTTGTGCTGTCTGCTGATTTGCATATCGGAGGCATGGTAGCACATGCTTGCCATCGTCATGTTATATCCTATTTATCAATACCCTCCTGCGATTCAATGGGGAATCGCCGTTTGACCGATAGGATGATAAGAGGACTAATATGACCGACAAGACCACGGCGCCTTACGGTTCATGGAAATCGCCGGTTTCCACCGAACTCATTGTTGCGGACAGCGTCAGCATCGGCGATGTCGCGCTGCACGGTGACGACATCTACTGGACCGAAATGCGACCTGCGGACAATGCGCGCAATGTCATAGTGCGGCGCGCGCCCGACGGTACGACGCATGACCTGACACCGCCGGAGTACAACGTACGCACCCGCGTGCATGAGTATGGGGGCGGCGCGTTCTGCGTTGCCGGCGATGATGGCAAGGACAGCGTCGTCTATTTCAGTAACTTCAGCGACCAGCGCATTTATCGTCAGACGGTTTCCGCATCAGGCGAAGCCGGCATGCCGCAGCCGCTCACACCTGAGATAGATATGCGCTATGCGGACGGGGAAGTCTGCGAACGGCGCAATATCATGGTCTGCGTGCGCGAGGATCATTCCTCATCTTGGCGGGAGGCGGTCAACAGCATCGTCGCCATCGACCTCGAACGGGGCGGCAGCCGAGTGCTGGTATCGGGCGCGTCCTTCTACTCCAGCCCGCGCATTAGTCCAGACGGCTCCACTTTGGCGTGGCTGTCGTGGAACCATCCCAACATGCCCTGGGACGGCTGCGAGCTATGGGTTGCCGACCTGCTAGATGACGGCAGCCTGGGCGAGCGGCGGCTGGTAGCGGGCGGCGTGGACGAGTCTATCTTCCAGCCGACATGGTCGCCATCGGGCGTGCTGCACTTCGTATCGGATCGCACGGGATGGTGGAATATCTATCGCGCTGCTTCGGACTTCGACGGCGTGGAGCCGGTGTGCGCGATGGAAGCGATGGGCAAAGAATTCGGCAGGCCTGCATGGGTCTTTGGGCTGAGCACTTACGGCTTCGCGTCGGACGAGCGCATCATCTGCACATACACGCAGTCCGGCGAATGGCATATCGGCGACATCGACACGGCAAGCGGCACCATGACGATAGTGCCCACGCCCTTCACGGATGTCGGCACGCTGTATCTCAATGCTAGTCATGTGGCGTTCACGGCAGGCTCGCCAACGATGCCGATGTCGCTGATGCGCCACGACCTGGCGGATGGCAGCACCACGCGGCTTCGGAGCAGCAGTGATGCCGCGCTGGACGATGGCTATGTCTCGCGGGCGCAGGCAATCGAGTTCCCGACAGAAAATAGGCTCACGGCGCATGCCTTCTACTACGCTCCGACCAACAAGGACCACGATGCGCCCGATGGCGAGAAGCCGCCGATGATAGTCATCAGCCACGGCGGGCCAACGAGCGCGGCGGACTCATCGCTCGACCTACGCAAGCAGTTCTGGACGAGCAGGGGCTTTGCGGTGCTGGATGTGAACTACGGGGGCAGCAGCGGGTTCGGTACGGAGTACCGCCGGAGGCTCAACGAGAACTGGGGCGTCGTGGATGTGGATGACTGCATCAACGGCGCGAAGTACCTTGTGGAGCAGGGACTTGCGGACGCGGACAGGCTCATCATCCGAGGCAGCAGCGCGGGTGGCTTCACCACGCTGCTTGCGCTCACGACGCGCGATGCATTCAGCGCGGGCGCGAGCTACTACGGAATCAGCGAGCTTGAAGCGCTGCTGCGCGACACGCACAAGTTCGAGTCACGCTATCTGGACACGATGGTGGGACGCTTCCCGGAGCACGAAGAGCGGTACAGCGAGCGCTCGCCAATCAACCACATAGACGGGCTGTCCGCGCCGATGATTGTGCTGCAAGGTCTGGACGACGAGATTGTGCCACCCAATCAAGCGGAGTCGATGGTAAATGCGTTGCGCGAGAAGGGCCTGCCCGTCGCCTATCTCACATTTGAGGGCGAGCAGCACGGCTTCCGGCAAGCGGCGAACATTCGCCGCGCACTGGAGGCTGAGCTGTACTTCTACTCGCGTGTGTTCGGCTTCGGGCTTGCCGACGACGTCGAGCCGGTGCAGATTGATAACCTTGGATAATCGGGAACAGGGAGACGGCTGATGAGAGACAGGGTGGTTTCGATAGTACTGCTGCTCATATTTGTTGCGGCTATTTGGCTCGTCTATCTGGTGAACATCTTGGTGTTCGGTGGCGATCTGAACAGGTATGGGCTGGCTCCAATGGCACTGCCGTACCGGTTCCTGTCAGAGTTCGAGTTGAGCGTCCCATATCTGGCGGGCAGCCTCAGGGGCATCCTGCTTGCGCCGCTTCTGCACGGTAGCTTCTCGCATCTCATGTCGAACACCTTTCCGCTTCTCCTGCTGGGAGGCTTTGTCACGCTGCGTGGCACAAAGACGCTGGTAGGGCTGTCGCTGTTCGTAGTCGTGCTGGGCGGTCTGCTGGTGTGGCTCGTGGGGCGTCCGGCGATCCATATAGGAGCGAGTGGGCTGGTGTTCGGCTACTTCGGCTACCTGGTGGCGCAGGGCTGGTACGAGCGCAGCTTCGTGTCAATAGCGGTTGCCGTCGCGGTGTTGCTGCTGTACGGAGGAATCATCTTCGGCGTACTGCCGCAGGCAGGCTTCATCTCGTGGGAGGGGCACCTGTTCGGCCTGATAGCCGGTGTGCTGGCGGCGCGGATGGGCAGGGATGGCGAATGAGATTGTCCAGCTATTGAGTAATCGCGAGACGGATATTCAAGGTATCGAGAACCTTGAACAGCGTGTCGATGCGCGGGTTTCCTTCCTCTGAAAGAGAGCGGTATAAGGATTGCCGCCCTAAGCCGCTGGCATCGGAGATTGAGGTCATGCCTTTGGCGCGGGCAACATTGCCGAGCGCCTTTGCAAAATACTTGGGGTCATTCGTTTCCAGAGCAACATTCAAGTACTCGATCATCGCCTCATCGTTGTCGAGGAAATCAACCACATCGAACTTCTTGAGCTTCATAGCGCCTCTCTAGAATTCACTTGCGATACGCTGCGCGCGCCTTATGTCGCGTCTTTGGCTTGACTTATCACCACCATAGAGCAGGATTACTACTGTGTTTCGACGGACTGTGTAATAGACCCGATAGCCCTGACCGACATTGACACGGAGTTCGCTTACGCCGTCCCCAACAGACCTATGGTCGCCGAAGTTACCGTCTTCGATGCGCTCAAGACGGGAGAGGATTCTAATTTTCGCCCGTTGGTTACGCAGTCCTCTAAGCCATGTCTCGAAGGCCTCGGTATATAGGACTTCCATGCTATCATTGTCTCATATAAGGGACATTAGGGCAATGAAGGTGTTGGGTTGTAACTCGGCCGGGCTTGTCAGGGTGAACAAACTGCTGGTGGCTGCCCCTATTATTTATTGCTGACGGTCCGACCCTCCCGGCGCAGCCTGCGAAAAACCTCTCTCTGCTTTCCATCAGTGATAAATGAAATAGCAGATTAGGCCGTAAATCGAAGCTGTAATCCTAGGGCACGTGTGACCTTCATCACTGTGGCGAATGATGGGTTGCCGTCTTCGGACAACGCCTTATAGAGGCCCTTGCGAGTGATTCCGGCTTCAAGCGCGAGACGGCTCATGTTCTGCGCCCTAACGATGTCATTGAGAGCGGCGCGGATCAAACTGCCATCTCC